>JBJKRT010000051.1:0-26824 GCA_046704545.1 Longimicrobiales bacterium
CGACGCCCGTTCCGAAGACGATATCGGGGACGCCGTCTCCGTTCAGGTCCGCGAGGCTCGGCGAGGAGATCGTCATGAGATCGCCCGAGACCGGAGGAAAGACCGGGTCGTAGGACGGGTTCACGGGCGGGGGACTGCTGCACGCGGCGAGGGCCAGGGCCGCGATCAGGACGGTTGAATGCGTACGCAACGGAGGGCCTCCCGCGAGACGGGACGAGGCGAGCGAGACGGAAGGCGGATCGTAGGAGCCTCCGAGATGACGGGCAAGGCGAGGCTTCGCCCGGCCCACACGTTGACTCCGTGCCGCCGTCGGGAATATGGTTGCGGCGCCTCCCCTTCTCTCGGTGTACGATGGATATCAAACCACACCCCTTCGGCCTTCGTCTCCTGCTTGCTGCGTTCGTGCTCGCGGCCGCCTACCGACCGGTTGCCGGTCAGGCCGGTCCCTTGCCTCAGCGCGCTCGCCGCATCGCCGCGTCGGGCCCCGTCACGCCATGGCCCCGCCCGGTGCCGGTGCGTCTCCAGCCCTCCGGCATCGACGACATGCTCGTCACGACGCTCGGGGAAGTGAGCACGCCGCTGGCCGACGGCACGTTCGATCCCGTGGCCGACAAGGTGGTCACCCGCAGCGGACGGGTGCTCCGGGACTACTACAAGGACTCGCTCGGCATCACGTACTACCGGCCGATCGACAAGTCCATCTTCCCGCTGCCTCCCTCCGGGTGGTGCTCCTGGTACTACTACTACCGGAACATCGACCCGGCCGAGATTCTGGCGAACGCCCGTTGGATGGCGAAGAACCTGGGGCCGTACGGCGCCAACTGGATCCAGATCGACGACGGTTGGCAGGGGACGGGCCCGAACACGCGTGAGCCGCGCGATCCCATGGGTGTCGATCCGCGCTTCGCGAAGATGGGGATGAAGGCGATCGCCGACTCGATCCGCTCGCTCGGGCTCGAGGCGGGCATCTGGCTTTCGCCCCACGGGCAGAGCAACATCGACGTCGTCCGCCGCTCGGGCGCGTTTCTCACCGGTCCGAACGGCGACCAGCGCGCGTTCCGGAGCTGGCCGGGCACGTACCTGCTCGACCCGACCAAACCGGCTGCGCACAGGTATTTCGACGACCTTTTCGGAAAGCTGCGCAAGGAAGACTTCACGTACTTCAAGGTCGACGGCCAGACGGTCGTGCTCGACCAGTACCGGAAGGCGCTCCCCTGGATGGCCGGGCCGGTGCCGCAGGCGCCCGACTCCGCCACGGCTGCCGCCGAGGTGTATCGGCCGACGCTGAAGTGGATCCGCAACGCGATCGGCCCGAGGTCGTACCTCCTCCTGTCCTGGGGGCCGGACCTGGCGGGTATCGGCCTCACGGTCGGCGGGCGCACGGCCGACGACGTGGTGGGCGGATGGGAGGGCTTCCTGATCGCCGAGGACGCGACGAACAGTTACGCGTTCCTGAACAACGTGGCCTGGTACTCGGATCCGGACGCGCTGCTGGTGCGGCCGCCGTTGACGGACGGAACCGCCCGCGCCTGGGCGACGCTGTACGGCCTCACCGGGCAGGCGCTCATGGCGAGCGACCGCATGACCGACCTCCCGGCCTCGCGGATCGACATCCTGAAGCGGGTCTTCCCCGCCACCGACATCCGTCCGCTCGACCTGTACCGACCCGACAACGTCCATAAGACGATCGTCGACCTGAAGGTGGCCGACCTGGGCCGGCATTACGACGTCGTCGCGCTCTTCAACCACAGCACGCACACCTCGCTCAATCGCTTGCTGTCGTGGAAGGAGCTGGGCCTCGATCCCGACCGGACCTACCACGTTTACGATTTCTGGCGCGGCACGTACCTGGGAGCGTGGGACCACGGCGTCTTCCTGGACGTCCCACCCGAGGACGTGCGGGTCGTCACCCTCGTGCCGGCGACCTCGCGCCCGGTGCTGGTCTCCACGAACCGACACATCACGCAGGGCTGGGTCAGCCTGAAGGCGCTCTCCTCCGGTGGCACGGCCCAGAAGCCGACGGTTTCCGGCGAGAGCCGGGTCGTGGGGGGAGATCCCTACACGCTCACCTTCGGTCTGCCTCCCGTGCGCGCGACGTACCGCATCGTGTCGGCTACGGCGACGGGTGAGCCGGGGCGTCCCCGGCCTTCGGTCACGTTTGCGAGCCACCAGGGCTACGCCACGGTCACGGTCGCGTCGAACGTTTCGCAGACGGTCTCGTGGAGCGTCAAGTTCGGCCCGTCCGAGGCGTACCATTATCCCGTGGGCGCCCAGGGTCCGCTCGCCGTACGGCAGCGCTCCGTGACGTCCGTGGATCTCTCGTGGCCGACCGAGTACTACCTGCACGCAGGCTACCGCGTCTCGGTCGACAGCGAGCCGATGGGCGTAACGTTCCAGCCCTGGGCCACGATCCGTGGCCTCGCGCCCGGCAAGCAGCACACGATCGACGTGCGCGAGGTGTGGACGGACGGGACGGTCGCACGGCGTGGGATCTCGAAGACGATCACGTTGACCGTGCCCGACAGCGCGGGGCTCTCGGACATGCAGCCGGCGATGGTGCGTCAGAGTCGCGGCATGCTGGGGCGGGATCGGTCGTTCGAGGGCAACGAGCTCACCGTCGCGGGCCGTACGTGGGAGCACGGGCTCGGCACGGTCGCCACGTCCGACGTTCGCTACGACCTGGCCGGAGTCTTCGCGCGCTTCAGGGCGCGGATCGGCCTCGACGACGAAGCCCATCCGGACTCGACGGCGGCCGCTCGCTTCGAAGTGGTGGGCGACGGGCGGGTGCTGTGGAAGAGCGGGCTCGTCCGCGGCGGTACGCCCCCGATCCCGGTCGATGTCGACGTGCGCGGCGTGCGTACGCTTTCGCTGAAGGTCGTTCCGGCACGGAGCGACGATGCGCGGCTGCATGCCGATTGGCTGAATCCGCGGGCGGTTCGCGGCGGCTGATCGGAGCGCTCGACGGAGTGCCACTTCGGAGGCCCTCGGGGGTATACGCCCCGCTCAGACCCTCCGTGCGAACCATCAGGAATCCATCTCGATCACGGGAAGACCGCATCATGTTGCGTGATAAACGAATCGTCATTGGCGCCGCCCTGTTCGCAGCGGGGGTCCTGGTCACCGGATGTGCGAAGCAGAAGCCTTCAGCCGGCACGTCCGGTGCCGCCGCGGCGTCGGGCAGCTCCCTGCCGGCCGGGCATCCCAACGTCGCCGGCACCAGAGGCGCTCCTCCGCTCAAGGGTGTCGTCACCCAGACCATGAACTCCGGCGGATACACGTACGCCCAGCTGAACGTCGGCGGAACGAAGGTCTGGGCGGCCGGCCCCACGACCAAGCTCGCCGTCGGTGATACCGTCTCGGTCTCGACGTCCATGCCGATGCAGAACTTCACCAGCAAGACGCTCAAGCGGACGTTCGACAAGATCTACTTCACCGAAGGCTTCCTGAAGCCGGGCCAGGTCTCGGCGCAGGGGGTTGCGGCAGCGGGTCGGGGCGTGGTCAAGCAGACCTTCGACGCCAGCCAGTACACGTACCTCGAGGTGAGCTCGGGCGACTCGACGCTGTGGATTGCCGCGCCCGCGACGAAGGTCCACAAGGGCCAGACGGTGTCGTGGCCCGGCGGCACGCCCATGAAGAACTTCACGAGCAAGACGCTCAAGAGGACCTTCGCGAACATCCTCTTCGTGGGTAGGGTGACGGTCGAAGGAGCCTCGCCCACCGGGACCTGATCGCTCAATCCTGCCCATGCTCGAAGTCCTTCGCCAACCCTGGCCCTGGTATGTAGCCGGTCCGCTCATCGGGATCGTCGTGCCGTTCGTGTTCTGGTACGGCGGCAAGAAGTGGGGCGTCTCCTCGGCGTTCCGTCACCTGTGCGCGGCCACGCTGCCCCGGAAGATCGACTACTTCCGCTACGATTGGTGGAAGGAGGGCGACTGGAACCTGGCGATGGCGCTCGGGATCCTCGTCGGGGGCTTTCTGGGTGGACGTGTGCTCTCGCGCCCCGGCTACGTCGTGGCCATCAGCGCACGGGCACGCGCCCACCTCGTCTCCCTCGGGATCCACGACTTCCACGGCCTCGTGCCCCATCAGCTCTTCTCGATGAGCGGATTGCTGAGCTTTCCCGGCGTCGTGGTCGTGATTCTCGGCGGGTTCCTCGTGGGCTTCGGAGCGCGCTGGGCCGGCGGGTGCACGTCGGGCCACGCGATCTCGGGTCTCTCCAACCTGATGCTCTCTTCACTGGTCGTCGTGATCGGTTTCTTCATCGGCGGCCTGATCTCTGCGCACCTCATCCTGCCGGCGATTCTGTAATGGAGAAGCCGGTGAGGGAGGAACTGAGGAGCGCGTCGACGCGCGGAGGGGCGGAGCTCGACGGCCGACGCGCGCCGGGCGAGTCACGCTGGGTGTACTTCCTTCTCGGCGTCTACCTGGGAACGTTGTTCATCAAGTCGGAGGTGGCCTCCTGGTTCAGGATCCAGGAGATGTTCGATTTCGCCAGCATCTGGATGTACGGCGTCATCGGGCTGGCGGTGCTGGTCGGTGCGGGGAGCCTCGCCGTCATGAAGTGGCGCGGCGTCCGGACAATCCGGGGCGAACCCATCCAGTACCCGCGCCTCGAAGAGGCACGTCCGAGTCCCCGACACATCCTGGGCGGCATCGTCTTCGGGCTCGGGTGGGGCCTGCTCGGTGCGTGCCCCGGCCCGATCTTCGCGCTCGTAGGCGCGGGCATCCCCGTCATGATCGTCGCGCTCTTCGCTGCCCTGGTCGGAGCATGGACGTACGGGCTCGTGAGGCCGTATCTGCCGCATTGACGTGGGCCTTCGCCGGATAGCACGGGTAGCCGAACGCCGCGTTCTTGCGATCTTAGAGGTTTCGGTCGCGTTCGAGGACGGGGCCGGAATCGAGCGTTCGATCGCCAAGCGTCATCGGCGGCGGGTACCCGAGCGAGCGAGGTGACGGAGCGGCATGGAGGACGGAGCCACCACGGAAGGACCGACACGAAAGCGGTTGGCGGTACTCTCCCTGGCAGCGCTGGGCGTGGTCTACGGGGACATCGGGACCAGTCCGCTGTACGCGTTCCGGGAGAGCTTTCACGAGAGCTACAGGATGCCGGTGGCTCCGGACAACGTCCTCGGTGTCCTGTCGCTCATCTTCTGGTCGCTGATCCTCGTCATCTCCATCAAGTATCTCGTCTTCGTGCTGCGTGCGGACAACCGCGGCGAAGGTGGGATTCTCGCTCTGGCCGCGCTCGTGACGCGCATGGAGGAGGGTAAGGAGGGGAGCAAGCGTCTCCTGATCCTGCTCGGTCTCTTCGGCGCCGCGCTGCTCTACGGTGACGGGATGATCACACCGGCCATCACCGTGCTCTCCTCCGTGGAGGGCCTGAAGGTGGCCACGCCGGTGTTCCAGTCCTACGTGATCCCGATTGCCGTCGTGATCCTCGTCGGGCTCTTCCTCTTCCAGAGACGGGGCACGGAGAGGGTCGGGACGATCTTCGGCCCCGTGATGCTCGGCTGGTTCCTGATGCTGGGGCTTCTGGGCATCTACCAGATCGTTCAAGCGCCGAGCGTGCTGTGGGCGTTGAGCCCACATCACGCGATTCTCTTCTTCGTGCACAACGGCCTGAAGGGCATGCTGGTGCTGGGCAGCATCTTCCTGGTCGTGACCGGCGGAGAGGCCCTCTACGCGGACCTCGGGCATTTCGGTGCGCGGCCGATCCAGATCGCGTGGTTCACGGTCGTGCTTCCCGGTCTGCTCCTGAACTACTTCGGGCAGGGCGCTCTGCTCATCCGCGACCCTTCGGCGGTGGCGAATCCGTTCTACCGGATGGGACCGGGATGGGCCATCTACCCGATGGTGATCATGGCGACCGCCGCGGCCGTCATCGCGTCCCAGGCGGTGATCTCGGGATCGTACTCACTGGCCATGCAGTCGATGCAGCTCGGCTACAGCCCGCGCCTCCAGATCGAGCACACGTCCGAGCGGGAGATCGGCCAGATCTACATTCCGGAGGTCAACTGGGCGCTCATGATCGCGTGCATCGGCCTGGTGATCGGCTTCAAGAGCTCGAGCAACCTCGCCGCCGCATACGGCGTGGCCATCACGAACACCATGGTCATCACCACCGTCCTCTTCTATCACCTGGCCAAGGACGGGTGGAAGTGGCCTCTTCCCGCGGCACTCGGACTGTCGGGGCTGTTCCTGCTCGTGGACCTCTCGTTCTGGGGTCCGAACATGCTCAAGATTCCCGCGGGCGGGTGGTTCCCACTCGTGGTGGCCGGCATCGTCTACCTGCTCATGACCACCTGGCGGTCGGGACGCCGCCTGCTGGCGTCCCGCATGAAGGCCCGGGAGATTCCGGTTACGGACTTCATCGACAACGTCATGCGCCACCCACCCACCCGGGTCCCCGGCACGGCCGTGTTCATGTTCAGCGATCCGCAGGGCACGCCGCGGGCGCTCCTGCACAACCTGAAGCACAACCGCGTGCTGCACGAGCAGGTGATCCTCCTCGCCGTGAGCACCGAGGACGTGCCGCACCTGCCCGCCTCCGAGCGTGTGACACTGGTGCCACGCGGCAACGGCTTCTACACGCTGATCCTCAAGTACGGCTTCATGGACGATATCGACGTCGGAGGCGAGCTCCAGAAGCTCGACGGCAAGGAAGACCTCGTTCTGAAGAAGATGACCACGACGTACTTCCTCGGCCGCGAGACGCTCGTGCCGAGCAAGACCGGCTCCGGGATGGTCGCGTGGCGCGAGCGCCTGTTCGCGTTCATGAGCCACAACGCCAAGTCGCCGACATCCTACTTCCGGCTTCCGCCGAACCAGGTCGTGGAGATCGGGGCGCGTATCGAGCTCTGACGGAGTCCTTGCGTCCGGGTCGTGTTCGGTGTTTATTCGGGATCCCTACAGGTACTCTTTGCGACCCACGAGGATAAGCCGATGAACGGCAGAGAGATGCTCCCCGAGTTCGACCAGGAGATGGCCAACACGCGCAAGATGCTGGAGCGTGTCCCGGACGATCACCTGGACTTCAAGCCTCACGAGAAGTCGTCCAGCCTGTTGGCGCTGGCGGGACACGTCGCGACGCTGCCCCTCTGGGTCGACATGGCGTTGAAGACCGCGGAGCTCGACATGGGCGGGGGATGGAGCAGGCCGGAAACGAACGATCGCGAGCAGATGCTCGCCGTGTTCGACGACGCGGTGAAGGACGCGCGTGCGGCGCTCGAAGGCACGAAGGAAGAGGATTTCGCGGTCACCTGGACGCTCCGCTCGGGCGACGAGGTCTGGTTCGAGCTGCCGCGGTCGGCGGTGTACCGCTCCTTCGCGCTCAACCATATGATCCACCATCGCGCGCAGCTCGGGGTCTACCTGCGGCTGCTGGACGTGCCGGTGCCCGGGATGTACGGACCGTCGGCCGACGAGAAGTAAGGGAGCCCTTCCGGCCGCGACACCGCGAGACGCGTGCCCACGCGCGTGTGAGCCCGTATAATGGCCTTCCCTGTGGAGGGGATCCCGGACTGCCCCCGTGCTGGGGTCCGACTCCCCTCCGGTGAACGTAGGCCTGCCATCCGGAGCGCACCGTGGCGAAGAATCCCGAAGCGTCCGAGCCGTTCGAAGTCGATCCAATCCTGACCGAGTCTCCAGAGCCGAACCGAGCCGCGGTCTCCAGGCGCAGCTTCTTCATGCGTGCCGGCCAGCTCGGTGGTGCGCTCCTTCTGGTGGGCCCCGGGACGGCGGGGCGATTGGCCGGGCTCTCCATGCCGGGGGCCGAGGAAGCGCGGCAAGCGGCACTCGACCATGGCGTTCTTCGCGCGATGGCGGGGCCGCAGCCGGCGAGCCTCTTCTCGGGATTGCACTGGCGTATGCTGGGGCCGTTCCGCGGGGGCCGCGTGGACGCCGTGTCGGGCGTGGTCGGTCGGCCGAACGAATTCTATTTCGGCGCGGTGAACGGTGGCGTCTGGAAGACGATCGACGCGGGACGCGTCTGGGAGCCGGTCTTCGATTCCCAGCCGGTGGCGTCCATCGGTGCTCTTGCCGTCGCCCCGTCGGCTCCGGACGTGGTCTACGTCGGCAGCGGAGAGTCGACACTGCGCGACTCGGTCGGCTACGGCAACGGGATGTACAAGTCGACCGACGCCGGCAAGAGCTGGACGCATCTCGGCCTCGACAAGACCCAGCACATCGGCAAGGTCGCGGTGCATCCCCACGATCCGAACACGGTGTTCGTGGCGGCGATCGGTGACTTCTACGGAGACAGCCCCGACCGCGGCGTCTTCCGCTCGACCGATGGCGGGAAGAACTGGAAGAAGGTCCTCTACGAGAACGAGAGCGTCGGAGCGGTCGAGGTCGTGATCGACCCGACCAACCCGAAGGTGATCTACGCGGGCCTCTGGAATACGCGTCGGCCGCCGTGGTTCGTGTATGCACCGACGAACGGCCCGGGTGGTGGGATCTACAAGTCCACCGATGGAGGAGACACCTGGAAGCGGCTCGAGGGCGGGCTCCCGAAAGGGGGGATCGGCCGTACGGGTATCGCCGTGTGCCCGAGCGAGCCGCACCGTCTGTACGCGCTGGTGGACGACCTCGTGCCCGCACCCGGAGCGCCGAAGCCGACCACCCCGGCGAACGGGTACGGCGGGGGGGCTTCGGGCCAGGGTGGCTTCTTTCGGTCCGACGATGCCGGCGCCACCTGGACGCGTCTCTCGCACGACCCCGCGCTCTGGGGACGCGGCTGGTACTTCGAGTCGCTCGAGGTGGACCCCACGGACGCGGACGTCGTCTACGTTTCCAACGTGTCGGTGTCGCGGTCCATGGACGGCGGCCACAGCTGGGTGCCGCTGCGCGGCTCGCCCGGCGGCGACGACTATCACCAGATCTGGGTCTCTCCGGACGAGCCGAACACGATCATCGTCGCGAGCGATCAGGGGTGTATCGTCACCCGGAACGCCAAGGCCGAGGATCCGAGCGACGTGACGTGGAGCTCCTGGTACAACGAGCCGATCGCGCAGATCTACCACGTCTCGGTGGACTACCGGTTCCCGTACTGGGTCACCGGTGCCCAGCAGGACAGTGGGGGTGTGGCGGTTCGCTCACGAGGCAAGTTCGCCGAGATCTCCATGCGTGACTGGGAGCCCATCGGGGCATCCGGAGAGAGCGGATACACCGCGGGCGATCCGCTCCATCCGGGCATCATCTACGGTGGCGAGGGCGCCCGCTACGATCTTGCGCACAACCGCACGGTCGAGGGCACGACGAGGCCGAAGAGCCCGGAGCCGGCACGGACGGACTGGACCCAGCCGCTCGTGCTCTCGCCGGCCGACCCCCACGCGCTCTACTACGCGAACCAGTTCCTCTTCAAGTCGACGGACGCCGCGCAGTCGTGGAAGCAGATCAGCCCCGATCTTACGCGTCCCGATCCGGGCATTCCGTCCAACCTCGACGCGGCGGCCGCGGCCGCTTCGTTCCGTAACGGGAAGCGCGGCGTGATCTACACGATCTCTCCGTCTCCGATGCTCGTGCCGATGGTCTGGATCGGCACCGACGACGGCCGCATCCAGCTCACGCTCAACGACGGCAAGAGCTGGCAGGACGTGACCCCGGCGGCCATCACCGCGTGGAGCCGAGTGACGATGATCGAGGCCTCGCACTTCGACTACAAGACGGCGTACGCGAGCGTGGACCGGCACCAGCTCCAGGACTTCGATCCGTACATCTATCGCACCCGCGACATGGGCAAGACGTGGGAGAAGATCAGTGACGGGTTGCCGGAGGGCGTGTACGTGCACGTGGTCAAGGAGGACCCGATGCGCCGGGGTCTCCTCGTGGCCGGCACGGAGCGGGGCGCCTTCATCTCGTTCGACGACGGCGATCACTGGCAGCCGCTGCAGCTCAACCTGCCCGTGACCTCCGTGCGGGACTTCCAGTTCTATTCGGACGACCTGATCGTCGCGACCCACGGCCGTGGCTTCTGGGTGATCGACGACATCAGCGCCCTCCGTCAGATCGACGATTCGGTCGCGCAGGCGCAGGCGTACCTCTTCAAGCCCGCCGACCAGATCTTCATGGATCAGGGTGGAGAGAACGGCACCGGACTCCAGAAGGACGAGCCCCAGGCGGAGAACCCGCCGAACGGCGTCTACATCGACTATTACCTCAAGGAGGATTCTCCGGGGAAGGTCACGCTCGAGATCCTCGACACGGCCGGAAAGGTCCTCGAGACCTACCCCCACCCGGCGAACGAAGGACGTGGCCGTCGAGGCCGCGGACCCCGGCCCGGCGGTATTCCGAGAATCACAGCGCTGTGGGAGCCCGAGCCCGAGGTCTTCCACACCGACGCGGGTATGCATCGGGTGGCCTGGGTCCCGAACACGGGGATCCGGCTGGGAGGCTTCGGCGGGTTCGGACGGGCGGCCACGCCGGGTAGCCCGCGCGTCGAGCTCCCGGGCACGTTCACGGCGAAGCTCACCGTGGACGGGGCCACCTACACGCAGACGTTCACGGTGAAGCCCGACCCGATCACCCGCGAGGTGCAGGAAGAGGCACAGTAGCGGCTGCGGATGGCGCCGCCCCGATCGGGGCGGCGCCGCATCGTCGGAGGCCGCGGATCCGAAGCGCGGATCCCGGCTACGCACATCTTGCCTCGGTCGGGACGGGGCGGTAGCGTCCGGCAACGACCTGCCCAGACGAACTCCCTCTCGCCGTCCGAGGTCCGTCATGGTGCGCTCGTCCTTCCGTGTTTGCGCCGCGCTTCTGGTCTGTGCCGGCCCACTCGTCGCTCAGATCCCCACCTCCGAGTATGCCGCGCGCCGCGGAGCCCTGGCCTCCCGCATCGACAGCGGTGTCGTGGTCGCGTACGGCGGACGGGAACCGGTGCGCCACACGCCTCCGTTCTACCAGCTTCCCTCGTTCCGCTACCTGACCGGTTTCCTCGATTCCGACGCCGCGTTCGCCATGGTCGAGCGTGGCGGCCGGACGACGTCGATCCTGTTCATTCCCGGGTCGGATCCCCGCCGGGCGCTCTATTACGGGACGCGCAAGACGCCGGAGGACGTCGCCCGCGACCTGGGACTCCAGGCTCGACCGATCGACACGTTCGAGGCGTTCGTGGACTCGCTCGTCGACCGGGGGCTGCCGGTGTACTCCGTCTCCGACGTCCAGTCGGCGGAGTTCGGCCGGGTCGACTCGATCACGGCCGGTCGCCTCTTCGTTCGCCGCCTCGAGGCGCGCCATCCGGGCCTCAGGGTTCGCGAGATCAACGACTGGGTCGACCAGATGCGTGGCCGGAAGAGCTCCGCGGAGATCGCAATCCTGAAGCAGGCCGCGGTCGTGACCTCGCGTGCGCACGAGGCCGCCATGCGCGCGCTGCGCCCCGGGATGGGGGAGAACGAGATCCAGGCCGTCATGGAGGCGACGTACCGCCGTCTCGGGGCGGACGGCCCGGGGTACTCCTCGATCGTGGGGTCGGGTCCCAACTCGACCGTGCTCCACTACCCGGCGGGTATGCGCAAAGCCCGGTCGGGCGAGGTCGTGCTGATGGACGTCGGAGCATACTACGACGGGTATTCTGCGGACATCACGCGCACGATTCCCGTGGATGCCACGTTCACGTCGGCGCAACGGGAGCTCTACGAAATCGTGTTGGCCGCGGAGAAGGCCGGCGAGCGCCAGCTACGACCCGGAGGATCGCCGTCCGAGGAGAGCGACTCGATCTACTCGGTCTTCAAAGCCGGCCTCGCCCGGCTCGGCCTGATCGAATCGGAGGAGGCATCGTTCGATCCCCCGGCGGGGCTGTGCCCCGGCAGATGGGCGAACCCCGACGGTACGTGCCCCCAGTGGTACCTGTACTCCTATCATGGGTTCTCTCACGGAATCGGTCTGGACGTCCACGATCCCGCGCAGTTCTCGAACAGTCCGCCCCACGTGTTTCGACCCGGCGACGTCTTCACCATCGAGCCGGGGCTGTACGTGCGCGATCGGACGTTGGCCGACCTGCCGGACACGCCCCGCAACCGCGCCCTCGTCGCGCACGCGCACGAGGCCGTGGCGCGTTACGCGAACACGGGCATCCGCATCGAAGACAACTACCTGATCACCGAGACCGGCGTAGAGCGAATCACCAGCGCGCCGCGCGAGCTCTCGGATGTGGAGGCGCTCAGGAAGGAGGCGTTCCGGGAGTAGGAGCGCCGCTTCCGGAGACGCGGCGTATCCGCTTGATCAGGATGGGGTGAAGCAGCTGCTGATTCCGTGTGGCCCCGGCCTGGATCTCGTGGACGATCTTCATCCCGGACGTAACGCGGCCGAACACGGCGAAGCCCTGGCCGTCCGGATTGCGCATGCCTCCGTAGTCCATCGAAGGCTGTCGCCCGATCACGATCGAGAAGCTGGACGTCGCCGTGTTGGGTCCCCAGCGGGCCATCGACAGCGCCCCGTCGACGTGGTGGAGCCCCGTCTGGTTGGTGCGCTCGAGCGGGATCGGCGGGAATTCCTCGCGGGCGTACTTGCGGGACAGCGCCACCTGGACGACCTGGATCTTGATCGAGTCGTGCGGTTGGTTGTTCATGCGTACGGCCCTGAAGAAGCTGGCCCCGTCGTACATGTGGGCGTCCACGTAACGGAGGAAGTTCGTCACGGTGACGGGCGCACGTGCCGAGTCCAGCTCGGCGTGGATGTCGCCGAGCTCGGTCTCGATGACGATCGGCACCTGTCCGGGGGCGGTCTGAGCCGACAAGAGCGCCGACGGGAGCAAGACCGACGAGAGGGCGAGTGCGAGCGTCGAGAGCTTCATGCTTCCACCATGTCGAGGAGTTTCCGCACCGTGTTCCAGTTTCTGCCCGTGCACGGGCCGCCGAGCGCGCGCTCGAGGACCGCGTTCGTGAGCTTGGAGCGACCGATTCCATCCGGGTAGAAAGCGTACACCTGTCGGCCGCGCGCCGCCACGACCTCCCGTCCGACGATGGCGGCGCGCAGTGCCTCGATGTCTTCCGATGCGGGAGAGGTCGAGAGCGCGAGGACCAGAAGGTGGCTGGGGTCGCGCTCCGCCTCCTCCGGAAAGGGGTTGTCCACCACGACGCTCGCCCATTCGTCGGCCGTCCGCACGAAGAAGCGTGTGGCCAGTCCGAGCCGACGCTGAGCCTCCGCCTCGAGCAGCCGCTCCAGATCGTCCGTGCTCCGCAGGTCGCTGTCGAAGACGAGGTTCCCGCTCTGCAGGAGGGTACGGGCACCGGCCAATCCGGCCTCCTCGCACATCTCGCGCAGACTACCCATGGCCACCTTCTTCCTTCCTCCTACGTTCACCGCGCGGAGGAGCGCAACGTACATGCTCATCGTGTCTCCGGGTGCTGATATTCGCCCGAATGCGGCCCCCCCCCATTGCAGCGACTACGAACCACTCGCCCATATATATAGAAAGCGGTCGTGACGCGAGGCGACCGCCGATCGCCGGCGTCGGGCCCGAGCCCGAGCGGTCCGGCCGGTACGGCGCCGTGCGCTGGCGAGGCGTCCAGCCTACGCGGAGAACCTCGTGGTGGTGCGGCGTGGACGTACGAAGGTCGGCATGACAGAGCTTTCCCGCCTGCGGACATACCGCGACCGGGTCCGGTCACGAATCGGTCACGGAACAAGGTCATTGTGCGCACGAGCTTCGGGGCCTAAGCTGTTGCCTCCGATTGGGAAGAAAGGGACGGCGTGTGTGGTCCCGGGCTCGCTCCGTTCCTCTCAATGAGCCTGTCCGGGGAGGGGAGTGAGATGGTAAGTCGCTTTGTTCGATTGCCTTGCAGGCATGCGCTCACGGTCGTATAGTGCCGTCGGTGTTTTGAGCGGTTGTGCGACTGAAGGCGGTCCGCTCGGGTGTGGAGGCGCCGTGAATCCTGCCCCACCGGTGCAAGAGCCATCGGTGCTTTACGGCCTGCCTGACCGACGGACAATCCATGGACCCGGCCTGTGAACGTGAACATGCGAGCCGTTTTTTCGGCTTGGTGTGTGAGCGTGAACAGGCCGAGCAGTCCCAAAGACGAGGAGTAGGAAATGCGAAAGTGGATCGTTTGCACAACGGTCACGGCCATGCTTGCCCTGGCAAGCGTGGTGCCGGCGTCCGCGCAGCAGACCGGCCGAGTCATAGGGTTGGTCACGGACGCGGGCACCGGCCAGCCCCTGGTGGGGGCCCAGGTGACCATTGAGGGCACCCAGATGGGGATGCTCGCCAACAAAGACGGACGGTTCCTCCTGCAGAACGTGCCGGTCGGAAAGGCCACTGTGCGGGTGGAGCGGATCGGATACGGAATCGGTGAGACGACCGTTACGGTGACGGCTGGTGGAACCGTGACGGCGAACTTCCAGCTCAAGCCCCAGGCCGTTCAGCTCAAGGGCATGGTGGTGACCGGCTACGGGCAGCAGCAGCGCAGGGAGGATCTCACGGCCTCGGTCGCGAGCGTCAAGGCCAACCAGTTCGTGGAGGCACCCGCGCAATCGGCCGCCTCGTTGATCGCCGGTAAGGTGGCAGGCCTGGTGGTCAACCAGCCGAGCGGCTCGCCGACCGCGCAGACGGAAATCCTGCTGCGCGGTGTGTCGACCATCGAGGGGAACGCGTCACCGCTCGTCATCGTCGACGGTGTGCCGGGTGACCTCAACACGGTCGCTCCGCAGGACATCGCCTCGATCTCCGTGCTGAAGGACGCTTCGGCGGCGGCCGTCTACGGCTCGCGCGCCTCGAACGGCGTCATCTTCATCACGACGAAGAAGTACTCGGGCGGCGCTCCGACCATCCGGTACCAGGGGTACACGAGTGTCCAGACGATCTACAAGCGCCCGGACTTCCTCACCGCGGCCGGCTACCGCAAGGAGATCGCGGCCGGCTACCTGCTGAAGGACTGGGGCCACAACACCGACTGGGAGTCGCTCCTCCTGCGGACGCCCGTCAGCCAGGAGCACGACGTCACGCTCAGCGGCGGCACGCCCCAGACGAGCTACACCGCGTCGCTCAACTGGAACGACCGCAAGGGCATCATGATCGAGTCCCAGGACAAGATCCTGACGGGCCGCATCCACATCTCCCACAGCATGTACGACGGACGGCTCACGACCCAGGTGAACCTGGTCAACCGCATCGAGCACAATCCGTCACCGAGCAATCGGTACGACTACGCGTGGCGCCAGGCGATCATCCGCAACCCCACGGACCAGTTGTACGACTCCACGGGGGCGTATCAGGAGCGCGGCGTCTACTTCTATGTGAATCCGCTCGGCTACATCAAGAACTACTCGAGTGACTACGAGAACCGGAACATGCGTCTCTTCGGGACCGTCGCCTATCGGCCGATCCCGAACCTCACGTTCACGATGATCGGCGGCTCCGAGCGCGACGCGAATCAGTGGGGTAACGCGGCGAACTTCCAGGACTTCTCGACCCAGTCCGCCGGGCGCGCGGGAGACGCCAACCGGGGTGCCGGCAACAGCGTCTACAAGGACCTGCAGCTCCAGGGGCAGTACTCGAACAGCGCCTTCGGCGGCGACTACACGGTCCTCGGCGGATACCAGTGGGAAGATTTCGTCGCCAGCAACTTCAGCGAGAACAACTACAACTTCCCCACCGACCTGTTCACCTGGAACTCGATGCAGCAGGGCTCGGCCCTGAGCACCGGGAACGCCGGGATGTACAGCACGAAGTACGGACACCGGATCATCAGCTTCTTCGGTCGGTTGAACTACAACTGGCACGACCGCTTCCTGGTGATGGCGAGCATGCGGTACGAGGGTAACAGCCGGTTCGGTGCGAACCACCGGTGGGGCCTCTTCCCCGGCGTCTCCGGCGGATGGCGGCTCAGCCAGGAAGGCTTCATCAAGAACAACGCACCCTGGATCAACGACCTGAAGCTCCGCGTCGGCTGGGGTGAGACCGGTATCTCGCCGACGCAGGATTACGAGTCGCTCGCGAGCTACAGCTACTCGACGGACAAATTCCTGTACAACGGCCAGTGGATTCCGCAGCTGGCTCCGTCGCGCAACGCGAACCCCGATCTGAAGTGGGAGCGCAAGGTCGAGACCGACATCGGGCTCGACTTCTCGCTCTTCGACTACAAGCTGGCCGGGACCATCGACGTATACCGCCGCGAGACGCACGACATGCTGTACAACTACAGCGTGCCCACGCCCCCGTACCAGTACGGGTCGATCGAAGCCAACGTCGGCAGCATGCGCAACGACGGCATCGAGGCCGAGCTGACGTGGGACGTGATTCGGACGCCGAGCTTCAGCTGGAAGACGAGCGTCAACGGCTCGCACAACGTCAACAAGCTCCTGAGCCTGTCGAACTCGGTCTACAACGCCAGCAACTGCTTCTATTCGGGCTACACCGGCGAGCCGGTGCAGGAGTCGACGCACCGGACGTGCGTGGGCGGGCCGATCGGCAACTTCTACGGCTACAAGGTGACCGGCGTGGACGCCCAGGGTCACTGGATCCTCGCGGACTCGACCGGCAAGCAGATCAGCTGGGCGAACCACACGAGCAACGACAAGAGCGTCCTGGGCAACGGGATTCCGAAGTACCACCTCGCGTGGAACAACACGTTGAAGTGGGGGGCGTGGGACCTGAGCACGACGATGCGTGGTGCCTTCAAGTTCCAGATCCTGAACTTCGACCGGATGTTCTACGAGAACGCATCGCAGATCAGCAACGGCTATCGGCCGCTCGTCTCGGCGTTCAAGCCCGCGTTCGGTGAGCACATGCTGAACGAGGCGCTCAACTACACGAGCTACTACATCGAGAACGGCGACTACTGGAAGATCAGCGACGTGACGGTCGGTTACACGGTCGACGTGTCGAACATTCCGACGCTCGCCAAGGTGATGTCGAGCGCCCGGATCTACTTCACGGGCCACAACCTCTGGACGATCACTGGCTACAAGGGCCTCGATCCCCAGGTGCCGATCACGAGCACGCCGAATGGCGGCGTGTTCGCGGCGGGCGACGATCCGCGGGACAAGTACCCGACGACCCGCGTGTTCACGCTCGGTCTGAACGTGACGTTCTGAGCCGACCCGATGATCAAGGAGATCATGATGAGAAAAGTGACCCCACGGTCGGCGCTTCTGGTGCTCGGGATGTTTGCAGTCCTGGGTACCGCATCGTGCACCGACCTGACGGAGACCCCGTACAACGAGGTCACGCCGCAGAACTTCCACCCGACGGCCCAGGACGTGGCCGCGCTCATGGGCGCGGTCTACGCTCCCCTGCGGAGCATCTGGATGGGGTGGTACGGCCAGATCGACGGCCAGGGCGAGGTGGGCGACATCCTGCTCACCCCCAACCGTCCGAACGGCTGGTACGACGGCGGCGTGTACCTGCGCAATCACGAGCACACGTGGGACAACCGCAGAGGGCAGGACGTATCACTCTGGGGCGAGGCCTACGGCGGCATCACCTCCGCCAACCGCGTGATCTATCAGATCCAGAACGGGATCGCGCCGGTCGCGGCGGACAAGCAGCCGGCGGTGATCGCGGAGCTGAAGGCCATCCGGGCGTACTACTACGACCTGCTGATGGACGACTTCGGCAACATCCCGATCACGACGGACTTCGCCGACACCACGCTGCCCTCGCAGGTCACGCGGACGCAGGCGTTCGACTTCGTGACGAGCCAGCTCGATTCGGTGATTCCGTTGCTGTCGACGGAGACGGGTGCGGCCACGTACGGGCGGATGAACAAGTGGGCGGCCGAGGCCATCCTCGCGCGCGTCTACCTCAACGCGGGCGTGTACACCGGCACGACGCACTACGACAAGGTCATCACGCTCTGCAACGACATCATCAACTCCGGCAAGTACCAGCTCGCGTCGACCTATCGGGAACCGTTCTCAGAGAACAACCAGAACTCGACCGAGAACATCTGGGACGTTCCCTACGACCAGGTGAACGCGCCGGGCAGCAACTTCCACATGAAGACGCTGAAGCCGGAGCTGAGGTTCGTGTTCAACATGGCCGCGCAGCCGTGGGGCGGCAGCGCCGCGAACCCGCAGTTCATCGACACGTACGATTCGGCCGACACCCGGATGGACGGGACGCCGGCGGACAACGGTCGGGGTGGCACGTGGCTCTCGGGGCCGCAGTTCACGCCGGACCACACGTACGGCTACAACTTCATCAACTACGTGCCCGCGTATTATCTCCCGCCGGGAGATCCGAACCTCGCGTTCAACACCGGCTATCCGGTGTGGAAGTACGAGATCTACGCAGGGGAGACGGGCTCCTCGAATGTCGACTACCCGATCGTTCGGTATGCCGAGGTCCTGATGATGAAGGCAGAGGCACTGCTCAGGACCGGCCACCCCGACGAGGCGGCGCAGATCGTGACGCAGGTACGACAGAGGGACTTCGCGCAGACCGATCCGGCCAAGGCCACGGTCACGGGCGCCCAGCTTCAGGAGGGGAGCTCGTTCAACTACGGCTGGTACGGTGAGGACGGAGTCACCAAGGACAAGAAGGGTGGCACGCCCATCACCAACGGCGGGGCCGACATCCAGTACGGACGTTTCCTCGACGAGCTGGGTTGGGAGTTCGCTGCCGAGGGACACCGCCGGATGGACATGATCCGGTTCGGGGTCTTCACGACGAAGATGTGGTTCAACCACAACCCGGACGGAGACACCCATACGCGAATCTTCCCGATTCCGTACGGCGCGCTCAACACGAACCCGAACCTCAAGCAGAACCCGGGTTACTGAGCGTGGTGACATCAGCGTAGCGAGCCTCCACGGCTCGCAGCGGGAAGGCGAGGGCGGCCCCGGCGAATTCGCGGGGGCCGCCCGACCTTTTGGGAGCATGAAGGGGTAGGACGAGTATGCCGAGCGTAGGCGCGGCTTGCCGCCATTGAGCAGGAGGGAGCATCATGGCGAGGATTCCGAGGGCCGTCATCTCCGTGACAGTGCTGGCCGCAGTGGCCGGGTGCGCGGGGGGCCCGGCTTCACATCCGGCGCCCCTGTCTCCGGCGCCGCAGGCCGTCGGCATAGACACACCCCAACCCGACTCGGACCAGACCGGGGCGGTCAGCACGATCACGCCGAACGCGAACGGGGCGCCGTACGCGAACCTGGTCGAGCAGCTCTTCCAGGGGCAGATCCCCGGCGTCCAGGTGGTGACTGGCCCGGACGGGTCGCCCCGGTTGCAGATTCGTGGGGCCGTTCAGGACGTGCGCGGCCAGGGCCCCGAGCCTCTGGTCATCATCGACGGGCTGGCTTCCCAGCTCGGGGCGCTCCAGGCGCTCAAGGGGATCCCGCCGAATCAGATCGCGAAGATCCAGATCCTCAAGGACGTGAGCTCCACCGCGATCTACGGAACGAGGGGCGCGGGCGGCGTCATCCTGGTTACGCTCAAGAACAACTGAGGCGGGCCGCGATTCGCGGACCCGCTTCGTGCGCATAGGCGCCGCACGCCGTACTTTGGCCGGCACCCTCCGAGGATTCTTGCTTCCACCCTCGCTGGACTGTGCCCATGCTCGCGACTCGCCGATGCCCGCCGGCCTTCTTCCGCAGCATCACGACCGTCCTGCTCGCCCTGTGCGCCGGCGCGCCCTCCTTGCTGGGGCAACAGGACACACCCGACGGCCCCCTCGTCCTCGACTCCGCGCTCCTGAGCGCGTATCGGTGGCGCAACCTCGGACCGGACAGGGGCGGGCGCTCGATCGCCGTCACGGGCGTGCGGGGGCGTCCCGACGTCGCCTACTTCGGTGCCGTGGGCGGAGGATTGTGGAAGACGACGGACGGGGGCGAGAACTGGATGCCCGTAACGGACGGGCAGATCACGAGCGCCTCCGTAGGGGCGGTCGCGGTGAGCGAGACCGAGCCGGACCTCGTCTTCATCGGCACGGGTGAGTCGGCCATCCGGGGCAACATCATGCCGGGAGACGGGATCTACCGCAGCCGGGATGCGGGCAAGACCTGGACGCACGTGGGCTTCGGCGACGTGGACGCGATCTCGAAGATCCGCATCCACCCGACGAACCCCGACGTCGTGTTCGCGGCGGTGTTCGGCGACTACAGCAAGCCGAGCTCGGAGCGGGGCGTCTACAAGAGCACGGACGGCGGCACGACATGGCGGAGGGTGCTGTACCGCGACGACAAGACGGGCGCTGTCGACATCTCGATCGACCGCAACCACCCGAACGTCATGTACGCGGCGCTCTGGCAGGCCTTCCGCAAGGAATACACGATGTCGAGCGGTGGGCCGGGCAGCGGGCTCTTCAAGAGCACGGACGGCGGCGAGACGTGGAAGGAGATCACGCGGAATCCCGGGTTGCCTCAGAAGGGGCCTGTCGGCCGCATCGGCGTCAGCGTCTCGCGTGCGAGCTCAAACCGGGTGTACGCGCTGATCGAGAACGAGGAGGGCGGACTCTTCGTGAGCGACGACGCGGGCGCGACGTGGAAGCGGGTCAACGACAGCCATTCGATCCGGCAGCGCGCGTTCTACTACAGCAATGTCTTCGCCGACCCGAAGAACGAAGACGTCGTCTATATGGAGAACACCTCGCTCTTCCGCTCCACGGACGGAGGCAAGACGCTCGAGACCGTACGTGGCACGCACGGCGACTTCCACGACCTCTGGATCGACCCGGATCATCCCGATCACATGGTGGTCGGCAACGACGGGGGCGGAGCCGTGACCACGAACGGCGGAAAGGCGTGGACCGCCGAGGACTATCCCACGGGACAGTTCTACCACGTGATCACGACGACGAAGATCCCGTACGACGTCTGCGGTGCGCAGCAGGACAACAGCACCCTCTGTCTCCCCTGGGACTGGAACGCCGCCGCGTTCGGATTCGGGCCGGGAGGAGGTCGCGGCCGGCGGGGCGCGGCCGGGGGGGAATCTCACGACATCACCGCCGGCGCCATGAGCGTCGCATACGCGGTGGGCGGGGGTGAGCCGGGCTACATCGCCCCCGACCCGAACGACTTCGAGCTGTTCTATTCGGGCTCGAACAACGGGGGCTACGTCGACAAGTACAACCGGCGGCTGGACACGCACCGCGAGGTCGATCCCTACCCGTGGTTCTATTCGGGCGAGGCGTCGAAGGACATCCGCGAGCGTTGGCAGTGGACCTTCCCCATCATCTTCTCGCCGGTCGACCACAAGACGCTTTACGTCTCGTCGCAGCGGTTGTGGAGCAGCTCGGACGGGGGACAGACCTGGAAGGCGCTCTCCGGCGACCTCACGAGGCACGATTCCACGACGATGGGTCCGTCCGGTGGCCCGATCACGCACGACATGAACGGCCCCGAGGTGTACGCGACGATCTTCTCGGTGGGGCCGGGCAAGCACGACATGAACGTCATCTGGACCGGCTCGGATGACGGTCTGGTCCACGTGACACGCAACGGCGGGAAGACCTGGACCAACGTCACCCCGCCGGGGATGCCGGACTTCGGACGGGTGAGCCAGATCGACGCGTCGTCGTTCAACGACGGCGGAGCGTACGTGTCGGTACGGCGCCCCCTCATCGACGATGATCAGGCTCCCTACATCTTCAAGACGTCGGACTACGGCAAGACCTGGACGAAGATCGTGAACGGCATCCGCAAGGACGCCTACGTCCACGCGATCCGGGAGGACCCGACCCGGCCGGGGCTCCTGTACGCCGCCACGCAGCACGGCGTGTACATCTCCTACGACGACGGCGCTTCCTGGCAGTCGCTGTCGCTGAACATGCCGGACGTGCCCGTCGCCGATCTCGTCGTCGAGAAGAACCAGCTGGTCATCGCCTCGCACGGACGCGGCTTCTGGGTGCTGGACAACATCGCGCCGCTCCGGCAGGCGAGACCGGGGCTCGAGGACGAGGCACTGCATCTGTTCGTACCGCCCGTGGCCGTGCGCTCGGGCACGGGGGTGACGCTGAGCTGGTGGAGCAAGCAGACGCTCGCGCGGGGCGCACGCCTCCAGGTGCTCGACTCGGTCGGAGCCGTGATGCGCACGTTCATGCCCGACACCACCAAGCCCGACACGACCTCTGAGCGCAGGAGGCGCTTTCGCGGCGGTCCGTGGCTCCCCACGAAGGCGGGGGTGCAGCATCTGACCTGGGATCTTCGCGGCGAACCATTCGTCACGTTCCCGGGGATGATCTTCTGGGGAGCCCGCACTGCCGGCCCTGCCCTCCCCCCCGGCCGCTACACGGTTCGTCTCACGGACGCAGGGCAGACGGCGAGCGCGCCGCTCACGATCCGGCGCAATCCGTGGATCGAGGGCGTGAGCGACGCCGACCTGCGCGCCCAGTACGCATTCTCGCGGGCCGTGCGCGACGAGGTGGACACGGCGAACGACGCCGTGATCGCCATCCGACGCGTGCGCTCGCAGCTCGAGGATCGGTACAAGCGCTCGAGTGACGCTGCGCTGCACAAAGCCGGGGACAAGCTTCTGGCGGATGCGTCTGCCGTGGAGGCCGACATCTACCAGGTGAAGAACCAGAGCGGTCAGGACCCGCTGAATTTCCCGATCAGGGTGAACAATCGTCTGGCCGTGCTCATGTCGATGGCAGAGCGTGGGGATGGGCGTCCCACGAACCACATGCCCGAGATCTTCGACATCCTGAAGACGCAGCTGAAGGGCTATACCGACCGGCTCGACACCATCTGGAAGACCGACCTCGTCGAGGTGAACGCCCAGCTCACACGCCTGGGGATGGAGCCGATCGCGAGTCAGTCGCCTATGCGAACCACCTCGACGCGCGGGAACGGATCCTCCTGATAGAGCACGGCCAGGCCGTGGCCGCCACCGAGGATCTGGTCGTTGGCTTTGACCGCGCCGAGTGGCTCACCGGTCCTGGCATCGAGGAGATACGTTCGATGGCTGAAGGATCTCCGGTACCGCTGCGCGCGGCTTCCATAGTGCTCCCGTACCACATCGACAGCGAGCACGTTCGGGCTCAGGAGGGTGAGCCGCCGGATGAAATCGGTGTTGTAGTCGCCTGCCCTGCGGTCGACGTTCAGTCCTCCGGTCGGAGACAGCCTCTTGCCGGTCCTCGCCGACCACTGCCAGAGGTAGCCCGGGAAGTCGAGGTCCGAGATCCGTGTGATCCAGAGCAGCTTTCCCTCGGCCGTGAGGGCATGGACCTCGCCCAGGATGCCGTAGGCGACCCAGACCCGGCCCGGTGCGCATGCGATGCCGCCCTGAGTCACGATCTGCGACGCCATGGCAGGATCCTGGATGCCACGATAGGGCATCGAGAAGGAGCGCAGCCGCCTGCCCGTCTCGTCGAGCACATGCACGAAGCCGTCCGGGACGAACCCAAGCGTGGGACGCGTACCCGATTTCCGCATCTGCGCCAGGCTGTCAATCGTCACCAGCCCCCCGGCCCACGACAGCAGCACACCCCGCACGAAGATGTGGTCGTCGGCACCGCACGCATCGTGGGGCCACGGGGGGACGACGAGCGGAGTCGGGTCCATGGGCTCGAAGCGCTCCCCTGATCGCCGAAAGCGCTCGATGCGTGCGGCGCCGGGGTCGTAGACGCCCAACACGTCCCGTGATAGCCACAGGAGAGCCTGAGGATTCACGAATTCGTCCGGGCCTTTGCCCGACCTCCCGAAGCTCCCCAGAGGCCGCAGGCTGTCGTCGAAGACCCGAATACGGCCGTACTGCGGATCCAGGAGAAGGATATCGTCCCGGTGGTCGACCACGGCGTCGGACAGAGAGCCGAAGACGAGAGGGTTGCTGCCTTCCCCTTTGTCTCCGGTCCCCGCCTCGCCGACGGCCCGCGTCGTGTCGAACACGGCCAGGGGCGCTAGATTGCTCGGGAGGGCACGGCCCGCCGAGTAAACCGCTTCGTGCACAGGCACGGTAGTGTGCGAAGAGAGCAGGCTATCACGCGTCGGAACGATCTCCTGTCGCACACCTCCATGGATCACGGAATCGCAGGCTGCGAGTGGGACGACTGCGAGAAGCGCAAGAAGGCCTGCTCTTGACATCGTCGCGCCTCCTCTCATCGTGGCCTATCCACGTTGAACAGGATCCCCTACAACCGCAGTCTCGAAACTCGGGGTGGACGTGGCCCGCCTGCAAGGGGGCGTGTAGCTGTGTTGACATTAACTGTTGTAACGACTACTATGGCTGACATGAGCGAGAGACTCCAGGCAGAGGTCGAGCGGCCGGGTATGGTGCGGCGGCGCAGCGCCGAGGCGCTGCTGGGCATTCTGCGCACCGCTGCGCTGCTGGACCACGAGCTGAACGAGGTCTTGCGGCCGCACGGCCTCACGCAGACCCAGTACAACGTGCTGCACATCCTGCAGCGGGCCGGGGACGTCGGGCTGTGCGGGCGCGAGATCGCCGAGCGGCTGGTGTCGCCGGTGCCGGACGTGCCGCGCCTGCTGGATCGCATGGAGACGCTCGAGCTCATCGTGCGGGAGCGGAGCGTCACGGATCGGCGTTACGTGACGACGCAACTCGCCTCGAGAGGGAGGGAGTTGCTCGAGGAAGTCGCGCCGGAGCTCCGTAAGGTCGAGCGCGCCCGCCTCGGCGGTCTCGACGAGGACACCCTCGAACGGCTCATCGACGGGTTGGAGGCCGTGCGCCGATGTCCGTGAGGACACGGCAGTGCGCGTTTTTTTTCGAGCTATACATGTTGTCACGTATACAGTGATCACGGTCACAGGAGTATAGAACGATGTCAGGATCGACCTATCCTCTGCACGTTGTCTCGCTGAGCATCGGTATTCTGGTTGCACGTCTCGTGCTCGGCTTGCTGATGAGCGCGCACGGCGCGCAGAAGCTGTTCGGCTGGTTCGGTGGGCACGGCCTCGATGGCACCGGGGGGTTCTTCGAGTCCCTCGGCTTCCGACCCGGCAAGCTCTTCGCGACCGTGGCCGCGGGCACCGAGCTGCTCAGCGGGTTGCTCGTCACTCTGGGGCTCCTGGGCCCGGTCGGCCCGGCACTCATGGTCTCGGTGATGATCGTCGCGGCGTTCAGCGTGCACTGGAAGAACGGTGTGTTCGCCCAGGCGGGAGGCATCGAGGTGCCGCTCCTGTTCGCGACCGGCGCGTTCGCGATTGCGTTGACCGGGCCCGGCCTCTACTCGCTCGACACGGTGTTCGGACTCGAGCCGCTGTGGAACACCAGGCTGGGCATCATTGCGCTCGCCGTGGGCATCCTGGGTGGTGTCGGAAACCTGCTGCTCCGGCAGCCTCCCCGGGCGGGCGAGGCGCATTGAACGCTCGGTCCCAAGGAGGGGCCGCGCCACGGATCCGGAGCCTTGCACGCCTCGCGGGACGTGGTGACCATCCAATAGACAAAGGACGCCTCGCGCAACCCGCGCCGGACCGGCGCGGCCCCTCCAGTTCCGAGGAGACACCATGAGCGAAACACCGAACGAGACGCCACCCGGCCCGGATCTCCGTGCAGACGGCGCTGCGCTCGCGGACGTACCCGAGGGCGGAATGTTCGCTGGTCACGTGGACGGCGAGCCCGTGCTGCTGGTGCGGAAGAGCGGCGCCATCCACGCGATGGGAGGAGCCTGCACGCATTACCATGGACCGCTCGCCGACGGGATCTTCGACGGAGAGCTGGTGCGCTGTCCCTGGCACCACGCCTGCTTTCGTCCCGAGACCGGCGAGGCGGTGCGGGCGCCGGCGCTCGACGCCGTCCCTACCTGGGAGGTCGAGACGCGAGACGATCGCGTGTTCGTGACCGAGGCCAGGGAGGCCCCTGCCCGGCGCACGGGCGCGTCCACGGCGCCCGACTCCGTCGTGATCGTAGGCGGAGGGGCGGCGGGCTTCGCCGCCGCCGAGACGCTCCGTCGCGAAGGCTACGAAGGCCCGGTGACGATCGTTTCCGCCGACGATTCCGCGCCGTATGACCGTCCGAACGTCTCCAAGGATTATCTCGCCGGGAACGCGCCCGAGGAGTGGATGCCCCTCAGGCCAGACGGATGGTACGAGGAGCACGCGATCGATCTCCTCCTCGGTCGCAGCGTTGTAGGCGTCGACGTGGAGGCGAGACGGCTGCACATGGACGACGGGCGTGCGCTGCCCTACGGAGCCCTCCTCCTGGCGACCGGAGCGACGCCCGTGCCGCTCACGGTGCCCGGGGCGGACGAAGAGCATGTGCACTATGTGCGATCGTTGGCGGACAGTCGCGCGATCATTGCGGATGCGAAGACCGCGGAGCGAGCGGTCGTCGTCGGCGCGAGCTTCATCGGGCTCGAGGTCGCCGCGTCCCTCACCATGCGTGGGGTCGAGGTCCATGTGGTGGCGCCGGAGTCGGTGCCCATGGAGCGCGTCGTCGGACCGGAGCTCGGCAGGTTCGTGCGTGCGTTGCACGAAGAGCACGGCGTGCACTTCCACCTCGGTCGTACGGTTGGCCGCATCGAGCACGACGAGGTCACGCTCGACGACGGGACCGGCATCGAAGCGGAGCTGGTCGTCGTGGGCATCGGTGTGCGCCCCAACCTGGAGCTGGCCGAACGCGCGGGACTCGAGGTCGACGGAGGGGTGCACGTCGATGCGTACCTGCGGACCAGCGCCCCCGGTGTGTGGGCCGCAGGAGACATCGCTCGCTGGCCCGACTCCCGCTCGGGAGAGCGGATCCGGGTGGAGCATTGGGTCGTGGCGGAGCGGCAGGGACAGACCGCGGCGCGCAACATCCTGGGGGCGGAAGAGCCGTTCGAGGACGTGCCGTTCTTCTGGAGCCAGCACTACGACGTCCCGATCAACTACGTGGGGCACGGCGCGGGCTGGGACTCCGTCGACGTATCCGGAAGCGTGGACGATCGGGACTGCGTGGTGACGCTGCGGAGGGGCGGGCGGGCGCTCGCCGTGGCCTCCATCTACCGCGACGTCGAGTCGCTGA
>JBJKRT010000052.1:0-3389 GCA_046704545.1 Longimicrobiales bacterium
GTTTAGTTGAGGGCGGTAGTCGGGATCTGGTTGGTGGTGGGCGTAGGAGTGTTGTTGGGGCTTGTGGGCCGGATGGGGGCGGGGAAGTCGACGGTCTTCCGCATGCTCACGACGCTCCTGAAGCCGACGTTGGGCGAGGCGCTCGTGGGTGGCTACGACGTCGTCTCGCACGCCAACGAGGTGCGGCGCACCATCGGGGTCATCCCCCAGGCGATGACATCGGACCTCGAGCTGAGCGCCACGGAGAACCTGCTGATCTTCGCCAAGCTCTACGGCGTGCCGCGCCAGAAGCGGGCGTCGCTCATCGCGGACCTCCTGGAATCGGTCGAGCTCGCCAAGTGGGCGGATCGGCCCGTGAAGCAGCTCTCCGGAGGCATGCGGCGCCGCGTGGAGATTGCCCGTGGGCTCGTGCACGAGCCGAGCATCCTCTTCCTGGACGAGCCGACCACCGGGCTCGACCCCGTCTCGCGCACCGCGGTCTGGGAGATGATCACGAAGCTCAAGCGAACCCGAGACCTCACCGTGCTGCTCACGACGCACTACATGGACGAGGCCGACAAGCTCTGCGAGCGCATCGCCATCGTCGACCATGGGCACCTGATGGCACTCGATTCGCCGCTCAAGCTGAAGGCGGCCATCCCCGGAGAGAACACCCTCGAGGTGAGCTTCGCCGGCGAGCCCGACGACTGGCGGAGCCGCCTGGAGTCGCTTCCGGGCGTGGAAGACGTCAGCGGCGACGGAGGCGTGTACCGCATCGCTTCGACGAACGGTCCGCGAACGACGACCGCGCTGATGGCCGCCGCCACGGAGCGCGACGTCGACGTGCGCTCGCTCTCGGTCAAGAGCACGACGCTCGACGACGTGTTCGTCCACTACACGGGCCACGACCTGCGCGACGCGCTGCAGGATCCGGATCCGATGGAGCGGGTGCGGATGTTCCGGGGGAGGAGATAGGCGATGGAGCGCGCGCGGATCGGCCGGGGGAGGTGCTAGCCCATGGAGCGCATGTGGGCGATCGTCGAGCGTGACCTGCGCCGGTTCCGGCGTAGCCCGATGCTCATCGTCATGTCGCTGTTCATGCCGCTGGTGCAGCTCGTGATCCTCGGCAACGCCTTCGGTGGCCAGGTGAAGCACCTGAAGGTCGGGCTCGTCGACCAGGACCACGGCGTGCCGGCGCTCAAGATCCGTGAGCTCGGCCTGGCCGTGGGCGCCAACGCGCGCACGTTCGACTGGGTGCGCTTCAATGACCGAGCGAAGGCGCTTCAGGCACTCCGCAACGGCAAGATCAACGGTGTGTTGACGATTCCTCCCGGATTCTCGCGGCGTACGCTCGACGGCGACGATCCGAGGGTCGCGCTCGTGGAGGACAACACCGACGGGTTCGTGTCCGCCACGTTGGCGTCCACGTTCGGGGGAATGCTCCAGGCGTACCCGGGCAACGACTCCCGGGTGGCTCGTCCGGGACTGACCGCCATGCCCACGCTCGACGTGGTCGAGCTCTATCCCTACGTGCCGTACATCGAGTACCTGCTGCCGGGCATCGCGGTGATGTCGATCTACATGATGGTGATGATCGGGGGAGGGATCATCTTCATCGACGACAAGGCGCGGGGGCTGCACGAAGGGTACCTGGTGACACCGGTCACGCGCCTCGAGCTGATCGCGGGATTCAACCTCTCGGGCGCCATCAAGGCGATGCTCGCGGGCCTGCTGCTCGTGGTGCTGGGCTCCTTCGTGGCGGGTGCGCCCGACCCGTTCGCGCCGATGCGCATGTTCAAGCTCCTGGTCGTCGTCGCGATCACGTCCGTGGCGCTCGTCAGCATGATGTTCCTGTTCATGGTGCGCGTGAGCGACCCACTCCTGCCACGCGCGCTGTTCGGCGTGCTGAACATGCTTCTCTGGTTTCCGAGCGGTGCCATCTATCCGCAGCAGGCGTTCCCGGCGTGGATGCAGGCGATCGCGGTGGCGGATCCGTTCACCTATGCGGTCGACGCGTTCAAGGACGTGGTGCTCAAGAACACCGGGTTCGGGGCGATCGGAATGGACCTGCTGGTCCTGACCGGATTCACCGTGGCGACGATGGCCGGCGCGACGCTCCTCTTCAAGCGGGAGTTGTGATGGCGTCCCGGGCGAGCTCCGACGAGGCCACGCGCGAGCGGCTCCTGGACGCCGCGACGGCTCTGTTCTCCGAGCGGGGGTTCCGCCGCGTGACCGTGCGCGACATCTGCCGCGACGCCAAGGCGAACGTGAGCGCCGTGAACTATCACTTCGGTGACAAGCTCGGACTCTATCGCGAGGTGATGGGCCGTGCCCTCCGGCGTGTACGGGGCGATCCGACCACCGACCCGGGCAAGTCCGCTTCGCCCGAGGACAAGCTGCGGCACTACGTACGCACGTTCGTGCCCCGGGTGGCGTTGCCCGAGGGAGACGCCGTGTGGGTCATGAAGCTGATGCGTCAGGAGATGCAGGACCCGACGCCGCTCGCTCCCTGGATCGCCGAGCAGGCGATCCTGCCGCGCATCCGCTACCTCTCCGAGACCATCGCGGAGCTGATCGGATGCCCGCCCGACGACGTACGGGTGCACCGCTCGGTGATCAGCCTCCAGGCGCAGTGCCTGTTCTACATGCCCAACGACTTCCGTCGCGTGGGATTTCCGGACTGGCACGAGCCGTCGCGCGAGGAGGTCGCCGCCGCCGCCGAGCACATCGTGGCCTTCACGCTGGCGGGGATTCGGGAGGTGGGGCGAGGGTAGTGCGCCGGAGCCGGAGGCGGCGCCGCAGCGAGGCGGGTATCAGGCGCGCCAGTGCGGCGCCCACGCGCACCCGACGCGGTTTCGCGATCCTGGACGTGCGGAGGCGTGAGGGGCCGACGCGCGAGCGTGCAGGACCGCCGCAAAGGCACGCAGGACCGCCGCAAAGGCACACAGGAGCGACGCAAAGGCACGCAGGACCGCCGGGAGAGGCACGCAGGATCGCCGGCGTGGCCGTGCGGCCGGACGCCGTGTATCGGCGCGGCCAATTCCCCACGGATCACCGGCGTCCGGGTTTCTTTCCGGGTAAGCCTCGCCTGCCGCGGCTGCGTCCCCCTTCGTGGGCCGGCCGCCCAATGGTGTGGGGATTCGGCTGCGCTTGGAGCGGGTGAATCCCCGAGTTCGCAATAACCCGCGGCGGTTTGGGGATTTTCCCGCGGCCGCGCGCGAGGGCCGTGCGCCCGCGCCAGCTACTCCCAGCCGAAGCGCTCCAGGTCGATGCGGTCGCGCGCGTCGAAGGCCACGCCCTCCGCCTCGAGCAGGACGCGTTGGACGTGCTCGCCGCTTCGGCCCTCCACGCGACCGGGGCTGCGCCGGCTGATCTCGCCGCGTGCGTTCACGACCCGGTGCCACGGCACG
>JBJKRT010000053.1:0-16425 GCA_046704545.1 Longimicrobiales bacterium
CGGGCTTGAGCGCCTCGAGTCCTGCGAGCTGTGCCTCGCGCATGAGCTCGAACGTGGTGCGCTGCCGCTCGTTCGGCGTGCCGAGGAAGCAGGTGCGCTCGGACTCGCCGCGGTATCCGTTCAGCGCCACCTGCCGGCTGTGGATGAGGATGTCGCCCGTCTCCATCTGACGCGTGTTGGAAAACACGTGCGGCATGACCGTGCGCACGGGCCCCGTAGGGCTCATGGCGAACAGGTCGAGCGTCGCCCCGGGATGCTTGGCGGACACCTCCTCGAGGATCGCCTCGTTGCCGACGCCGTCGATGCCGATCTCCGTGATGCCGGGCCGGAGCGCCGCGAGCGACGCGCCCACGCCGAGGCTCGCGAGCCGACCGGCCTCGAGCATGAGCTCGATTTCGGCCTCGTCCTTGATGGCCCGCATCGCCTCGATCTTCGGTCCCACGTCGGCGAGCTCGAAGCCCGCGTCTGCGATGTGGCTCGCGAGCCCGACCGACATCGCGCCCGCCTGGATGCCCACCAGGCTCCCCTTGGGCAGGCGGCTCAGGATCCGGTCGAGGTGCTCGACGTGGCTCTTGCCCCCGTCGGCCTTCTCGGGGTGCTCGTAGTACACGAACAGCTCCTCGAAGGAAGCTTCCGCGCGGGCGTGCGCCTCCTCGAGCGCCGGCACGATCAGCGCGAGCCACTCGGGGGTGACGACCAGGTCGATCGGGCGAGAGTACACGATCGCCTTGAAGCCGCTCAGGTAATACTGGTCGTCCGGCACGGTGACGACGCAGAGCGCGAGCTCACGCTCCTCCATGAAGCGGCGGAAATGCTCGATGCGGTGACGGGTGTCCAACACTCATGCCTCCGGGAGTTGGGGATCCGGGACGAGCCCGGGCTTCGAGGTCGCGAGGCTCACCAGCACGAGCGCCGCGACCGACAGGGGAAGGGAGAAGAGGATGCTGTTGAGGCCGCCCGGCTTGTGCAGCACGAGCTCCCAGAACAGCGTGCCCGCGCCGCCCAGCACGATCGACGCGACGCCGCCGGCGCGCGTGGCGCGCTTCCACAGGATGGCGGCGAGCAGCGCCGGCGTGATGGCGGCTCCGTACATCGTGTAGGAGTACATCTGGATCGCCAGCACCGACGGAAAGAAGGTGCCGAGCACCCAGGAGAGGAGCCCCAGCACGAGGACCACGCCTCGCGTGATCCAGAGCCGCTTGGTCTGCGAGGCGTGCGGATCGAAGAACCGCACCCAGAAGTCGTGCGTGACGTTCGTGGAGCAGGAGAGCAGATAGGAGTCGCCGGTCGTGACGATGAAGGCGACCGCGGCGGCGAGCAGAGGGGCTCCGACGGCGAACGGCATGGCGTCGAGCGCGGTGCGCAGGATCGCCGTATCGGGCTTGATCGACGGATAGATGACGATCGCGGCGGAGGCGATCACGGTGGCCAGCGTGAGCACGACCAGGGCGCCCACGAAGAAGCCGATGTTGGACTTCTTGGCGGTGGCGCTGTCGCGGGCCGCCGCGAAGCGCTGGTACATGTTCTGCTCGCCGAGGAGCAGCATCAGGAGCGGGAAGAAGTACCCGAGCGTCTGCGTGACGGTCATGCCGCCCGTCCACGTCTGCTTCGCGGCCGGCAGATGGTGGAAGAATCCGACGCCTCCGGCGTCCCGGATCGCGAACGGCAGGCCGAGCGCGAGCCCTCCGAGGATGAGCAGCGCGCTGAGCGCGTCGGTGTAGGCGACCGAGAAGAGCCCGCCCGTGAGCGCGAGGAACACGATGAAGACCGCGGTGATCGCGCTACCCACGTTCACCGGGATGCCCGTCGTCAGGTGGAGGACGTAGCCCCCGCCGATGAACTGGTACGACGTGATGCCCACGTAGGCGAAGAGAATGCAGATTGCCGCGAGGATGCGGGCGGCCGGGCCGTAGCGTCGCTCCAGGACTTCCGGGATCGTGTAGGTGGCGAGGTCGCGCACCTTGTCGGCCAGGAAGAAGTAGAGGATCAGGATGCCGATGGGGACGCCGGCGTAGAAGAACACGGTGGCGAGCGGGCCGTGCTCGTACGTGAAGGCGGCACCGCCGACGACCGTGCCCGAGCCGACCCACGTGGCGAGCAGGGTGCCCATCATCACCCAGAGGGGCAGGCTGCGCCCGGCGAGCATGAATTCGTCGCCGGTGTGCACGCGCCGCTTCGCGAACCAGATCCCGAGGCCGCCCATGAGGAAGAGGTAGGCGAGGATCACGAGGAGGTAGGGCGTGCCTCCCATGGCCGGCTCTCCTTGGGGCGCAGGCGGAGGATCGAATGGCGGGTGCGCCGGCCACGATAGGGCGGCGACTGGGAAGGGACAAGGCGAGGGGCCTGGGGCGACTCCTCGCCGAGAGACCTGCTACCGCGAGGAGGAGAACACCAGGTTCTTCGAGAAGAACGGCAGCACGTCCTGCTCTACGCGCTCCTCCACGCGGCTGACGTGCGTGCCCGGGTCGTAGACCTCGAAGCTGTGCTCGACTCCGAAGCGCGTCAGGATCTCGTCCATCTGGCGGCTGGGCGGAGCGAGGCCGTCCTGTGCGCCGACGTCGATCGCGAGCGCGTGCAGCTTCTTCAGGTTGGCGACGTACTGGTAGACCATAGCCAGCGGTGCGTTCGCCGCCCACGCGGCCACCACGTGGGGCTGGAGCTGGCCGTTCTTCGTGAGAAGGTCGAAGTAGAAGGGCGGGTTCTGGGGATTCGGCGACCAGGCTGCGGCCTCGGCGAGCTCGGCGCGCGTAGCGAAGGAGACCGTGTCCGCATCCGAGGGTTGTTTGATCGCCTCGGCCCGGGCCAGATACCGCGCGTTGAACGCGAGGTTCGCGACCATGCAGCAGGGGCTCATCACATAGTCGCTCGAGAAGACGTCGGGCCGTTTCATGCCGATGCGGATGGCGCCATAGCCGCCCATCGAATGTCCGGCGAGTCCGCGGCTGTCACGGCTCGCGATCGTGCGGAAGTGGCTGTCGACGTAGGAGACGAGGTCCTCGGAGACGTAGGTCTCCCAGTCACCGGTGGTGACGGAGCTCGAGTACATGCTCCCCTGGTAGACGGTGTACGCATTCGGCATGACCAGGATCATCTCGCGGGCGGTGCCCGCGGCCAGGTCCTTCTCCATCGCGGCCGGCACATCCACGAAGTGCTTCGTCCATCCCATCCAGTGCTGATCGTCGTCGGTGTAGCCGTGCAGGATGTACACGACCGGATAGCGCCGGTCCGGGCTCGTCGCGTAGCTGGGTGGCAGGTAGACGCTGACGCACCGATCCGGCGAGTCGCCCTCCAGGTTCCCGACCAGGGCCTCCCCGTGCACGGTGATCCGCTCGAGCGTGCCCTTCAGGGGCGTGAGGTGCGCGCTCCCCTGCTGGCAGTCGTCGCCTGCGGTCGGGAGCTTGCCCTGGGCGAGCGCGTGGGTCGGAAGCGAAAGAGCGAGCAGACCGGCGAACGTGAGGCTCACGGTGCGGCGGACGGGGCGTGGGGCGGTCGGGGTCATGCAGCTCTCCGGGATCCGGGTCGGACGACAGATGCTCAATGTATGCTGCTCTCGTCCGCCGCGAACGGGTGGCCGAAGCCTCCCGCCGCGCTGTCCCTCGTGTCCGCCGACGGCTACCAGGTGATGCGGTCGCGTCCGGGGGTGAACCGCTCGAAGCCGGTGCGGGCCAGATGGTATGCGAGGAGGAGGAGTACCACGACCGAGAGCGAGACGATGCATTCGGCGATGCCCCGACCCCATGGCCGTGCCAGCAGGTTGAGCATGACGCCCCGCGGGTCCGGCACCAGCTTCGTGCCGACCGACCCGAGGACGAGACTGCCCAGCAGCAATCCTGTGAACGTCTGCATCGATTGCCGGACGTCGAAACGCAGCGTCCAGCCCAGCATGAGGGAGCCGATCACGAGGACGGTCAGGAAGATGCAGGCGAAGAGCGACCAGATTCCGCCGGGAAACAGGTGTGAGGAGGCCGGTGCGGCCAGGGTCACGAACGTCGTGAATCCGATGGCGGATGGGAGGCTCATGAGGGCTCCGCTCGCCAGCCGGCTGGTTGCAAGAAGGGGGCGTGGGACGGGCAGGGAGACCAGAAATTCGAGGCCTCCCTCCATCTTGTCGCGCATCACCGTCGCGGGTCCCTGCATCATGAATGTTGCTCCGAGGACGCCCATCAACGCTCCGAATCGCGGTCCGGTCAGCCATCCCACGGAGGCCATCACCGGCACCACGACTGCCACCCCGACCACGAGGCGACCGTACATGGCGGTCAAACGGCGCAACTCGAGCCTGACCAGCACGAGCAGGGGGGTGGCGTTCATGGTGTCCTCAGGCGCTGGACGATCTGCTCCGTGATTGTCTCCTCGCCGCTTTCCGACCTCAGGTCAGCGAGCGCGAGATCGTCGATGAGGCGACCGTGCCGAAGCAGGAGCACCCGGTCTGCCACGCTCTCCACGTCCTCGAGGATGTGACTCGAGAACACCAGGGTGCGGGCCTCTCGATCATCCGCGCACTCACGCAGCACGCTCAGAAGCTCACGGCGCGTGAGCGGATCGATGCCGGACGTGGGCTCATCCAACAGAAGCACCGAAGGCCGGTATCCTTCGGCGGAGACGAGCGACAGCTTGATCTGCATTCCCTTCGACAGGTTCGCCAGCTTCACATCGTCGCGAAGCTCGATGCGGTTCAGGAGCTCGTCCACGTAGGTTGCATCCCAGGTCGGGTGGAATGCGCTGAGGAACTGTAGGTGTTCCGCTACCGTCATCCAGCCGAACCCCGCCAGACGCTCGGGCAGCAGGCCCACCGTCCTTCGAAGCTCGGGTCCGACCTTCGCGACCTCTCGGCCGCCGACCCTGGCGCTTCCCCGGTACCCGCCGGGCAGCAGGCCTGCGATGCCGTTGAGCGTCGTGCTCTTTCCGGCTCCGTTGGGCCCTACCAGCGCGACACGCTCTCCGCTTCGAACGGTGAAGGAAATGGGCCCGAGGCTGAAGCCGTCGAAGTCGACCCGGAAGTCGGCGAGCTCGATCACGCGATATTCCCGCCGAGGGTGGCGCGCAGCACGGCGAGCCCGACGGCCGCGGCCCATAGGGTACCCGCGATGGCGAATCCCTGACGTCGGGAGGCCGAGCAGGACCGAGCAACTGCATGCGCCAGGAAGAGAACCCACATGACGTTGAACGGGGTGATTTCGTGTGCCACTGCGAACAGGGCATGATGACTCGGGTCCACGAGGATGTCGAGTCCGGTGGGGACCGGGACACCGTGCGCCCGTGGGCCACCCTGGAGGAGTAGGATCAGCATGAGGACCGGACCCTGCAGAGACAGGATGGCCTCACCGTAGAGAAACGCGCTGAAGAGTGGACGCAGGCGTGCCGAAGACGATCCCACCAGAACCGCCAGAGCCCATGCGACGAGGGTAAGAACCCCTGCCCTGAGGATCGAGAGGAGGGGGGTGAGCGCTGCGATCATCCAGACGAGAGGATGTAGCGTTTGGGGGAGGGCCCCGACCTCTCCCGAGGCGAGATTCCATCCCCACAGCTGCGTTGCCCCTGCCGTGAGCAATGCCATGACCAGGACGATCCCGAGTGGAGCCACGACAGTTCCCCGATCGCCGAAGCTATCCAGCGGCGGGAGGACGAGTCGGGCAACTCGGTCGGCAAGTGTTCGGGCCGATCTCGGTGGAGCGGACGTGACAGTCATGGTTCGCGTGCCTCCGAGGCGTGAGATGGGAGAGACAGGAGCGAGTCGATCTCGGCCGGGCGGCTCACTCCGGCATGCACCGACACGACCGTACCGCGTGCGTCGAGGAGCGCCCGGAACGGGACTCCTCGAACACCGAGTGCGCGGGCGACGGAGCCGTCGACGTCATGCAGGACCCGAGCTCGCAGAGGTGGAGGAACGTGGCCGCTCGTCGTGTTCGAGCGTCGCGACAGGATCACGATGGGTGCCGCCGCGAGACCCGGCCGGGAGCTCGCACGGGCCCACCGAGCGAGCTCGATGGCGCAGAACGGACAATCATCATCCACGTACAGAATGATGCCGTGGCGCGGAACGGCGACTCGCCGTCCCTCCGGTCCGACCGCCGACAGCGGTCCAGGATCGAACGGAGGTGTCCGGCCCGGCGAGCCGCCGTGTCGGGCGGAGCGGATGATGAAGGCTCCCGTGAGCGTCGTGACGATAAGGAGAACGAAGGCAGCCGTGAGGGCCCTCCCGCGGTGCCGGGGCGGGTGGGGAGGGGCCCCATCGGGACCCCTCCCATCGTGGCCGCGCACGATCAGAACGCCTCGAGGCAGATGACACCGCATCCGCCGAACGCTTCGGGATAGAGCATCGCTTCGATGATGACCCCGCCGATCGTGGCGCCTCCCACACCGAACAGAAGTGCCGCGCACCCCAGACAGGCAGCCTTTGTCCAGATGCTTCCGCCACTGAGCGCTGCGACCGGAGTCGGGGCCGCGGCATGAGGCGGGATCCCGCTTGGTGCTCCCAGCAGGGCACCAGCGGTCAAGAGAACGAGCGCCGCGGGCCGGAGGCCTTTGAACATCCGGGCACCCATCAGAGCACCGCCGCGACGCAGGTGGCTGCGCAAAGTGTCGTCACAGCGGATCCCTCGACAGTCCAGATGGCCCACGCCAGCCCGCCGCTGACGAAGAGGGAGGCGACGCCCCCGCCGGCGCAGAGAATGCATCCCGCGATGGCCATGATGCCGCCACCACGCAGGGCTTCCAGAGCCGGCGTAGCGGCAGCGACGAGTGCCATGGCCGAAATGGCGAGCGCGAGCGCTGCCGTGGTCGTGCCGTACTTCAACGCCGTCTTCATGCTACTCCTCCTTCATCGGGGGATCTCCGCCGGACCCGCCTCGGTGCGGATCGGCACGAGCGCCTCCCCCGACCAGTACCGCCGCAGCTGGTCCCGTCCGATGCGGTAGGGGCCGACTGCGGGGTCGAGGACCAGCACGGACCCGTTGGAGTCCGGAACGACGGTGACGAAGTGACCTCCATCCACCCAGGCGATCACGGGTGTGCTCAGGGCGTCCATGGCGGCGGGAGTCAGCCGGCGGAGCTCGTTGGCGACGCCCAGAAGGCGTGCCGTGCGCGCCAGGCCCGCGAAGGTGGTGCCCCCCGCACCGGTCCCCGCGAGTCGCGCGAGCGAGTCCTCCGGCGGGGGATCCCCGCCCAGTGTTCGAAGAAGGGTGGCCAGCGCAGCCGGCCCGCAGTCGGTGGGTCCCGACTGGAGAACTACGCCGGGGAAGGACACGAACGTGCCGCCCCGGGCTCGAATGGTCGCGCGGTATGCCGACCGGCCTACGGCCATCGGATTCGCAGGCGCCGCGGCCGTCGCCACGATCAGCACCACGATTCCGAGAAGGACGCCGCACGCCACGAGGCGGCGGCGAGTCCGGACCCGAGTGGGTCCCCGCGAGACCGGCGGGAGAGTGCGCATGGGAGGAGGGTAGGCCGCCGGAGACGTCCTCGGAATGCGTGGATGGGACGTCTTTCCGGCGGCCTGCCCTCTCCCTCGAAGGACTGCGTTGCAGCCGTTCAGGCCCGCTCCCCGGATGAGCGGGGTCGCCCGGCTCGCTACCGGTGCATCCGGCCACCGCCGCTGTCGGAGCCCGTCGCGCCGGATCCACCCATCATGCCACCTCGTCCCGAACCGCCCATCATCCCGCCTCGTCCGGTGCCGCCCATCATCCGACCACGTCCTCCCGGTCCCGGTCGCATCGCACCCGAGTCACCTGGCGGTCCGCCCCGCATCATGCCTCCTCCCCTTCCTCCACCTCGCATCATGCCACGGCCCATCATACCTCCGCCCATGCGCGCCATCATCCGGTCGTGATGCTGCTGCATCCACCGCTGGAACTGCGGCCGGCGGTCGGGTGGCAGGACATCCTCCAGGCGCTGGCGGGCACGCTGCGCCACGTCGCGCAGTGAATCCGGTCCCGCGGCCGCCGCCCGGGCCACCTCACCTCGAAGGCTGTCCAGCACGGAGCGCACCCGTGCCCCCTGGACCGGGTCGAGGTCCAGCGATCGGACCATGCCCTCCGGCGTGAGCGGAGCGGCTTCGGCCGCCACGGGCGCCATCCCCAGCCAGATGCGATCTCCGGCCACACCGGCCACCGCTCCGAACGCAAAGAGCAAGAGGGCCGCGAACGTTCCCTTCCATCGTGGGTCCAGGGGTCTCATCGCGTCCCTCCCGGGCGCTCGGCGCCGCTCTCGAGGGTGAGAACCGCCAGCGTCGGGTCCGCGGCGACTCCGGCGCCGCTCCACAACGCGGCAGGCTCACCGCCTCCGACGATCGTGGAGAGGGCGATGTCCCTCGGCGTAGGAGCCGCATGCCGTCCGGCGCCCACCGCCATCGCGATCACCGCCGATGCCGCCAGCGCCAGCGCACCCACGGTCGCGGGCCGCCACCGCAGCGCCAACGCCTCCACCCAGGAAATCGAAGGAGAGGGAACGCGTCGATACTCCGCGAGCGTAGGCTCGGCGGCGGAGAGCATCCCCTGAATCCTCGTCTCCCAGTAGTCGACTTCTTCTTCCGGCGGGACCGGCGATCGCGGCAGCCAATCCTCCGGGAGCGGCCCGCGGGAGTCATCGTTCTTGGTCATCGTCCTCACTCTCCTTCAGCAGCGGCGCCAGACGGGCTCGTAGGCCGCGGCGGGCATGATGCAGATGGGCCCGGACGGCCCCCGGCGAGAGTCCCATGAGACGCGCGACCTCCACGGCCGGGTAGCCTTCGATCTCCACCAGCCGGAACGCGGTGCGGCGTTGCTCGGGCAGGGTCTCGACCGCGTCCGCCACGAGCTGTCGGATCTCCGCCCGCTCCGTTCCGGCTTCGGGGGTGGGATCCCGATCGGCCAGGATTGCCTCCGGATCGGCGGCTGGCGCGGCCGGGTGACGTCTCGCCCATTTGAGCCGGTTTCTCGCCACGTTCCGCACGATCTGGTAGAGCCAGGGAGCGAACGGGCGGGTCGGATCGAACCGGCGGATCGACTCGAGGGCGCGAAGGAAGGCTTCCTGTGCCGCGTCTTCCACGTCTGCCCGCTCCCGAAGGAACGATGCTGCCACCGCGTGGACGGGTCGCAGGTACCTCCGCGCCAGGAGCTCGAACGCGTCCGGCTCGCCCGCCTGGACCCTCCGGACGAGTATCTCGTCCGGAGGGTCTGTGGCCTCGCGGTCGGACCGCGCCGTCGTCTCTCGGGTCGAGCCCATGACCTATCGGTAGTCTCCGCCTCCGGCCCGCGCCACCCCGGGGCCTTCTGGCGGTCCCGGAGTGGGCGCATCCGGCCTCACTGCCCGTCCGACTGGCCACTCCCCGGCCCCTGCGGCACGGACAGGCCTCGCGGGCACACGCCGGCCGCCATACCCGCTCCGCGCATACCGGCTCCTGGCCCCCTCATCCATCCGCCCCCGCGTCCCTGCATCATGCCGCCACGGCCCATCTGACCGTAGCCCATGTGGCGGCCGCCCATCCGACCGGGGCCCATGGCGCCGGATCCCATCCGACCGTAGCCCATGCCACGGGCGCGCATCCCCATGCCTCCCCATCCGTAGCCCTGCGAGCCGTACGCGCGTCCAAGAGCTTGGCCGAACCCACGCTGCTGCTCGGGCGTGAGGACGCCCGCGATCTTCTGCTGGACGTCGTGGAGCTTGGTCCAGAGCTGCTGGTGCTCCCGACGCATCCTGTCCCGCTGCGCGAGCAACTGGTTGAGCTGATCGATATGGGGCGCGACCTGCGCCTTTTCCTTGGACGACAGCCCCAACTGGGTGGCCAGCGAGTCGGCGTCGATCTTCGGGGGTGCCTGCTGCTGCACCGCGGCCAGGCCTCCGAACAACACAAGCGCTGCGGCGCCGACTGCCGTTGCCGTCTTCTTCAGGTTCCTCATCGTTGTCTCCTCACGTCTCGGTTCGAGGCTCGGCCGGTACGTTCGCCCGGCCTCTGCCCGCCTCTACAACCGGACGTGCGGAACGTTTAACCGCGGTCCCGAACCGGCCTGGGCGTCACGATCGTGCCGGCGGATGCCGCCCCCTGGCCTCGTGCCGGCGTCCAGGACTCCCCGTGGGTTGACGCGCGCCCGCCGGTCCTACAGTCTGTTGTACTTGAGACTCATTCTCACAAGCCGCCACTTCGAGCGAACTGCTCGAGAAGGCCTTGGGCGGATCGAGGAGGACAGCGGTGGCGCACGTCTGGCGGAAGCATCCCGGTCACCGGATTTCTCGGGTGCTCCTGCTGGTGGGTGCGTTTTCGGTGGCCGGCCTGATCGTCTGGCAAGCGGTGACGTCGGGTGGAAATCCGGACCCGCTGGCCTCGCACACGGGCGCCACTGCGGCCGCCTTGGACATCGGCATCCTGGTCTTTCGCGAGGGACTGGAGTGCATCCTGGTGCTGGCGGCGATCACCGCCAGCCTCGTGGGATCCAGCGCGCCGTATCGGCGTCCCATCGCCCTGGGCGCCGGCGTGGGATTCGTGGCCACCCTCCTCACCTGGGGCGGCGCGGTGCGGGTCGTAGACGCGCTCACGGACAGCATCCCTGTGCTGTTCGTGCAGGCCGCCACGGGCCTCCTGGCCATCATCGTGCTTCTGGTGGTCATGAACTGGTTCTTCCACAAGGTCTACTGGACCGGGTGGATCTCGCTGCACAACCGCCGGAAGAAGGAGCTCCTGAGGAGCCTCGACGACGGCGCGGCCCGCTCCGGCCGGGTCTTCTGGGGATTCATGCTGCTGGGGTTCACGTCGTTCTACCGTGAGGGCTTCGAGGTCGTCCTCTTCCTCCAGAGCTATCGCCTGAAGATGGGACCGACGCCCGTGCGCAACGGCGTTCTCGTGGGGCTCGCCCTCACGGGGGCGGTAGCGGTCCTCACGTTCGTGGCGCACCGTCACCTGCCCTACAAGAAGATGCTCGTGGTGACGGGGATCCTCCTGGGTGCCGTCCTCATCGTCATGGTGGGTGAGCAGGCCCAGGAGATGCAGTTGGCCCATTGGCTGCCCACGACGGTGATCCCCGGCCTCCGGGCGCTCATCCCCTCATGGATGGGGACCTGGTTCGCCGTCTTCCCTACCGTCGAGACCCTCGGCGCTCAGGTCTTCGGAGGAATCCTCGTGCTCGGGTCGTACGCGATCGTGCGCACGCAGATGGTCCGGGCCGGGGCCTCGCCCCGTAACGCCTGACGGCCGACCCCGTGCACTCAGTCGCCACCCTCCATCGCCTTCATCATCTCGGGCCCGCCGGTGTGGCGATACCGTGCGTACAGCCAGCCCGCGAAGAGCAGCGCCACGATGTTGAGCCAGGTCGTGTAGTTCCAGGTGAAGGCGGCCTGGCCGATGTTGGCGTGCCGTACGCTCGGGATCCATCCGAGCGCGCCGAAGATTCCTTCGACGGCCAGCGCCGCCAGCACCATGGCCACGTAGAACGTGCCCAGCAGGAAGAGGCTCATGCGCGGACCGTAGTACTTCCGGTAGATGTTGAGGATCGGCAGGATGATGAGGTCGCCGAAGATGAAGGCGACGACGCCACCGAAGCTGATCCCGCCGTTCCAGAGCACCGCCGCGAGCGGCACGTTGCCGATCGAGCACGTGAACGACGCCACGGCGATCAGCGGCCCGACGACCGGCCCCCAGAAACGGGACAGCACGGGGTGGCCCGTGAGGAACGCCGCCTGCCAGAATTCCTTCGGAACGAGCGCGCCGAGGGTGCCGGAGATCAGCAGCCCGATCGCGATGTCCTTCCACAGCATCGACCAGTTCATCGCGAAGTAGTGGCTGATCGACGTCCATCCTTCGCCCGACGTCAGCCGCTCGCGCCAACTCCCGTGCTTGGCCATCGTGGCCATGCCGGCGTGGCCTTCCATCTTGCCCTGGAGCCCCTTCTCCGCCTGTTGCCGGGCGGACTCCACCTGGCCGGGCTTCAGCAGGAGGCGGAAGAGCACGACCAGGATCACGATCATGATCGGTCCGCCGACGAACTCCGCGGCGCCGAAGCTCCAGCCCATGAGGGCGACGAGCAGCACGCCGAGCTCTATGACCAGGTTCGTCGACGCGAACTGGAACGCGATGGCCGCCGTGAAGTCGCCACCCTTGCGGAAGATCGAGCGGGTGATGGCGACGGCGGCATAGGAGCAGGACGACGAGGCACAGCCGAGCAGGGACGCACGGGTGACGGAGCGGCCGGAAGCGTCGGGGAGCAGCCTCTGGAGCTCGGCCTTCGAGACCAGCACGTCGACCACGGCCGACAATGCGAAGCCGAAGATCAGCCCCCAGAGGATCTCCCATGCCATGGCGGCGGCGAGGTGCAGGGCGGCGAGGATCGCGTGTAGCATGTCGGTGAGCGCTCCTTCCCAGGGATGGAGACTCGGGGCGGCGAGCTTTCTACGCTATGTAGCGCACGGTGCGATTCCAAATCGCTGCGTCGGAAAGATCGGGGACGGAGAGGGTATCGCGGGACCTGCGATGCCATATGGGGACGCGTTGAATCCGGAGGTACCATGGAGACCGTGATGAGGATCGGGCGGGCCCTGAGTGCCGGCTTGGTGCTGGCACTCGCCGCGTGCAACCATGCGCCGGTTCCGAGGGCCGGGGGCGAGCCGTCGGGGGGCCGGCCTCCCGCTGCGACGGGGAGCGCCGGCAGCGCCGGAGGTTCCGCCAGGAGCGCCGGTGGTGGGATGATGGGCGGACGCGGCATGATGGGGGGCCGCGGAATGATGGGCGGCATGATGGGCGGAACGGCCGACACGGCCGCCGCGCCGACCGCCAGCGCGGCGAAGGCGAGCGCCCCGGGCTGCCCGGACGTCTCTCAGAAGCTGGTGGACCAGGGGCGGAAGATCTTCACGGGTGGCGGCGGAACGTGCTTCGCATGCCACGGCAGCGACGCGCACGGCACGGCGGTCGGCCCGAACCTGGCCGATGCGACGTGGCTGAACATCGACGGCTCGTACGCCGCGATCGACAGCGTCGTCACCTCGGGGGTCTCGAGCCCGAAGAAGTTTCCGTCTCCCATGCCCCCCATGGGAGGCGCCCATCTCAGCGCGCAGCAGGTCTGCAGCGTGGCGGCGTACGTGTATTCGCTGAGCCACTGAACAGAAGAAGGGGGGCGGGCCGGATCCGGCGGCCCACCCCCCAGCGCTCTAGCTCTCAGCGGTGCGGAGCTCTTGCGCTACTTCCCCGAGCTCGGAGCGGCTGCAGCCGGCGCCACGACATCGAATGTCCCCTTCATACCCAGGGCCGCGTGGGGCAGACAGTCGTATGCGTAATGTCCCACGGGGAACCGCCCGTCGATGGCGATGTCGTAGGTCTTTCCGTTCCCGATCAGCATCGGACCGATCTGGATGGCGCCGATCTTGGCACCCTTGGGGGTCTTCGTGAACTGGACGTCGTGCGGGATGTCACCCGTCTGCAGGAACTCCAGCACGTCACCCTTGTGAACCGTCACCTTGCTCGGCTCGAACACGAACTTCGACGCGCTCTTGTCGACCATCCTCACGACGACCGTATCGGTAGCCAGGGCCGGTGCGACACGGGCCGGTGCCGGGGCCGCCCCGAATCCCGCCAGGATCGGCGCGAGCGCCAGGGTCCAGTACGTCATTTCTCGATCTCCTTTTCTCTTCTGACCTCGCGCTCGGTCGTCACGCGCCGGGTGACGTGGCACTCGGGCAGGGTGAGCGCAACAAATCTGTAAGGTTGATACTTAAACAATGCTCGGTAGCCACTTCTGTCGGACGTCCTCCGCTCGCCCGTGTCCTCTGACCGACCACACGGCGTGGGGATAATCCCCACACGCGTTCGAGCATCCCTCGGTCGCCGTGCGCGTCCCGTCGTTCCGCGCACCCAGAGTCGCGGGCCCGTCGGGTCACGATCCGTTGGAGGCATGATCGTCGAGAAAGCGCCGGATGGCTGCCTCGTCGGTCGCGCTCCACGGCATCAGACCCGCCTCGGCCACGTTCTTCTTCATGCGGTCGATCGTCGTGTCCCACAGAGATGCCGGTTTCGAATCCGGTGCGGGGGCGTCGTGACAGCCCTGACAGCGCTCGCGGAAGACTCTGAACGCCGGATCGAGCGTATCCGCCCCCAGCTTGCGGGCGTCGAGCTTCGGCACCTCGATCACCACCCCCGTCTCGGCCGGGCCCTGCTGTCGCCCCTGCCGCTCCAGGGAGCCGCCGGAGCTGTCGCACGCGGCCGCTCCGGCGAGCAGCAGCACGGCCATGGCCACGAAGCGCCCGCTCGGGATCATGCGCCGAAGGTCTTGTCGATCTGCGCGCGAATGGTGTTCAGATCCTTGCCCTGCTTGTGGAGCTGGTAGACCATCGCGCCCTCGGACAGGCAAACGTCGCACTCGGCCGCGTGGTCGCTCGTGTAGCAGTCCAGGAGCGAGTAGTGGCCCATGTTCTCGTGGCAGTGGCAATAGCAGTAGATGCCATCGAGCACGCTCGGGACCGCAGCCGCCATCCTGTACGTGTCGGCCACGCGAGGGTAGGACGCGTACCTCGTGTAGGACACGACGTCCGGCTCCTGCGCCACGGGACGTGGTGTCGGGTGATGTCCGTTCGGTCCGCGCTGGGCGAGGGCGCCCGTGACGATCACGAGCGCCGCCACCGAAAGCCCCGCCACCGTCCACGCGCGCTTCTGGCGCCTCCGCGCCGCCGCGATGGGGCTCAGCACCCGCTTCGTCTTCCTTCTGTTCGCCATGGGAGCCTCCCGGCGTGAAATGAGCCCTACGCGAGGAAGAGTAGGGCCCCGGAGATGAAGCCGGCGTGAATCGGACATGAAGCTACCTTCACGATTGGTGGCGCTGCCGCCGTGCGTGGAGGTTGCCGCTGGACACGATTCGCATCCACTTCTACGTTGGTGAGGAGAAACATCATATTCAGATGATGAAATGCCGTTTGTTGGCAGGCAGGTTGACTCAGCGGTCGTGGCAAGGGGAAAACGATGAGTGACGAATCCAACGGTGATCGCGGCACGACGCGCCGCATCTTCCTGAAGCAGATTGGTCTCGGCGCGGTGGCCGGTGGTGCCGTCGGCGTCGGCGGTACCGCGTTCGTGGATCGTCGCCGCGGTGTGGCGGCTGCGACACCCCCGGCCGGCGCGCCGGTGCCCGCCGCACCCCAGATCACGCCGGCGAAGCCCGTCGACGTGAAACGGATCGCGGCGGATCCGACGAAGATCCCGCCGCCCATTCACCGACGCACGTCCAAGCACCACGACATCGTGCTGGAGACCAAAGAGGTCACGGCCGAGATCGAGCCGGGCGTCACGTTCAGGTACATGACCTTCGGCGGGCAGGTGCCCGGCCCGATGATCCGGGTGCGCCAGGGCGACACCGTCCGGCTCACACTGAAGAATCCGACCGGGAACCTGATGGTGCACAACGTGGACATGCACGCCGTCTACGGGACCGGCGGCGGCAACGTCGCGACCACGGCGGCCCCCGGGCAGTCGAACGGGATGGAGTTCGAGGCGATGTATCCGGGCGCCTTCATCTATCACTGCGCCGTGCCGAACCTGGACTGGCACATCAGCGCCGGCATGTTCGGCATGATCCTCGTCGAGCCGCCCGAAGGATTGCCGCGGGTGGACCGCGAGTTCTATCTGGGGCAGAACGAGATCTACACCACCCAGCCGACGGGCCAGAAGGGTCACCACGACTTCGACTATGAGGCGATGGCCGCCGAGAATCCCACCTATGTGCTGCTCAACGGCGAGAAGCATGCGCTCACGCCCGGCGTGCACGGTGCCATGCAGGCGAAGGTCGGGGAGACGGCGCGCGTCTTCTTCGTATGCGGTGGCCCGAACCTGACCAGCAGCTTCCATCCGATCGGCAACGTCTGGACGAAGGCGTGGTCCGCGGGGGCCCTGGCCAACCCGCCGCAACGCTACGTGCAGACGATGGCCGTTCCGCCGGGGAGCTGCGGGGTGTTCGAGATGGACTTTCCGGTGCCGGAGGACGTGAAGCTGGTGGACCACGCGCTCAGCCGCGTCGTCCGAAAGGGCATGCTCGGGGTGATCCATGTGGCGGGTCCCGCCAAGCCCTCGATCTTCCAGCCCAAGCTCCCGGGCGAGACTTCCTAGGAGGTTCTCCCGCCAATATGTCTGGCGCGGCGACTGCGGGCCGGGCGGGTCGCTCCCGTCGACAGGGAGACGACCCGCGGCCCGCGGTCATTGGAACTTCCGAGCCGGCCGGCCACTAAGCATACGCGTTCTCATTACAGATTCCGGCTCGCGCGAGGCTGAGCCGGCACGACCTCCGCCAAAGGAAGGCCGGCTGTGAAGATCTGCGGCACGATTCTGGTGATCCTCGTTCTCGCTGCCGGTGGAACCTGGTGGTACGTCGACTCGGGCCGGTACAACATCGGCGCCGACGTGCCCCACATGCACTTCGTGGCCCGGAGGCTGCACCGGATCGCCGACCACTCGGTCGAGTATCACGCGCAGAGCGTCAAGGT
>JBJKRT010000054.1:0-33719 GCA_046704545.1 Longimicrobiales bacterium
GCCCAGGAGCTGCCGGACGTCGAGCCGGGGGCGCATCTGACCTCCGGCGGGCTCGGCATCCGGTTCGACGACCGGGTCATCGGGCGCGCGAAGGACTTCGCCCCGCGGGCGAGGATCGTCCACTTCGAGATCGATCCGACGGTGGTGGGGCGCACGGTGAGGGCCGACCACTGGGTCCCGGGCGACCTGGCCGAGACGCTCCCGGGCCTGATCCGACGGGTGAGGCCACGCACCCGCCCGCAGTGGCGGGAGCGCCTGGAGACGTGGGACCGTGAAGCCGGCGCGGACGAGCCGATGCCGACGGGCCGCGGGCCTCTGAGTGCGCGGGTCGTCATCCGCGCGCTCGCCCACCAGGTCAGCCGCTCGCGCTCGATCGTCGTGACCGACGTGGGGCAGCACCAGATGTGGCTGGCCCAGGAGCTGCCCGACGTCGAGCCGGGCGCCCATCTGACGTCGGGTGGGCTCGGCACGATGGGCTACGCGCTGCCTGCCGGCATCGGTGCCGGTGTGGCCCACCCCGGCCGTGACGTGTGGGTGGTCGCGGGCGACGGCGGGTTCCAGATGAACATCCAGGAGCTCGCTACGGCCGCGCAGGAGCGCCCGCGGCTGCGCATCGCCGTGGTGAACAACGGGTTCCTGGGCATGGTGCGCCAGTGGCAGGAGCTGTTCTACGAGCGGCGCTACTCGGCGAGCGAGATCTCGGGTCCGGACTTCGTGGCCGTGGCGCTGGCGTACGGGATTCCGGCCCGGTCGGTGAAGCGCCGGGAGGACGTGGCCGACGCGATCGCGTTCGCGAGCGCGTGCGACGGCCCGGCCCTCCTCGACCTGCGGGTCGTCCGCGAGGAGAACGTCTATCCGATCGTTCCCTCGGGCGCCGCGCTCGACGAGTTCGTGACCGCCGGTGGAGAGAAGGCCCGATGAGCAGCCGGGAGCGGTGGATCATCCACGCGAGCGGCCGTCCCGCGACGGTCGAGCGGATCCTGGGCACGCTGCGCCGACGCACGGTGTCGGTGTCCGGGCTCACGGTGTCGCGGGCGTCCGCGACGGCGCAGCAGATGGTGTTGGACGTGGAGATGAACGGTGGCATGGAGGACCGGGTGGTCGCCGAGCTGGAGGCGAGCCCGGACGTGTTCAAGATCGAGCGCGAGCGGACGGACGAAGCGCCGGACGCCGCGGTCCATTCAGAGGAAACGAGAGGAGCGTTCTCGATGAGCAGCGCGACGTTGTACGAGCAGACCGCAGCCGACCCCGATCAGATCCGAGGACGGCGCGTGGCGGTGATCGGGTACGGGAGCCAGCGGCACGCGCACGCCCTCACCCTCCGCGACAGCGGCGCGCAGGTGGTGGTGGGGCTCCACGAGGCAAGCAGCTCTGCGAGCCGCGCCCGCGAGGACGGGCTCACGGTGATGTCGGTGGACGAGGCTGCTGCGCAGTCGGATTTCATCGCGATCCTCATCCCCGATCCGATCCAGCCGGACGTGTACCGTGAGCAGATCGAGCCGCACCTGGAGAAGGGCGACGTGCTCCTCTTCGCCCACGGCTTCAACGTGCACTACGAGGAGATCGTGCCCCCCGAGGGCGTCGACTGCATCCTGGTCGCGCCCAAGTCGCCCGGCGACATGGTCCGTCGCGAGTACCAGGCGGGTCGCGGCGTACCCGCGCTGCTGGGCGTGCATCAGGACGCGAGCGGGAAGGCGAGGGACCTGGCGCTCTCCTACGCGCACGCGCTCGGGTGCACGCGCGCCGGCGTGCTCGACACGGACTTCGGCTCCGAGACCGAGACCGACCTCTTCGGCGAGCAGGCCGTGCTGTGCGGCGGCTTCAGCGCGCTGGTCAAGGCGGGCTTCGAGACGCTCGTCGATGCCGGATACGACCCCCGTCTCGCCTACTTCGAGTGCCTCCACGAGCTCAAGCTGATCGTGGACCTGGCGTACGCGAAGGGGCTCTCGGGGATGCGGGCCGAGGTGAGCGACACGGCCGAGTTCGGCGACTACGTCAGCGGGCCGAGGGTGATCGGCGAGGCCAGCCGCGAGGTCATGAAGGACATCCTCGGCGAGATCCAGTCGGGCGCCTTCGCGCGGCGCTGGGTGGAGGAGTGGCGCAGCGGCGGCGACAACTTCAAGCGCATGCGCGAGGAGGAGGGCCGCCATCCGATCAACGAAGTGGGCACCGGGCTGCGTAGCCGCATGGCCTGGTTGAACGAGGAGGGAGCGGCATCGTGAGCGATTCGCCTCTTGCGGCGTGGATCTGGAAGGACGGCGCGTTCATCCCCTGGGGTGACGCCAACATCCACATCCTGAGCCACGTGGTGCACTACGGATCCTCGGTCTTCGAGGGGATCCGCTGTTACGAGACGCCCGAGGGCCCGGCGTTCTTCAGGCTGCGCGACCATCTGCGCCGCCTGAAGGAATCGGCCTACGTCTACCAGATGCCCATGGAGCACGGAACCGACGAGCTCGCCGAGGCGAGCGCGGAGCTCTTCCGTCGGAACGGGATGAGCGAAGGCTACCTGCGTCCCCTGGTCATCCGCGGGTTCGGAGCCCTGGGCCTGAATCCCTCGGCGAGCCCGGTCGAGACGTACCTCATGGGCTGGCCCTGGGGTCAGTATCTCGGCGCGAAGGCGCTCGAGGAGGGCGTGGACGCGTGCGTGTCGACCTGGTTCCGGCCCGCGCCGAACACGTTCCCGGCCCTGGCCAAGGCCGGCGGCAACTACCTGAACAGCCAGCTCATGAAGATGGAGGCGGTGCGCAACGGCTACGCCGAGGGCATCGCGGTGGGGCCGGACGGCGTCCTGAGCGAGGGGAGCGGCCAGAACCTCTTCCTCGTGAAGAGGGGCGAGGTCCTGACCCCGGAGCTGGACGGGACCATGCTCGACGGCATCACGCGCAACACGATCGTGGCGCTGTGCCGGGACCTGGGCATCCCCGTGCGTGAGGCCCGCATCCCGCGCGAGGCGCTCTACACCGCGGACGAGGCGTTTTTCACGGGGACGGCCGCGGAGCTGACGCCGATCCGCAGCGTCGACCGCATTCCGATCGGCGAGGGCGTGGGGCCGGTGACGCATCGGCTCCAGGCCGCCTACATGGATCTCGTGCGGGGCCGGAGCCCCGACACGCACGGATGGCGCGAGGTGATCGCGCAGGCGGCGTCGGCGGGCGCGGCATGACGGGCGCCCCGGGAGGAAACGGATCCCCCGACGTCGGAGCACGGAACAGCGCGGGCATGCTGCTGGGGCGCGACCGCGCACCGGCGCGGGCCATGCTGCGTGCGGTCGGCTTCGGAGACGACGACTTCGGCAAGCCGCTCGTCGGCATCGCGAACACCTGGACCGACACGACCCCGTGCAACGCGGGGCTGCGCGACGTCGCGCAGTGGGTGCGGGAGGGTGTGCGCGAGGCAGGGGGCGTCCCGGTCGAGTTCAACACCGTGGCGGTATCGGACGGCATCACGATGGGCACGCAGGGCATGCGCGCGTCGCTCATCAGCCGCGAGGTGATCGCCGACTCCATCGAGGTCGTGGGACGGGGCTACTCGTTCGACGCGATCGTGGCGCTGTCCGGGTGTGACAAGACGATTCCCGGGTCGGTCATGGCGCTGACGCGCCTCGACGTGCCGGCGCTCATGGTCTACGGCGGCTCGATCCAGCCGGGGCACTACCACGGACGCGATCTCACCGTGCAGGACGTGTTCGAGGCGGTGGGCGCGGCGGCGGCCGGCAAGATCACCGACGAGGAGCTCACCGACATCGAGCGCGCGGCATGTCCGGGCGCCGGTGCGTGCGGCGGGCAGTTCACGGCCAACACGATGGCGACGGTCTTCGAGACCATGGGCATCTCGCCCATGGGGGCCAACACGGTGCCGGCCACGGATCCCTCCAAGGCGGACGTGGCGCGCGCGGCGGGCCGGCGGGCCGTCGCGCTCGCGCGGGAGGGCCTGCGTCCCTCGCAGATCCTGACGCGCGAGGCGTTCGAGAACGGGATCACGATGGCGGTGACCACGGGAGGCTCCACGAACGCGGTGCTGCACCTGCTCGCGCTCGCCCGGGAGGCCGGCGTCGAGCTCGACATCGACGCGTTCGACGAGATCAGCGCGCGCACGCCCGTGCTCGCGGACCTGAAGCCGGGCGGCCGCTACGTCGCCACGGACCTCCACCGCGCGGGTGGCGTGGGCGTGATCGTGCGACGTCTGCTGGAAGCCGGGCTCGTGCACGGAGAGGCGCGCACGGTGAGCGGCAGGACGCTGGCGGAGGATGCCGCCGAGGCGCGGGAGACGCCGGAGCAGCCGGTGGTGCGGCCGCTCTCCGAGCCCCTCAAGAGCCGCGGCGGCCTGGTCATCCTCAAGGGGAACCTGGCCCCGGACGGGTGTGTCTTGAAGACTGTCGGGCACGCGAAGACCCGCCACGAGGGCCCGGCCCGCGTGTTCGAGGGCGAGGAGGAGGCGTTCAAGGCCGTGCAGAATCGGAGGATCGAGCCGGGCAGCGTGATCGTCATCCGCGGCGAGGGGCCTCGGGGCGGGCCGGGCATGCGGGAGATGCTCGCGGTCACGGCCGCCGTGGTGGGCCAGGGTCTCGGCGACTCCGTGGCGCTCATCACCGACGGGCGCTTCAGCGGGGCGACGCACGGCTTCATGGTGGGTCACGTCGCGCCCGAGTCCGTGGACGGCGGTCCGATCGCGGCCGTGCGTGACGGAGACCGCATCACGATCGATCTCGAGACGCGCAGGCTGGACGTCCATCTGGAGGCGGAGGAGATCCGGCGCCGTGTCGAGGAGGCGCGGCTGGAGCCGACGCCCGTGCCGCCCGGTGTGATGGCCAAGTACCAGCGGCTCGTCTCCTCGGCGTCGACCGGGGCGACCACGGCGGGAGGGCGGTGATGGCGAGGACCCTTCTCGACAAGATCTGGGACGCGCACGTCGTCCACGCGGAGCCGGGGGAGCCCGACCTCCTGTACGTCGATCTGCACCTGCTGCACGAGGTGACCTCCCCCCAGGCGTTCGAGGGATTGCGCCTGGCGGGGAGGCGCGTGCGCCGCCCCGACCTGTGCGTGGCCACCGTCGACCACAACGTCCCGACCACGGACCGGTCGCTGCCCGTGCTGGACCAGATCGCGCGCAGGCAGATGGAGGTCCTCCGGGAGAACGTCGCCGAGTTCGGCATCCGGCTCTTCGACGTGAGCGACGTGCGGCAGGGCATCGTGCACGTGATCGGACCCGAGCTGGGGCTCACCCGGCCGGGCATGATCATCGTGTGCGGCGACAGCCACACGTCCACGCACGGGGCGTTCGGCTCGCTCGCGTTCGGGATCGGCACCTCGGAGGTCGAGCACGTGCTCGCCACGCAGACGATCCCGCAACGCCGCCCGCGCTCGATGGAGGTCCACCTCGAGGGAAAGCCGCCCGAGGGCGTCACCGCGAAGGACCTCGTCCTCGCGGTCATCGGGCAGATCGGCGTGGCCGGCGGCACGGGCCACGTCGTCGAGTACACGGGAGAGGCCATCCGTGCACTCTCGATGGAGGGGCGCATGACGGTATGCAACATGTCGATCGAGGCCGGCGCCCGGGCGGGCATGATCGCGCCGGACGAGACGACGTTCGCGTACCTGCGCGGCCGGGAGCTCGGGCCCTCCGACGAGGAGCTCGACGGGCTCGTGGAGACGTGGCGCGGGCTGGCGAGCGACGAAGGTGCGTCGTACGACGAGCGGGCGGTGGTCGACGTGGGTCGCCTGGAGCCCCAGGTGACGTGGGGGACGAATCCCGGCATGGTGGTGCCGATCTCCGGGCGGGTTCCGGACCCGGAGGCGGCGCCGGACGCGGCTTCCCGCGAGGCCGCCCGGCGCGCGCTCGCCTACATGGACCTGAAGCCCGGGACCCCGGTCGAGTCGATCGCGCTCGATCGGATCTTCATCGGCTCCTGTACGAACGCGCGCATCGAGGACCTGCGCGAGGCCGCCGCCGTGGTACGGGGACGCCACGTCCACGACGGCGTCAGCGCCATGGTGGTGCCGGGCTCGGGCCAGGTGCGCCGACAGGCCGAGTCCGAGGGGCTCGATCGGGTCTTCCGCGAGGCGGGATTCGAGTGGCGCGAGGCCGGTTGCTCTATGTGTCTGGGCATGAATCCCGATATCCTATCTCCCGGGGAGCGGTGTGCGTCGACGTCGAACCGCAACTTCGAGGGGAGGCAGGGACGCGGGGGACGCACGCACCTCGTCAGTCCGGCCACCGCCGCGGCGGCGGCCGTGGAGGGGCGTTTCGTGGATCCCCGCGCACTGGGAGACTGAGGAATCGATGGAGCCGTTCAGGAGACATACCGGGGTCGTCCTTCCGCTCGACCGGGCGGACGTCGACACCGATCAGATCATCCCCAAGCAGTTCCTCAAGCGGGTCGAGCGAACCGGCTACGGGGAGTTTCTCTTCCACGACTGGCGGCGCACGCCGGACGGGGAGCCGATCGCCGACTTCGTGCTCAACCGTCCCGAATACACCGGTGCGTCGATCCTCGTCGCGCGCCGTAACTTCGGGTGCGGATCGTCGAGGGAGCACGCTGCGTGGGCCCTCAAGGACCACGGGATCCGGGTCGTGATCGCGCCGAGCTTCGCGGACATCTTCCGTGGCAATGCCGACCAGAACGGACTTGTCGCCCTCACGCTCGAGGAGGACCAGGTCGAGACCTTGATGCAGCGCGCGCAGGAATGGGCGCCGTATCGGTTGACGGTCGATCTCGAGGAGCGCACGGTGAGCGACCAGGATGGACTCGAGATGGAGTTTCCGATGGACGACTTCCGGCGCGCGTGCCTGCTCGAGGGGCTCGACCGCATCGGGCTCACGCTCCGGCACGAAGACGCGATCCGGGCCTACGAGGAGCGTCGCTGGCCGTCGCTCGCCGGTGCGTGACCGCATGATGGTCGGGTAGCGGAGCGCGGCGGGATCGTGGACAGGCTCACCGTTCGCGGGTTGGTGCGGAAGTTCGGCTCCCTCGTCGTGCTGGACCACGTCGGCTTCTCCGTGCCGGCCGGCCACATCACGGTCCTGCTCGGGCCCAACGGCGCGGGCAAGACGACGCTCCTGCGGTGCGTGGTGGGCGCGGACCGCCCCGACGCGGGCGAGGTGCTCCTGGACGGAAGCCCCCTCGACGAGACCGATCCGTCCGTGCGCGCGGCGCTGGCCACCGCGCTCGACGACATCGACTTCTTCCCGGACCTCTCGGTGCGGGAGCACCTCGAGCTCCTCGCGTTCGCGCACGGCGGCGACGGCGACGTCGTCGCCGACATCGTGCGTCAGCTCGGCCTCCACGAGGCACGCGACCAGCTTCCCGCCACCCTCTCCAGCGGGCAGCGGCGGCGCCTCGCGCTCGCGTCGTGCTTCGTGCGTCCCCGGCGGCTGCTCGTCCTCGACGAGCCCGAGCAGCGGCTGGACGTGCCGGGCCGGACGTGGCTCGCCGAACAGCTTCTGCGGGAGAAGGAAGCGGGCACGGCCGTGCTCATGGCCTCGCACGACCCCGAGCTCATCGACAAGGTCGCGGACACGCGCATCGAGATCGGCGCATGAGCGTCGCCGCCGCGGCCCCGGCTCCTCCGGCGCGCCGCTGGCGGGCCCAACTCCGACGCGCGCGGCGTGCCCACCACGATCGCTCGCTCGGAGATACGCTCACCGACCTCTACATGCTGCTCTGGCTTGTGCTCGTGTACGGTGGGGCGTTGGCCGCGTCGATCCACCGCCACCTGCAGGAGCCATCGCGGTTCCTGGGGGCCTCGGCCGAGCGGTACTGGATCGGCGTGGCCGTGTTGTTCGCCGGAGCGGGCCTCGCGTGGCGGGGCTTGCGGGCGGTAGGACCCCTGCTCGCGACCCCGGCCGAGCAGGCCTGGGGCATCTCCACGCCGGTCGACCGCAAAGGGTGGCTGATGCCTCGGTTCGTCTGGCTCGTGCTGGGCGGTGGACTCGTCACGGCCGTCCTGTCGATGGGGGTGGCCGTCCTGGGACTGCACAGCCGGGCGTTGGGTTGGGCGGCCCTCGGCGGCTCGATGTGGGGCGCGGCCCTGGTGGCATGGACGGTGGCGGCGCAGGGCGGGGCGGAGCGGCGGTGGTGGCCACGGCTGACGGGAGCGCTGCTGACCGGCTCCGGCGCGCTCGTCGCGGCGGTGGTCGTGGCCATGCACTACTCGGGACGCTCGCTCCTCCATCCCGTCTTCCCGCCCACGGTGCCCGTGCTGGTGATCGGAGCCGTTCTCTCGGTCGTGGCGCTCGTGCTGGCGCTGCGCACGCTTCCGACGCTGGACCTGGTGGACCTCGGCTCCGGAGCCCAGATCGCCGTGGCGGCCGCCACCGCGACGATCGGGCTCGACCTCTCCCTGCTCTCGGGTGTGCTGGAGCAGCGCCGGTGGCGCAGGGTGGGGAAGGTGAGGAGCCGGCGCTTCCGGGCGGTGTTTCCCGGGCGGACCTCCGCGCTTCTGCAGGCGGAGCTGCGGCGTCAGGTGCGCCGCCCCGGGGCGCTGGGCGCCTGGGCCGCGCTCGGGCTGGTCCAGTACGCCGTCGCCGTGGTCGTACCGTCCGCGGCCGGCGTGGCCCACGTGATCATCGGCTACCTGGCGGTCAACCGCCTCACGGGCGGTCTGCGCACGCTGGCCAAGTCGCCGGGGTTGCGCAGGGCGCTCGGAGGCGAGGAGACGCAGGTCCGCCTGGTCCATCTCGTGATCCCGACCCTCGGTCTGGCGGTGTGGTGGGCCCTCACCTGGCCGGCGGGCGGCGCCCACGTGGCCATGCTCGACCTTCCGGTCGTGCTCGGGGTCCTGGCCGCGTCGTACCGAGCTGCCACCCGCCCGCCGATGAACTACGGGGGCGCGGTCATGGAGACCCCGTTCGGCCTCTTTCCGGTGGAGCTCGTGATGCAGCTCGCGCGCGGTCCCGATCTGCTGGCGCTGGCCATCCTCATCCATGCGATCGGAGCGCGATAGGGATCCGGCCCGGCTTCGGGAACATCGATCGCGTCGTTGCGCTAACAGTGCGGTCGCCTTAGTTGTTCCAACTTCGCATTTCGACGTTTCCTCGACAGAGCGGCTCTCGGCGGGATGCTCGGTCCCACGAACCATCGACGTAGTCGTCGCCTCATCGTCACCACGTTGTTCGCGTTGGTGGCGCAGGGGCTTCTCGTCGTTGCGTCGCCCCTGGCCGACATCCACTACCACAGGTTCGGCCCCCTCGAGGTCCAGTCGGCCGGCTCCCACCATCTGTCCAGCACGTCGGGCCCGTGTCCGGAGTGTCTCGCGCTCCAGACAATGGCCGTGCCGGGCTCCGTGCCCTACGTACTGCGCTCGACCTGGTCGTGGCAGAGGCTGCCCGTCACGGTGGTGCGCGTCAGCAGGCCGGCCCTACGCCCCACCAACCGCTTCGCGCGGGCTCCCCCGTCCGTTCCGGACGCACTTCTCTAGGCATCCGCTCTAGACATCTCCACGCGCGATAGGGCGCCGAGCGCCCTATCCGCCTGTCGCGCACCTCCTCCGCGGAGGCGTGCGCGTGCGTTCCACATATGGGGAAGCCATGCTTACATCCATCTTCGCCGCCGTGGCGCTCGGAAGTACGGCGCTCGGCGGCGGGACGATCCAGTTTCGGGCAAGCCCCGACACTGTCCAGCCGCTGATGATCACCCGGCGGCAGGCTGTGTCCGAGGCGCTCGCCCACAACCCACAGCTGCTCGCGGCCCTCCAGCGGGTCGATCAAGCGCGCGCCCGTGTCTGGGAGTCGGTCGAACTTCCGGATCCCGCGGGCACGTACACACCGAAGACGGAGGATGCGGGGCTCGTGTTCGCCGTGCCCTTTCCGGACAAGCTCCGGCTCTCGGGCAGCGCGGCGCACTCGCAGCTGAAAGCCAGCGAGTTCGACTACAAGGAAGCGAGCCAGCAGATCGCCTCTCAGACCGCCCAGGCGTACGACGCGCTGCTGGTGGCGCTGCGGCACGAGCAGGACTATCGCTCCGCCGTGAAGCTGGCCGACGACTTCGTCCAGAAGACTGAGGCACGCTTCACGGGTGGCACCGCGGCGAAGCTCGACGTCATCAAGGCCAAGGTGGAGCGGGCGCAGACGCAGAACGCGCTCATCGCGAGCCAGCTCGACGTCTCGAACGCTCGGGCCGCGTTGAACCGGCTGCTCGCTCGCTCGTTGGGTGCTCCGCTTCAACCCGCCGACAGCCTGAGCATGCCGGACTCGCTCGGACCGATCGGCGTCCTGCGGTCGATGGCGCTGCGCTCGCGACCCGATCTGCGCAGCCTCGCGGCTCAGGAGAAGAGCGCCCACGCGAGCACGAGCCTGGCCCGCGAGTGGTGGCTTCCCGACCTGACCGTCTCGCTCTCGCGCAATCTGTCTCGGGGCGGCGCGACGAGCACGGAGACGGACATCGGCCTCGGCCTCCCCCTCTACTTCTGGCAGCATCACAAAGGCCAGATCGCCGAGGCGAAGCACTACGAGCGCGAGCTCCAGGCCTCGAACAAGGATCTGGTCGCGCAGGTGCAGGAGGACGTGCAGACCTCCTACGCGACGGCCGTCACGGCAATGCAGCAGGCCCAGTACATCCGGGGCGAGCTGCTCCCCGAAGCACGCAAGGCCTACCACATCGCCACGGTGAGCTACGGTCTCGGCGGATCCTCGGTCCTCGAGGTGCTCGACGCCGAGCGTGCGCTCATCGACGCCGAGAGCCAGTACGCCGAGTCGCTCGGCGCGGCCAACGACGCCATGGCCCAGCTCCAGCTCGCCGTCGGCGCTCCCCTGAATACCGCCACCTCCGGAGACAACCATGAGTAGGAGTCGAGTTCATAAGCACGGCGCCGCGCCGGGTGTGGCGCTCGCCGCTACGTCATGGATCCTGCCGCTCCTCCTCGTCGCGGGTTGCTCCAGGGGCCCGACCACCGACGGGGTCGCATCGACCTCGGATTCCACCGGCATCATCAAGCTTCCCGCGGTGCAGGTCGCCAAGATCCACGTGACGACCGTGACCTCCCGAACCTTCCACCTCACCGTATCGACGACCGGCACTGTCGCCTTCGACGGCGACCAGTCGACGCAGGTGCTCGCCCCGATCTCGGGACCCGTCCAGCGGATCTTCGTGGAGCCCGGTGTGCACGTGAAGAAGGGCCAGGCGCTCGCCGTGGTCTCGTCGCCCGATTTCGCCGCGGCCGTGGCGGACTACCGGAAGGCGCAGGCGGAGGCGAAGAACCTGCGACGGATCGCCGACCTCGACGTGCAACTCTTCAAGAACGACGCGATCGCGCGCCGTGACATGGAGCAGGCGCAGACGGACGCGGTCTCGGCCGAGGCCGAGCGCGAGGCGGCGCTCCAGCAGCTCGTGGCGCTGGGTGCCGACTCGGCGGACGTCGACACGCTCGAGGCGGGCCAGCCGATCAGGGCCAAGGGTGGCGTGATCCGCTCACCGATCGACGGGACGGTGGTCGAGAAGCTCATCACCCCGGGACAGCTCCTGAGCGCGGGTGACACGCCGTGCTTCACCGTGGCCGACGTCGCGCGCATGTGGGTGCTCGGCAACGTGTTCGAGACCGATCTCGCACACGTCCAGCGCGGAGACTCGGTGGACGTGACGAGCAACGCGTATCCGAACGAGGACTTTCCGGGCCACATCGACTACGTGGCGGACCTGATCGACCCCGAGACGCGTGCGACGTCCGTCCGCGTGACGGTCCCGAACCCGGACCACCGGCTCCGCAAAGGCATGTACGTGAACGTGGCGATCCACTCCGCGCACGCGCAGCAGGGGATCCTCGTGCCGGTCTCCGCGGTCGAGCGCGACGAGGACAACCGTCCGTTCGTGTTCATCGGCCTCGGAAACGGACGATTCGAGCGGAGGACCGTCACGCTCGGCCACCGGGTCGGCGACGAGTACCAGATCAGCGACGGTCTCGCGTCGGGCGACCGGGTCGTGTCGGAGGGCGAGCTGTTCCTGCAGTTCGCGCTGACCCAGTGACGGGCCCCGAGAAGGTCCCGGAGACGTTCCCCGAGCGGCCGGAAGAGCACAACCGTCCGTCGATCATCAACCGCATCGTCGCGGGCTCGCTTCGCCAGCGATTCCTGGTTGTCCTGTTGTCGCTGCTGCTGGTGGGGCTCGGCATTCGGGCGTTCGGTCGCCTGCCCGTGGATGCCTATCCCGACCTGTCTCCTCCGATGGTGGAGATCACCACGCAGTGGCCGGGTCACGCCGCCGAAGAGGTCGAGCGGCTCATCACGGTGCCGCTCGAGATCGAGATGAACGGGCTGCCGAAGCTCAAGATCATCCGCTCGATCTCGCTGTACGGCCTCTCCAGCATCCGGCTCACGTTCAAGGACGGCACCGACAACTACTTCGCTCGCGAGCAGGCATTCGAGCGCCTGTCGGACGTGGATCTGCCCGACGGCGTGACGCCGGGGATCGACCCGCTCTTCTCTCCATCGGGGCTCGTGTACCGGTACGTGCTGCAGAGTCCGGACCGCACACCCATGGAGCTGAAGAACATCAACGACTGGGTGGTCTCCAAAGCGTTCAAGTCGGTGCCGGGCGTGGCTGACGAGTCGGGATTCGGTGGGGAGACCATGCAGTACCAGGTGCTCCTGAACCCGACCAAGCTCGCCTCGCTCGGCCTGTCGGTGGGCGACGTGGCCGACGCCCTCAAGTCCAACAACGGAAATGCCGGGGGCGGCTTCTATTCCGAGGGCGGCCAGTTCTACTACGTCCGGGGTCTCGGGCGCGTCCACACGCTGAAGGAAATCGGCGACATCGTCGTGGCGGTGAACAACGGGACGCCCGTGAAGGTGAAGGACCTGGGACAGGTGATCATCGGCCACGCTCCACGCCTCGGCCAGTTCGGCTACAACAATCAGAACGACGCCGTCGAAGGCGTGATTCTGATGCGGAAGGGCGAGCAGGCGCAGAACGTGCTCAAGGGCGTCGAGAAGATGACGCAGGAGCTGAACACCCAGATCCTGCCGAAGGACGTGAAGGTCCACACGTTCTACGACCGAAGTGACCTGGTGCACCTCACCACGCGGACGGTCGAAGACAACCTGCTGCGCGGCATCTTCCTGGTCGTCGTCGTGCTGATCTTCTTCCTCTACGACGTCCGGTCGGGACTCATCGTCGCGGTGACGATTCCCCTCGCGCTCCTGTTCGCGTTCATCTTCCTCGATTTGAGGCACATACCCGCCAATCTCTTGTCCATCGGGGCCATCGACTTCGGCATTCTGGTGGACGGGGCGGTGTTCATGGTGGAGAACATCCACCGACAACTCTCGTCTCGATACGGAACGGAGTACTCGGTACGCGAGGTGATCGTCAATGCGGCACGGGAGGTCGATCGTCCGATCTTCTACTCGATCGCGGTGATCGTGGCCGGCTTCTTGCCGATCTACGTGCTGTCCGGGCCTTCCGGCCGTCTGTTCAAGCCGATGGCCGACACGACGATCTTCGCGCTGGTGGGCGCGTTGATCGTCACCCTGACGCTCATTCCGGTGCTCGCGTCGTGGTTCCTGCGGCACGGAGTACGCGAGCGCAGGAACGTCGCCCTCGAGTGGATCAAGCGTTTCTACGTGCGCACGCTCGACGTGAGCCTCGCCCATCCGTGGGCGACCGTCGGAGGTTCGACGGCCCTGTTCGCGCTGTCGCTCTTCGTGCTTCCGGCGATCGGTGCGGAGTTCATGCCGCACCTCGACGAGGGAGCGCTGTGGGTGCGGGCGACCATGCCGTACACGATCTCGTTCGACGAGTCGTCGAAGATCGTGCCGAAGATCCGTGCCGTGCTGCGCAGCTTTCCGGAGGTGACGGTCGTCGGCTCCGAGCACGGCCGCCCGGACGACGGTACCGACCCCACCGGCTTCTTCAACGCCGAGTTCTACGTGGGGCTCAGGCCGTACGACCAGTGGCATTGGAAGTACCACACGAAGCAACAGCTCATCAACGCGATCAACACGAAGCTGAAGCAGTTCCCCGGCATCATCTTCAACTATACGCAGCCGGCCGAGGACGCCGTCGACGAAGCGGAGACGGGGCTGAAGAGCTCGCTGGACGCCAAGATCTTCGGGCCGAACCTGAAGGTGCTCGAGAAGAACGCGCGCGCGGTGAAGGCGGCGATGCTGCACGTACGCGGCATCAAGGACGTGACGGTCGTGCAGGAGCTCGGCCAGCCTTCGCTCACGATTACCGTGGACCGCGCGCGGGCGGCGCGCTACGGCGTGAGCGTCGCGGACATCAACAGCCTCATCGAGGCCGCGGTCGGCGGAAGCGCGACGACCCAGGTGGAGCAGGGCGAGCGCCTCTACGACCTGGTGGTACGATTGGAGCCGCGGTTCCGCCAGAACCCCGAGGAGATCGGCGACATCCTGCTCGCCACGCCCGGGGGACAGCAGGTCCCGCTCAAGGACCTGACGACGATCAAGGTCTCCAACGGCGCGTCGTTCATCTACAGGGAGGCCGCCTCGCGCTTCATCGGGGTGCAGTTCTCCGTGCAGGGTCGAGATCTCGCGAGCGCGGTGCAGGACGCCCAGAAGCAGGTGTCGGCCGCGGTCCACCTGCCCGAAGGGTACCGCATCAAGTGGGGAGGGGAGTACAGCGAGTACACGGCCTCACGCGCCCAGCTGAAGGTCGTGCTGCCTCTGACGCTGCTCGTGATCTTCCTGCTGCTGTTCGCGCTCTACAGCAACATCAAGTTCCCGCTCATCACGGTGGTCGGCGTCATCCTCTCGGCACCCGTGGGCGGGCTGGCGGCGCTCCTGCTATGGCACACCCCGCTGTCCGTGTCATCGGGGATCGGCTTCATCGCGCTGCTCGGCGTATCGGTGCAGACCGCCGTGGTCTACATCTCGTACGCGAACGAGCTGCGAAGGAGCGGCGTCGACATCTCCACGGCGACGCGCGACGCCGCCATCGTGAAGCTCCGACCGATCATGATGACCGCGATCGTGGCGGCGATCGGGCTCCTTCCCGCCGCGCTCTCTCACGGGGTGGGATCGGACTCACAGCGTCCGTTCGCCCAGGTGATCGTCGGGGGAATGGTCTCGCGCCTTCTCATCAGCATCTACGTGATGCCCGTGCTCTACGCGATGGTGTCGCGGAAGGGCGATACGTTGCGGGTGTGAATGAAACGGGGTGGGAGCCGGTCACCGGCTCCCACCCCGTTCCGTCAGGCCGTCGAAGCCTGGGGGGCCGTCACGGCATGTGCACCGATCCGCCCACGAGCACCGGAACGCCGTGCTGCGCGGCGAGCCGGTTGTAGGACGCCACCTCGTCGTTCACGATCCGGTTGTACGCCGCGACGTAGCCCTGCAGCCGCGTGCGCATCTCGCGCATCTGGTCCTGCAGCTGTGGGCTGGGGGCCTCGTCGTACGGATAGAACAGGCCGTAGCCGAGACCCTGCAGCGAGCCGTGGAAGTCGGTCAGGTAATGGATGTCGTCCTCCGGCGCCTGGCGCTGCACGCGCGTGTCGTAGAGCGAATCCATGAGCGTGCCGAGGTGCGCGTCGAGCGAGTCGGCGCGCTCGGCCACGGTGCTGTCGAGCGTCAGGCTGTCGTCCTTCGCATACAGCTGCTTCATGTTGCCGATCTGCGTCTTCATGGCGTGCAGGCGATTCACGATCGTGTTGAGCGTCGTGACCTCCCTGGACAGCGTCCGGGCCGCGTCGAGCTGCTGCCGTGCGGCCGCCGCGTCGAACGGAACCGTCGGGTCGGGCTTCACCTCGACCTGCGTACGGTGCGCCTGGCCGTCGGCCGTCAGCACCACCGTGTAGCGTCCTGGCAGCACCGCCGGGCCTCGGCTACCACCGAATCCTCGGCCCGCACCCGGTCCGAAGTCGAGGCTGCTCGGACCCTTGTAGCGCAGGTCCCAGCTGTGCCGGTTGATCCCCCGGGCGCCGGAGCCCCACTCGGTCGTGACCGTGTCTCCGTTCGCGTCCAGCACGTCGATGCGTACGGGACCGTGGTGCGCCCCCTTGGCGGACGCGCCGGCATGGACCTTCTTCGGCAGGTAGTACGCGATGAGCGCGCCCTCGCGCCGGCCCGGGACGCGCAGCTTGGTCGGCTCGAGCGACGTGGGCGGACCGCCCTGGTACTCGATGGCCGGAATCGGCTTGAAGAGCTGCGCGTGCGTCGTGTCGGAGAGCTGCTCCAGCGGTGAGATGTCGTCCAGCACGAACAGTCCGCGCCCGTGGGTGCTCACCACCAGGTCGTGGTGGTGTCGGTCGAACTTCAGGTCCCAGACGGGCGCGGTCGGGAAGAGTCCGTGCAGCGACGTCCAGTGCGTGCCGTTGTCGCGGGAGTAGTATACGTCCTGGTCCGTGCCCAGCGCGAGCAGGCCGCGCTCGTTCGGGTCCTCCCGCACGACGTGTGCCGGATAATCCGAAGGCAGCCCCTTGTCGATCTCGGTCCAGTGCTTGCCCCAATCGGAGGTGCGGTAGACGTAGGGGTGCTCGTCACCGAGCTCGTGGCGGTCGATGGCCACGTAGGCCGCGGCCGGATCGAAGGGCGAGACGCCGACCTGGTAGACCCTTCCCTGGGGCGGCACACCCTTCAGGTTCGGGCGGACGTTCGTCCAGGTCTTCCCGCCGTCACGCGTGACCTGGATGTTGCCGTCGTCCGTGCCGACCCAGATCACGCTGTCCGGCGACGAGGGCGCCAGCGTGATCGCCAGGATGGTGTTGTACGTCTCGGCGCCGCTGATGTCCTTGAAGATCGGGCCGCCCGGTACGATCTGCTGGCTCTTGTCGTTGCGCGTGAGGTCGGGTGAGATGGCCTTCCAGTGCTGCCCACCGTCGGTCGACTTGAAGACGACGTCGGCGCCGATGTAGACGGTGTTCGCGTCGGTCGGCGACACGGCGATCGGCGCCGTCCAGTTGAAGCGGTACTTCAGCTTCGACGGTGCGACATCGCTCACGCTCTTCAGGTACGGCTGGATGGAATGACCGAAGCCGTTGATACGATCCAGCCGGCTGATGGAGCCGTTCTGGGACTCCGCATAGACGATGCTCGAGTCGGACTTCGACGGCACGGCGTACTCACCGTCGCCGCCGGCGACGGTGACCCATTGCGACATCGGCACGCTTCCGCCGCCGCGTCCGGACGACGGGCCGCACCACGCCGAGTTGTCCTGCAGCCCCGCACACATGTAGTACGGGTCCTGGCTGTCGATCGCGACCATGTAGGTCTGCTCGATCGGCAGGTCGTTCAGGAACGTCCAGGTCGTGCCGCCGTCGTGCGTCACGTAGACGCCGCCGTCGTTGCCCTGGATCATGCGCTCCGGGTTCGTGGGATCGATCCAGAGGGCGTGGTGATCGGGGTGGACGCCGTGATCGATCGAGTGGGCGGTCTTGCCTCCGTCGGTCGACTCCATGAGCTGGAACGACGCGAAGAACACGTGGTTCTCGTTCGTCGGGTCGACGTTGATCTGCGAGAAGTAGAACGGCCGCACGTCCAGCGCATGGTTGTTGCTGACCAGGTGCCAGTGGTCTCCGCCGTCGCGCGACTCCCACAGCGTGCCCTTCCTGGACTCGATGAGCGCGTAGATGTGCTGTGGGTCGCTCGGTGCGATCCCGACGGCGATACGTCCGAGCGGTCCGCTCGGCAGGCCGTTCGTCAGCTTGTGCCAGGTGTGGCCACCGTCCTCGGAGCGGTAGATGCCGCTACCCGAGCCGCCGTCCTCGAGCGACCACGGAAGCCGCTGCATCTGCCAGAGCGTCGCGAAGACGATGCGCGGGTTGCCCGGCACGAACGCGATATCGGCGGCGCCCGTCGTGTCGTTCACGAACAACGACTTCGTCCAGGTCTTTCCTCCGTCCCAGGTCTCGTAGACGCCGCGCTCGGGGTTGGGCACCCACAGATTGCCGAGCGCCGCGACGACCACGTGGTCGGGATCGGACGGGTCGACCTTCACGCTCGGGATCTGCCCGGCCTGGGCCAGTCCCTTGAACTGCCAGGAAGCCCCCCCGTCGGGAGAGAACCAGATGCCGTGACCGTCGGTGACGTCGTTCCGTGGGTTTCCTTCTCCGGTGCCCACCCAGACCAGGTTCGGGTTCGAGGGGGCCAGCGCCACCGCGCCGATCGACGATGTCGGCTCGTTCTTGAAGACGTCCGTCCAGCTGTCTCCGCCGTTCGTGGTCTTCCAGACCCCGCCGCCTGCCGCTCCGACCCAATAGACGTTCGGCTTGCCCGGGACGCCGACGACCGAGCTCACACGGCCTCCGGCGATCGATGGCCCGATGTCGCGGGCCTTCCACCCGTGCAGAAGCGCGGAATCGGGCGTCGGTGGAGACGACTGCGCCTCGAGAGGCGCGGGTGGCAAGGCAAGCAGCGAGAGTGCCGTGGCGAGGAGCACACCCGCCGACATCGTGCGCCGGGAGGTCCGCTTCGCGGGACGAGAGGGTCGCATCGTATTCCGTCCTTACCGGGTTTCTACGGTTTGCCGCGCGGCACCTACCGGCGCGGAGCTCGGACCCGCGAACCCGTCTCGCCGACGCCGAAGCGTCGTGGGCAGCGAGCCGATCTGATATAGAGACGGTTCGAATGACGGACAACCCGTCGGCCCGATGATTGACATGGGCACGCCCGCGACGAAGCTTGGGCGCAGACGGGCGGGGTGCTGGACCAGTCCTGAAGCCTTCTGCGCGAGATGGTGGCTCATGGAAGATCGGTCCAGTAAGATGCGCATCGTGACCGCGGTCCTCGTCGGCGCGCTCGTCCTGAGCGCGCTGTACCAGGTAGCCGAGGACCGCTTCCTGCTGTTCCACACGGTCGTCGAGCTGGCCACGATCGTCGTCGACGTCTCGATCTTCGTGATGGCGTGGAATACCCGGCGCTATCTCGACAACAACTACCTCCTCTTCGTCGGCATCGCATCCGTCTTCATCGCGGGGCTCGATCTGTGCCACGCCCTCGCGTACAAGGGAATCGGTGTCTTCCCGAGCGATTCGGGCAACCTGGCCACGCAGCTGTGGATCGCCGCCCGCTACGTGCAGAGCGCCTCGCTGCTCGCGGCGCCCTTCTTCCTTCGCCGCAGGCTGAACGTCGACGTCCAGATGGCGGCGCTCACGGCCGTCTGCGTGGCGCTGCTCCTCTCGATCTTCGTGTGGCCGGTCTTTCCCGGCGCCTACGTCGCGGGGCAGGGGCTCACGCCGTTCAAGAAGATCAGCGAGTACCTGATCGCCGCCGGCTTCGCCGGCGCGGCGGGGCTGCTGTACCGAGAGCGGTCGAGCTTTCAGCGCACCGTGTGGCAGTACCTGGCCGGGTATCTGGTGCTGAACATCGCCGCGGAGCTGACCTTCACTACGTACGTCAGCGTCTACGGGCGCACCAACGTGGTGGGGCATCTGCTGCGCCTGGCCGCCACCTATTTCCTCTACAAGGCGGTCGTCGAGACCGGGCTCGTCAAGCCGTACTCCATCCTGCTCCGCAGCCTCAAGCTCTCGGAGGAGCGGCTCCGTCAGGACGCCGCCACCCTCCAGATCCGCAACGAGGAGCTGCGTCGCTCGCAGGCCGAGCTGCGGGCGCAGGCCGATGTCCTCGAACGCCGCAACGAGGAGCTGGACGCATACGCGCACACGGTCGCACACGACCTGAAGACGCCGCTGTCCGTGATCGTGTCCGCGAGCGAGGTCATCACCACCAGCCGCGGGCTGGCCCACGGCCAGCTGCACGAGCTGCTCCAGAGCGTCAAGTCGACCGCCCTGGACATGAGCGGCATCATCGACGAGCTGCTCCTGCTCTCCGAGGTGCGCAAGCGTGACGTCCCGCTGGAGCCTCTCGTCATGGACCGCGTCGTGGCCATGGTGTGCGACCGTCTGGCAGGGACGATCGAGGAGTACGCCGCCGAGATCCGCTTTCCCTCGAGCTGGCCCATTGCGATGGGCCACGAGCCCTGGATCGAGGAAGTGTGGGCCAACTACCTCACCAACGGCCTGAAGTACGGTGGCCGTCCACCGCGACTCGAGCTCGGAGCCGCCATCGAGTCCGAGGGCATGGCTCGGTTCTGGGTGGACGACAACGGGGCCGGGGTCTCTCCCGAAGCGCGTACGGGCCTCTTCATGCCGTTCACCCAGGCGCGCCGACTCGGACGGGGCAGCCACGGGCTCGGCCTGTCGATCGTATCACGCATCGTGGACAAGCTCGGGGGACGCGTCGGGATGGAGCCTGCGCCAAGCGGGGGCAGCCGCTTCCACTTCACGTTGCCGCTCTGTCGGGATCAGGCCCAGGAGCCGGTCGTGGTCGGCGGAGCCGGCCGGCGCTAGGACAGCGAGACCGGTGGGTCCTCGAGCTCCCGCTCCATCTCCCGGAGCAGGTCGTTGACGAGCTTTGCGACCAGATCCTCCATCTTCTTGCCGCATCGCTCAGCCTCGCAGCGATACGCCTGGAAGAGATGGTCGCTCATCTCCACCTGGATCTTCAGCAGCTTCGGCATGGCGCCTCCCAGCAGGGCAGGCACGAGCTCACGCCACGGGCACCGCCTTGTGCCCGTAGCAACGGATCCCCCCGGGGCCTTCTTTGCGGACCAGGCGGAACTCCAACGTCACCTCCATTCCCGGTAGCACCGTCAGCGGGTCGCAGTCCACGACCTGTGCCATGAGGTGAGCCCCTTCGGGCGTCTCCACGAGAGCCACGGCGTAGGGGGCCTCCATCTGCAGATCGTCGGGCGGTGTGCGGACCACGGTCGACGTGGTGACGCGGCCGCTGCGCGAGAGCCGGATGGCTTCGTGCTTCGTGCCGCGGCACTCCGGACAGACCGCGCGCCCTGGAAAGCTCACGTGACCGCATCCCTCGCACCGACTCGCCTCGAGGCGGTACCGATTCGGGACCTCTCTCCAGTATCTCGGGCTCGGCATGGCTCAGGCCCTCTCGAAGATGTGCACGACCGCGCTGGCACCGGATCCGCCCATGTTCTGGGCGAGCCCCCGGTGGGCGCCCTCCACCTGACGATCCCCGGCCTCGCCTCGAAGCTGCTCGAAGATCTCGATCGCCTGCGCCACGCCCGTGGCTCCGACGGGATGGCCCTTCGACTTGAGTCCTCCGCTCATGTTGACGGGGATCCGCCCGCCGAGCGTCGTCAGCCCCGACCGCGCGGCGTCGGCTCCCTCGCCCTCGCACAGGAACCCGAGTGATTCGATGCAGCAGATCTCGGCGATGGAGAAGCAATCGTGGAGCTCCGCCACCTGGATGTCCCCCGGCCCGACACCGGCCATCGTATACGCGCGCTCCGCCGCCTTGGTCACGGCGTCGAGCGCGGTCGGGTCCTTCCTGTCGGCCAGGGCCATCGAGCCCGTCGCCTGGCCGCTTCCGAGAATCTTCACCGGACGGTCGGTGTACCGGTGCGCCTCCTCCAGAGGGCAGAGCAGCACGGCGGCCGCTCCATCGCTCACGGGCGAGCAGTGCAGAAGGCGCAGCGGGTCGGCCACCAGCGTCGAAGCCATCACTTCGGCGAGCGTGACCTCACGGCGGAACTGTGCCTTCGGGTTCATCGCTCCGTGCCGGTGGTTCTTCACCGAGACCCAGGAGAGGTCCTCCTCGGTGGCACCGTACCGTTCCATGTACGCCCGCGCGATCATCGCGTACAGGCCAGGGAAGGTGATGCCGTGATAGACCTCGGTCTCCTGGTCGGCCGCCGTGGCGAGCACGTTGGTGACGTCCGCGCCGTCGTTCATCTTCTCCACGCCGGCTACGAGCACCAGGTCGCTCATGCCCGAGGCGACCGACACGAACCCCTGGCGCAGCGCCGCACCGCCGGACGCACACGCCGACTCCACGCGCGTGGCGGGAACCCCCGCCATCCCCAGGTGATCGGCCATGAGCGGCCCGAGGTGCTCCTGGCCCACGAACTGACCGCCCGACATGTTGCCGACGAAGAGCTCGTCCACGTGGTCGGCGCCCGCGCCCTCCAGCGCTTCCACCGCGGCTTCGACGAACAGATCCCTCAGGCTCGATTCCCAGATCTCGCCGAAGCGGGTCATGCCCGCCGACACGATCGCGACGTCTCGCATGATCTTCCTCCGGTCGGTGGCTCGGCGCACGGATGCCGTCGCACCCGTGGAGCGGGCCACCTACTCGTTGACGATGATCTTCTCGCGCAGCTTCGCGTACTGGCCGTACGTGACGTAGTGCTTGGGTCCGTCGAGCATCGAGCGCACCGTGGGTGCCCGATTCCGGCGCTCGGGCAGCAGCTCGGTGGCTCGAAGCACGAACGAGTCGCTTCCCGCACCCGATCCGAACGAGGTGATGAGGATCAGGTCGTCCGGGTCCGCGACGTCGAGGACCGCGGCGAGCCCGGTGGGCGAAGAGCCCGAGTAGGTGTTGCCCATCAGCGGCACCACCCAGCCCACCTCCATCTGCTCCTTCGTGAAGCCGAGCTGCTTTCCGGCGCTCTGCGGGAACTTGCCGTTGGGCATGTGGAAGACCGCGTACCGGAAGTCGGAGGGCTTCATCCCCGTTTTGTCGAGGATGGCGCGGGTAGCCGTCATCACGTGCTTGAAGTAGGCGGGCTCCCCGGTGAAGCGCCCTCCATGGCGGGGGTAGAACTCACCTTCGCGACGCCAGAAGTCGGGCGTGTCGGTGGTGAGGGAGTAGGTCTCGAGCACGTCGACCAGGAGGTGATCATTGCCGAATATGTACGCCGCGCCTCCTGCGGAAGCCGAATACTCCAGCGCGTCGTTGGGTGCGCCCTGAGAGGTGTCGGCGCCGATGGCCAGCGCGTATTCGACGCGGCCGGACTCCACGAGCCCGAGCGCCACGAACATGGCTTCCGTGCCCGCCTTGCACGCGAACTCGAAGTCGGCCACGTGGACGTCCGGTCCGATTCCGAGGGCCTCGACGACGATGGTGCCCGTGGGCTTGACCGCGTACGGGTGAGATTCGGAGCCCACGTAGACGGCCCCGATGCGGGAGGGATCGATGCCCGCGCGCTCCACGGCGCTGCGGCCCGCGGCCACGGAGATCGTGATCGTGTCCTCGTCCAGGCCGGGAACCGACTTCTCGCGGAGAAGGAGTCCGCGGGCGATCGTCTCCGGATCCTTGCCCCACTGCCGGGCGATCTCTTCGCTCGTGATGCGATTGCGCGGCACGTACGCGCCGTACCCGACGATGCCTGCCATGACAAGAGGCTCCTTTGCTCACGACGGGCAGGCGGGAGTGGCCTGGATGCTTCCGATCCAGACCGCTCGAGAGCCGCGAGCGGGTGGCGGGAACCTGCTACCTCAGGCGGGCAACCTGCGGTGGGGCCCGAAGGACGGCCAGTCGGGATTGTTCAGCGGCGACGTGTGGTGGATTTCCCGCGGGACAGGCTCCTAGCGGTACGGATCCTCCGTGGCCAGATGGCGCTCGACGTAGTCCGCCACGCCTTCCTCGACCGGACGGAGCGGTCGCTCGTAGCCCGCCTCGCGCAGGCGACTCATGTCCGCCTGGGTGAAGTACTGATAGCGGTCGCGGATCTCCGGAGGCGTGTCGGTCCACTCCACCTCGAGCTTGCGGCCCACCGCGGCGTACAGCGCACCCATCAGCTCGAGCCACGTCTGCGCCCGGCCGGTGCCGAGGTTGAAGAGGCCGCTCACGTCCTCGTGGTCCTGCAGCCAGAGCATCACGTCCACGCAGTCCTTCACGTAGACGAAGTCGCGCATCTGGCCGCCGTCCTCGTAGTCGGGATGGTGCGAACGGAAGAGCGTGACGGGGCGGCCGGCCGCAGCGCCTGGGTACGCCTTCGTCACGACGCTCTTCATGTCGCCTTTGTGATACTCGTTGGGGCCGTACACGTTGAAGAACCTGAGCCCGACCCATTGCGGGGGCGTGGGTCCATCCTCGGCGACGGTGCGGGCCACCCAGCGGTCGAAGGCGAGCTTGCTCCACCCGTACGCGTTCATCGGTACGAGGCGCGCGAGCGCCTCCGGCGATCCGTCGTCGTCGAAGCCCGCCGACCCGTCGCCGTACGTGGCAGCCGACGAGGCGTACACGAACGGCACGCCGTGCTCGGAGCACCATCCCCACAGCCGCTGCGGCAGACGCAGGTTCGTTTCGGCGATGAGGTCGGCGTCGGTCTCGGTGGTGGCCGAGATCGCACCCATGTGGAAGACGTAGTCGATCTCGCCCCGGCGTCGCTCCAGGAAGTGGAACGTGTCGGCCGGATCGACGAGCTCGTCCAGGTCGTGCCGGCGCAGGTTCTTCCACTTGTCGTCCGTACCCAGACGGTCGATCACGCTCACGGGCCCGCGACCCGCGTCCTCCAGGTCCGCGACGAGGTTCGAGCCGATGAAGCCGGCGCCTCCGGTGACGACGATCATGGCTTGCCTGCCGTATGGGTGTTCACTTCGGTCGCTCGTTCGTGCGGCGCTCTCCTCCCCCGGTAGGGGGCGGGGCCGCGGCCCCGACAATCTACAAGGCTCGGCCCCGAGCGCGATGCGCCGACGCGATATTGTCGCGTTTCCGTCGCGCTCGGTTCAGCCTAGATTCGGTCCCTCGCAGCCTCGCTCCCGCCCCGGCCCCGCACAGCCCATGGACACCAAGCGCCCCACCATCGCCACCGCCGAGGAGATCCTCGGCGGGTACTTCCCCGTCCTCGACCACGGCTTCGTCTCGCTGGTGGACTACATGGGATCCGACGAGGACGTGGAGCGCGCCGCCCGCGTGAGCTACGGGGCCGGCACGAGGAAGGTCTCGCAGACCCGGGGACTCATCCGCTACCTGCGGCGCCATCACCATACGACGCCGAGCGAGATGGTGGAGTTCAAGTTCCACTGTGCGATGCCGATGTTCGTGGCGCGCCAGTGGATCCGGCACAGAACGGCGTGTCTCGCCGAAGGCACCGAGGTCTACTTCGACCTGCCCGGCGGCATCGAGCGGAGGGGAAACCAGCTGTACAAGCTGCGGATCGAGGACATCTGGGCGCGATTCCAGCCGACCCGTAACCGTACCCGTCCGGACAAGCAGCGGGACCCGTACTTCAAGCGCGACAGGGTGAAGGCGATGCAGCTTCGCCAGGTGAACGAGGACACACTCGAGCTTCAGCATACGCACGTCGTCGACGTGTACAGGAACGGGAAGAAACCCGTCTTCCGCATCGAGCTGTCCGACGGCAAGTCGATCGAAGCCACCGCCGACCATCGATTCTTCTTTGCGGACGGGTGGGACACGCTCCGGGGAGCCACCGGTGTGCGTGAGACCGGAGGCAGAGCCATGTGGAGGGCCGGCGAGCACTTCCTGTTCGTGAACGGGGCAGCGGAGCTCATCCCGGCGATGTATCAGGATCCTGTCTGGTTGCAGCGTGAGTATCGCGGGTTCCGGCGATCCGTGGGGGAGATCGCGGAGGTCTGCGGCGTGTCGTACCCCACGATTCGGAAGTGGCTGAGACGCTACCGACTGACCGAGCCGGGACGGGGAGACTTCAGGCCCGGCAACGAGCCGTGGAACCGAGGCAAGACGTATCGACTGGGGTCCAGGACGCTCTCGTCCGAGCACCTGGACGCGATCCGGGCGGCGCGGAGTGGGCCAGCCTCGAATTTCTGGAAGGGTGGCAGAGCGACAGACCGGGCGTCCATCGGGCGCTGGACCACTCAAATCGCCCGGAAGATCCACGCGCAGAATCATTGGACGTGCCAGCTCTGCCACCGACGTGCCGGTGAGCTCCACTGCCATCACGTCGTGCCGGTCTGGGCAGCCCCCGGCCGTGCTCGCGATCCGGAGAATCTCACCACCCTTTGTGGCGACTGCCATCGCTCGATTCAGGGACGGGAGCTGGACTATGTCGAGGAGTTGGGAGGGCCGCCCGTCAAGACGGAGTGGCGCCCCCGTCCCCGGATCTCCTGGAACAAACTCGATCGGGCGAAGCTCGTCCGCATCGAGCGCATCGAATACGTGGGCGAAAAAGAGACGTACGACCTCGAGGTGGAGGGGCCGTACCACAACTTCGTCGCGAACGGAATCGTGACCCACAACTCGGTGAACGAGCTGTCGGCTCGCTATTCCCTCATGCCGCTCCTCTTCTACACGCCCGAGCAGGGAAACTTCGCGCTTCAGAGTCGCTCGAACCGACAGGGCAGGGAGGGCGGCGCTCCCCCGGAGGTCTATCGCGAGGCGGTGGAGCGGTGGGAGCGGCTTCGGGAGGATGCCGGCGGGGCGTACCGCTGGCTCCTCGAGGAGGATGTCGCGCGCGAGATCGCACGGATCGACCTGCCGATATCCACGTATACTCAGTGGTACTGGAAGATCGACCTCCACAACCTGCTCCACTTCCTCACGCTCCGGGTCGACGAGCGGGCGCAGTGGGAGATTCGCCAGTTCGCCCGGGTGATCGCCGGGATGGTGAAGCGCGTCGCGCCGCTCTCGTTCGAGGCGTGGGTGGATTACGATCTCGCGAGCCGGCCGCTCAGCAGGGCGGAGCGTGCGGTGCTCTCGAAGCTCCTGACGGCGGACGAGGTGGGCGTCCGGGTGCGTGACGGTGCGGCCGCCTCGGTCGACGAGCTCAAGGCCGCAGGGCTCTCCTCCCGCGAGATCCGGGAGCTCGCCGAGAAGCTCGATGCGCCGGTGGACGACGACTTCGAGCTGGATCCCTCGGCCATGAAGAGCGCCGAGGAAATGGAGAAGGAGATGTACCAGGCGGTGCCGGGCTCGTTCGAGTAGACGGAGGTGAAGAGAGTTACATGAAGCGGAAGTCTGTTTCGGCCGTAGCCGGCATCGCGGCGGCTGCGGTCGGCATCGTGGTACTGTCGGGTGGCGGCGGCCGGCGAGAGGCCGCCGCTGCGCGTCCGTTCCCGCGAGTCGCGGAGACGATTCCCGCGGAGACGATTCCCTCGCAGGCCCCCGCACGGGTGGATACGACCGCGTACGACGCCAAGATGCTGGCACTCGCGAATCTGCCGCCTTGCGCGCCGCCTTCCGACACGGCCCCCCGACGAGACACGGCCGCGACCGCCGGGCGGATCGTCGGGGAGCCGCAGGGCGCGGACTCCACGACCGGGGTGGAGGACCTGCCCGCATGCCGGCCACGACGGTGGCCCGTGCGTACCGTCTATCCCGACACCGGCGCCGTGCTTCCCTTCAAGCGCATCGTCGCCTACTACGGCAATTTCTACTCGGCGCGTATGGGCGTGCTGGGCGAGTATCCGCCGCACCAGGTGCTCAGCATGCTCGAGGGCCAGGCGGCCGCATGGGCGAAGGCCGATCCCTCGACGCCGGTCGTGCCGGCGTTGGACTACATCGTGGTCTCGGCCCAGAACGTGCCGGGCCCGACCGGTGAGTACATGATGCGCATGCCGGCGGGCCAGATCGAGAAGGCCATCAGCATGGCGGACAGCATCCATGGGCTGGTGTTCCTGGATATCCAGCCCGGATGGAGCACCGTCCAGAAGGAGGTGGCCCGCCTCGCGCCGTATCTGAAGAGACCGAACGTGGAGCTCGCGCTGGATCCGGAGTTCGCCTTGCCGGTCGGCAAGCGCCCGGGGGGATACCGAGGCACGATGAGTGCCGCGGACATCAACGCCGCCGCGCGGTTCCTCGCGAAGATCGTGCAGGCGGAGCATCTACCGCCGAAGGTCCTCGTCGTCCATCGCTTCACCCAAGCCATGGTGACCGACTACGGCGCCATCGAACCGCTGCCTCAGGTCGAGATCGTGATGGACATGGACGGGTTCGGCTCTCCGGCTCTGAAGGTCGCCACCTATCGTCAATTCATCGCCAGCGAGCCTGTGCAGTTCACGGGCTTCAAGCTCTTCTACAAGAACGACGCGCAGCGGGGCGGACGTCTGATGACGCCCGAGGAGGTCCTCCGCCTCTCTCCTCAGCCGAGCTACGTCGTGTATCAGTGAGTGAAGAGGAGTGCCACTCATCTCCGCACCCGACAAGGCATGTACACGCTAGTACGACGCTTCATCAAGACGTCGATCGCGTTCCTGTTCCTGGGCCTCTTCACGGGGCTCTGGATGCTCGTGCGCCGTGAGGTCTACGGCGTTTTTCCGAACCCCTATGTCGTGAGCGCGCACGTCCACGCGGTCTTCGTCGGGTTCGTCATGTTCCTGATCCTCGGCGTCGCGCTCTGGCTCTTCCCACGGGCGCCCAAGGACGACACGCGCTACCGGCCCGGGCTCGCGGCGGCGTCCTACTGGATCCTGCTGATTTCGACGCTCACGCGATATGTGGGTGAGCTCCTGCAGGCCCGCGGGCGGTCGACCGACGTGGGCTGGATTGTCGTGGCGGCCGGGGCCGGTCAGATTGCGGGGCTCGCGGTCTACTTCTGGACGATGTGGCCCCGGATCCGTCCGGTGGGTAGCCACATTCGAGAGGCGAAAGGGGAGAAGTTCTAGCATGGCCAACGACTATTTCTATCCGGCGGTCGAGCCCTACGAGACCGGCATGCTCGCCGTCGACGAGCCGCATCGGCTCTACTGGGAGGAATGCGGCAATCCCGAGGGGATCCCGATCCTCTTCATCCACGGCGGGCCGGGGGCGGGCTGCTCGGAGTTCGATCGGCGATTCTTCGATCCTGAGAAATTCCGGATCATCCTCATGGACCAGCGGGGCGCGGGCCGCTCCCAGCCGCAGGGCGAGCTGAGCAACAACACGCCCGACCATCTCGTGGCCGACTTCGAGAAGCTGCGCGAGGAGCGCGGCATCGAGCGCTGGCACATCTTCGGCGGATCGTGGGGCAGCACGCTCAGCCTCTACTACGCCCAGGAGCATCCGGAGCGCGTGATCAGCATGGTCATCCGGGGCATCTGGTTGATGCGGCCCTGGGAGACCCACTGGTGGCTCTACGACATCGGCCTGATCCAGCCCGAGCGTCAGCGTGTGTTCGCCGAGCACATCCCCGAGGGCGAGCGCGATAATCTGCTGGACGCCTACTGGAAGCGGCTCACCGGCGACGACCGGGAAGTGGCGCTGGCTGCGGCCAAGGTGTGGAGCGTCTACGAGGGCGCGAGCTGCACGCTCCTGCCCAACGAGGAGTTCGCCGACATGTTCGGCGATCCGGTGATGGCCTGGAATCTCGCGCGGCTCGAGTGCCACTACTTCCGCAACATCCACTTCGAGCCGGAGACGCTCCTGCTCGACCGGGTGGACCGGATCCGGAACATCCCCTGCTTCGCCGTGCACGGACGCTACGACGTCGTTTGCCCGATCAAGAGCTTCGACGATCTGCGGCGCGCCTGGCCGGAGATGGAGTGGGCCGTGGTCCCCGACGCGGGGCACTCCTCGCACGAGCCGGGGATCACGCGTGAGCTGGTGGCGGCGACGGATCGGATCGCCGCGACGGGGAGTCCGCGCGAGACGAAATAGGGCGCGGTCCGGTCGAGCGTCCGCGCCGCCGCGGCGGCGCGGACGCTCCCTCAGCCCAGCTTCGCCAGCACTCCGTCGGCCACCGCCTTGCCCACCGCTGAGCAGGACGCGGCCCGCGCCTCGCCGACCATGTCGTAGGTGAGGGGCTCGCCCGCCTTCAGCAGTTCGACGACCGAGGCCTCGACGGCGTCGGCACCCCGCTGCAGCTCGGCGTCCCCCTTCTGTTCGGACAGCCAGGAAAGGCCCTCCCGCGTGGCCAGGATCATGGCCAGGGGGTTCGCCTTGTCCTTGCCCGCGTGCTTGGGGGCGGAGCCGTGGATCGGCTCGAACATCCCGTGGTGGTCGCCGACGTTGGCGCCCACGGCCAGGCCCATCCCGCCCTGCAGGACGCTCGCCAGGTCGGTGACGATGTCGCCAAACATGTTGGTGGTGACGCCCACGTCGTACCACTCGGGCTTCTGGATCAGCCACTGGGTGAAGGCGTCGACAATGGCCGTATCCTTCTCGATGTCGGGGTACTCTTCCCCGATCTCGTGGAAGATGCGTACGAACATGCGGCAGCCGTCGAGGACGTTGTCCTTGGCGATGCACGTCACGCGCTTGACGCCGTCTCCCGGAGCTCCGTCGCGGCGTCGGGCGAGCTCGAACGCCTTGCGGATCACGCGCTCGGATCCCTTCCGGGTGATGACGCGGTTGTCCACGGCGACCTCCTCGGTCCCCGCACGGCTCAGGATGCCGCCGATGCCGGAATAGAGGTCCTCGGTGTTCTCGCGGACGAGGACCATGTCGACCTTGTCCGGATCCCAGACCCGAACGGGCTGGCCGTGGATCTTGTGGTTCACCCCGTCGTAGAGCTTCACCGGGCGGACGTTGGCGTACAGGTCCAGCGCGGCGCGCGTCCCGATGACCGGGCTCCAGCCGGCCATCTTGCCACCCTCCATGGTCACCGGACGCCCGTCCCGTTCCGGATCCGGCCATCCCACGGCGCCCAGGAGCACGAGATCGGCGGCGGCCACCTCCTCCTCGGAGCCTTCGGGCCAGTCCCGTGAGCCGTGCTTCAGGTAGAACTCCCCGCCGCACGGGATCTCGGTGACGTCGAATTCGACACCCAGCGCCGAGCCCACCGCCTCGAGGACTCGCCGACCCTCGCGCGCCACCTCCACGCCGATCCCGTCGCCGGGCAGCACCACCACTCGATATGCCATCTCTAGTCCATCCGATGCTCGGGGAAACCGGAGAACGATACGGGGCTTGCACGCTCCGTGGTAGCCCGGGCCCGGAGGAGGTCGCGTCTCCTACTTCACCCAGACCGTCTTCACGTTCGTGAATTCGCGGATCCCGAGCGGCGACAGCTCCCGTCCGTAACCGCTCTCCTTGATGCCTCCGAACGGGAGGCGCGGGTCCGATTTCACGATTCCGTTCACGAAGCAGCTGCCGGCGTCGACGAGCTCCGCCGCGATGCGCTCGCCGAGTGCCTCGTCCGAGGTGTAGATCGCGGCGCCGAGGCCGAAGCGCGTGTCGTTCGCGATGCGGATCGCGTCCGCCGTGTCGGCCGCACGGATGACCGTGGCGACCGGACCGAACATCTCCTCGGCGTACGCGGCCATCCCGGGCCCGACGTTCGTGAGAACCGTCGGCGGATACCACCAGCCCGGCTGATCAGGCACCTCGCCTCCGAGCGCGAGGGTCGCCCCCGCGTCGACGGAGCGGCGCACCTGGTCGTGCAGCGCATCGCGCAGGTCCTCGCGCGCCATGGGCCCGACCACGGTGTCGTCCGCCATCGGATCGCCCATGACCGCCGCCCGCATGTGCGTGACGAGCTTCCGCGTGAACACGTCCGCGATCTCGTCCACCACGATGAAGCGCTTGGCGGCGATGCAGCTCTGCCCGCTGTTCAGCAGCCTCCCGAACACGCAGCTCGACACGGCTGCGTCCATGTCCGCGTCGGCCAGCACGATGCTCGGGTCGCTTCCTCCGAGCTCGAGCACACACTTCTTGAGCGAAGCACCCGCGCGCGTCGCCACCGCCTTTCCGGCGCGGACGCTGCCGGTGAGGCTCACGCCCTGCACGAGCGGGTGGTCGATGACCTCACCCGCCGTATCCGTGTCGATGAACAGATTGCGGAAGAGGTCCGGCGGGAAGCCGGCGTCGTGGAAGAGCTTCTCGAGCGCCAGCGCGCATCCCGGCACGTTGGGCGCGTGCTTGAGCAGGCACGCGTTGCCGGCCGCCAGCGCCGGCACGGCCCAGCGGATCACCTGCCAGAACGGGAAATTCCACGGCATGATCCCGAGCACGACTCCGAGCGGCCGGTACGTCCAGTAGCTCCTGGACGCGTCGGTCTCCACGGGGACGGGCTCGAGGAAGGACGCTCCGCGCTCCGCGTAGTAGTCGGCCGCGACCGCGCATTTCTCCGCCTCTCCGACGCCCTGGGCCACGGGCTTGCCCATCTCCCGCGTCATGAGCCGCCCATACTCGTCGGCGCGCTCGCGGAGCAGCCCGCCGAGGATCTCGAGCGATTCGGCCCGCTTGGCGAACGGTGTGTCCCGCCAGGCCAGGTGCGCGGCGTGCGCCCGCTGGACGATGCGGGTCACCTCGTCGGGCGGTGTGGCGGGGTGGGTGGAAAGGGTCTCTCCGGTGGTGGGATCTATGGCGGTGAAGCTCACGACGAGGTCCTCCGTGTCGATGCGCCGATGCAGTAACGTCGGGGTGGAGGGTACCCCGGGCGGGGGCTCGGGTGTCGGGAAGCGTCCCGGCTAGCTAGCCGCTTCCTTCCCTCCCCGTCATCCTCCGCAGCTCGGCCCGCAGCGCGAACGGGTCGTCGCCCGCCTGCCCGCGGATCCGGTCCGCGAGCGCCCGGAAGAGCCGGCGCACGGTCCTGTACCGCTCGACTCGCCACGCCATGGGCTCGGTGCGCGATGCCTCGTCGAGTGGGACCCAGGCTTCGGTGAGCTCGGAGAGCGCCACGGCGTTACCCGATTCCCGTGCCGTGATCCACGCGCCGTGGATGGCGGCACCGAGCGCCGCTCCTTCGCCTTCCACCGCGACCACCTCAACGTCGAACACGTCCGCGATCGTGCGCCGCCATGCGGCCGACTTGGACAGCCCGCCCGTGAGGCGGATCGTCCCCGGCCGGACGGGCATGCGGTGGAATCCGGCGTGCAGGTTGAGGACGTGGCCCTCGAGCACCGCGCGCGCGAGCACGGCGGGCCGCAGATCCTCCACCTGGAACCCGAACGAGAAAGGCGCGGCGAGCGGGAGGTCCGGGGTACGCTCGCCTTCGTACCACGGGACCAGGACGCGGCCCTCGTTGCCCGGCGGCGTCTCCTCGACGATCCGTGTGAAGTCCTCGTGGGAGAGGTCGAACGTGGCGCGCGCGGCCTCGTAGCCGTTGGCCATGTTCGAGACGCACAGCAGGGGGAGCCAGCGTCCGGTGGCGTCGCGGAACGCGGCGATCTCCCCCTCGGGATCGTGCCACGGCTCGTCCACGATGGTGAATGCCGTGCCGCTCGTGCCGAGGCTGATGGTCACCATCCCCGGCTCGACGTTTCCCGTCCCGATCGCCGCCATCATGTTGTCGCCCGAGCCCGAGCCGACACGGCAGTCAGGCGAGAGCCCGAGCTCGTCGGCGAGGGTGGGCGCGATGCGACCGATCGTCCGGTCGGAGCGATCGACCGGGGGCAGTTTCCCCCCGAGGTCCGGGGCCACCGCTTCCACCACGGCGCTCGACCACGCTCCTCGCGTCGGATCCCAGAGCGCCGTCCCCGACGCGTCGCCGGGCTCCATCGTGGCCACGCCGCCGTCCGATCCGCCCGTGAGCCACCAGTTCACGTAGTCGTGCACCAGCAGGAACGTCGTGGTACGCCGGTACGCCTCCGGCTCGTGCATGACCATGTGGAGGATCTTGCCGGCGGTGTAACCGGGCCGTTGCGTGTTGGCGATCTCCTCGATCATGCGCTCGGCTCCGCCGACCCGACGCGTGAGCAGTGCGCACTCTTCGGCGGTCGAGGTGTCGTTCCAGAGCTTGCTGCGCGCCCGGGCGAGGGCGCCCTCCGCGTCCAGAGCGACGAGCCCGTGCTGTTGCCCGGAGACGTCGATGCAGCGGATGGCCCGGGTGTCGATGCCGCCTGCAGCCATCCGCCCCAGCACGGTCCGTACGGCCTCGATCCACATGAGCGGATCGGACTCCGACACCCCGTCGCCGAGTTCCGGGATCGTGCCTTCGCGCGTCCCGTACGCCGGGAGGTCGCGGTCGTAGACCACGGCATCGACGTGCACGACCTCGCCCGACCCTCCATCGAGGACGACGAGCTTACAGCTCTGCGTGGAGACGTCGAGGCCCGCGAACAGGCCGGGGACCCGGGCGCTCACCAGTGCCGGATCAGGATCTCCTCGAGGTCGCCCCGGCGCGCCGACGGCCGCAGGTGACAGTCGAGGATCTCCTCGTGGGGCAGGCGGGCGACGCGCTCCTTCAG
>JBJKRT010000055.1:0-20919 GCA_046704545.1 Longimicrobiales bacterium
GGCGCCTGGGCGAGCGGCCGTGTGCAGGCGAACAATCTGGCGTACTCGCTGAGCGGCCTGGTGGACACGCGGATCAAGGCGTCGTATCAGGCCACCCCGTGGGCGCTGGTTAGCGTCGGGCTGAACCTTCCGACCGGAAAGGCGACGCACACGAGCCAGGAAGCGGTGGTGGCCAGCGTGCTTTCGACCGACCTGCTGGGGTTCCGGGAATCCACGTGGGGCACGGGCTTGGCGGCCGTCACGTCGGTCGCCACGGCATACCGGGTCGGCACCTGGGGCATCGGGTTGGCGGGCGCCTACTCGGCGCGGGGCAAGTTCAAGCCCTACACCAGCCAGGACATTCACTACCAGCCGGGCAACGAGACCCGGTTCCGCCTGGGCGTCGACCGCAACGTGGGCCAGTCGGGCACGTTCACCGCCGGGGCCACGCTCATGAGCTACACGGCGGATCAGGCCAACGGACGCAACCTGTTCCAGGCGGGCAGGCGACTCCGCTTCGACGCGACGTACCTCTTCCGGGCCGGCGCGGGCGTGTGGACCGTCTACGGCGCGGATCTCTGGCGGAAGAACGGTGACCTCACGCTCCAGATCGTCGACGCCGCCAACAACATTCTGGGAGACAGCACCGTCACCACCCCGACGCAGAACCTCCTCATCGCGGGGTTGGTAGGCGCGGTGGGAATCGGTAGCTCGTACGTGTTCCGTCCGCAGGTCGAGCTGCGCCTCCAGTCGCGCCAGGCCGTGAACGGTGTGCACGACGGCTCCGGATGGATCATGGGCGTGGGCGGGGACCTCCCCATGCGCCTGTTTCGGGCGTACGATTTCTTCCCGAAGGCGCGGTTTCTCTTCGGGTCGATCACCGATCCCACGGGCCAGGGGGTGAGCGTCGTGGGCGGAGAGTTCTCGGGCACCATCCGGTGGGGGTTCTGAGAACGAATCGCCCGGCCGGCCTGCCGTCCACCCTGCCCATCCGATCGACCACACGCACGAGCGCGAGCATTCGATGAGCACGAAGATCCGGCGTATCGCCGTCAACACCGGCGGCGGAGACGCGCCGGGCCTGAACGCGGTCATCCGGGCCGTAGTCCTTGCCGCGGAGGAGCTGGGCTGGGAGGTCTACGGCATCCGGGAGGGCTACGACGGTCTGTTCGAGGACGGCGGCGTCTACCGACTCGACCGGCAATCGGTGCGTGGCATCACGCACCTCGGCGGCACGATCCTCGGCACGACCAACCGGGGCAACCCGCTCAAGTGGCCCGTCGAGCGGCCCGACGGAACCTTCGACTACATCGACCGCTCCGACGAGGTCATCGCGGCGCTCGACGACCTCGGGATGGACGCGCTGATCGCGATCGGTGGCGACGGCTCGCTGACCATCGCGCATGCGCTCTTCCAGAAGGGCCTGCGCGTGGTGGGCGTGCCCAAGACCATCGACAACGACCTGGCCGCCACCAACCTCACGTTCGGCTTCCAGACGGCGGTCGAGACCGCCACCGAAGCCATCGACAAGCTGCACTCGACCGCGCAGGCGCATCAGCGCGTGATGATCATCGAGCTGATGGGCCGCAACGCCGGATGGATCGCGCTGTACTCGGGCATCGCCGGCACGGCGGACGTCATCCTCATCCCGGAGATCCCCTACGACATCGCGAAGGTCTGCGAGAAGATCGAAGCCCGCTACGAAGCCGGGCGGCGAGGCTTCGCGATGGTCGTGGCCGCGGAGGGAGCCTACCCCGTGGGTGGCCAGCCGCATTACCAGAAGGCCGTCCACGGCGCCGTGCGCCTCGGCGGGATCGCCGCCGAGCTCGCCGAGCAGATCGACCGGCTCACCCCCCACGAGACGCGGACGATGGTCCTCGGACACCTGCAGCGCGGAGGCGGGCCGAACGCCTACGACCGCCTGCTCTCGCTCCGCTTCGGAACGGCGGCGGTGAACCTCGTGCGCGACGGCTGCTTCGGATGCATGGTGGCGCTGGATCCGCCCAACGTGCTGGCGGTCCCGCTCGGGATCGCCATCTCCAAGATCAAGACCGTGCCCCTCGACTCCGACGTGATCCAGACGGCGCGCAGCCTCGGTATCTGCCTGGGAGACTGAGGAGCGCCCGGTGACGTCCTCGCTCAAGCGCACGGTGCTGCTGGTGGACGACGATGCCGACCAGCTCGCCCTGCTGACCGCACAGCTGGAGCGCTCCGGCGAATTCACGACGCTGACCACCACCGACCCGCATGAGGCCCTCATCCTGGCGAGGGAGCAGGAGCCGGATGCGGTCGTGACCGATCTCGTCATGCCGGACATGTCGGGCCTCGAGCTGTCGCGCGCGCTGCGTCGGGACTTCAGCACGATGCCCATTCTCCTGCTGACCGGAGACGGCGGCGAGGAGGGAGCGGCGAAGGCGTTCGACGCGGGCGCCACGGACTTCGCCACCAAGCCGGTGGAGCCGAGCTCGCTGATCACGCGACTACGGCGGGCCATCGACGACGTCCCCTCCCAGGAATTCCTGCTCGCCGCTGCCGACCGCCACTTCAATCCCCACGGGATCCTCGGCAGCCATCCTCGCCTGACCGAGGTCCGACGATTCATCGACCAGGTCGCCGCGGTGCCGGGGGTGCCGGCTCTGCTGCTCGGAGAGTCCGGCACAGGCAAGAACCTGGTCGCGCGGGCCATCCACGCCGAGAGTCGCAGCGCCACGTATCGGTTCGTCGAGGTCAACTGCGCGGCGCTTCCCGAAAACCTCCTCGAGGCCGAGATCTTCGGTCACGAGAAGGGCGCGTTCACCGATGCCAAGAAGACCAAGCGAGGCCTGGCCGAGCTGGCCGACGGTGGCACGTTGTTCCTCGACGAGATCGGCCTCATGCCGCTCTCCCTGCAGGCGAAGCTCCTGACGTTCCTGGAGTCCCGGACGTTTCGGCGGGTGGGGGGCACGGAGGACATCCGGGTGGGCGCACGCATCATCGCCGCGACGAACGCCGATCTCGCAGACGACGTCGAGTCGGGCGCGTTCCGGGAAGACCTCTACTACCGTCTGAACGTCGCCCAGATCACCTTGCCGCCCCTGCGCGAGATCCGGAGCGACATCGAGACGCTCGCACGGCACTTCGTCCGCCAGTCGGCCGAGTATTTCGGCAAGCCGGTTCCGGAGCTGGATCCCGGAGGCGTCGAGCGACTGCGCACCTACGACTGGCCGGGCAACGTGCGCGAGCTGCGCAACGTGATCGAGCGAGCGCTCATCTTCTCCAGTGGGCGGACCCTGAAGCTCGGGCCCCTGGGCTACGATCCAGCGGTATCGCCCTCAGGCTCGGAAGACGACGCTCGAGGCATCCTGATGCCCCGGGGACTCACGCTCGAGGAGGTGGAGCGTCGCTACATCGCGGCGACGCTGGAAGAGGTCGACGGCCATGTCCAGGAGGCCGCGGACCGGCTGGGCGTGACGCGCAAGGTGCTATGGATGCGACGGAAGAAGCACGGGTTGGAGTAGCGCGTCAGTAGAGCACGGCCACCACGTACCGCAGCGTGTGACCCCGGCGCTCGAGCGAGCGCGACACGGGTGGCGCCGAGGGCATTCCATCCGGGTCGGAAGACGAACGAGACCGGAGCTTCCGCGCGTCCGCCCCGCGGGCGATCGTGCTCGGCCGGAATGATGCGGCAATGGACGCGACGGTACCGCTCGCTCGCTCGGCTTGGGCAGCCGTCGCCCCATCGGCGAGAAGCGTGGCCGAGGAGGGCGGGGTGACGGATATCGAAGGCAGGATGGTGACCGTCGCCTGCATCGTGGCCCCGCGAGCCGGTCCGTGCTGCTGCGCGGCGAGACCCGGGCCTCCCGCTGCCAAGAGCAGGACGAGGCCGACCGCAGGGCCGAAAGCTCGAATGAGAGGGTCGTACGCCACGCGCACCCACCGCCAGGGATGAGGTCCGGTCGATCTTCCACCTTACCTCAGTCTCGGCGGGAAATGCAAGCAGCTTGAGCGGTCAGCCTCCTTCCTTCACGCCGAGCGAGATCGGTCGAAGCCGGATGGCGGGCCCCTGCTTGTTCGGCACGTCGAACCCGCGCTGGGCCGGCGCGGCGGAGCCGGGCTCGCCGGACGAGCTCACCCGCGCCGTGTAGCGGCCCGGCCGTAGCCGCTCCACGTAGAAGACCCCGTCCGAGTACGTGCGCGTCGTCGCGACGACGGTCCCGCATCCGTCCAGGATCTCGACCTGGACTCCGGCGAGCGGCCGCGGCACGCTGTCGGCGCTCACGACCGAGCCGAGCAGCTCCCGCGTGCGGTGCACCGCCAGGGACACGTGTGTGAACAGGTTGGGCGAGGGACGCAGGAGGACGTCCCGCCGCGAAGGCGCCCATTCGGGGTCGACCGAGAGCGAATCGAGCGCGACCGTCGACCCTTCATACGGGGTGAGATCCCATGCGCGGAACCGCCCGTGGGCGTCGGTGGTGCGACGCTGGCCGTCGACGACGACGGTTGCATCGGTGACCGGTGGCTCGTTCGGCTCACGCCTTCCGTCGCCGTCGAGATCGTAGAACACCTGGCCCGACACGCCGGCCTGCCCCACGCTCTGGTTGGGCAACGCCATGATCCCGGTGTGGTCGTCGTAGGCCACCCCGCCGTCGGCGGTGACGAACACTCCTGGCCCGCCGCCCTGAGAACCCCGGACCTGCATGAAGCCGGCATCGGTGCGGATCGAGAAGCCGAGCGTGAACATGGGCGGCGCTCCGTCGCGGAGGCGCAGACGCGCGTCCACCACGGCTCGGCTCGCCGTGCGGATGGACGCGCCGAGCTCGGCGAGCTCCACGCCGACTCTGCTCGCGCCCACCGCCCCGGACCAGCTCGCATCCTGGAGCGCACTCGGCAGCTTCCGGCTCAACGTGTGGAAGATCCTCAGCGTGGCGAGGTCGTGCGCCTGGAGGCCCGACTCGAAGCCGAGATCGAGATGCGTCCGCCGAACCGTCGTCGAGACCGCACCCTGCCACCAGTCGACGCGATTCCGCTCCATGCCGCGCATCAACATGCGCACCGACAGCCAGCGACCGCCCAGAAAGGAGACCGGACCGGATGCCGAAGCCTGTCCCGACCACCCAACCAGACCCTGCGCGGCACTGCGCGCGCTCCAGGTGTAGGAGCCCGTCAGCGAGCCGCGCGACCCGGCCGCGTAGGCCAGGTTGGCCCGGAAGAACGAGCTCCGACGCGCCTGGATGTCCGCGTTCAGATTGGGCAAGGGCGAAAGGCCGAGGTCGATCAACGGCTCTACGCTCACGCCGCTGCTATCCGCGACCCGGTCGACGCCGCCGCCGGCGGTCAACCACGGTGTCACGCCCCTCAGGAGCTTGCCGAAGTAATAGGAGTCGCAGCCCGGGTCCTGGCAGCGTCCCCCACCCAGCGTGTACCGCCACCGGCGCGGTGGGACGCGCCCTGCGGGCACGACATAGACGAGCTGCTGGTCCACCTCCTGTCCCGCGGGGCCGATGAGTCGGATGCGCACCGGCGTGTTGCCGTAGTTGAGGGGGGTGCGAATCTGCGAGGGAGCGTCCGAGCTCGACACGCCCACCAGCTGCTCTCCCTGGTAGACCTCGTACTCCCATCCGGCGGGTACCGCCGGCGTTACCGCCGCCTGCCCGAAGTAGCGCGGGGTCGTGAACGGCTGGTTCGTGATCGAGAAGCCGGTCAGGCGGCGCGCCAGGGATCCCTCCCCGAGGATGCTGCCCACCTCGATACGACGAACCCACCGGGACCTCGGGAATACCCGGGTGTAGCGGGCGAAGCCGTCCGCCGTGCTCGGGGAGATGCCGTCTCCGACAAGCCCGGTCGTGCCCGCTTCCACGCCGCCTCCGAGCACGCTTGCGCCGAGCGTTCCCTGGAAGCTCGCGCGACCCACTCCGCTCCCGTCCGAGAGCGAGAGTCCCCACCCAGCCGCCCATCCTCCCGTGCGAGGCTCGTACGGCAAGCCGGTGAACCGACTCGGGGAGAACATGCTCTGGTGGAGGCGGTCCCGCGCCCGCTGCGCCGCCAGCTCCGCTCTCCTGGTTGCCGGGAAATCCTGATTCTCGGAGACGACGACGACGAGATCGGTCCAGTCCACGTCGACCGGGGCCTTCAGGATCCGCGCCAGAACCTCCTTCGACACGTAGTCCTGATCGCCGCGGTGAACCCAGGCCGTCGGGGGATAAGTCGTGGTGTCCTGCGCCGTGACGACGCTGCGACGGGCGATGTCGAGCGTCGTCTTCCAGATGTCCGGCGGCCATTCGAGAACCACGTCCTCTCCCTTGCGTGAGGTCGGGATCCCGACGTGCTGGAGCACCGGCCACAGTGGAATCAGCACGTGCCCGGCGCTGTCGACCAGCGTGACCAGCGAGATCCTGGTGGGGATCCGCTGGACATACAGCTGGAACAGTCCCTCTTCCATCCCCGAGGTCTGCTGTGCCCTCAGCCCCCCGGCCAGGCCGAAGACGGAGAGCGCCGCCAGGAGGATGGCGGCGGAGACGGAGCGGGAAACGCGGATACGCATGATGGGCCGGGTGGCGCTCGGCACCCTCTACCGGAGCGGAATGCCGGACGTCGCCACCGAATGAGTCATCGGACCGGGACCTGGACGACGACCGGCTTGGCGGGCAGGGGCCCGCCCGGGGGCAGGTCCTTCCGGTTCGTGTCCATCGTGTAGCGAACGCTGGCTACGCTGTCACCCGCCGGGACGCCGACGGGAATGCGACGCCGCATCGAGTGGTAGACGGCCAGTACCCGCTCGGTGCTCCCCAGCGTGTGGCCGCCGGCGTCCAGGGCCTCGACCAGGATCCTGCCGAGGAACGCGGCGTTGCCGGTGCGGTGCAGGTCGATGAACGCGATGGCGCTGTCGCCGACCATGGACGCGTGGGCGCTGTCGGCCGTCAGGCCGGTGGTGACCTTCCCGTTGCGGTAGTTGACCGCCACGACCACGACGGTCTCCACGTCGATCTTGACGCCCACGCCTCCGGCGCTGTCCTGGATGGGCGCCTGCCCGCCCCGTGAGTGGATGAGCGCTCGTGCCCAGTATTCCCCGTCCGGCAGGTCCGCCGGTGGCCTGGCGAGCACCCGTACGACCTGGCGCTGGCCGGGCTGGAGGACGATGCGGCGGGGGAACACGCTCAGCCACGGAACGGCCGAGGGCTCTCCCGGAGGAGCCTTCGGCATGACGGGCACGGTGATGTTGCCGTTCGCGTCGGACCGCGGGTACCCGAACGCGAACCCGATCCGGATCTCCTCGGGCCGGGACCAGGGGTTGTAGAGCGTCATCTCGCCCGAACGGTGCCGGTTGCTGAGGTAGACGGCCATCGGCGAGACGGAGACGCACAGCAGCGAGGTGGCCGACAGCGCGAGCATCGCGATCGCCGCGAGGGCGACCCGCGCCGGGTGTGCCCGCAGAGAGGCGGCGAGGGACGAAGGGGTCGGAAGGGTGCGCCGTGAAGAGGTCATGCTCAGGTTCCCGCGTTGCTGATCTGGACGGTGATCGTGGCGGTGTAGAGGCCCGGAGGCTGGTTCGTCCCGGGGCTCGCGGTACCGCCGAGGTAGACCGTGACGCCCGACTCCCAGAAAGGGATCCAGATCGACGTCGGCGTCGTGGGATCGAAGTTGAAGCTCCAGCCGAGCCGGGGCCACCGGTACTGGCCTGAGGTGTTGCTGAACGAGAGCGGCAGCGCCTTGCCCTGGGCCGAGATCATTCGGGTCGGCAGGATGACGTCGAGCGTGTACGTCCCGGTGCCGCGAATGTCGAACTGAGCCCGCCGCGCGGCGTCGCCGACCGCGATCGTCGAGGGGATGCCCGGCTGCAGCTGGCCGAACGCCAGGTCCTGAACCGGGAAGACCGAGAGCTGGGCGCTCGCCGAGAGGGGCACGAACAGGAGCGCGCACCAGGCAGCGATCCAGCCCACCCGGTGCGCGCTCATCGCTTCAGCTCCTCGGAAGATGACAGGTCGTGACGTCGGCGACGATCAGTAGACCGCCGTGACGGTGAAGACCAGCGCACCCGTGTACGTCCCGGGGATCCGGTCGGTCGTGTTGGTCGAGCTGATCGAGCCGCCGACCTGCACGTAGGACGTCTTGGTCGTCCCGTCGCCATTGCCCGAGTTGTTCGGCAGCGAGGTGCAGGCGGTGGCCGAACCGCTCAGCGCGCCGGACTGCGTGGTGGAATACCCGCAGGAGAACGTCACCGGGAGCTTCGGCGCGGTGGGATTCCCGACCAGGGAGAGGCCACCCGACGGCAGCGAAGCGGAGACGCTCACGTCGGAGTTGTGGTCGATCTGGAGGACGCCCAGCGTCCCACTCGCCGGGGTGGTCCCGGGCGTCAGCGTGGCCGAAGCCCCCGCCGCGACGTTGCCGAAGTCCATGTCGGACACGTTCTGCACGTCGAGGTAGGCGAGAATGGTGGCGGACGCGTTGACGGTTCCGGAGGCGCTCTGCGCGGAGGCGATGCTCGGGACGAGGGCGAGGGCGCCGGTCAGGGCCCAGAAGACGATCTTCTTCATGGTGGTCTCCTCTTGTTCCTGTGTGGTTCCTGTCGTTCCGGGGAGCTCCGACGCCGAGCGTCGCGTGCTCCGTGTTCCGGGGCCCAGTAGGTGCACGCGGCATGCCAGATTCAGCCATACTCATAAGTCGTTGGAAAAGAATGACTTACAGGAGACATAGCGGAATACGTCACGGCAGTCGTTCCCAGAAGGGAACAGCATAACGTTCCCTTTGCGGAACCTTGTTCCCGTCACGGAACACGACTCCGTCGCCAGCCGGAGCGAGGCACGGAGGGGCGGCCGGAAGCGCAGAGATGCGCTCCGTCTTGCGCTCCGATGCGCGAGGGTCAAAGCTTCGGGTCGCCTCGATCCCTTCCGCCGAGCAGGAGCCCATGACTCCAGACGAGCCATCCGCCGGGCGTCCTCCCCGCAGCTTCGGGCGCACGCTCCTGTACGTCCTGATCGTCCAGGTGATCTCGCTCCTGCTGCTGTGGGCCCTGCAGGCCCACTACAACGTCTGAGCGACCGGCGTGAACTGGATCAACTGGGTCGTCGTCGGAGCCTACCTCGTCTACGTGGTGTGGGACGGGGTCCGACGCTCGCGGAACACGGACGAGATCGGCGGCTACTTCCTGGCCAACCGCAGCCTGCCGTGGTGGGCGGTGGGGCTCTCCGTGATGGCGACGCAGCTCTCGGCCATCACGATGATCGGGACGACCGGACAGGGAGCCACCGACGGACTGCGCTTCGTGCAGTTCTACTTCGGGCTACCGATCGCGATGGTCATCCTCGGGGTCACGCTCGTTCCGTTCCTGCACGGGGCGAAGGTCTACACGGCCTACGAGTATCTCGAGCGGCGGTTCGACCCTCGCACACGCGCGCTCACCGCGTTCCTCTTCCTGCTCCTGCGAGGAATGTCGTGCGGCGTGATCATCGCGGCTCCGGCGGTGGTCTTCTCGGCCGTGTTCGGGTGGCACGTCACGACGGCCGTCGCGATCATCGGCGTCCCGACCGTCATCTACACGATGATCGGCGGCGTGCAGGCGGTGACGTGGACGGACGTCAAGCAGATGATCCTGATCATCACCGCGCTCCTGGCCATCGTGGTGGTGCTCTTCATGCGCATGCCCGTCCATCCCTCGGCCGCGCTCCGCATCGCGGGCGCCACGGGACGGCTGCAGGCGTTCGACTTCTCGTTCAACCTGCACGACCCCTACACGTTCTGGTCGGGCATCATCGGCGGCACGTTCCTGATGCTCTCGTACTTCGGTACCGACCAGAGCCAGGTGCAGCGCTACCTCGCCACGCCCTCGGTCGAGCAGGCGCGTAGCTCGCTGCTCATCAGCGCGTACTGGAAGATTCCGCTCCAGGCGCTCGTGCTGCTCCTCGGGGTGCTCGTCTTCGTCTACTACCAGTTCAAGGCGCCTCCCCTGCTCTTCAGCCCGGCCGAGGCGGCCCAGGTCCAGGCGGCGGACGGCGCGAAGTACCACCAGCTCGAGCAGCGCTTCACGAAGATCCTCACCGAGCGGAGGACCGCAGCGCTGAAGCTCGCGAGCGTGCCCTCCTCGAGCCCGGCGGGCCAGGCGGCCCTCGCCGCCTTCCAGAAGCGGCAAGGCGAGTACGACAAAGCGCGCGACGAGGCGCTCGCCATGGCGCGGCAGGTAACCGGCAAGCCCTCGGACGACGTGAACTACATCATCCCGAGGTTCGTGCTCCACGAGCTCCCGGTCGGGCTCTCGGGGATCTTCATCGCCGCCATCCTCGCCGCCGCGATGTCGAGCATCGCCGCGGAGCTGACCTCGCTCTCCACGATCAGCGTCATCGACTTCTATCGAAGGTGGATCCACCCCGACGGCTCGGACAAGCAACTCCTGCGCGTCTCGAAGGTCGCGACGGGCCTCTGGGGGCTGTTCGCGTGCGTCGTCGCTACCTACGCGGCCACGCTCGGCTCCCTCATCGAGGTGGTGAACAAGTTCGGCTCCTACTTCTACGGCTCGCTCCTCGGCGTCTTCCTGCTCGCCATGATCCCGAAGACGCGCGGCCGCGGCGCCTTCTACGGGCTGATCGCAGGAATGGGCGCCGTGGCCGCCGTCACGTTCGGAGCTCCGTCCGTCGCCTACCTTTGGCTCAACGTCGTCGGAACGGTGACGGTCGTGGCCGTCGGAGTCGTGCTGAGCTGGCTCACCCCCCGCTCTTCTGCGACGCCAGATACGCCTGCCAGCTCGACGCCTTGAGCGAGATCAGGTTCGCGAAGAGCCTGTAGGCACCGGGTACGCCCGCCGGGAACTGCCGGAAGAACGCGAGGGCGGCGTAGACGTAGACGCCCTTACCGAGCGGCGCGACCATCAGCGAGCCCTTCAGGGGCGCTTCGCCGGGATCGTTCATCGCGAGCATCGGCATGTAGTGGCCGTCCCACGTGCTCAGGAAATAGAGCCCGCGCTCGTGCACCCAGCCGTCGAAGTCTGCGAGGGTGATCTCGTTCGGCGTCGTGAAGACAGGCGCGTCGGGATGCAGGATCGTCACCGGTGAGTGCTCGTTCGTGACGCGCGCCTCGGGCCGCGTCATGCCGATCGGGTAGGGCGCGAACCCGCCGTTCGGGTACTCGTACTTGTTGTACTGCACGACCACCGTGCCGCCGCGCTTGACGAAGCTCAGCAGCTCGCTGTTGGCCTCCCGGAGGTCCGGCCGCGTCTCGTAGGCGCGCACCCCGAGCACGATGACGTCGAAGTCGCCGAAGTCGCCTTCGCGCACCTGCGCGGGGTCCAGGAGCTCGACGTTCACCCCTAGCTGCCGGATCGCGTCGAAGCCCGGATCGCCGGGCCCCATGACGTAGCCGACGCGCAGCCCGGGCGCGACCTTCACCGGCACGACCGCGACGTGCGACGCCGCGTCGTGGAAGAGCAGCGCCCGCTCGATGTGCGGGTAGTCGATCAGGTGGAAGCCCTCCCGGAAGGTCCGGCCGTCGTCGGTACGCACCACCGCGCGGAAGACGTGGTCTCCGGCCGCGAGCCGCCCCGACGGCGTCACGTCGAAGGAGACCGTCTCCTCGGCGTCCTCGGCCTTCAGACGGTAAGGCCGGCTCCGCGGCGTGATCGTCCACCCGGCCGGGGCCTCGAGCCGGACCTCTCCGTTCGTGCCGCCCTTCTCGTCCGAGCGGATGTGCACCTGGATGGTGCGGTGCTCGGTGCTCGACTGCGGCCAGACCATGTGGTCCGGCGTGACGCCCACAGATACCGCCGGGACGACCAGCACGGGATGGGTGTACTGCCCCTTCGCCTTGTTCACCCCCACGTACGTCCACGGATCGTGGGTGGCGAAGTCCACCGACCCTCCGTCGGGGCGGCTGACGTCGAAGTGGACGGTGGCCGTCACGGGCGCCGGGTCGCGCGGCAGACCCCATACGTCCGGACGATCGGCCGGCCAGCGGTACAGGTCGCCGTCACGCGGCTGCCTCAGGTAGTACAGCTTCGAGAGCCGGGCGCTGTCGGAGAGCGTCACGTCCCAGGTCCAGCTCGCGATCGTGTTCGGCGCCACGGCGCCGTCCGCGCCGAGGCCGCTGGTCGCGACCTGACGGGCGGTCCAGCCGGCCGGAACGGCCACGGACGGCCTGGCATGGTGCACCGGCTGCGATCCGCCGTTCCAGAGCCGGACGCTCAGCTTGACGGTCTGGCCCGGCGTGACCAGGTCGTCGTCCGAACGTACGTCCAACTCCACGCCTTCGGCCGCCATATACGCCCTGGTCGCCAGATCCATCTTCTCGGCCAGGTCCTCGCGGAAGTCCAGCGGGGCCTGCATTCCGGCGGCGTGTCCCGCCTGCCGGAGCTGGGAGGCCGCGTCGGCCAGATCCGGAGCGATCGCCTGAGGGTCGGCCGCCTGGAAGTGGCCGTCCGCCGCACGCAGGTCACGCATGTACGCACTCAGGTGGGCCTGAACCGCCCGCTCGGTATCGCCGTGCAGATCGTCGGCCATGCCTGAGATCGTGGTATCGACGCCCGCGAAGATCCCCTCGCCGGCCTTGGCCGACGTGTGGCTCGCGATGAGCTGCACACCGGAGCGCGCCGGTCCCAGCGGTTGAGGCATTCCCATGTCCTGGGTCCGGTGCATGCTCCGGCTCTGCATGCCGAGCTGGAGGTGCGAGCGACCCAGGAGCGGGTCCAGCTCGCCCGTCTCGACCTCGACCGTCGAGCCGTCCCCGCCGCGCCGATGGAGCTGGTAGAGCTTCAGGGGCTTCCACGCCTCCACGCCGTTCTTCAGCTGATCGGGAAACACCGTGGGGTCGCCCGCCGCCTCGAACGCCTTCCGGGCGACGATGCCCGCCGCCTGGTGCTGGCCGTGGCCGTCCCTCGGCGTGCCGGTGAAGACCGTGATGACGACCTGGGGCCGGAACTTGCGGATCCTCCAAACCACATCGCGCATGAGGTCCTGCTCCGGCCATTTCTGGAGCGTCTCCTTGGCCGTCTTCGAGAATCCGAAGTCGAATGCGCGCGTGAAGAACTGCTCGCCCCCGTCGATCTTGCGGGCGGCCTGGAGCTCGCCCGTGCGGATGATGCCCAGGCCTTCCCAGAGCTCGGGGCCGAGCAAGTTCTGGCCGCCATCGCCACGCGAGAGCGAAAGGTAGGCGGTCTCGATCCCGCGCCCGCGAGCCAGTGCGGCGATGAGCGCGTCGTCCTCGTCGTCCGGATGCGCAGCGATCATGAGGATCCGCTTCACGCCGCTCATGCGCCGGAGCAGCAGCCCCGTGGCGACGGTTCCCGTCCTCTCCTGGAGCTGCGCGTGGAGCGTGCCGGGAAGAAAGGCGAGGAGCGCCCCACCCACCATCAACAGCTGCCGTACCCGCCCGTTCGGCGTCATCTCGTGACCTCGGTCCGTTTCCAGATCGTCATCGTCGTTGGTCCTGCGCGCCGGATCGGGCGCCGGAAGCATCCAAGATGCGGGCTCGTCACTCCTCGGGCCAAGGGAGTGCAAGCGCGGCCGGCGCGCGAGACCTTCCGACCCACCCCGCGAGTGCCGCGAGCGTGACCAGGTAGGGAAAGGCCAGGAAGAGCTGGTAGGGGACGTGCAGCCCCAGCGTCTGCAACAGGAACTGCAGCGCCGACGCCGCCCCGAAGAAGAGCGCAGCCAGCAGCACCCATACCGGGTTCCAGCGTCCAAGCACCACCACGGCGATGGCGATGAAGCCGCGTCCCGCGGTCATGTTCTCGGCGAACGTGCCCGAGTGCGCCAGCGCGAGATGGGCTCCGGCCACCCCACCCAGCGCTCCCCCGAACAGCGTCGCCCAGAACCGCGTCCACCGCACCCGCACCCCGGCGGCCTCCGCGGCCGACGGCTCCTCCCCGACCGCGCGCAGCTCGAGGCCGGGCGCGGTGCGGTACAGGAAGTACCAGAGCAGCGGCGTGAGGACGTACGCCAGATAGACCGTCGGTGCCTGGTCGAAGAGCGCGGAGCCGATCCAGGGGATGTGGTCGAGCACCGGCACCGGCCACGCCGGCAGCGTGGGAAGCGTCAACGCCGTTCCCGTGGCTCCGAACCGGGCCTGATAGATCGCACCCGTGAACCCGAGGCCGCCCAACGTGACGGCGGTGCCCGTGATGATCTGATCCGCACCGAGCCCCACGGCAAAGAGCGCGAAGACCGCCGCGACCAGCAGGCCCGCGCCGGCTCCCACGACCACACCCCCGCCGGCCGAGCCGAGCCAGAGCGCCCCGAGCGCCGCCCCCAGCGCTCCGGCGATCATCGAGCCTTCCAGCCCGATGTTGATGACCCCGCTCCGCTCGGTGATCGTCTCGCCCAGCGCCGCGAGGGCGAGCGGAGCGCCGAGGCGCACCGACGCCTCGAGGAACGCGGTGAGGGCACCGGGCTCAGGCATCGGACCCCTCCGGTACCGGCGTGGCGCCGCCGGCCTGTCCTCGCTCGCGCCAGGCCCCGCTGCGCCGGATTCGATCGACCGCCAGCACCGACAGGATGACGAGCGCCTCCATGGCGCTCACCCACACCGAGGGGATGCCCGCCGTCCGCTGCATGGCGCCCGCGCCCCCTTCCAGCATCCCGAAGAAGATGCCCGTGACGATCACCGCTCCGGGCTCGAGGCCCGCGAGCAGCGCGACGGCGATGGCCGTGTAGCCCCAGCCCGGCGAGACCCCTTCGTAGAGCGCGTAGGTCACACCGGCCACTTCGACCCCACCGGCCAGACCGGCCAGCGCGCCCGAGCCGAGGAAGGTGGCCACGACCACGCGGCCCGCATCCATCTTCCCGGCTACGGCCGCGGCGCGAGGCGAAGCCCCGACGGCGCGCACGGCGAATCCGAGGCGCGTCCACCGGAAGAACGCCCACAGGAGGAGCGCGAGGATCACGGCGAGCGCGAAGCCGGCGTGCAGGCGGGTGCCCGGCACGATGATCGGCAGATGCGCGGAGGGCGCGATCGGATCGGTCTGCGGAAAGACGTGCCTCGACTCCTGGAGCGGTCCGTGCACCATCCAGGCGGTCAGGTCGATGGCCACGAAGTTCATGAGCAACGTCGTGATGACCTCGCCGATGCCGAGGCGCAGCTTCATGAACGTCGGCACGGCCGCCCAGGCCGCGCCGGCCACGGCGGAGGCGGCCAGGAGCGCCGGCACGATCAGCCAGGCGGGTAGGCCGGCGCCGTGCAGCCCGACCCACACCCCCGCGACCGCCCCGGCGTAGAGCTGTCCTTCGGCGCCGATGTTCCAGACGCCGGCACGGAACGCCAGCGCGACGGCGAGTCCCGTCAGGATCAGCGGAACGGAACGTACGAGCGTGATCGAGAAGATCGCGTCGGAGCTTCCCAGAGCCCCCCCGACGAGCGCGGCGAAGGCGCTCCACGGGTGGTACCCCCCCATCCAGAGCGCGACGGCCGCCACCCCCACGGTCGCTCCGAGTGCCACCAGCGCGGCCCCGATCGAGCCGAGCTGGCGGGCGTCAGGCCGGAGCACCGGTCCCTCCGAGCATGAGGGCGCCCACGCCTTCCCTGGTGCACCGGTCCGGCGGCACGGCGACCAGGCGGCCGCGCACCATCACGAGAACGCGGTGCGCGAGCGTGAGCACCTCGTCGAGGTCCGTGGATACGAGCACGACGCCGGGCGCTGGATCCGCGCCGCTCGCGCCCACCACCCGCAGCAGCTCCTCGTGCACGAACGCGGCCGCCGCCACGTCGAGGCCGCGCGTCGGGTTCTCGGCCACGAGCAGATCGCGCGCCATCTCGATCTCGCGCGCCACCACGACCCGTTGCTGGTTTCCGCCCGAGAGCGCCCGGACGCGCGTCCGCATGCTCGGCGCCCGCACGTCGTAGCGCTTCAGCACGGCGGCGGCACGGCGGCGCAGCGTCTTCCAGCGCAGGAACGGTCCCGAGCTCGATCCTTCGGCCCGGTGCAGCGCCAGCGCGACGTTCTCCGCGAGGTCGAAGGAGCCGACCACGCCTTCCAGCGTCCGGTCCTGCGGCACGAACCCCGCCAGGTCCGGAACGGCGGCGGCGCCCTCGGCGGCGGCGAGGCGCCCAGCCAGCACCAGCGCGAGCTCCCGCTGACCGTTTCCTTCCACGCCGGCGATGCCCACGATCTCTCCGCGGCGCACCTCGAGCGACACCCCGTCGAGCGCCCACTCCCCGCGCGAGCCCCGCACGCGAACCTCGTCGAGGCTCGCCACGACCTCGCCGGACGCGCGGGGGGCTCCGCGCCCGACCGCACCTCCGACCGCGAGCGCGTCCGCCTCCTCATGGCCCACCATCGCGCGCGTGAGCATCGCCGCGTCCACCTCCGAGCGAGGGGCGGTCATGACCGTTCGGCCACGTCGCAGCACGGTCACGCGATCCGCCACGGCCAGGACCTCGTCGAGCTTGTGCGCCACGAGGGCCACCGCACGACCCTGGGCGGCCTGATCGCGCAACAGGTCGAACAGCGCCTCCACCTCGGCGGGCGTGAGCACCGCGGTAGGCTCGTCCAGCACCACGACGCGAGGGCCGCGCAGAAGCGCCTTCAGGATCTCCACGCGCTGCCGCGCGCCCACCCCGAGATCCTCGACGCGCGCGTCCAGAGGAACGTCGAGACCCGTGCGGTCGACCAGCGCGCCGACCGCGTCGCGCAGGCGATCCAGGTCGAGGCGGACTCCTCCCGCCACCGCGCGGGAGCCGAGCGCCAGGTTCTCGAGCACGCTGAGGCGCGGGACCAGGGTGAAGTGTTGATGCACCATGCCGACGCCGCGGGCCCACGCATCCCGCGGGCTGGAAAGTCGAACGGCGCGCCCCCCGATCTCGATCGCGCCGGCATCCGCACGCTCGAGGCCACCCAGCACGCTCAGGAGCGTGCTCTTGCCCGCCCCGTTCTCGCCCAGCACACCGTGGACCTCACCGGGCGCGAGCTCGAGCCCGGCTCCGTCCAGCGCCGTCACGGACCCGAACCGCTTGACGACACCCGAGAGGCGGGCGAGCGGAGCGGTCATGAGGCGCCGGGCTCACCCTGCACGAAGGGGACGCGCGGCACCTCGAGCGTACCGGCGCGGATGCTGTCGCGCGCGGCGTCCACGCGGCGCTTCAGGGCGGCCGGAATGCGCGCGGCGAGCTTCGGATTGACGACGAAGTCCACCACACCGTCGCCTTCACCCATGTAGATCGGCTTGCCGTGCAACTTGCCGGCCCGGAAGAGCCGCGCCACGTGCAGGAACGCTTGCGGGATGCGGATGACGGCGCTCCCGAGGATCACGCCCGGCGCCACGTGGTTCTGGTCGTTGTTCATCCCCAGGGCCCAGACCGTGTCGCCCTCCTGCGTGCTCTGGCGCGCTGCCTGGAAGACCCCGAACGAGGCCGCGTCGGTGTTGTGGATCAGCACGTCGGCGCCTCGCTGGATCTGGGCGATCGCCGCCTCCTTGGCCGCACCCACGTCGTCCCAGTTGCCGATGTAGGAGACGAGCACCTTCACGTTCGGGTCCACGGCCTTCGCGCCCGCCCGGAACGCCTTGAACGTCCCCTGCACCGGCGGGATCGCCACACCGCCGACCGCCCCCACGACGTGCGACCGGCTCATCCCGGCCGCGACCATGCCGGCCAGGTAGCTCCCCTGCTCGAGCTGGAAGATGAGCGGCACGACGTTGGGGGCGACCTTGCCGCCGCTGCTCACCACGATCGTCATCCCCGGGAACTCCTTGCCCGCGCGCAACGCGGCGTCCTGATACTCGGAGCCGTGCGCGAACACGAGGTCGTATCCGGCGTCTCCGTAGGACCGGAACGCCTCGTCGAAGTCCGCGGGGGTCTTCGTCTGCTGGTGGCTGATGCGGGCGCCGAGGGAGTCCCGAACCATGAGGAGCCCTTCGTAGGCGCCGGCGTACCATCCGGCGTCGCTGACCGGTCCGGAAGTGAGGAGCGCCACCCGGAAGGAGTCGGACGCCGCGTGGGCCGACCCCGCAGCCGCCGCGTTGGAGGCCGATGACGCGGCGCCCGGCGAGGACGAGGCGCCCGCGCCGTCGGAGGAGGCACCGGGCGTGTTCTTCCCGCCTCCGCACGCGGTGAGGAGGCTCACGAAGCCCGCCATCAGCGGGAGGGTCCACCGGCGTCTGCACAGGCTCACGCGTCGCTCCTCGAGTACGGGGAGTCCGGAGTCCACGTCCGGATCCGCGCACCGGCGGCCTGACGTAGCGATGTGGTAGTGTAAACCGGTGCCTGTCCCTGGTTCAAAGCCAAAGGTATGTTGGGGGCCGTTCCCTCCCGACTGAGCGCCTCTTCGGAGTCACCGCCCATGAGCCAGCCCCGCGATCAGTGGACCTCCAACGTCGGCTTCGTCCTGGCAGCCGCAGGTAGCGCGATCGGCCTCGGCAACCTCTGGAAGTTCCCGTTCATCACGTGGCACAACAAAGGCGGCGCGTTCGTGCTCGTCTACCTGCTGTGCATCGTGTGTGTCGGGCTCCCGGCCATGATGGCCGAGCTCCTGATCGGCCGGAAGACGCAGAAGAACGCGGTCGGCGCGCTCAAGGAAGCGGTCGGCCCGGCCTGGGGACTCGTAGGCGCTTGGGGCGTCCTCGCCGGCTTCACGTTGCTGAGCTACTACACGGTGGTCGCGGGCTGGTCGCTCTTCTACCTCTTCAAGACGGTGACCTGGAGCTTCATCGGCTACCCGGTCAGCGCGAACACGGCCGCCATCTTCAGCACCGCGGTAGCGAACGGGCCGCTGCAGATCCTGCTCTCGGCGCTCTTCATGATCGCGACAGCCAGCATCGTCTACTTCGGCGTCCACGGCGGCATCGAGCGGGTGAGCCGGATCTTTCTGCCCGTGCTCTTCGTCATCCTGATCCTGCTCCTCGTCGCCGCGCTCAGGATGAGCGGTGCGGGCGACGCGCTCCACTTCATCTTTCGCCCGAACTTCCGCGAGCTGAAGCCGGCGGGGATCCTCGAGGCGCTCGGCCACTCGTTCTTCACGCTCTCCTTGGGGATGGGCGCGATGATCACGTACGGCTCCTACATCCCGCGCGACCGATCGCTGGTGAAGTCGGCCGGGATGATCGTGCTCCTCGACACGCTCGTGGCGCTCGTCGCGGCGATCATCATGTTCTCGGTGATCTTCTCGGTGCCCGGAATGAGCAAGGAGGTGAGCGGCTCGACGGTCGGGATGCTCTTCATCTCGATGCCGAAGCTCCTCTACGAGCACGTGCCGTTCGGGCAGGTGCTGGGACCGCTCTTCTACGTGCTCGTCGCGCTCGCCGCGCTCACCTCGACGATCTCGATGCTCGAGCTCGTGGTCAGCTACCTCATCGACGAGCACGCGATGAGCCGCCCGAAGGCCGTGATCTCGAGCGCTTGCGCGATCTTCGCGGTCACGATCCTGTGCGCGCTCTCGTTCGGGGCCTCGCCCGCGCTGTCGGACTTCGTCGTGTTCGCCGGAAAGAAGGGCCTCTTCCTGACGCTCGATCACATCCTCGCCAACTGGCAGCTCCCCATCGGAGGGCTGTTCATCACGCTGGCGGCCGGCTGGTTCATGAGCCGGAAGGCCACCGAGGAGCAGCTGGTCGACGAAGGCACGCCACGGTGGTTCAGCTACGGTGCGTGGCGCTTCTTCATCCGGTACGTGGCGCCGACCGCCATCGCGGCGATCCTCGTTTCGATCGCGTTCTTCGGGCGGGATATCTCGTAGGGAGGAGTGAGCGCGACGGCATCTCCTCCGACGCGATTCACGCCACCGCGATCTGCGCCACCGAGTACGAGCGAGCCGGAAGCTTGAACGTCATCTTCCGGCTCGCCGAAGGCGCGTCGAGCCTGCGGGGCGCCACCACGTCGGGCTTCTCGAACGTGTTGAACGCCTTCAGGTCCGGGCCCGTGAGCGTCTGGCAGTCGAGCACCCGCGTCGGCGTGAGGCCGTCCCACTCCAGCACCACGTCGCGCTCGTTGTCCAGGTCGCGGTTCATCATGAACACGCTCAGACGTCCGTTGGAGGGTCTTCCGGGCGAGTTCGGGATTACGCATCGCGCTCGGCGCGGAAGCGTCGCGCAGCGCGGGCCTGGTCTTCCGGGCGGGAGCCGTAACAATCACAGCAGGGACCGTTCTCGGCCTCGGCGGTGCCTACGTGCTCTCACGCTTTCCGCGCAGCCGCCTGTTCGGAGTCGGGCCGCTCGACGCTGCGTCCTATCTCGCGGGAGCCGCTCGGCTGCGTCTGGTGGCGGCTGCGGCTTGCTGGATCCCCGCGCGGCGGGCGATGCGCGTGGACCCGGCGGAGACCTTGCGGGAGGAGTGAGGCAGGCCCAGAGTCGTGCCGAGCAACCACCGCGGAGGAGTCGCCCTCGATGCTGAAGTGGATCCGCCATAAGCGCCTCGATCTCAAGACCACGATCATCCTGCTAGTCCTGGCCATAGCGTTCTGGGCCATGTTCCTCTGGGTGCGCTACGAGAACTTCGTGCCCGCCGAGTTCAAGACGGTGCCGGACAGCGCGCAGACGCGATGAGGGCGTGTCGCTCCGACGCCGTCCTCACTCACGCCATCCTCACTCTTCATGATTCGCAGGCTTGAGGGATCCAGGCCCCACCTCTCCTCCGCCGAAGCCCCGAACGGATCGACGACCTTTGCTGCGGAGCGACGGCCTCTGCTACGGATCGACGGCTGCCTTCGCTAGCCTTTCGCCTTCCCATCTGCAGGATCCAGCACCTCCCACACGCCGTTGAGCACCCGCGCGGGGATGTCCTCCTCGCGCTTCCACCGGCTGGAGGCCGTGCGCCAGTCGGGATCGACACCGCGAGCCCGGTTGTACCGCAGGAGGGCCACAACGGGATCGACTTCGACGCCAAGACCATCCCAGCCCGTACCGTCTCCAAGGCTGGCACCCCCGATTCCCCGAGGAGCCGGCGCGCGCTCCGGCAGCGGCAATCCCGTCGGGCTGTAGAACACCGGCCGCCCACCGGGCCACGGGTTCATCTCCACGTGCCAGCCTTCCTCGTGCAGCAGCCGGTGGTGGTAGTGACAGA
>JBJKRT010000056.1:0-99149 GCA_046704545.1 Longimicrobiales bacterium
CTAGTGGACTGTAACACGTGAACGTTTGCATTCGAGCGCCGCTGCATCCGCGGGATGCTTCGTTGCACCTCCTTGAAATAGCGTTGCTATTCCTGCGTCGGCGCGCCTCGCCCCAGCGGCGCTCCGGCACTCTCGGTACTAAACGTTCACGTGTTACAGTCCACTAGCGATGCTGCCATCCCGGCGTGGAGGCGCAAAGTGAGCACACGCGCGTTGCTGGAGGAGGCCCGGTCGATCCAGGACTGGATCGTGGATCTGCGTCGACGACTGCACCGCCACCCGGAGCTGATGTACGAGGAGGTCGAGACGAGCAGGCTCGTGCGCGAGACGCTCGACTCGCTCGGTATCGAGTACCGGTGGCCGGTGGCCGAGACGGGCGTCGTCGCCACCCTGGGGAAGGGGCCCGGTGCGTGCGTGGCGCTGCGCGCCGACATGGACGCGCTCCCCATCCAGGAAGAGGCGGACGTCGATTTCCGGAGCGAGGTGGACGGCAGGATGCACGCGTGCGGACACGACTGCCACACGGCGATGCTCCTCGGCGCCGCGCGTCTCCTCAAGGAGCGCGAGGACGAGCTGCCAGGGGTGGTGAAGCTCTTCTTCCAGCCCGCGGAGGAAGGCGGTGCCGGTGCCGACCGGATGTGCGACGAGGGCGCGCTGGACGATCCGCCGGTCCAGCGGGTCTTCGGAATACACGTGTGGCCGTCCGCGCCGGCGGGCACGGTGGCCGGACGAGAGGGAACGCTGCTGGCGGCCGCCGGCGTCGTGCACATCCGGGTGACGGGTCGAGGCGGACACGCCGCCATGCCCCATCTCGCGGTCGACCCGGTCGTGACGGCGTCCAAGATCGTCGTCGAGCTGCAGACGCTGATGTCCCGCGAGATGGATCCGTTCGGAGCCGGCGTCGTGAGCATCACGACGCTTCGGGGCGGGTCGGCGTTCAACGTCATTCCCCCGGACGTGGAGATGACCGGCACGATCCGGGCGATGACGCTGGACGGGCTGAGGTGGATCCAGGAGCGCGTGCAGGACGTCGCCACGCACGTGGCGGAGGCCAACCGGTGCACCGCGGAGGTCGATTTCCCGGGTCACGATTATCCGCCCACCGTCAACGACCCGCACTGCTGGGGTCTGGTCCGGGAGATCGCCGACGAGCTGCTGGGCGAGGGTGCGGGATTCGACGCTCCTCCGATCATGGCCGGTGAGGACTTCGCCTACTACATGCAGCGGGTGCCCGGAGTCTTCGTAGGGCTCGGCATATACGACGAGGATATCGGGGCGACGCACTCGCTCCATCACCCGCGGTTCAAGGTGGGCGAGGACGTGCTTCCCACAGGCACGGCCCTGCACGTCGGGTTCGCGCTGAGGTCGCTCGACGAGCTGGGAGACTGAACGCCGGACGGCGCGCGGCTACTTGACCGTCGCGGACAGAGACGTCTGAAGCTGGACGTCGTCCGGCCCGATGGAGCGGGGCGGTCGGCTGTCGTGCAACCACTGCAGGTCCACGTCGAGCTCGATGTCCTTCACGATCTTCACGCCGAGACGGGCCTCGTTCAGGAAGCGCGTGTCCACCGGCGCGTCGACGCGGGGCTCGACGTACAGGATGTCGGAGACCTTGGCGGTCGACGAGATCTCGCGCGACGCCACCGCGATCAGGTCGCCGCGCAGGTCGTGGCTGCGCAGGCGGGTCCCTGTCGGTAGCAGCGCGGCGTCGAGCCGCTCGACCTCCCACATGAGCCCGGCGCCGAGTGCGAGCCGGTTGCGGGTGCTCCGGACGAACACGTGTCGAAGCCCGCTGCCCACCAGAAGCCGGTAGGACAGCGCCTGGGCGTGGCTGTCCTGCAGCTGGACGAAATGGAACGTGCGAGTGCGCCTGGAGAGGAACCAGCCATAGCGCACCTGAACGAACCGGTCGTCCACCGAGACGCTGTCGGAGCTGGACAGATATGCGCCACCGCCCACCACCTCGAGCCACCAATGGCGGGCGCGGTAGCCCACGGCCCCATCGCCTTTGAGGTCGATGACGTGTGCGTTGCCGCCCTGCAGATTCGTGCCCGCCTGGAGCGTTGTGAAGAATCCGGACACGTCCTGCGGCTCGACGCGCTCGGTGTTCAGAACCGCCTGAGCGTGGACGGGACGGGCCGTGAGGAGCGCGCCCAGAACGAGCGGCGCCGCGTATTGTGTGAAGCTGTCTCGGATGCGCATGGTTCGCTCTCCGCCGTCTATTCGGGTTCGCCCGGGTAGAGCCTCACTCGAAGCTCCGGTGCACGGCCGTACTGGTCGGCGACGCGGAGCCGGACCCGCCGCGCGCGCGTCGGTCGGCATCGTGCCAGCCGGCGATAGCCCACGGTGGTTCCGGATGCCAGAAGGCTCCACGGTCCCCCGTTCGAGCCCTCGACTCTCCAGTGAGCCACGCTCTGTCCGCGCGTGATGTCCTCGGCGAGATCGACGATGCCCACGGTCGTCGTGCGGCCTAGATCGATCGAGGCCTCGGCCGAGCGCCCCCCGGGGTGCCGCCAGGTCGGCGCTCGCCCGGCCGTCAGGTCGTTCGCGAAGAGCCGACGCAGGCCGGCGTGCATGTCCGCGAGGCGACGCACGTCGGTAGGGTAGAGCAGGCCGGCACGGGTGGGTGGGGTGTTCAGGAGGAGCTTCGAGTTCCGGCCCACCGACGTGAAGTAGAGGTCCACGAGGTCCTCGGTCGAGCGTACCTCGTCGTTCTCCGAGGGGTGCCAGAACCACCCCGGGCGGATGGACACGTCGGTCTCGCCGGGTCTCCAGACGGTTCCGTTCGGGTCGCCGTGCTGGAGCTCGGCGGTGACCCGTGGCCCGCTGGCGCCCGGGTACGGCACCACCGAAGGATCGACGGTGGACCAGTCCGGGTCGCCCGCCACGCCGCGCTCGTTGCCGATCCATCGCACGTCGGGTCCGGCGTCGGAGAAGATGACCGCGCCGGGCTGCAGCTTGCGGACCAGAGCCCAGAAGCGTGGCCAGTCGTAGACCTGGTGCTTGCCGTTGGGGCCTTCACCGTTCGCGCCGTCGAACCACACCTCGGAGATGGGCCCGTATCGGGTGAGCAGCTCGGTCAGCTGCGCGCAGTACAGGTCGTTGTACCGGGGCGAGTCACCGTACGACGGAGCGTTGCGATCCCACGGCGAGCAGTACAGCCCCGCCTTCAAGCCTTCTGCGCGGCAGGCGTTCACGAAGTCGCGCACCACGTCTCCGTGGCCGCCGCGCCACGGGGAGCTCGCGACCGAGTGTCGCGTCGTGGCGGTGGGCCAGAGGCAGAAGCCGTCGTGATGCTTGGCGGTGAGGATCATCGCCCGGAACCCGCCGGCCTTGGCCGCCCGTGCCCACTGCCGTGCGTCGAGCTTCGTCGGCCTGAAGATCGAGGGGCTCTCGGTGCCGTCGCCCCACTCCTTGTCGGTGAAGGTGTTCACACCGAAGTGCAGGAAGAGGGCGAGCTCGTCGCGTTGCCAGGCGAGCTGGGCGGGGGATGGGCGGGGGCGGGCCGCGGGGCCGCCAGGGAGCCATCCTCCGAGTGGTGTCAGGCTGCCTCCGAGCACGCCCGCCGCTGCCATGGCCACGAAGCCGCGTCTCGACAGCGGTAGCGGATCGTGGCGGCGGTCCATACGCGACTCCTGGGTGTAGGGCGGCGTGCGAAACGGCAATGTCGACCAGGACGCTAGCGCTCCGGCGCGGTTCCGCAACTCGCCGCCGACCTCGATCCATCAACCTTGCAGCATTTCGGCGCCCGCCCTTACCGTCGAACCATGACCGACTTCACCGAGCACCTGCAGACCGCCATCGCGGACCGGTACGTCATCGAGCGCCACCTGGGCGAGGGGGGCATGGCCACCGTCTACCTGGCGCACGACGTGAAACACGACCGGAAGGTCGCGCTTAAAGTGCTCCGGCCGGAGCTCGCCGCGGTCATCGGCGCGGAGCGCTTCCTCGCCGAGATCAAGACGACGGCGAACCTCCAGCACCCGAACATCCTCCCGTTGTTCGACTCCGGCGACGCCGACGGGCAGCTCTTCTACGTGATGCCATACATGGAGGGGGAGACGCTCCGCGAGCGGATCGAGCATGAGAAGCAGCTCCCCGTCGAGGACGCGGTGCGCATCGGCGTGGAGGTGGCCGGCGCGCTCGACTACGCCCACCGGCAGGGCGTGATCCACCGCGACATCAAGCCGGAGAACATCCTCCTGCACGACGGGCGCGCGCTGGTCGCGGATTTCGGAATCGCGCTCGCGCTGTCGACGGCGGGCCGGGAGCGGATGACCGAGACCGGCATGAGCGTGGGCACGCCGCACTACATGAGCCCCGAGCAGGCGATGGGGGGCCACGAAGTGACGGTGCGGAGCGACGTGTACGCGCTGGGGGCGACGCTGTACGAGGCGCTCGTCGGGGAGCCCCCGTTCACCGGTCCCACGGCGCAGGCGATCATCGCGCGCCTGGTGACGGAGGATCCGCGGCCGCTGCGGACCCAGCGCAAGACGATTCCGGAGCACGTGGAGACCGCGGTGCTGAAGGCGCTCGAGCGTCTGCCCGCCGACCGGTTCCGGGCGGCGGCGGAGCTCGCGGAGGCGCTGGAGGGACGTCTGAACCTGCCCGCGCGAGGAGCGGGCGACCTCACGGGCTCCGGGGCCCGCGACGGTGTGCGGCGTGCGCTCGTTCGGCTCTCGTTGCGGGGAACGCTGGCGGCGGCCGGCCTGGCCGCGATCCTGGTCGCCGTCGCCCTGTGGGGCTGGCTCCGGCCACGGCCGCAGCCACCGCTGAGCCGCGAGACGGTCGTTCTCGGGCCGACCTACTTCCCGGGAATCGTGGCGGGGGGCGCCGGCATCGCCCCTGATGGCTCCGCCATCGTCTATGCCGACACCACCGGGAAACCGAAGCTCTGGATCAAAGAGCGGGGTGAGCTGGACGCACATGTGCTCGTGAATCTGAACAGTCATGTCGCGCCGGCGCCGTCCTTCTCGCCGGACGGCCGGTGGATCGTCTACTCGGACGGAGGACTCGAGAAGGTCGCGCGGGCGGGCGGTGCGCCGGTCACGCTCTCGGATTCCTCCACCGCATGGGGTGCGGCCTGGCTGGAGGACGGCACGATCGCTTTCATCGGGGGCACCGGTACGGAGGTCCTGCGGACCACGCAGGACGGTGGTCCCGCGACGCGAGTGTTCAGCACCGACTCCGGTGCGGTGATCCAACGCATCACTCCGGTCCCCGGATCGGATGCCGTCCTGCTCGGGATCGCTCCTCCGAACGCCAGGGACCTGGCCTTGAACCTCGAAACCGGCGCCACGCACGTGGTGGCCACGGGCGGCACGGGCGCATGGGTCGTACCGGGGGGAGACATCGTATACGCGCAGGCGAACGGCACGCTCCTCGCCGCTCCGTTCGACATCAGGAAGCTCTCGGTGAGCGGTCCCGCCGTCTCCGTCCTCGACGGCGTCCGCGCGACCTCGGGGGTCTTCGACGCCACGCTCGGGGCGGACGGAACGCTGCTCTACGTCCGGGGCGGCGCCAGCGCAGAGGCTTCCCGCTTCCAGCTCGTCGACGTCTCACGTGACGGATCCGTCACGCCTCTGGACACGGCATGGAGCGCCGTCCTACCGAACGATGGTGGCGTGGGCCTCTCTCCCGACGGGACCCGCCTCGCCCTCAACGCGATGGACACCGTGAACGACCGGAGCGACATCTACATCCTCCCGCTCCCGCACGGGCCCGCCACGCGGCTGACCTTCGACGGGACGGTCAACGTCCGGCCTGCGTGGTCCCCCGACGGCCGGACGATCCTCTACGCCTCCAACCAGGGCGGAAAGATGGAGTTGTGGACGAGGAAGGCCGACGGGAGCGGCCGGCCCGTGCGCGCGGTCTCGGAGAACCGGCCGGTGTACGAGGGGCTCTGGTCACCGGACGGGAAGTGGATCGTCTACCGGACCGACAATGCCGCCCCGGGCCACGGCGACATCCTGGCCGTCCACACGCATGGAGACCGCACGCCCGTGCCGCTGGTGGCCACCGGTGCGCAGGAGACGAGCCCCGCCCTCTCGCCCGACGGCCGGTGGCTCGCCTACGCCTCCGACACCTCCGGCCGGTTCGAGGTCTACGTTCGTCCCTTCCCCGACGCGCAGGGCGGGCTCTGGCAGGTCTCGACGGACGGTGGGACGTCCCCGATCTGGTCGCACGATGGGAAAGAGCTGTTCTATCGGGACGCACTGGGCTGGATGGTGGCGGCCGAGGTCCGCGGGGCGCCCACGTTCTCCGTGGGTGCTCGCAAGAGGCTCTTTCTCGCGCGCGACTACGACGGTACCCAGTACAACCACTACTATGCCGTCACACCGGATGGGGGAGACTTCCTCATGTTGAGGTCGGAGTTCTTCGCGTCGGCGAACCTCGCCTCCGATCCCATGGTCCTCGTGCGCAACTGGCTTCCGGAGCTGCGGGCGAAGCTGGGGCAGTAGGAGGAATCGGTCGTAGGCGCAGCAGCCGTGCCGAGCGACCTCAGCGCACCACGGCGTACACGCTCACCGCGATCCACCCGGCCGCGATGAGGCCGAGCAGCAGATACTCGATCGCCGGCGCCTTCTGGGTTCCCTTCTCTCCGTGGAACCACGACAGGACCGCCGAGGCGATGATCGCCGCCACGACGAAAATCACCGTCAGCAGCTCGCTCTTGGCCGGCAGCAGGGTCCCGAGGTTGGACACGAGGTCGATCAGGCCGAAACCTGCGCCCAGCGCAATGAGCACGAATTGCGGCACGCGCCGCTTGAGGAGCTGCTGGATGTCGGTGAGGTCCTCCGGAGCCCCCGCGACCTCCACACCCTGATGCTCGAGCTGGCGGACGACGTCTCTGGCCGACGGACGGTGGCGGGGCTCACGTGCGAGACAGCGAAGCAGCAGGTCGGCGAGCTCGGGCGGTACGTCGGGCCGGAGCGTGCGCAGGTTCTTCGGCTCCTGCTGGAGGTGGGCCTTGATCCACTCGGTGGGGGTGCGCGCATCGTACGGACCTCCACCCGTGAGGAGCTCGTAGCCGAGCACCCCGAACAGGTAGATGTCCGTCAGCTCCGTGACCTCGCCGTCCATGAGCTGCTCGGGACTCAGGTGCTGAGGATCTCCAAGAAGCTCACCCGTCTTGGTGAGGCGGGTGGAGCCCGGACCTGTCTGATCCATCACCGCCGCGATCCCGAAGTCGGTCAGGCGTGCGCGCTCCTTCTCTGCGTCCCAGAGCACGTTGCCCGGCCGCACGTCGCGGTGCACGATTCCTTTGCTGTGGGCCAGGGCAAGGGCGGAAGCGACCTCCGCCAGGACCGAGGTGGCCGCCGTGACCGAGAGCCGCCCCTCGGCCTTGAGCCGCTCCTCCATCGTGCGGCCCTTCACGTACTGCATGACCAGATAGGGCGTCTGGTCGGGCAGACGGCCGAATCGCGTCACGGCCACCGTGTTCGGGTGATCGCCCAGCGAAGCCGCGGCGCGTGCTTCGCGCTCGAAGCGACGGCGTGCCGTCTCGTCGGCCGCCTTGCCACGCCTCAGAACCTTCACAGCGACCTGAACGCCGAGCGCGGGGTCCTCCGCCAGGTAGACGGTGGCCATCTTGCCGCGCCCGAGCGGGCGGAGAATCCGGAAATCCTCTCCCAGTGCTGCCTGCAGTTCCTCCACGGCCCGATCGTCCCCGACGGCTTCAGCGCCTTGCGGGGGATGCGGGAGGGGATCGGCCATGTCGACTCCTCTTGAGCGATTCGCCGAGCCGATGGATCGGCTGGACGCGAAACTCTACCGACGCTTCACCATCACGGTTCAACGCGGCGCCCAGATGCGCAACTCGCTCACTCCAGTGAACGCGGGCAGGGCGTGCGTGAAGACAATTCGTACACGCGACGTTCGAACCGGCTCCATCTCTACGAGATTGCGGGCCCACGCCATCGGCTCTGCGGGCGTGCGCGCACGCTCGGGCGCTCGCTGCCACGCATCCTGGCGCCACACCTCCACGTGGTACGCCTTCGGCGCGGCGATGCCCCGACCGTCTCCGTAGAAGTAGAGCTCGACGCTTCCGACGGCTCGCTCCCGGCCGAAGTCGACCTCGAGCCAGTCCCGCCTGTTCGGCGAATGATACGCGGTCCAGCGGTTTCGGGAGTAGTGCGTGAGCGCGATGCGCCCGTCCACCGCCTCGCTCGCCGCGTCTCCGGGCCCGGTGTAGGACGTGCTCACCCGCGGGTAGGCGCTTCCTCCGGCGTTCCACGCCAGATCCGGAACCGGGGCGGTGGCGGGCGGGAGGGGAAGGGAGCCCGGCCCCCATGCTTCGATCTCCGTGAAGCCGGACGTGGATCCCGGACGGTGGTGGAGCACGACGCGAAGCTTGCGGGTCGCCACCTCGGGAAAGGTCACCGTATTGGCGCGTCGGCCTTCCGGCGCGTCCGGGGCCCGCCGCTGGTCCGCGATGTCACGCCAGCCCGCGGACGTCCACATCTGCACCTCGTAGCTCGCCGGCGGGCGAACCGGAAGCGTCGTCGCTCCCGGCTTGCCGGGGAAGCCCGACGCCTCCTCTTCACCGGTGGCCTCGACCGGCGGGCCGCTCACGTCATCCAGGAAGTAGAGCTTCACGCTCGTGAGCGGTCGCGTGGTGCCGAAGTCGACCTCGAACCAGTCGGTTCCTCCGGGAGACGGAGCCGCGACCCATCGGTTGGGTGGCGAGCGGTGATACCAGCGGTTGCCGTCCACCGCCCAGAACGGCGGATAGCGCGGATCGCTGGACGAGGCCGTGGCCAGCGGGAAGACGGACTTCTCGTTGTTGACCGCATAGTCGTTCAGGCGGGGCGACGGCACATGCGGCGGCGGCGGAGCCATGTGCACGCGTACCGGCCCGAGATCGGGCCTGCGCGCGAGGCGGCGTCCATCGACGCGGACCGTCAGGCCTGCGCCTCGGCCGTAGCGCGTGCCATCGCGGTCCCAGACGACCGATACGTCGTGCCCGTGATAACGCACCCCGTCGAGGGCGAAGTACGCCCAGTCGTCCGGGGCCAACGGCTTCACTTCCAGGGTGTCGTCGGCGCGAGGTCGAAGACCGACGAGCCCGCTGATCACCAGGTCGACGAACCCCGAGTGGAAGTAGTGCTCGCTGTGATAGAAGGTGTTGTGTCCGGACCACGATCCGGTGAACGGGTTTGCGGCCTCCGCGATGTAGGGGCGGCCGTCCTTGCGCTGATCCAGCGCGTACGTGTGCAGCAACCGGTCGTAGTCGTCCTTCGTGACGACGGACTGGTGGTAGTCGTCGAGCAGGTTGGCCATGGCCACGAGCGTCTGCGTGGTCGCGTACGGCCAGGCGTTGCCGCTCCACACGCAGCAGCGTGGCGAGACGTAGAACTGCGGATCGCCCCGCTCCACGGTCGTCGGTCCGTACGGAGCCGCGAAGTACGCCGTGTCCATCAGGAACTTCCACGCGGAGGCGTAGCCCGAGTCGGGCAGCTCGAACTGCCACGGGATGTAGCCGATCTCCTCGCGCCCGTGAGGATTGCCCGCGTACGGGCCCGACCGATACGTCAGGGTGTTCGCGCGAATGCCATCCTTCTCGTCGTGCGCGAACTGATGGAAGAAGAAGTGGCGGCCGGGATCCCACAGCTCTTCCTCGACCCGGGACTTCAGGCTGTCGGCGCGTCGTGCGTACAGGGCGGCCTTGGCCGTGTCGCCGAAGAGGGCCGCCGCACGTGAGATCGCGCGCATGTCGCCGTACAGGTAGCTGTTGAGCGTCGGGCGGTAGCCTTCCGCTCCGCTGAAGCTGTCGTCCGTGAGACGGGAGTTGATGTTCGTCTCCATCCCGTCCCAGGCGCCGACCCAGTCGTACATCCGGTGCGCGCCGTTCCAGTGCTCCCTCGTCCAGCCGGAGACCTGGCGTTGCATGTACGGATAGACCGAGCGCAGGAAGGCCGTGTCACCGAGGACCTCGTAGGCACCCCACACGGCCGCGCCGTACCAGTTCGAGTAGCGCCGCGGCTCGGCCCCCGGCGTATCGAACCAGTAACGGGCGAAGTCCTCGATCACCCTCGGCTCCTTGAGCCAGCGAACCTCGTCGAGCTGATGGCCAAGCGGACAGGAGATGCCCCCGTACGCGCCCGACCAGAACGGTCGGTCGATGAACTCCGTGAAGGTGTAGCCGGTCGCCGGCGATCCGTACGTGAGGTGCTTGGTGACCAACTCCCACCGGTAGTAGTACGTCGCGTTCAGGGCGGAGTCGGGAGAGTCGAAGAACGGGATGTGCGCTTCGTACCAGCTCCAGTCGCGGTTGTCCCACCAGTCGTAGCGGTGGAGGATGGCGGCGTGGTCGAGAACCGGCGCTCGGCTGCTCTGGCACCCGGCGAGGACGACGGTTCCCAGGGCGAGCACCACCAGGGCCGACGAGGCGAGCTTCTTCACGGGCTTCGACGCTCCAGCGCTTCGCGGATCTTCAGGGCGAGGAGGGTCCGGCTGAACGGTTTCTGGATCACGTCGACCCCCTCCTCGAGGACATGCCCCAGGATATGGCCCGCGTAGCCCGACATGTAAAGAACGGACAGCTTCGGGATATCTTCCCGGAGTCGGTCCGCCAGCCCCTTCCCGTTCATTCGAGGCATGATGACGTCCGTGAGAAGGAGCGCGATATCCTCACGGTGCTCTCGGGCCAGGCCGATGGCATCCTCGGGGCCGGCGGCCGCCAGGACGTGGTAGCCGAGGCTCTCGAGCGTACGGATCGTCAGGCGGAGCAGCGCGGCCTCGTCCTCGACGACCAGAAGGGTCTCTTTTCCGCCCGGCAAGCTGCGCTCGACGTCCTCGTCCGACATCTCGACGCGGTCTCCGTGGCGCGGAAAGTAGAGGCGGATCGTCGTTCCGTGTCCGGGGTCGCTGTAGACGTTGGCGAAGCCGCCGTTCTGGCGCACGATCCCGTAGACGGTGGCGAGCCCGAGCCCCGTGCCCTCTCCCTGCGGCTTGGTCGTGAAGAAGGGCTCGAAGAGATGGGACATCACCTCCCGGGACATCCCCTTGCCGTCGTCGCTCACGGTCAGGACGACGAAGTCTCCCGGCGTCGCGTCCGGGTGCTGAAGGGCGTAGGTGCTGTCGATCGAGACGTTGCCGACTTCGATCGTCACCCTCCCGGTGCCGCTGATGGCGTCCCGGGCGTTGACCACCAGGTTCGCCAGGATCTGGTCGAGCTGGACCGGGTCGATCTTGATCGTCCACAGCTCGGGCTCGACCCGGGATTCCAGCTCGATGTTCTCGCCGATGAGACGGCGCAACATCTTCGACATCCCCCCGAGGCCCTCGCCGAGGTCGAGCGGCTCCGGACGGATGATCTGGCGGCGCGCGAATGCGAGGAGCTGTCGGGTGAGCTTGGCCGATCGGTCGGCCGCCGCCTGGATCTCCAGGAGATCGTCGCGCACTGCCGCTTCGGCCGGTGTCGAATCCAGGGCCAGCTCTGCGTGGCCCAGGATCACCGAGAGCATGTTGTTGAAGTCGTGCGCGACGCCTCCCGCGAGTCGGCCGACGGACTCGAGCTTCTGCGCCTGGACGAGCTGCTCGGCCAGCTCCGCCCGCTCCCGCTCGGCCCGGCGGAGCTCGGTGACGTCGCGGAGGATACCCACGAATCCGACATGCTCGGCCGTGTCGGCGTCGCGGAGCTTGAAGATGTTCACCTCGGCGGGGAACACCGACCCGTCCTTGCGCCGATAGGTGGTGTGGTGCACCCAGCGCGGGTCGTCTTCGTGCTCTTCCAGCAGTCGCCCGGCCTCCTCGGCGGTCTCCGGGGTCTCGTACAGGAGGTGCGCCGTCCGGCCTACGATCTCTTCGCTATCGTATCCGAACAGCGCCTCGAACGCCGGATTGTAGTTCGTGATGTGACGGCCGGTGTCGGTCACGAGGATCGCGTCTCGCTGGCTGTTGAAGAGCGCGCGGTATCGGGCCTGCAGGGCGCGCTCGCGTTGCTCGGCCTGCGCCAGGGAGCGGAAGTGCCGGCGCTCCCGATCCTGCCAGGTGATTGCCGCCACCCCCCCCAGGACGAGGAAGAGGAGGCCGGTCAGCCCCGCCACCCACCAGAGACGGTCCCGCAGAGGCTCGAGCACTTCCTGGCGCTCGATGCGCGCCTCGATGAACCACGGGGAGTCGGGTACGGCGCGAAGCGCGGCCTCGACCGGCACCCCGCGCTCGTTCGGACCCGTCACCACTCCCTGGTGGCCCATCGCGGCTCTGGCCGACGGCACCAGCGTGTCGGCGAGCGAGACCCAATCCTGAAGCGATCGACCGTTTCCGCCGAAGCCGTTCAGGAGTACCGCGCGCGCCCCTTCGCGGCGGAGCAGAAGCGTTCGGGCGGTCTTCACGCCGGCCGAGGGCCATTGGCGCAGGAACGGATACAGGTACCCTTCGGGGTCGATCCGGAGGTACACGACGGCGAGCAGCCGACGCCCGTCGGCCCCGTCGAAGACGGGTGCCCCGACGCCGAGGTAGACGACGCCGCTGCGTGCGGACCGATGGAAGTCGACGAACGAGGGGGTTCTGTGCGCCAGGATGCGGGCCAGATCGGCCCGGGGGAGCGAGTCTGGAGCGGGGGTGGAATCCGGAGCGGCGAGCAGGAGACGGCCGTCCGGTGCGAGGAGGCTGAGCCCCGCGTAGCCGTGCGCTCTCCGGACATTGTTCATCCAGGCCCGGAGGCTCGTGCGCTCTCCCGCGACGCCCCTCCGATCGACGAGGTCGCGTACCAGGCCGGCGAACGCCCTGTTGTCGGCCAGGACCGTCGCGTCACCGAGGCGCTCTCGGCGCCACTGGACGATGCCGTCAGCCTTCAGGTCCGCGACGGCCGCGAGCTCGCGGCCGGCTTCGGACAGGTATTCGTTTTCGTAGACTCGAAAGTAGGCATAGGCCACGGAGACGATGAGGATCGTGGCCGTCGTGAGCGACAGGGCGAATGCCACGGCGATGCGGGTGGAGCGGAAGAAGGGTCCCCCCCGAGCCGTGCTGATTGTTTGCGCCGTGGCGTTCGTGAGCGCCGTTCCGAGCAGGAGGAAGGCGACCGAGGTGTTCAGCGCAGGCGGGATCAGCCCGGAGCCGTACAGGATCGGCCCGCCCAGGGCGTAGGCCACGATCAGGACCGCGCTGAACAGCACGAGGGCGAGCGCGCCGGCCAGTGCCACCCACTGCCACACGGGGTGAGACGGGCGTCGCGCGAGACTCGGGAGGAAGGACAGGCCGGTGAGCAGGAAGCCGAGCGCGGTCAGCGGCGACATGTGGCCGATCGGGGCGCCCGCGACCTTCCCTGCCAGCTCGATGCCGAGCGTCTCGAGGCTGGAGGTGATGCGCAGAGAAGACGTGACGAGCAGGACCGCGGCCACCGCGAGGCCCAGGAGCGCCAGGCCCCGGGCCATGCGCACCCGACGATCGCTGATGCGGATCCGGCCGCGAGCCGCGACCAGAACGCCGAACAGCACGAAGAGCACGGCCGTGCTGGGGGCCATGGGAATGTTGCCCGATCCGAACGTCGCGAGCACGTCTACGCCCGACAGCCAACCCACGACCGCGAGGGTGGACGTCGCGATGACCAGCCCGGCACATATGCCTGGAAGGTCCACGGAAGATCGGAAGGGCGTACGCTGCGTGGGCATCGGCCTTACGGGAGACGCGCGGTTGCACCTCGAAACGTCGCTAACGGTCACGGCCCGAACCATGGCGCGCAATGGTTCGGGAGGGCTCGACGAGCGGTGGCCGAGCGGTCGGGACCGCCGAAACCGCGGACCGCGGACCCCCGTGCGGTGTAGCCTGGCGTGCCATCACCCATTGGACAGACACGGCTCAGAAGCCCATCGGGAGGACTCCATCGATCTGAAGCTGCTCGCTGCGGACGTGGGTGGGACGCACGCGCGTTTCGCCACGTTCCGGCAAACCGGTGACCGCCCCGAGAAGGTGCGTCAGAAGGATTGGTCGAGCGAGGAGCTCGACGGCCTCGGCGACGTGCTGCGGGCGTACCTCGAAGAGGAGGACCCCCGCCCGGAACGGGCGTGCCTGGCGCTTGCGGGCCCCGTGGAGGACGGTCGGGTCCGGTTCCCGAACCTGGGCTGGGAGGTCGAGCAGGACGAGCTGGCAGAGGTCACCGGCATTCCGTCTCTTCGACTCATCAACGACTTCGACGCCGTCGGCCACGGAGTGCCGCTTCTTCGTGGAGAAGAGCTGGCGACGCTCCAGGAGGGCGAAACGCTCGCGGACGCACCCGTGACGGTCGTAGGCGCGGGAACCGGCCTCGGCGTGGCCTACCTCGATCGGGCCACCGATCCCCCGACCGTCCACTCGTCGGAGGGGGGACACATGGACTTCGCCCCGCGCAACGAAGCGGAGCAGGGCCTGGCGCGCTTCCTCGTCCGCGAGCGCGGCCGGGCCTCCTGGGAGCGCGTCCTTTCGGGCCGCGGTCTGGCCGACGTCTATCGCTATCTGGTGGCGAGCGGCGATGCTCCGGAGCGGCCGGACGTCCGTGAGGAGATGCGTGACGCCGACCCGGCGGAGGTGATCTCACGACACGGTCTGGCGGGTGACGATGCGCTCAGCGTTCGTGCGCTGGAGATGTTCGTTTCCGCGTACGGCTCGTTCGCGGGCAACATGGCGCTCGCGTTCGGCGCGCGCGGCGGCGTCTTCGTAGCCGGTGGCATCGCTCCACGAATCCTCGACGCCATCCGTGGAGGCCCGTTTATGGATGCGTTTCTCGATCGAGGACGCATGCGTGAGTACGTGGAGGGGATCTCCGTCACGGTGGTGCTCAACGGCGACGTTGGCCTTCTCGGGGCGGCGGCCGTGGCGGCGAGAGCGCCGCAGTAGCGGGACGGATGAGCGACGCCCGTCTCGGCGGAGGTGCGGGGCACGTGCGGAGCGCGCTCCACCCGCTTCTGGCCGTTCGGCTCGCCATCCGCTCTTTGCGGCGGAGTCCCGCCTCTGCTCTGGTGGCGGTCCTCACGCTCGCGATGGGCGTGGCCGCGGCGAGCACGATCTACGCGGTGCTTCACGGCTTCACGCGCCAGCTGCCCGTCCCCGACGGCGGGAGGATCGTGCAGATCCAACTCCACGGGCAGCGACACACGGTGGCGCTCGCGCCCGGTCCGGACGCCCTGGCGACTTGGGCCGACGCTCCCGCCCTGTCTGCCGTGGGGGCGTTCCGTGTCTCGTCCTTGCGGGTGGAGGTGCCCGGTGCCGCTCCGGTCCGGATCGATGCGGCCGAGCTGTCTCCCGAGGTCTTTCCGCTCCTTAGCGTGGGACCGGCGTCGGGTCGCCTGCCGCACGCCACCGCCGCCGGTGAGCCGGCCGAGGTGGCGGTCGCCCCCCGGCTCGCGCGCGTCCTGTTCGGGGGAGCGCCCGCGCTCGGCCGGTCTCTCCGGATCGGGAAGACGGTCGCCACGGTCGTGGGCATGCTCCCCGACGGCTTCGGATTTCCCTACAGGCAGTCGCTGTGGTGGGTCTCGTCGGAGTTGGGCAGGGGCTCCGCCCCGGAGGGTGGTGGAGACGGATCGAGCCTCGAGCTGGTCGGCAGGCTGGCCCGCGGTGCCACTCCGGCCACGGCATCGTCGGAGCTGACGACCACCCTGCAGCACGTACGTGCCGTGCGCGATCCCGGCGGGGATCCTGTGCGCGTGGTGGTCAGCGGATTCACCAAAGACCGCGGAGAATCGGGCGAAGTCGTCGCGCTCATGGCGCTTCTGGGACTCGTGCTCCTGCTGGTCCTCGTCTCCACCACGAACGTAGCCAACCTCCTGCTCACGCGTGCCACCGAGCGGGCGAGGCTCCTGACCGTCCACGCGGCGCTCGGAGCCGCTCCGGGGCAGGTGGCGCTCCAACTCCTCGGTGAGGCGGCCGTGCTTTCGCTCGCGGGTGCTGCGCTCGGCCTGGCCGCCGGGAGCGTGGTGATCGGGTTCGTCCAGCGCACGCTCGCCGCCAACTGGGGATACTTCTGGATGAAGGTGGCGGTGGACTCCTCCGTCGTCGTCTTCACCCTCGGTCTGGCGGTCCTGATCGCGATGTTGGCGGGCGCGGCGCCGGCCCTCGGCGCGAGGCGGAGGGACCTCTCGACGGCGCTGCGCACCTCCACGCCCGGCTCCGGACGGAACCCTCGTAGCGGCTCCCTGGCGCTGCTGACCGCTCAGGTGGCGTTCTCCACCGCGGCGCTCGTATTGGCGCTCCTCATGTCGCTCGGCGTCGTGGCGATGGCGCGCTCGGGTGCGAGCCTCCCGCTCGATCAGGTGGTGATGGGCTCGGTGACGCTGGACTCGGCGAGCTATCCGACGCCGGCCGACCGCGGAGACGTGCGACGCCGACTGCTCGAGGCGATGGGGCGCGTGGGTGCACGTGACGCCGTGCTGAGCACCGGGGTGCCTGGATTTCGCGCCGAGGCTGCCACGGTCGAGGTCGAGGGAAGCGCGGTCCGGACCGGGGCCGAGGGGACGCGCGTCGGGGTCTTCGGCGTGACGCGCGCGTTCTTCGATGCGTTCGGCGTGCACACGGTCGAGGGTCGGCTCCTCCGGGCCGGCGACGACGGCTCGTCCGAGCCCGCCGCAGTGCTGAGCGTCGACCTGGCCCGCGATGCGTTTCCGCGCGGTCGCGCGCTGGGGCGGCGCATCCGGTTCGGCCGTGAGGGTAGCTTCGGACCGTGGTACCGCGTCGTGGGCGTCGCGGCGGGCCCCTTCCGGGACGGGCGTCGCAGGATGTGGGCCTACGTCCCGATCGCGACGCGGGATCCGAAGACCTTCTTCGTGGCCCTGCGCGCGGACCACGGGGGTGGGCTCGCGCTGGCACCGGCGCTGCGCGAGGCGATCCGGTCCACGGCACCCGGACTGAGCCTGGACGAGTCGATGGTGGGAACGCCGCTCTACACGATGGGGGCCCTCATGGAGTATGTCGGCCGATTCTACCGGACGACGGGATTCCTGGCCGCGGTGGGAGCCGTGGGCGCGCTGCTGGTGGCGCTCTTCGGAGTGTACGGCGTTCTGGCATTGGACGTGCGACGCCGGATCCGGGAGATGGGGATACGGATGGCCATGGGAGCGAGGCCGACCTCCGTGGCCGGGAGGGTCTTCCGCATCGCGCTGGCCCGTGTCGTGCCCGGCGTCGCGATCGGACTCTTTCTGGCCTGGCTCGCGGCACCCGTCTTCGGTCTCTTCGCGGGGCCCGCCGATCCCAGGGACCCACGTCTGCTGCTCGCCGCGGGGGCAGGCTATCTCGTAGCCGCGCTCGTGGCGGCGGCGCCCACCGCCCTGCGCGCGGCACGAGTCGATCCGGCTGCGGTCCTCCGGGAAGAGGGCTGAGGCACGCGCCTCACGTTCCCGTCACGTACCCCTTCGTCGCGAGGCGAACCCCCGAGGCGTCGTACGCGGCCGCCGGCATGTCGTGCACGCCCGTCGCGTCGATCCACGTGTTGTAGAAGTTGAACAGCGCGCACACGGTGATGGCGTCGTAGATGGCCTCCTCGCTCCAGCCCGCCGCCTTCATCCGCTCGATGTCTTCCGGCGTCGTCTGGTTCGACGCGCGGTTCACCTTCTCGATGAAGGCCCAGAGCGCCTTGTCCTTGTCCGAGATCGGTGCGGTCGTGTAGTCCTCGAGGACCGCCTGCACCAGCTCCTTGTCACCCAGCAGCTCAGCCGCGACCGCGGCGTGCGAGCCTATTCAGAAGGGGCATTCGTTGCGCCGCGACGTGAACGCGGCGATGAGCTCGCGCTGTCCGGGGGGGAGCGGTGAGGGGCCGCGCATGACGCCTTGCGTGAAGTGCTCGAGCGCCACCGTGCGGTCGGGCTTGTACGCGAAGAGGTGCATGATCTGCGGCACCGGAACGCCAGCCGCCTTCATCCCGCGGATGATACGACCGCGGGAGCCTTCGCTGTCGTGCTGCTCGACCTCGGGCAGGAACATCGGGTCCAAGAGGGTCCCTCCATGAACAGGGGAGGTGGCCGACCCGGCTGTCCGGGCCGAAGGGCACACGGTAGGAGCGCGGAGCACCGGAGGTCAAGGATCGCAGTCGCCTCGCGGTGCCCCGTCCTCTCGAGCGAGGGCGTCCGGTCGTCGACCTTCAGGTGATCGAGGAGGCGCCTTCCGGCACCTCGTCGAAGTGGAGCTCGACGAGGTACACGCCGCCCTCCATCTCCGAGTGCATCGTGAGCCCCGTATCGCGGAACAGGTGCAACATCGCCTGGTTGGTCGCCAGCACGTCGGCCGTGAGGCCCTTGATGCCGCGTGCGCGTGCGAGCTCGACCATCGACTCCACCAGGATCCGTCCGAGTCCCTTCTTCTGCCACGTGTCGCGCACGATGAAGCCCACGTCCGCGTAGTTGCTGATCGGGTCGCGGAAGTACTGCGCGATGCCGACGATCTCGGGCTCGGTCTGCGGGTCGCAGGTCTCGAGAACCACGGCCATGTTGTCCTCGTAGTCCACGTCCAGGAAGTACTGTCTCTCCTGGTGGGGGACACGCTTCACGACGCGCATGAAACGCTTGTAGAGGTCGTCCTCGCTCATCGAGTAGAAGAGCGCTACGAGCTTGGGCTCGTCCGTGGGACGGATCGGCCGCAGCAGGAGCGGCTCGCCGCCGCGTGTCGTGACGCGCCGCTCGATCTCGCGCGGGTAGCGGCCCCGCGGCTCCACCTGGTCTCCGAACACGTAGTGGCGATTCTTGGCGTCGTTGAGGAGCCCGGCGCGGAAGTCGGGGTGGGCGATCGACATGAGCGCTACGGCCCGCTCCCGGATCGACTTGCCGAGGAGGTCCGCCACACCGTATTCGGTCACCACGTAGCGCACGTCGCCGCGTGACGTCACGACGCCCGCTCCCTCCGTCAGCGTGGCGACGATCCGGCTGATCTGCCCGTCCTTCGCGGTGGACCGCATCGCGATGATCGGCTTGCCGTCCCTGCACATCGACGCGCCTCGGATGAAGTCGACCTGGCCGCCGATGCCGGAGTAGAAGCGCGTGCCGATCGAGTCGGCGCACACCTGGCCGGTGAGGTCGACCTCAAGCGCGCTGTTGATGGCCACCATCTTGTGCTGCTCGGCGACCCTGCGCGGGTCGTTCACGTAGTCGGACGGCTGGAACGTGAAGATCGGATTCCGGTCGATGTAGTCGTAGAGGCGCCGAGAGCCGAACGTGAAGGAGGCCGTCACCTTGCCGGGATGGATCGTCTTGTAGCGGCCCGTGAGCACACCGCTCTCGATCAGGTCGATGACTCCGTCGGAGAACATCTCGGTCCACACGCCGAGGTCCCGCTTGTCGGTCAGCGCGCGCAGCACGGCGTCGGGGATCATCCCGATGCCGGCCTGGAGCGTGCTCCCGTCCTCGATGAGCGAGGCCACGTTGCGCCCGATCTCCAGCTCCACCTCACCCGGCTCCTCGGGCAGGTGCTCGAGGAGCGGAACGTCGTTCCAGGTCCACGCGTCGATACGGTCCATCTTCACGAACCCGCCGCCGTAGACCACCGGGACGTTGGGGTTGACCTCCGCGATGACCAGACGTGCCGCTTCGATGCCCGCCATGAGGATGTCGACCGAGACGCCGACGTTCACGTACCCGAACTTGTCGGGCGGTGTGCACTGGATGAGCGCGACGTCGACGGGCATGCGTCGCTGACGGATCAGGTCCGGGATCTTCGAGAGGAAGACCGGCGTGTAGTCCGCCCGCCCCTCGTGTACCGCTTTGCGGGTGTTCGCTCCGATGAAGAAGGCGTTGTGGCGGAAGTGCTCGGCCATCTCGGGCACGGTGTACGGTGCCGGCCCGAGGGTCATGAGGTGGACGATCGTGTTGTCGGAGAAATGGTCGGCCTGCCTGGCCAGCGCCTCGACGAGGCCTACCGGCTGCGCCGCACCCGATCCGATGAGGATCGGGCGCCCGACCGGAATCGTGCGCACCGCCTCGTCGGCCGTGGTCCGCTTCGACGCATATCTATCCTGCCAGTCCATGGGTTCTCCCGGCGTTGGGAAGAGCTCCATGCGCTCTTCCTCTGGTCTGGACGCGTTCCGGAGTCATGGGCAGGTCGGCCCGGCCTGCGCAATCCGCGGGCTGGGCCTGCGAACGTGATTCAGTTCGCGAATCCGATCCCTGCAGTGAAGGTCGCGGCGCGAAGACTCCCCGTCCAGCCGTCAGCCCGGATCCCGACGAGAGCGATCGGCTATAGACCGTAAATCGTTATGCAGTAGTGTGTTGCGCCTCAGTGCGCAGGGCTGGAAAGCGGCTCGGCACCGCCGGAGCGCATCTCCGCTTCCACGTGTCGGGCGTAGTGCAGAAACCCGACCATGCCGACGGCCGCCAGGAAGTTCACGCCGGCCACGCGTGAGAAGCCCAGTGCCGCGCCCAGCCCGTGCAGGAAGAAGTGCGTCACGAAGAGATACCCCCCTTCCATGATGCAGAAGAGGACGATCATCACCCAGAAGGGCCGGTGCTCGCGTCGCTCCATCGTGCGCGCGAGGATCGCGGCGATGAGCCCCACCAGGAAGAACGCCGCGAAGTGGACCGGCGTGTAGTACGCGACGGCCTTGAGGCTCACCGAGGTCACCGAGGAGGGGGACGCGCCGGTGAACAACATCTGGCCGACGAGCGAGGGCGTGTAGAACAGGTGGTCGGCCACGCCGTCGAGCAGCAGGAACGTGAGCGCCACCACGGAGCCTCCGACGCCTCCGGTATAGAACGCCTCGTACAGCATGTCGGCGGCGTCGAAGCGATTGTGCGGCTTCCTGGTCATGGTGAACCTCCTTGTTCTTTGGGCAGGCGGGCCCCGCCGTTCCGGTCGAACACGTGCAGCGCTCGAAGCGGAATGCGAAGCCCGATGTCGTCTCCTTCCCGCGCCGGACTTCCAGCGTCCAGGCGCGCGACGAGGCGGATGGTTTCGGGCGGTGTCCGTACCGCGAGGTGGGCATGGCTCTCGGCTCCGGTCCACTCGAGGAGCTCGATACGGGCCGTGAACTCGAGGACGTCCGGAGCTTCGGCGGGTGCGTCCCCGTCGCGGATCTCGTGTACGTCCTCCGGGCGCACACCCACGTCGACGACCTCCGGAAGCTCCGATTCTCCGCTTGGCCAGGGAACGTGACCCACAGGCAGTCGGAAGCCGCCGCCTTCACGGCGTCCCTCCATGAAGCTCATGGGCGGCGCACCGATGAAGGAGGCGACGAAGCGGTTGACGGGGTGGCGGTAGACCTCCGCGGGCGTGCCCACCTGCTGTACGACCCCGCGGTTCAACACCGCCATGCGGTCGGCCAGGGTCAGGGCCTCGCTCTGATCGTGCGTAACGTAGACGGTGGTGGCCCCGAGTCGCCGGTGGAGGCGGGCGATCTCGCTCCGCATCTGCACCCGGAGTTGGGCATCCAGGTTCGAGAGAGGCTCGTCCAGCAGGAACGCCACGGGGTCACGCACCATGGCTCGGCCCATCGCCACCCGCTGGCGCTGGCCACCGGACAGCGTGGCCGGCCGCCGATCCAGCAGCTCGGTGAGCTCGAGCACTTCGGCGGCCTCGCGGATCCTGCGCTCGCGCTCCTCGGCCCGGACGTCTCGGATGTCGAGCGGAAACGCCAGGTTGTCACGCACGCTCATGTGCGGATAGAGCGCGTAGCTCTGGAAGACCATCGCCATGTTACGGTCCTTCGGATCCACACCGTTCATGGACCGTCCGCCCACCACCACCTCTCCTCGTGTTGGATGCTCCAGACCGACGATAAGGTTGAGTAGCGTCGACTTGCCGCATCCGGACGGACCGACGAGCACGAAGAACTCACCGTCGCCGATGGTGAGGCTCACGTCGCGGACGGCGGGGGTCCCGTCACCGAACTGCTTGGCGATGCCCTCGAGGCGGATCTCGGCCATGGCGGGTCAGCCTTTCACGGCGCCGGCCGTGAGCCCGGTCACGATCCGACGGTGGAAGAGGAGCATGAGGATGACGATGGGCACGGTCACCACGACGGAGGCGGCGGCGATCGAGCTGGTCGGCTGAGCGAAGCGCGAAGCTCCGGTGAAGAACGCGATGACGGCGGGAACCGTGCGTGCCCGGTCGGTGGACGTGAGCGAGAGGGCGAACAGGAAGTCGTTCCACGCGAAGACGAAGACGAGGATGGCCGTCGCCGCGACGCCCGGAGCCGCGAGGGGAACCAGGACCCGCCGGAAGGCCTGCAGGCGGCTCGCCCCCTCGACGCGGGCCGCGCTCTCGAGGTCCCAGGGCAGATCGCGAAAGAACGCCGACAGGGTCCAGATGGAGAGCGGAAGCGTGAACGAAAGGTAGGGGAGCACGAGGCCCGGCCAGGTATCGAAGAGGCCGAGCGTGCGCCACAGGTTGAAGAGCGGGCCGATGATGGCGATGGGCGGGAACATCGCCACGGACAGGGCGCCCGCCAGAATCGCCGTGCGTCCGCGGAAGCGAAGCCGGACCACGGCGTAGGCCGCGAGCCCTCCCAGGACGACCGCGAGGATCGTGGAGATGGCCGCGATGCCGAGGGAGTTGCGCAACGCGGCGGGAAAGTGCGGGTCGGCGAAGATCGCCCGGTAGTGCGCGAGCGTGACGTGACGGGGAATGAACCGTCCGTCCGCAAGATCACTCGCCGGCTTGAGCGAGAGGGACACGATCCACGCCAGGGGAAGTCCGGCGTACAGGACCACGAGCACGGCGGTGAGCGCCCACAGGGCGCGCTCGATCGGCGATCCTTCGCGCGAGCTCATCGGATCCTCGCTCCCGCGAGGGAGATCCCCAGCGACCGGATCAGCAGGAGCGCGGCGGCCATGACCATGAGGAAGATCAGGACCGAAACGGCGGAGCCGAGCCCGAGGTTCAGGCTGACGAGGAGCGTGTTGTAGCCTACGAGGGATACGGTCTCCGTGCCGAGGGCGCCGTGGGTCTGGACGAAGACGGTGTCGAAGATCCGGATGGCGTCCAGGGTGCGAAACAGGAGCGCCACCGCGATGGCGGGCTTCATGAGCGGGAGGGTCACGCGGAAGAAGCGCTGCCTCGCCGAGGCGCCGTCCACCTGCGCGGCCCGCAGCGCGTCGCCTGGAACGAGCGCGAGGCCGGCCAGAAGAAGCAGGGCCATGAAGGGCGTCGTCTTCCAGATCTCGGTGAGGATGACGACGACGAACGCCGACCACTCGTGACCGAGCCAGGCACGGTCGAGCGCGGGGATGTGCTGGATGAAGCCGGTCGTCGGATCGAACGCGAAACGCCAAGCCAGAGCCGCCACGACCGTGATGATGCCATACGGCACGAGCACCGCCATACGCACGGTTCGGCGCCCGACGAGCGCCCGGTGCATGACGAGCGCGAGCGCGAGGCCGAGGACGAGCTCCACAGAGACCGAGCCCACCGTGATGACCAGCGTGGCCAGGACCGACTTCCACCAGATCGCCGAGGTGAGGACGGTCACGTAGTTGTGGAGCCCGACGAACCGGCGCGCCTGCGGAAAGCGCAGGTCCCAGCGATAGAGGGAGAGGCGGACGGCATCGAGGAGCGGATAGGCCGTGACCGCGGCCATCACCAGCACGGCGGGCGCGCACAGGAGCCAGGCCAGCCGGGTCTCACGAGAGGCGCGCATCAGCTCAGCCCCTGGGAGTGGATGGCGCGCTCCACCGCGGCGCGCAGCTTCGCGACGTCGGCGATCGAGTCGATGTCCGACAGGGGGTGCAGGGTACGCGCCACCGCCAGCGAGACGTCGGTGTACAGCGGTGTGCGGGCTCGTTGGACAGCGTCGCGGAGCGTTTCGCGGAGGAGGCCGGCGAACGGGAAGACCTTGCGTACGTCCGGCTCGTCGTAGAGCGCCGAGTCCGTGGGAGGGAGTCCTCCCTTGGACGCGTACAGCCGCTGGTTGCTCTTCGAGGCGAGGCAGAGCGCCGCATCGAACGCCAGCCCGGGATGACGGGTCCAGGCGCCCACGCCGACGTCCACCCCTCCGATCGTGACCCGGCTCGGACGGCCCGGCTCCACGGCGGGCCAGCGGGCCCAGCCCATGTGACGTGCCACGTCCGGCGCATCTGCGTGCGCGCTGGGCCATACGTAGGTGTAGTTCACCATGAACGTCGGGCGGCCCGTCTCGAACGCGAGGCGGTTCTGGTCCTCGCGGCTGGTCGATAGGGCGGGGTCGGCCGCCGTCGAGTTGGCGAGCCGCTCCAGGATGCCCAGCGCTCGGCGCGTCGGGCCCGTCGGAAGCGCGACCGTCGTGTCTCCCGGTCCCAGGATGCGGCCTCCCGCCGAAGCGAGCAGGGACGTGAAGAAGACGGTGAGCCCCTCGTAACGCTGGCCCTGAGCCTCGATCGTGCCCGAGTCCCCGAGGGCCTCCGCCATCCGGATCATCCGGTCCCACGTCCTCGGAGGGTGTGTCACACGATCGGTGCGATACCAGAGCAGCTGCGTGTTCGCGGTGAGCGGAACGGCCCGGAGGGTGTCGCGGTAGCGTGCGGTCGCCAGCGGTACGCGCAGCCTGCCCGCTGCCGCGCGACGGGCATCGGCGCCGCGCCAGGGAAGAATCCAGCCGGCGGCGGCGAACTCGGGAACCCAGACGACGTCCATCCCGGCCAGGTCGATGTCCGGGTCGTGCGCGGCGAGCCTCCGCACGAGTTGCTCGCGCTGCTGGTCGGAGCTCGTGGGAAGGGGGGTGAACGCGATCCGGTAGCGTCCTCCCGATTGCGCGCTACACCGCCTCGCCGCCTCGGCGAACGCGCCCGACTGCTCGTTGTAGACGTACCACTTCAGCGTGGGCGGCCCACCGGAAGGACCGCCGGAGCAGGCCGCGCACAAGAGGACGCCGACCATGCCGATCCCTCGCCGCCGAGCGCGTCCTATAGCGCCCCCTCCGGGCCGGGTTCTCGGGGATCCTGGATCGGCATCCGTTCACCTCCTCGCGCGGTCCGGCTCAGGGCGAGCTGAAGCTCGGCGAGGCTTCTTCCGGCTCGATCTCCTCGGACCAGCGGTACAAGTCGGCCGCGGCCGGGTCGCGCAGGCAGGCCTTGGCGTACAGATAGGCGCCCATGGTCCAGCTCTGGAGCTTCCGGGCACGCAGTCCCGGCTCGAGCTCCGACCGTCCGTCGTAGTACTCGGGCCATTGGTCCTGCTCGAAGCGCGCCTCCGCCGCATTCACGGCGCGTTCGAGGAGATCCTGACGCTCGGCCGCCACGGCCGCCGCCGCGAACGACCAGAGGAGGCAAGGCCAACTCCCGCCGTTGTGGTACCGCCAGGCCCGATTCTTCGTGTCCGCTCCCGTGACCTCGAGCCACGCACCGTCCTCGAGGGCGGGGTACACGATGCGGAGCGGAGCGGAGCCCACCAGCTCGTCCCAACGGGCCTCGTACAGCTTCATCAAGGCTTCGACCTGCGCGTGCGTGGCCAGGCCGGCCGTGACGGAGAGGAGGTTGCCCTGAGCGAAGTACCGGAAGTCGATGCGGCCGGGTCCGACGTTGCCCGCGAGGTATCCGGCGTCCTCGGGAAGCCACGAGCCCACCCAACTCGGAATCGACTCCGGAAAGACGTTGTAGATGTTGACCACGCCTTCGCCGTACTCGTCGCTCTTCTCCGTGCGGAGCCGCTCCAGGCCCGCCATGTCGATCCAGTAGTTGTGGGTGACGTGCTGACGGAGATTGCCCAGCCGCGCCTGCGCGGCGGCGCGCAGCTCGTCGCTGTCGTCGAGGAGCTCGATCGCGGCGCGCAGACCCGCGAAGAAGAGCGCCTGCACCTCGAGCGGGTGTCCGTACACGCCCATGCGCCGATCGATCATGAACGAGCCTTCGGGCACCAGGAGAGTCGGGAACATCTCGAAGCTCCCGATCAGCGTCAGCTTGAGGATGCGGCGGATTCCGGCCTGGAAGTCCTCGCGCTCGGCGAGCGCTCGATCGCCGGAGGTCATCACGTACGCTCGCAGCGTCAGCAGCCACCAGAAGACCGAATCCACCGGGGTGACCCGTGCAATGGATTCCTCTCCGTAGTCGGGTTCCAGCTCCGTGCCACCGTCCTCGCCGTCCACGGGACGGAAGCTGGCAGGCATCAGACCCTCCCGGGCCTCGTAGGCCCGCAGGGCCGCGGAGCCGTGGCTCTGCATCCCGAGCACGGTCGTGAGGAAGTTCTTCACGATCTCGTACTCGCCCCCGAGCAGGAATGCCGGCGCACAGAGCGCGAAGTCCCTCACGAAACAGTGATCGTAATTCAGGACCGGACGATCGGAGTCGATGGATGCGCGCACTCCTATAGCACGACCGTCGAGCGTGACCCGAGCTCGGTTGAGCGTCTGCCACGCCCGGGTCTCCATTTCGGACACTCGGACGCTCTCCTACCAGATGGTTGGCGGGGGCGCGACGGGCGCGCCTTTGGATGGGCCGTACACCCTGGCTTGAGCGCCGTTCCGACAAGCAGGTTATCCGCTTTGTCACCGGCTCCAGGTACCCGAGGGCTTTGGGCCGGGTGGCGGCCGCGCGCGAGGTCATGACGGGGAGGGTTGCATGTCGTGTACGAACAGGGTCTGGGTTGGGTAGGCGAAGCCGATGCTCTCCTCCTCGAAACGTTCGTGCATCCGCAGGTAGATGGCCTGCTGGATGTCCATGTAGGTGTTGTAGTCCGGCCCCATTACGTAGAACACGGTTTCGAAGAGGATGGCGAAGTCTCCGTACGACTGGAGGTGCGAGCGGTCGAACCGCACGCGCTCCCCTTCGGCCTCGATGGCCTCGCGGATGATCCGTGGGATGAGCTCCAGCTTGTCCCGGGGCGTCTGGTAGGTCACGCCGATCTTGAAGACGACCCTGCGCTCGTACATGCGGCCGTAATTGCGGATGCGGCTCTTCAGGAGGTCGGTGTTGGAGAAGACGACCTGCTCCCCCGAAAGGCTTCGGATGCGGGTGGTCTTGAGACCGATCTCCTCGACGGCGCCCAGGTAGTCGCCGACGATCAGGAAGTCTCCCAGGACGAACGGCCGGTCGAGCACGATCGCGACCGATGCGAACATGTCGGCGAGGACGCTCTGCGCCGCGAGCGCCACCGCGACGCCGCCCACGCCCAGGCCGGCGACCAGGGCGGTCACGTGTACGCCCACGTTCTCCAGCGTGAGCAGCAGAACCATCGTCCAGAGCACGAAGCGGGCGCCCACGCTGACGACGTCCATCGTCATGACCGCGGCGGCATGGTCGGCGAGCTGCTCCTGACGTTGTATGGCCGCCCACCGTCGGATGGCCTCGCTCGTCCAGATGGCGCCCTGGAGGATGAGTGCGATGATCGCCACGCTGCGAATGACGGCGTGCGTCTCGGATGAGACCGTCAGCACCCCGGCCCCGGCGTACAGCGATATCACGAGGACGAGCAGAGGTTTCGTCTTCTCGAGCGCGCTGCCCAGGATGTCGTCCCAGCGGGTCCGGGTGCGCTCCGCGAGGCGGACCAGGCGCGTGCCCGCCGTGGAGAGGACCACGCGCAGCACGATGTAGGACAGGACGAAGACGGCCAGCGCGATCAGCCAGGTGGACAAGGTGTTGCCCAGGAACGTGATCTCTAGTCGATCCATGGTCGGTCGGTTGGTCGGGAGGTGGTGTGGAATCGGAGCCTGTATGACTCAACATCCGTGCCAGCGGATCAGCCGCGGACCTGCCTTCGACGACGGGACGAGGCTTCGTGGAAGGCGCGCCGTTTCGATGGCGTCATTCAACCTGAAACGGGATGAACGACTCTGGAGCCCTATCCGGTGCAATGACGGTGAGCCATGTGGGTCGGGTACGACGCTTGCAGGATTGATGCGTTTGACCGGACCGGATGGGATCGGGAAGTTCCGTAGAGAAGCTCACTTACCCCGATCGGACGATGAACCACGATGTCGACGACAAACGCCACCCCGTCTCTCCGCGTTCTCGTGCTGGACGACGAGCCGGTGAGCCGGAAGGCGCTGGTGGAGTGCCTGGAGGACACGCCCCACGAGGTGCGCCCTGTCTCGGAGGTGCGAGAGGCGCTCGACCTCCTGGACCAGGAGCTCTTCGACGTCGCGTTCGTGGACCTGCGGCTCGAGGGAGCCAGCGGAATCGAGTTCATTCCCAAGGCGCTCGAGCGGGCTCCGTGGATCAAGGTCGTGCTGATGACGGCGTACGCATCGATCGGGTCCGCGGTCGAGGCGGTCCGCGCAGGCGCCGTGGACTATCTGGAGAAGCCGTTCAGGCCGGGACAGGTGAGGGTGCTCGTGGAGAAGCTGCTCGCCATCCGTCGCCGGGAGCGCGAGGTGGCTTCGATGGACGAGGGCGGAGAGAAGACGAAGCCCCCCTCGGTCCTGGAGAGCAGGGATCCGGAGATGCAGAAGGTCCTGGAGCTCGCTCGCCAGGCGGCGGACAGCGACGCGACCATTCTCCTGCTGGGCGAGAGCGGTACGGGCAAAGGCGTTCTGGCGCGCGCGATCCATCAGTGGAGCGCGCGCAGCGAAGGGCCCTTCTCCGTCGTGAGCTGCCCGTCGCTGTCCGAGGACCTGCTCCGCAGCGAGCTCTTCGGACACGTGCGCGGTGCGTTCACCGGGGCGGTGACCGCCCAACGTGGGCGCATCGCGACGACCGAAGGGGGAACGCTCTTTCTGGACGAAGTCTCCGACCTCCCCATGTCGATCCAGCCTCAGTTGCTACGCTTCATCCAGGATCGCGAGTACGAGCGGGTCGGGGACACCCGAACCCACCACGCCGACGTGCGGCTCGTCACCGCGACCAACCAGGATCTGCGCAAGGCCGTGTGGGACGGGCGCTTCCGCGAAGATCTCTACTATCGCCTCAATGTGATCGAGATTCGCCTGCCTCCACTCCGGGAGCGCGCGGCAGACATCCTGCCGCTGGCCGAGATGTTCCTGCACCGGTATTCGGTCAGCAACAACCGGCAGGTGGAGGGTTTCTCCGACGAGGCCGCGAGTCTGCTGCGTGCCCTTCCGTGGCCCGGCAATGTCCGCGAGCTCCAGAACGCGGTCGAGCGCGCCGTGATTCTGGCCAAGGGGCGCTCGATCGGGGCGGAGCTCTTGCCGAGCTCCCTGCCCGGTGGTGGACCGCCGTCGGGCTCGGAGGGGTCGGACGACCGTCCGCTCCTCTCCCTGAAGGACATGGAGAAGGCGCACATCCGGCACGTGCTCGAGGCCACTTCGAGCGTTCAGGAGGCCGCGGCGATTCTCGGGATCTCGACGACGACGCTATGGCGTCGCCGAAAGAAGCATGAGCTCTGAGCGGGCCGCGGAACAGACGGTTCTGGTCGTCGACGACGACCGGCACGGACGGGCTGTGCTGCGCCATCTCCTGGAGCTCGCGGGGTGGACCGTGTACGAGGCGAGCGACGGACGCCAGGGTCTGACCGTCTTCCGGGCTCGCGCTCCCGATCTGGTGATCACCGACATCAACATGCCCGGCATGACGGGTGTGGAGCTCGCCACCCGCATTCGCACCGTGGAAGGCCACGTGCCGGTGCTTGCGGTGACGCGGCGTCCCCCCGAGCAAGGGCCGGAGCGCGATGTCTTCGACGAGGTGATCGTCAAGCCGGTCTCTCCACGCGATCTGGAGGAGTGGCTCACCCCGCGCTGAGCGTAGCGCGGGGGGTGGGGGCCATAGCCCGAGCCGGGAGCGCCCGGGGGCGGGAGCGGGTTACTGCTCCGCTTGCGGCACCGTGATCCGGAAGGTGGAGCCCGTTCCGGGCTCGCTATCCAGCTCGATCTCGCCGTTGATCTGCTTCACGGCCTCGCGCACGATCGCGAGTCCGAGACCGGAGCCTCGGCTCTGGTCTTCCGCGAGACGGCCTCTCTGATGGAGCCGGAAGATGCGCTCTCGCTCGGATTCGTCGATCCCGATGCCGTTGTCCTGGATCCGGATCTCCAGGTTGTTGCCCGAGGACTGCGCCGAGAGCCGCACGAAGCGCTCGTCCTTCGCTTCATCCGCATAGCGAGCGCCGTTGAGCAGGAGGTTGGAAAGCACCAGTCGCATCCGTCCTCCGTCGACGGAGCCACGCGGAAGCGGCTCGGCCACCTCGATGCGTACACCCCTGCGGCGCGCCACCGGGCGCACGCTACGCGCCACGTCGACCACGATGTCCGCGAACTCCACCGAGCCCTGAGGAGGGTGCGCCTGCACGCTCATCAGGGACGTCACGTCGTCCACGGTCGCCATGGCCGCGTCGATGCTCTCCGAGATGAGGCCCGTGAGCGACGCCCTGCGCTTCTCCCCCGCTTCCTGAGGGAGAGCCGCGAGGATCTCGACCGCCGTGCGTGCCGCACCCAGGCGGTTGCCCAACTCATGGGAGAGGATCTCGGTGAATGCCTCGAGCGCGTCGTACTGCTCGCGGTGGTGTCGGCGATCCAGCGTACGGTTCAGACGGACCACCTCTTCGACCAGCACGCGCATCGCGCGTCTGACGCGAGCCCAGTGGCGGCGACCGGAGCGGGCACCCGGCCTGGAGCCGTCCGTGAGGGCCTCCTCCAGATCCTGGAGATCCGCCAGCGTCTCGGTGACGCTGAACCCGTGGTAGCGGTATGCGAGCGCCATGTCCCGGAATCGCTCCGGGAGATCCGAAGGCAGTGCGGCCTCGTCGGACTCGAGCCACGAGGCCGTGCCGTGCGCGACCCGGTCGATCTCCGCCCGGAGATCGTCCGGAGGACCGTCCGCCCCTCGACGCCGGCGCGCCCGTGACCACGCACGTAGATAGCGTTCACGAGAGGGCGCCGGCCCGTCGGCGACGGCCGCGTCGGAGGCGTCCTTGTCGTCGGCTGAGGGTATCCATTCGCTGTTCAAGGCGGTCCTCCTCGGTCGGGAAGGTCCTCGCGTCACATACCATGAGATGCCCCGCACGTTCCGTACCGTTGCACATTGGGAGCAGCTTACACGCCATAGCGCTACCCTCAGATATGCCGCGAAAGCAGTGTGGAACGGGTGTTGCAGGAATGAGGAGGGGAACGACCGAAACAAAAGCCATCGAGGCAGAGGTGAGATAATGGAAGGGAGCACGATCACGAAGACGAATCCGCGGGAGCGGCCCGCACGAGCTCGACGACCCGCGCCTGAAGATCTGGACTCGTGGGGCATCGAAGATCTATGCGTCGCGACGATCCGAACCTTGGCGATGGACGCGGTGCAGAAGGCTGATTCGGGGCATCCGGGTACGCCCATGGCGCTCGCGCCCCTGGCGTTCGTGCTATGGGACCGGATCATGCGCTTCGATCCCAAGGATCCGCGGTGGTTCGATCGTGACCGTTTCGTCCTGTCCGCGGGCCATGCGTGCATGCTGCAATATGCGGCGCTGCACCTCACGGGATACGACCTGTCCCTGGAGGACATCCGGCGGTTTCGGCAGTGGGGGAGCAGGACGCCCGGCCACCCGGAGCTCGGCGTGACGCCCGGTATCGAGGTCACGACGGGCCCCCTGGGCCAGGGAATCATGAACAGCGTCGGCATGGCGATCGCCGAGAAGCATCTCGCGGCCACGTTCAACCGCCCCGAGCACAACCTCGTGGATCACCGGACCTTCGCGATCTGCAGCGACGGTGACCTGATGGAGGGCGCCTCGCACGAGGCCGCGTCGCTCGCCGGGCATCTCGGGCTCGGCAAGCTCGTGTGGATCTACGACGACAACCACATCTCGATCGAGGGCGACACGCGGCTGGCGTATTCCGACGATGTCGCCCGTCGCTTCGACGCGTATGGCTGGCACGTCCAGGATCTGGGGGAGCGGGCGAACGACCTGGGTGCGCTGACGACCGCCCTGGAGGCTGCCGGCGCCGAGACCGAGCGCCCGTCGATCGTGATCGTTCGTTCTCACATTGCATGGGGCGCGCCCACGAAACAGGACACCGCCGAAGCGCACGGGTCCGCGCTCGGCGAGGACGAGGTCCGAGCGACCAAGCGGGCCTACGGTTGGCCGGAGGACGAGCGGTTCCTGGTGCCGGAGCGGGTGCGCGAGCACATGCGGCGCGCCGTCGACCGCGGTCGTGAGCTCCATGCGGCCTGGGACCGGAGGCTGGAGTCCTACCGGGAGGCCTATCCCGAGCTCGCCGTCACGTTGGAGGCGGCGCTCGCGGGGCAGCTCCCCGAAGGGTGGGACGTGGATATTCCGGAGTGGACGCCCGACCAGGGCCCCCTCGCCACGCGCAAGGCTTCGGGAGCGGCCATCGCCGCCATGGCGCGGCACGTCCCGTGGCTGATCGGAGGCAGCGCGGATCTGGCCGGCTCAACCAAGACGCTGATCCCCGACGCGGAGGATCTCGAGGCGGGTACGCCCGAGGGACGGAACCTCCACTGGGGCGTACGCGAGCACGCGATGTCGGCCGCGTCGACGGGGATGGCCATCCACGGGGGCGTGCGGCCGTTCGCGGCCACGTTCTTCGTCTTCACGGATTACGCCAGGCCGGCGATACGGCTCGCCGCCCTGAGTCGCCAGCCCGTGACGTGGGTGCTCACGCACGACTCGATCGGGTTGGGTGAAGACGGACCCACGCATCAGCCCGTCGAGCACCTGGCGTCGTTCAGGGCGATGCCCAACGTCGATGTCATCCGCCCCGCCGACGCGAACGAGACGGCCGTCGCCTGGAAGGTCGCCATGGAGCGTCGTGACGGACCGACGCTTCTGGTCCTGAGTCGGCAGAAGCTCCCGATCCAGGATCGGAGCTCGCTGGCCTCGGCCGAGGGACTGCGCCGCGGCGCCTACGTGCTCGCGGACGCCGACGACGGGCAGCCGGACGTGATCCTGATGGCGTCGGGGTCGGAGGTGGAGATCGCGCTCCAGGCCAGGGATCGGCTCGCTGCCGAGGGCATCTCGGCTCGCGTGGTGAGCTTCCCGTGTTGGGAGCTGTTCAGGATCCAGCCCCGCGCCTACCGCGAAGAGGTGCTGCCGAGCGACGTCACGGCGCGCGTGGCCGTGGAAGCCGGCGCATCGTTCGGGTGGGACCGGTGGGTCGGGCCCCGAGGAGCGGTGATCGGCGTGGACCGCTTTGGCGCGAGCGCGCCCTGGAAGGACATCTACGAACACTACGGCCTCACTCCGGAGCACGTCACGGCGTGCGCCCGGACGCTCGTGTCCGGAGGGGTGGAAGACGAGGAAGCCGAGAGGAACGAGGAGGAATATCATGAGCAAGCGTGACAATCCGCTGCGGGAGCTGTTGGACCACGGGCAGTCGTATTGGATCGACAATCTGACGCGCGCGAAGCTCACTGGCGGTGAGCTGGAGCGACGTGTCGCCCGCGAGGGATTGCGGGGACTCACCTCGAATCCGTCGATCTTCCACAAGGCGATATCCGGAAGCCAGGACTATCGCGAGGACATCGACGAGCTGACCCGTTCCGGAACCGGACCGTACGAGATCTACGAGGCCCTCGTCCTGTCCGACATCCGGGATGCGTGCGACGTGCTGCGGCCCGTCTACGACGAGTCGGACGGTGCCGACGGGTTCGTGAGCCTGGAGCTCTCTCCGTACCTGTCGCACGACACCGAAGCTTCGATGCGGGACGCGCGTCGTCTCTTCTCCGCCGTGGATCGCCCCAACCTGTTGATCAAGATCCCGGGCACGCGGGAGGGCGTTCCCGCGATCGAGCAGATGCTCTACGAGGGCGTGAACGTCAACGTCACGCTGCTCTTCTCGATCGAGCGGTACGAAGCCGTCGCCGAGGCGTACCTCAGGGCGTTGGAGCGACGCCTCGAAGATGGCGAGCCCATCGACACGGTCACGTCGGTCGCGAGCTTCTTCCTGAGCCGCATCGACGTGCTCGTCGATGAGATTCTCGCGCATCGCGTGCACACCGGGCCTCACGGCTCGGGCGGCAGCGATGACGAGCTGCCCACCGCGGAGCGCCTCATGGGAAAGGCGGGAATCGCCGCCGCGAAGATCGCGTACGAGCGGCTCGAGCGTCTGCTGGCGTCGGATCGCTGGAAGAGGCTCGAGGAAGCCGGCGCGCGACCGCAGCGCCTCCTGTGGGCTTCCACGAGCACGAAGGATCCGCTGTACAGTGACGTGCGCTACGTGGAGCCGCTCATCGGTCCGCACACGGTGAACACGATGCCGGACGAGACCATCGCGGCATTCGCCGACCACGGCACGGTAGCGGATACTGTGCGCGACGGCCTCGCCGAGGCGCACCGCACGCTGGAGGCGCTCGACGAGCTGGGCATCGACTTCGACGCCGTGACCGAACAGCTCACGAACGAGGGCGTCCAGAAGTTCATCGACGCGTTCGACGCGCTGCTCACCGCCATCGCCCATGAATACGCCCGGTGTCTGCGCGTCGGCGGGGAGCCGGAAAGCTCCGGGCTCGGAGCCGCGGGGCCGTTCGTGCGCGAGGTGACGTCCTCCCTGGCTACGAAGCGGTTCGTCCGGAGGATGGCCGCCAAGGACGCCTCGCTGTGGACGCGGGAAGAGGGTCTGGCGGCGGAGGTGCGCGACCGTCTGGGGTGGTTGGACGCGCCGGTCACGTTCGGCGAGCGCGCCGGCGAGATCCGGGCGTTCGCGGACAAGGTCCGCAGAGCCGGATTCGAGCACGTGGTGCTGCTCGGCATGGGAGGAAGCTCCCTCGCTCCGGAAGTGGGGAGAGAGACGTTCGGCGTCGTGGAAGGATGGCCCGAGCTGACCGTGCTCGACGATACCGACGCCGACCACGTCCGCTCGCTGCGCCGTCGGCTTCCCCCGGACCATACGTTCTTCCTCGTTTCGAGCAAATCGGGCTCGACGCTAGAAACGCTGAGCCTCTATCACCGCTTCTGGGCGTGGATGGAGGAGCGTCACGGCAACGAGGTGGGCGCGCGGTTCGCGGCGATCACCGATCCCGGCTCACCGCTGGCCGAAGAGGCGAAGGACCGTGGCTTTCTCAAGGTGTTCGAGAACCCCACGGACTTCGGGGGCCGCTACTCGGCGCTGTCCTACTTCGGGCTCGTGCCGCTGGCGCTACAGGGAATCGACATCGCGGACGTGCTTCATCGGGCCGACAACATGCGCAAAGCGTGCGCGCCCGAGCTCCCGGAGCACGTGAACCCCGGCGTGTCGCTGGGCGTGGCCCTGGGCGGGCTGGCCACCCGTGGCCGTGACAAGGTGACGCTGGTCGCGTCCGAGCGGCTGAAGAGCTTCGGTGCCTGGGCCGAGCAGCTTCTCGCCGAGAGTACGGGCAAGGACGGCACGGGTCTGGTGCCGGTCGACGGCGAAGACCTCGGTTCGCCCGACGTGTACGGCGAGGACCGGGTGTTCGTGCATCTGCGCACGATCCTCGAGGCCGATCCCGTCAACACACGACGTCTGCGGAGCCTCGAGCGTGCCGGACATCCCGTGATCCGGATCGTCCTCGGCAACGAGCTCGACCTCGGTGCCGAGTACTATCGGTGGGAGACGGCCGTAGCCACGGCCGGCGCGGTGATGGGCATCGACGCGTTCAATCAGCCGGACGTCGAAGCGGCGAAGCAGCGCACGCGCGAGCTTCTCGAGCAGTGGGAGGAGCAGGGTGGACCCGGCGAGGCGGCGGATGCGGACGTCGAGGACGAGCATCTGGCGATACACTTCCCCGGCAAGGGCTCTCCGGAAGGAACTTCTCCCGCCGAGGTCCTCGATACCTATCTGCGTGGCGCACGTGCCGGCGATTACCTGGCGGTGCTCGCCTGGACCCGAAAGACCGACGCGACCGAGCAGGCCGTGACCGCTCTGCGGAAGCGCGTGCGCGACCGCTTCGGCATCGCGACGACCGTCGGCTGGGGGCCCCGCTATCTACACTCCACCGGGCAGCTTCACAAAGGCGGCCCCGGCACGGGACGCTTCCTGGTCATCACGGCCGACGAGCCGGACGATCTGGGCATCCCGGATCGAGCGTTCGGGTTCGCCACGCTCCATCGCGCACAGGCTCTCGGCGACATGCGTGCGCTGGTCGACGTGCATCGGAGTGTGCTCCACGTTCATCTTAAGGGTGAGCCGGCCACGGCCCTGGAGCATCTGTCGTGGGCGCTCGAGTCGGGTACGAGAGAAGCTGCCATGGAGGCAAGATGAAGATCGGAATGGTGGGACTGGGACGAATGGGTGGAAACATGGTGCGTCGCCTCGGGCGTGACGGACACGAAGTCGTCGGCTACGACATCAGCGACGAGAACGTGAAGCGCGCGGTCGACGCCGGTGCCGAGGCCGCGGGCTCTCTGGACGAGCTGGTCAAGGCGCTCGACGCGCCGCGCGTCGTATGGGTGATGGTGCCGCACGGCGATCCCACCCGCACGACGCTGGAGAAGCTCCTTCCGCTGCTGGATGCCGACGACGTGCTCATCGACGGAGGCAACTCGCACTACACGGAGTCGATCGCCTGGGCCGAGAAATGCGGCAAGCAGGGGATCCACTTCCTGGACATCGGCGTGAGCGGTGGCGTGTGGGGCCTCGAGATCGGGTACTGCATGATGATCGGCGGTCCACGCGAGGCGTTCGAGCGGGTGGAGCCCATCCTCTCCACGCTCGCGCCGGAGGACGGCTACGGTCTGATGGGTCCGAGCGGCAGCGGCCACTTCGTGAAGATGGTCCACAACGCCATCGAGTACGCGATGCTGCAAGCGATCGGCGAGGGCTTCGAGTGCCTCGCTTCATCCGATTGGGATCTCGATCTGAAGCAGATCGCGGGCGTGTGGCGCCACGGGTCGGTCATCCGCTCCTGGCTCCTCGATCTGCTCGAGGACGCCTTCGACAAGGAGGGCAACGACCTGGCGAAGATCGGTCCGTACGTCGACGACTCCGGTACGGGACGGTGGACCGTGGACTACGCATTGGAGAAGGCGGTCCCGGTGCCCGCGATCGCCAACGCGCTGTTCCAGCGCTTCGAGTCTCGTACCGAGGAGCGCTTCGCGTTCAAGACGATCGCGGCGCTTCGGAACGAGTTCGGCGGTCACGCCATCAAGGAGGAGTAGCATGGCCGACAAGTCAGCGCGTGCCGACGCCTTCCACGTGGAGGACGTCGAGGAGAGCCGGGCCCGCGCCCTGAGTGACGCCGCCGGCCCCTCCGATCCGTGCGTGATGGTGATCTTCGGAGCCGGAGGAGACCTGACGCACCGCCAGCTCGTGCCCTCGCTGCACGAGGTGGCGACGAAGGGGCTCCTGCCCGATCCGTTCGCCGTGGTGGGATTTTCTCGGGGCGACCGGAGCGACGAGGCTTTCCGGGACGCGATCGACGAGGCGCTCAAGGAGGATGGAGACACGTTCGAAGGCGACGAAGCCGAGACCTGGAAGCGGCTCCGGTCTTCGCTGTACTACGTGCAGGGCGACTTCGACGACGATCCCGGAGCATCGTACGCGGATCTGGGTCGCCGCATCGAGGAGATTCGTGAGGAGCACGGCATTCCGGACAATGTGTTCTTCCACCTGGCCGCGCCTCCCCGGTTCTTCGGCGACATCGTGGGGCGGCTCGACGAGAGCGGGCTCGCCCGCAGCGAGAGCGGATGGCGCAGGCTCGTCATCGAGAAGCCGTTCGGAGAGGACCGTGCGTCGTCCTTGGAGCTCGACCGAGATCTCAGCTCGGTGTTCCGCGAAGACCAGATCTATCGGATCGACCACTTCCTGGGAAAGGAGACGGTGCAGAACATGCTCGTCTTCCGGTTCGCCAATCCCAGCTTCGAGCCGATCTGGAACCGCAACTACGTGGATCACGTGCAGATCACCGTTGCGGAGGAGCTGGGCGTGGGGACCCGGGGCTCCTTCTACGAGAGCACGGGTGTGGTCCGGGACATGATCCAGAACCACCTGCTGCAGCTCCTGTGCATGACCGCCATCGAGCCGCCGGTGAGCTTCGACGCTTCGGGCCTGCGGGACGAGACGGTGAAGGTGCTCCAGGCCGCGCAGGTGTCGCGGTTCGACCTCGACCGGGACGCGGTCGCGGGCCAGTACGGCCCGGGCAGCGTGAACGGCGAGGACGTGCGCGGCTACCGTCAGGAGGACGATGTCGACGAGCATTCCACGACGCCGACGTTCGCCGCGCTCCGCCTCACGCTCGACAACTGGCGCTGGGCGGGCGTGCCGTTCTACCTGCGCACGGGTAAGCGTATGGCGGACAAGCTCACCGAGGTCGCCATCCAGTTCCGCCCGACGCCGCACATGATGTTTCCGGGTGTGGGATCGGAGGATCTCACGTCGAACGTTCTCGCATTCCGGCTCCAGCCCCGAGAAGGAATCGTCCAGCGCTTCGTGGCCAAGCAGCCCGGTCCGGGCGTCGCGCTCCGACCCGTATCGATGAACTTCGAGTACGCCGACGCGTTCGGTGTCGAGAAGCCGCCGAGAGCGTACGCCTGGCTCATCCACGACGTGATGCAGGGAGACCAGAGGCTGTTCGCGCGCTCGGACTGGATCGCCGAGGCGTGGTCGATCGTCGATCCGCTCGTCGAGCGGTGGGCCGAGAACGATCCCGACGGCTTTCCCAACTACGCGGCGGGGACGTGGGGGCCGTCGGCTGCCGACGCGCTGCTGGAGCGGGAGGGACGCTGCTGGAGGAGCTTGTGAGCGGCGCTCCCGCGCCCGATGCCTGGGCAGAAGAGGCAGGGATCAAGATTGCCGATGCGCTGGCCGAGGCAGCGGCGGTGACGAAGCGGCCGGTGAGCTTTGCGGTGGCGGGCGGCACGACGCCGGAGCCCGTGTATCGGTGGCTTGCCGAGGCCGGGGGTGTCCCGTGGGATCGCGTCGAGATCTTCTTCGGCGACGAGCGGTGTGTGCAGCCGGACGATCCGGACAGCAACTACCGGATGGTGCGTGAGACGCTGCTGGAGCCGGCCGGCATCGCTCCGGAGCACGTGCACCGCATGGAGGCGGAGCGCCCGGACCGCGACGCGGCCGCCGCGGCCTACGCCGAGCGGCTTCCGGAACGGCTCGACGTGCTTCTTCTGGGGATGGGTGAGGAGGGCCACACGCTCTCGCTCTTTCCGGGCTCACCGGCCCTGAAGGAGCGGGAGCGCCGGGTGGTGCCGGTCACGACGCCGAAGCCGCCGCCGGACCGGCTCACCCTGACGCCTCCCGAGATCGAGCGCGCGCGGCGGATCTTCGTGCTCGCACGCGGCGAGAAGAAGGCAGAGGCCGTGGCCCGAGCCCTGGAGGGGCCGCTCGACGTCGAAGGCTGCCCCATCCAACTCGCCAGGGCGGGCGAGTGGCTGCTCGATCCGGCGGCGGCCGCAAAGGTGGGTGGAGGACGGTAGAGTAGGGCCCTGAGCGACCGGAGTGCCGCAAACCTCGGGGCGCGCGGAGGTCGCGTCAGCGCCGGGGTGGCTCGTGGGCGTGTTCGCTGGCGTACGCGCGGATCCGTTGGATCATCGCGGCGAGCCCGTTGGCGCGAGCTGGGGACAGATGCGTCCTCAACCCCGTACGGTCGAGGAAGTAGAGGTCGGCGACCGCCACCTCGGAGGGTGCGCGTCCGTCGAGGACGCGGAGCAGGAGAGAGAGGATCCCTCGCGTGATCATCGCGTCGCTGTCGGCGCGCAACTTCAGCTTGCCGTCGCGGAGCGCGGCGTCGATCCACACCGTGGTTTGACACCCTCCCAGCGCGTTCTCGTCCGTCCGGATGCCGTCGACCGGGGAGGGCAGGGTGCGTCCTTGCTGCACCAGGTACCGGTAGCGTGCGAGCCCATCCTCGAGGCCCGTCATCTCGGCGACGATCTCGTCCTGGACCTCACGGAGAGGCCTCGCAGGCTCCGCCTTCACCGTGTCTCCCGTGCCGTCCACCGCCTCACTCCGGAATACCGGTCTCGATCGGGTTGTGCGCGTCGTTGCTCCACTCGAACCAGCCGCCGTCGTAGACCGACACACGGGGCCATCCGAGCAGCCAGCCGTTGAAGAACGCCTCGCTCCCACGCCAACCCGTTCCGCAGTAGAAGGCGTTGTGCTTGTCCGGCGTCACGCCGATCCGCTTCCACGCTGCCTCGACCTCGCCGTACTCCCGGGTGGTGTGGTCGAGGTTCCGGTAGTTCTCCATGTGGTAGGCGTCGGTCCCGCAGTCGCCGAACACGGACCCCGGAATGCGCCCCTTCTTCTCGATGTAGTGATATCCACTGACCTCGCCGATGTACTCGCGCCAGCTGCGCACGCTCACCAGGTTGGCGTCGGGCGAAGCGAGGATCTCCTTGGCCTCCGGCAGGTCCACGGCGAGCTCCGGGTGGCCCGGGATCTCGGCGCCGAAGTCGTCCACGGGATCGGGTTGCGCCTCGTCGGTCGTGATCTCGAAGCCCTCGTCGAGCCAGGATTGCAGGCCACCGTTCAGCATTCTGACGTCCTTCACGCCCGCCCACAGCATGATGAACGCGCATCGGAACGCCCCCAGGTGGCCGGCGCTGCTGCCGGGGAAGGGGTCCGCGAAGTCCGGCGACGAGAAGCGTCCGTACAGGACCACCGTCGTGTCGTGCGTGATGCCCAGGCCCTCCAGCACGCTGCGGACCTCGGCGGGCGAGCGGCGGTTCCACGTCTCCGGCGACTCCAGCGCGTTCGTATCGAGCGCGAGGGCTCCGGGAATGTGACCCTGCTCGTAGTCGGCCGGATTCTGGTAGTGCGCGTGACAGAGGACATGCCGATCGTTCGAGCACTCGGGCGCCGCGCCGTCGGTGAGGAGGCGTTGCAGCCACCCGGCCGACACGAGGTGGCGATAGCGGGGCAGGCGATCCATGGGCAGCTGCTCGTTCGCGCACCACTCACGAACGAAGTCGAGATAGACCGTGACTTCGTTCCAGCCCGCGCGTCCGAAGAGGTCGGCGACCCGATCCGCCTCCGCCTCGTCGTAGCCGTAGACCACGACCGGGTGTTCTGGACGGATGCCCTTCGCCTGCACGATCTCCATCCACTCCAGGTAGCGCGTCCACTTCGCCGGCAACGTGCGTGCCCCCCGGACGTGTCCGCCTCTCGCCTCTCCCCGGAGCTTCCAGCCGTTGTAGGCATCGATGGGGCGGACGTCGACGATCTGCGTGTCGGCGTCGTCGATCCGGGTGAGCAGCTCTTCGGTCGAGATGCGCTTCGGTCGATCGGCCATGAACGGGTCGCTCCTGTGGGGGTCGGGTCGTCGCTCCACATGAACCCCATCCCTCGCCGCACGGTCCGCCCGTCGGTGTCGGTGGAGCCCCGCGGTCCGGCCGCGGAGACTCCACCGACCGAGGATCCGGCGTCGGCGAGGCGCCGGGGAGCCTCTCGGTAGGGCAGCGCGCTACCTGCCGCCGCCCTTCGGCGCCCGCACCGGGGGCGTGGGCCGCGCCGGCAGGTGCCTGGGATGCTCCTGGATGCGCTTCAGGACCTCCTGCACGCCTCGCTCGAGTTGTGGGTCGCGCCCGGCGATCACCGAGGCCGGGTCGTTCTCGACCTCGATGTCCGGATCGACGCCGTGGCCTTCGATGATCCACTTGCCGTCGACACTGATGAAGCCGAACTCCGGCACGTTGACCTGGCCCCCGTCGATGAGCGGACCGTGGCTGGTGATGCCGGTCACGCCGCCCCACGAGCGCATCCCGATCAGCGGACCCAGCCCGGCCTGCTTGAACATGGCCGGGAAGATGTCTCCATCGGACGCGGAGGTCTGGTCGAGCAGGGCCACCAACGATCCGTAGAAGACCGGCCCCCTCGGGTACGTCGACGGGAAGTCGCTGTTGCGCGAGTACCCGCTGGCGAGGAGCACCCGGCTCAGGCGCTCGATGAGCATCGAGGAGACGTTGCCTCCTCCGTTGCCGCGCACGTCGATGACGAGCCCTTCCTTCCGGATCTGCGGGTAGAACCACTTGATGAACTCGGACAGCCCTTCGGCGCCCATATCCGGGACATGCAGGTAACCCACCCGGCCGTGCGTCATCGAGTCGACGCGCTCCCGGTTCCGGTCCACCCACGCCTTGTAGACGAGCTTGGTCTCGCTCCGGATCGGTCGGTAGCTGACCTGCCGGGCGCCGTCCATGCTCGGCCGGCTGTTCAGCGTGAGCGTGACCGGGTGCGCCGCCTTGAAGCGAAGGAGCTCGTACGGGTTCTCCGGAGCTTTCAGCTCGGTGCCGTCGATGGCCAGCACGTAGTCGCCCACGTGCGCATCGACGCCGACCTGGGTCAGCGGAGAGCGGTACTCCGCCTCGGCGTTGTCCCCCTGGAAGATCCTGGCGATGCGGTAGCGTCCCGAAGCCCGGTCCAGAGCGAAGCGGGCGCCCGGCAGCGCGACGTCCGCGCGCTTCGGAATGTCGTAGTCGCCCCCGGAGATGTAGGTGTGCGAGTTGCTCAGCTCGGAGATCATCTCGTCCAGGACGTAGTCGAGATCCGAGCGGTGGCCGACATAGGCGAGCAGTGGCTGGTACCGGTCGCGGATCGCCTTCCAGTCGTAGCCGTTCATGTTCGGGACGTAGAAGTAATCCCGGAACCGACGCCACACCTCACGGAAGACTTCCGCCCATTCCTCCTTGGGCACGATGTCCGCCTGGAGGCCGCTCGTGGAGACCGTCTTCGCGGACGAGCCCCCGTTCGGCTTGGCGTCGAGCAGCTTCCACGTCCGACCCTCCCGCACCAGCAGCTTCGATCCGTCACCGGAGAGGACGTAGCCGCCGGCGTTCGCCATGAGCGTCGTGGCCTTGCGGTCCTCCAGGTTGAAGATCATGAGGTCGGGGTGCGTCGCGGGCTCGCGTCCGTACACGAACGGCGTGCCCTTCACGTAGATCAGGTTCCCCTTCACGGCCGAGAGCCCACGATAGTCGTCGGCCGTCACGGGTACCTGCGCCACCCGGTCCGCCAGGCCGTCGAAGTCGATGAGCACATCCGCGGCCTTCCCCTTCTCTGCCTTCGAACCGCCCGCTTCCGACTTCTTGGCGCCGGCCGCCTTCGACGACCCTGCCGCGCTCGAGTCGATCCTGGCCTCGTCGCTCCGAGGTGGGAAGGGCGCGGGAACGTCCTCGCGTAACGCGAGCGCGAAGATCCCCGTGGTGCGGTCGGTGGCGTAATCCCACTCCGCGGAGCTGACCTGCGGCGCGTAGCTCCGGTCGCTCAGGAAGTACAGGTACTTGCCTTCCGGATCGAACACCGGCTCGGTCGCGTTGAACAGTGGGCTCGTCACCGCGTGGAGCTTCCCGTCCTGGACGCCCCAGATGTAGATGGAGCGGAAGCCCGTGTCGTGGCTCAAGCTGAACGTCAGCCACCTCGAATCGGGCGACCAGCTCTGGTCGCCCATGCGACCGGCCGAGTCGCGCACGACCCGGGTGAGCTTCTTGTCGGCGAGCTCGAGCACCCAGAGCTGCCCGGACTTGTCGGCGAACGCGAGGCGCTTGCCGTCGGGCGACCAGTCGGGTGGAAAGCGCATCTGGTCGCCGTTCGTGGTGAGCCGCTCGGGCTTGCCGCTGCCGTCCTGATCGACGAGGTAGAGCTCCTCCTCGCCGCTCCGGTCGGAGATGAACGCGATCTTCCGTCCGTCGGGAGACCAGCGCGCCGCCTTGTCGTGGGCGTCGGAGCTGTGCGTGAGGTTGCGCGTCGGGCCATGCTCAGCCGGAACCGTGAAGATGTCGCCCCGTGCGGTGAAGAGCGCGCGACGGCCGTCCGGGCTGAGCGCTGCATCCTCGATCCACCGTGCGACGGACTTGTGCACGGGTCGCCAGGCGAGACCATCGTCCGGCACGGAGATGTCCAGCTTGCGGTCGGCGCGCGTGCGCGTGTCGAACACGTGGAGCTCGCCGCCCAACTCGTACACGATGTCGCCCGCTTCGTCGGCGCTGGGCCAGCGCACGTCCCATACGGTCTCGTGGGTGAGCTGGACCAGGTCGGTCCCGTCGGGCTTCACGGAGTACAGGTTCAGCTTGTTGTCGCGGTCCGAATCGAAGTAGACGCGGTCTCCTATCCACATCGGGTCGCGGTCGGTGCGCACGTTGTTCGTAATGTTCTTCGCGGCGTGCGTCGCGAGGTCGAAGACCCACAGGTCTTCGGCCCATCCGCCCTGGTAGCGCTTCCAGGCGCGGAAGTCCCGGAAGAGCGGCGAGTAGGCCACCTGCTTGCCGTCCGGCGAGAGGTCGCCCGCGCCGGACTGCGGCATCGGCAGCGCTACGGGGAGTCCACCCGTCACGGGCACGGTGAACAGGCGATTGTCTGCGAGGTCCCAGCCGTCGCGGAGCGAGCGGAACAGCACCGACTTGCCGTCCGGCGTCCACCCGTAGACCTGGTTGTCGTAGCCCCAGCGCGGGGGAAGCGGCCCCTGGGCGGGGAAGAACGTGAGCTGCTTCGGCACACCGCCTCCGGCGGGGATCACGTAGACCTGCTCATCGCCGTCGTACTGGCCGGTGAAGGCGATCCACTTGCCGTCGGGCGAGTACTTGGCGAACAGCTCGAGGCCGGGGTGGGCCGTGAGGCGGACGGCGGTGCCGCCCGTGGCCGGCGCGGTCCACAGGTCTCCCGCGTAGGTGAACACGACGTGGTCGCCGTGGATGTCCGGAAAGCGCAGGAGCTTGGTCTGCGCGGCGGCCGGTGCGGCCAGCCAGAGAACGAGCAGGGAGACCAGGGCGAATAGCCTGCCCGGCCGCACGTCGGGGGAGCGCGTCATCATCCTCTCCTTGGAAAGCGCGTCGTGTCCGCGACCGGGCGGCGGCGTCGGGTGGGCGGGGGACGCCGTGCCGCGGAATTCGGGAGGGTAAAGAAGCGTATGCGCGGGCGCGCGCCGTGTCTACGGTCGCGGCCGCCTACAACGGTTTGGCGTACACCAGGAGCGCTCCGGCTTCGCCGTAGACAGGACGGCCGTACCCGGCTCGCTCGTAGACCCGTCGCGCCACGTCGTTCTTCTCTGCCACCTCGAGCGTGAGCTTGCAGCACCCGAGCGCGCGGGCCTTTTCCTCGACCGCCTCGAGCAGCCGGCGTCCCACACCTCTTCCGCGGTGGGAGGGGACGACCACCAGGTCGTGGAGATTCAGGAGCGGCGCGGCGTGGAAGGTGGAGAAGCCCAGGAAGCAGGTGGCGATTCCGACCGGCTCGGCCCCGTCGTATGCGAGCAGCACGATCGTCGTCGGATGGCGCCTCAGGCCGTCCACCAGACGTTTGCGCATCTCCGCCGGCAGGGGGGCGCCGTCGCCCATCGGGTCTCGAGCGTACGCATCGGTGAGCGCGAGCGTCGCGCCACGGTGGTCGGCGCGGTCGAGGTCCGCCTCGACGATCTCGATGTCCGTATGTGGCATGCGCTCCGCTTCCTCCCGCCCGGGGTCCCGGCTCAGAACACCTTGTAGCGGCCGTGATCGACGTTGTCCAGGAAGCCCTGGAGGCGGTACCAGACGTCTCCGATCTCCCCCTCCGTCAACCCGATCTGGATCTCACCGTCCTTCTCCCGGACGCCGGAGCTGGGCTTCAGGTTCTTCGTGGGCGGGACCCGTACGAGCGAGTCGCCCTGGAGCTCCCACTGGGCCAGCACGCCCAGGGAGTCCTGGAGCTCCTGCTTCGTGAGCGAGCGAAGCCGATCCACGGTGTGGTGCGGGAACCGGTCCACCAGCAGGTGGCTCCACCGAACGCCGCGGTCGCTCTTGACGCTCCGGAACGCGACCCCGTTGTCCACCGCGAACACACGCGGATCGTCGGGATTCTTCGAGATCAGGAGGTTGCCCTTGTTCTGATCTTTGTGGTCGATCAGGTAGGTGAGGATGTTCACGTCTCCCCAGTGGCGGGCGTAGACCGAGTCGGTCTTGAAGCGCTGTTCATCGAAGACGCTGTCCGCCGTGACGTCGAAGAGCCAGTACTGGAGGACCACCAGCACCGACTGGCTTTCGTCGAACGTCGGCCTGGTGTCCTTCCTCACGGTGCGGTACCACTGGACCGGAAACATCCTCGGGACGGTCGGTGGCACGACGTAGTCGGGCGGATCCAGGAAGAGCTTCTGCAGCTCGTAGGCGGCGATCTCGTAGCGGGGGTTGTCGTTGAACTTCTGGCCCCCCCTGGGCGCCTCCGCCCACTTCACCAGAATGGCCGTCCCGCCCGGATAGAACAGCGGTACCCGCTGCGTGCGATCCTTCGCGAAGCGCGACCCGATGAGGGTGTCCGGCAGCGTGAAGGAGCCCTCGGTCATGAGGTACTCCACCGAATCCACGGGGAGCGTGATGTTGGAGTCCTGGGCCGCCACCCCGACCGGAACGCAGAGACCGAGCAGTAGCGCCGCAGTGATCGTGCGCGAGCCCACATTCATGATTCGTCTCCTCGTTCGGGCAGGTTGAACGGAAGCTCCACCCTGAAGGTGGTACCTCGGCCCACCTCGCTGCGTACGGAGATCCTGCCTCCATGCCGCTCCACGATCTGGCTCGAGATGAGCAGGCCGAGGCCCATGCCGACGCGCCCCGACTTGGTCGTGAAGCCCGGCTCGAACACGCGCTCGATGTTCTCGGGCGGGATCCCGACGCCGGTATCCTCCACCTCGACCACCACCCGGTCCCGCTCCGCACGCGTCCGGATCGTGATGGTTCCCTCTTCCGGGATGGCGTGCGCGGCGTTGACCAGCAGGTTCATGAAGACCTGATTGACCTGGTGTCCGTAGCACTCCACGAGGGGAAGCTCGCCGAGCTCCTTCTCGACCCGGATCCGCCCCGCCAGCTCGTGGTTGACCAGGCGCAGGGTGCTCTCCAGCGCCTCGTGGAGATCCACCCGGTCGACCTCCGCACGGTCCGGTCGGCCGAACGTACGCAGGCTCGCCACCAACTTCTCCATGCGCTCGACGGCCATGGCGTTGGTCGCCTGCACTCCGTCCACGGCCTTGACGATCTTGCGCACCTCAACGAGCTCGTCCGGGTCCACGACTTCGTCCTCGAGGATCACCTGGAGACGCTCCAGAGCGCGTCGGGTGACGTCGTAGTTGCTGGCGAGGGCGCCCAGTGGCGTGTTGATCTCGTGGGCCACACCTCGGATGAGGTCTCCCAGCGTCGCGAGCTTGGCCGAGCTGACCAGCTCGGCCTGCACCCGCTGGAGACGCTCGTAGGCCTCCTTCGACTCGGAGCGCGTGCGCTTCAGCTCCTCCGTGAGCGCATGGATCCGAGCTTCCAGCTCCCCGATCCGATCCAGGCTCACAGAAATGCCTTGATCAGCTTCTCCCGGAAGCCGCGGAGCTCCTCGTTCACCTTCTCGAGCGCCTCCACCCGGGACGATAGCTCGTTGAAGAGGGTCGCGCGCTCGACCCCGTTGCGGATCACGAGCTTCAGATGCTCGTTGTCCCAGGGCTTCTCGAGGTAGTAGTAGAGTCCGGTCTCGTTGATGGCCCGGATGGCGTTCTCCTTGTCGGCGTAGCCCGTGAGAAGGATCCGGGTCGCCTCCGGCTGCGTCTCGCGGACCTTCTTCAGGAAGGTGATCCCGTCCATCTCCGGCATCATGAAATCCGCGACGACGACCTGGACGGAGTGGCCCCCGACGGCTTCGAGCGCCTCGGCGGGCGAGACGAACGTGAGCACCTCGTAGGAGGTCTCGAGCGTGAGGAAGCTCTCCAGCGCACGGACCACCATCTCCTCGTCGTCGACGAGCAGGACGGTAGCGGAAGGTTTGTCGGTCATGGCGTCATGCTACCAGGCCCCGGAGCCGTCGCGCCAGACCCTGGAGCATGCCCATGGCGAGCTCCGGATGGTCGGCGAGCAGATCCTGGAAATCGGTGCGTGTGATCCTGAGGAGGAGGGACGGCTCGACCGCTCGAGCATCCACGATGCTCGCGTCCGAGTCGATGAGGGCCCACGTGCCGAAGGGCGTGTTCTCCTCTGCTACCAGGCGCTGGTCACCCATTCCCCGCAGCTCCACGGAGCCGCGGATGACCACATAGAGGGCGTCGTTGGTCTCTCCCTGCCGGATGATCTCCGTCCCCTTCGCCACCTCCACCTCTTCGGCGATCGAGGCCAGCAGGGCCAGATGCGAGCTCTTCGCGCCCTGGAGGAGATCCACCTTCTGGAGGAGGAACAGCTTCTCGATCCTGTCCATCGTTCCATTGTCCTTCTGAAGATGCGCACTGCGCACGGGTGTCGTGTTCCAGGTGGCGAGCTCCGCGATCCACCGGTTCGGAGCCTCGCACAGCTCGGAGATCGTGGCCGTCATGTCGGACCGCCGTCCCGCCGCCCGCTTCCGCTCCCCCGGCCGTTCGAGAATGGGCTCGATGCCGACGAACCCGTCGTGGCCGAGGGCCTCGTTGAGCCACTCGATCGCGTTGGCTTGCGCGCGCTCGTCACCCCGGGTGAGCGTGAGGTAGGCGCGGTGGATGCCATCCGGAGGATAGACGAGGCCGAGGCAGCGGAACGCCCGCTCTCGGCACTCCTCCCAGGCTTCGTCGAGAGCCCGACGCAGAAGCGTTAGACCGGGATCGTCCCGCTCGGACGCAGGCAGAGGCTCATACCGGTGGGCTTCCGTCACGGCCCGCGCCGCCGTGTCCATGGCGACGGATGCCTCGAACGCCAGGGGGCGCTCCGGGTCACCGCGTGTACGAAGCTTGTTGAGCGCCTTCAGGGTCTGGAGCTCCACCTCGGGATCGAGCCCCGGCGCGCGGAGGACGCGCTGGAGCGCATCTGCGCTCTCCTGGCTCCGGATGCGGGCCAGGACGGAGGGGATCTGGCGGCGCACCGACAACGGATGCCCGGCGTCCTCCAGCGCCGCTTCCAGCGGCTCGATGGCTCCCCCGTCGTGCGCGGCCAGCGCTGCGCGCGCCTCCCGCCGGAGCTCGGGGTCCGCGAGTGAGGCGATGGCCTTCTGCACGAGCTCCGGACGATGGAGCGATCCGGCGCTCGAGAGGGCCGCCCGCGCCACCCGGGGATCGGGGTCGTCGATCAGCTTCTCCAGCAAACCGGACGAGCCCGGGTATTCGTCGACCAGACCCAGGGCGAGCGCGAGCTCCTCGCGCGCTTCCGGTCGTGCCTGGCTGGCGGCGTCCCCGTCACCGCCGATCCTGGCACCCATCCGATCCGCCAGATATTGCGAGCCGATCACCGCGCTGCGGTCGCACGTCACTTCGCGGCGTACGAGTGCCGTGAGCACCGCGTGGCGCACCGGAGCCTCGGGTGAGTCGAGGAGCTCCATGAGAGTCCGTTCGCGCTTCGCCGGCTCGCCTTCGCAGGCGGCCACCGCCGCGACCGTCGCCTGGCGCACCGCCGGGTCGGGATCCGAAAGGCACGCCATGACACGCTCCCGCGGCACGAGCCCGGGGAAACGGGCGAGAAGCCGCAGCACCCGCTCCCTCAGCGCCGCCGAGTCGTGGGAGAGCAACATCTCCAGCTCGTCCGCCAGCGGCTCGGCATCCACCCGTCCGGCCTGCTCCACCAGGTCGAGGGCGAAGGCCACCTGTGCCGGATCACCGCGAAGCGCGTCCTCGACGAATGCCAGCGTGTTCCGCTCGGTGAGCGAAGCGAAGGTCCCCTGAAGGCTGGCGAAGCGTCCCCGGATCGAGTCGGCCAGAGTCGCCAGATACGCTCGGCGGACGGAGAGGGCACCGACGATCCAAACCACGCAGAGCGCGACGATGACCCATGGAATCGTCGCCAGGCTCATGCGCTGGATGAGCAGCATGATCACCACGGCCGCGAAGACCTTCGCCACGCCCTTCTCGATGGCCATGTCGATATAGGCCTTGGCCCGCAGCTTCAGATCGGTCGGGATGGGAAGGTAGAGGACCTCCCGCGCGGTCCGCTCCGCGGAATAGCGGAAGGTGGTGTCGCACGCCTTGGCGCCGAGGGCGGCCCATACGCCGAACGCGAGCGCGAGGCCGACGGTGCTGAGAAGCATGACGATCGGCAGGATGAGCACCGCCATCCCCACCCCCCAGCGCTTGAGAAGGGCCCCGAGGCCCAGGAGCACCAGGATCGGAAGCCACTGGGTCGCGCCGAGGAAGAACCCCTGGAACGAGGAGATCGCGTCACGGCTGCCGGCGTACAGCGCGACCACCTCGTTGAACTCGTAATCCACCATCGTCTTCACCAGGATCGTGATCAGCACGAGACCGGCGATGAGGCGGATGTGTCGGTGAGAGAAGACCCGGAAGAGCTCGCCGGCGGAGAGGCGGCCCGTGCTCAGCGTCTTGCCCGGAGGGGGCTTCACCGGCGGGTAGCCGGCCCAGACGAAGGGGAGCGCCGCGGCGAACATGCCGATGAACGCCGCCGCGACCAACATGAGGTTCGGAGTGCCCACGGCCTTGGAGAGAAGACCCGTGGTCAGCCCTCCCAAGGTCGCTCCGAGCGAGCCTCCGATGATGACGAGGGGGATGGCCGATTTGGCGTCGCGAGCGTTGAAGAAGAGCTGGACCGCCATGAAGAACTGCGTGACGAGGGCGGCCGCGAACAGGTCGTAGTAGCCGTAGAAGAGGAGGCCGAACGTCCCGCTCCCCCGTGAGTAGACGAGTCGCAGCAGGACGAGGCTCACGGCGAAGAAAGCCGCTACGCCGGGGATCAGGATGTGCCAGCGGACCCGGTTCGCCAGACGGTTGTACGGCGGCACGGCCAGGATGACGATCGCGCTGACCAGATAGACCTGGTAGAACTCGGTCTCGCCGAGACCGTCGAGCGCCAGCGCGTTGCGGATCGGCCGCAAGATGCCGACGGCGGCCAGGACGAGAAAGTACAGGCCCGCCATCGCCAGGAGACGCGTGCGCTCCTGCCGTTGCTGGTCCGCCTGGTGTGGCCCGGGGAAGAATCGGTCGAGGATGTGGATCGCGACCTCCAGGTGGCCGGAGGGATCTCCCGCCGAATGACCCCTATATGCGGTGCGGCGTATCCTGCCCGTCAAGCCTCGTCGCACGCAGACGATGTATATTGCTCTGTCACGCGTCGAAGCGCATCTCCGTCGATGCGGGCTCCTCACGCCACGACCGGGGGCATTTCCGACATGACGCGCTCGCAGTTCCACCAGGCCCGGACGCAGCGGCACGCGGTGCGGCTCGTGTCGGTCTTCACTCTATTCGCCCTCGTGTCGACGGCGCGACCCGCTCCCGTCACCGCACAGGACGCGCACGCTTCCAGGTCCGGCGTTCCCTGGCCGCACCGGGTGCTTCTCACCAACGACGACGGGATCGACAGTCCCGCGCTGCGTGGGTTGGCACGGGCGTTCGCGGCCGCCGGCATCCAGACCTACGTGGCTGCGCCCGACCGCGATCGGAGCGGTACCGGCAGCCTCATGACGTCGCTCATGACCGATCGGTTCCTGGCCGAGCCGAGAGATCTGGGTCCCGGTATCAAAGCCTGGGCCGTGAGCGCGTTTCCCGCCGACTGCGTTCTCTTCGCGCTGCGCGGACCGATGGCGGCCGACCCACCGGACCTCGTCGTCTCGGGTCCGAACATCGGCGCCAACGTGGGCGAGGCGTGGTTCATCTCCGGCACCGTGGGCGCGGCGCGGGCAGCCGCGTTCTTCGGCGTCCCGGCCGTCGCCGTCTCGGGTGCCAACCCACGGGACTCGCTGTCCGTAAAGACCATCGCGAGCTGGTTCGTGAAGTTCGTCCGCAGTGAGCCGGTTCGACGACTCGAGCCGCGGGAATACCTGAACGTCAACGTGCCGATCGACCCGCGAGCCGTGCGCGGGGCCGCGGTGACGACCCGGGCTCGCGTGCTGCAGCTGGTCGTTCGGCGCGACACGGCCTCGGACACGACGGCGGCGGCGGACACGGCCGCCCAGCGGTGGCGTCTCGGGGGCGCGATGACCATCGCGATGGCGGCGCCCGGAACGGATGCGTACGCCTTCAGCCACGACAGCATCTCGATTGAGCCCTTGCGCGTGGGCGAGCACGACTCGACCATGGCCGCCTGGCTGGGGAAGCACATGAACCTGGTACCGCCCTGGCCCGTGGTCGACACCGCCGGGAAGGGTGGAAAGGGTGGGCAGGTCCCCGGCCTTCGCTGAGTGCCGTGACGGGTTTACCTGAGGCCGCAGCCTCTTATCATTCGCCATGTCTTCCTGCAAACCCGTCCCCGGGGCCGGCGTCCGCCTGCTGGCCTTCATGTTCTTCGCGCTGTTCGCTGCAACTCCCCTGGCCGCACAGAGCGCAGGATCGTCTCCGCGCCCCAAGGTCTGGAAAGGCAGCGTGCTCGCGAACGCCAGCTACTTCTTCGGCAACACCCAGCAACAGGTCATCGGGGCGGACGGCAAGCTCGCCCGCGTGGACTCGAGCTTCGGCATCTCGACCGAGCTTCAGACGGTCTACGGCGAAGCGTCGCTGAACAGCCAGCCGCGGGCCGTGACCAAGCGGACGTGGCTGGCGACGGCCACGGCGAACTTCAGACCGCTCGCGCCGGTGTCGAGCTTCGTCACCGGCACGTTCGAGTCGAACCTGGAGAAGCGCATCGCCTCCCGGTACAGCCTGGGGGCCGGCGCCAAGTGGAACATCCGCCAGACCGACGCCACCGACGCGAGCTTCAGCGTTGCGCTCTCCGCCGAGGTGACGAACCCGCTCGACAGCACCGTTCATTTTCCCGACGAGCGGATCGCGCGTGTGTCGATGCTCGCCAAGTTCCAGCATTCCTTCGACGATCGCTTTCAGATCACGCACTCGACGTCGTGGCAGCCGAGCGCGAGCGGGCCCTCGCAGTACCTCGTGAACACGAACACCGCGCTGCAGTTCAAGATGAACGGCACGGTGTCGCTGTCGCTGACGTTTGCCGACAACTACGACAGCGGTGCGAAGTCCCGTGGCGCGCGCACGAACAACGACGGCCAGATGCTCTTCGGGGTGAGCGCGGGGTGGTAGCGGGGAGGTAGCGACCCCCCCGAGCCGCGCCCGGCCGGGAAGAGCGCGCGGAGCTGCGTCGCGCGAGGTCCTTGCCCCCGAGGGGGCTGTGCGCCTACCCTGGCCTCTCGGAACGCTTCGTCCGATCCTCCCGGCCAGGACCCTCCCATGCGCGACGGCACCATCGACCGCCTGAAGGCGGCGCTGTCGGGCCGTTACACGATCGAGCGCGAGCTCGGCGAGGGTGGCATGGCCACCGTCTATCTGGCCGAGGACGTGAAGCACCACCGTCAGGTAGCGCTCAAGGTCCTCAAGCCCGAGCTGGCGGCCGTGGTCGGCGCCGAGCGGTTTCTGAGCGAGATCGAGACCACCGCGAACCTGCACCATCCGCACATCCTTCCGCTGCACGACTCGGGCGAAGCCGACTCGTTCCTCTTCTACGTGATGCCGTTCGTGGACGGCGAGTCGCTGCGCGACCGACTGGACCGTGAACGGCAGCTCCCGGTCGACGAGGCGGTGCGCATCGCCGTCGCGCTCGCGGGCGCGCTCGACCACGCCCACCAGCGCGGCGTCATCCACCGTGACATCAAGCCGGCCAACATCCTGCTGCAGGACGGGCAGCCGGTCATCGCGGACTTCGGCATCGCGCTGGCCGTAGGCGCGGCCGGAGGCACCCGGCTCACCGAGACCGGGCTGAGCGTGGGCACGCCGTACTACATGAGCCCGGAGCAGGCGACCGGAGACCAGGCGATCGGGCCCTCGAGCGACATCTACGCGCTCGCGTGCGTGCTCTACGAGATGCTGGTGGGCGAGCCGCCCTTTCCCGGGGCCACGGCGCAGGCCGTGCTGGGCAAGATCATCTCGGGGTCGGTCACGCCGCCCACGAAGGTCCGGCCCCAGGTGCCGCCCAACGTGGATGCGGCGCTTCGCAAGGCGCTCGAGAAGCTGGCGGCCGACCGCTTCCCGACCGCGGCGGAGTTCGCGCGGGCGCTCAACGATCCGGGCTTCCGTCACGGGGTCGAGGCGATGGGCGCCCGGGCCTCGGGTGGCCGGTGGAAGACGATTGCCGTTGCCGCGACCGGGGCGGCCGCGGCCCTGGCGGCTCTGGCGTTCTGGGCGCTTCTCCGGCCGGGCGCTCCGGAGGTCGTGAGCCGCTGGGCGGTGGAGCTTCCCGCCGGCCACGATCCCACGCAGATCTTCGGCTCGAACGTCGCGCTCTCACCCAACGGCTCGGAGATGGTGTACTCGGGGCCTGCCGCGGACGGGAAGGGATCGTCTCAGCTCTGGCTGCGGCACCGTGACCAGCTCGACCCGACGCCGATCCCGGGAACGGTTGGCGGGATCAGCCCCCAGTTCTCCCCGGACGGGAAGAGCGTCGCGTTCGTGAACCAGAATCCCGCCACGGTCAAGGTCGTCTCGCTGGGCGGGGCTCCCCCGATCACCGTGACCGACAAGGACGTCGCGGGCGCCGCGGTCACCTGGGCGCCGAACGGCGACCTCTACTACGGTGGACAGGACGGGTTGCGGCGCGTACCGGCGACCGGCGGCAAATCGACGGTCTTCCTGTCGGTGGACAGCGCCAAGCAGGAGGGGTTCAAGGCGTGGGCCCAGGCGCTCCCGAACGGGAAGGGGATCCTGTACACGGTCAGCCACCGGCCCATCACCGACATCAGCAAGTACGATCTGGCGGTCGCCGATCTGAAGACCGGTAAGGAGACGACGCTGGTGCGCGGCGTGTTCGGACGCTACGTCGCCGGCGGGGACCTCGTCTACGTGACGGCCGACGGCACGCTGCTCGCGGCGCCCTTCGACGAGAACAGCCTGAAGCTGACGGGATCGCCGGTCTCCCTCACGCAGGGGGTGGGAATCGGTCCGTACGGATCGGTGAACCTGTCGATCGCGGGCGACGGCACGCTCGTCTACATGACGGGGGCGGCCACGAGCGGCCTCGCGCGCGTCGTGTGGGTCGCGCGCGACGGTACCGTCACCCCCGTCGATTCCACATGGCAGTTCGACGCCGGCCTGCCCGAGGCCGCGGTCGCGCTCTCGCCCGACGACACCCGCATGGCGGTGAAGATCAACGCCGGCGCGGGTGAGAACATCTGGGTCAAGCAGCTCCCACACGGGCCCCTCTCCCGTCTCACGTTCGATTCGGCTCAGGACCGGCGGCCGCGCTGGACCCGGGACGGCAAAGACATCCAGTACATCTCGAATCGCTCCGGGCAATGGGACCTGTGGGAGCAGCCGGCCGACGGCACGGGCTCCCCGCGGCGCCTCCTGCATCTTTCCAAGTCGATCCAGGAGGCGCAGCGGACGCCGGACGGCCAGTGGTTCCTCCTCCGTCTGGGCGGCGTGTCCGGCGTCACGAACGACCGGGATATCGTCGCGCTCCACAAGGGGGACACGACCACGGTGCCCGTGGCGGCCGAGCCGTACGACGAGAAGGCCGAGGCACTGTCTCCGGACGGGAAGTGGGTGGCGTACGAGTCCACCGAGACCGGCAAGAACGAGATCTACGTGCGCCCGTTCCCGAACGTGAACGGCGGGAAGTGGCAGGTCTCCACGGGTGGCGGCATCAATCCCGTGTGGGCGCACAGCGGACGGGAGCTATTCTACGTGAACGGTGCCGGAAAGATGGTGGCCGCCGAGGTGAGCACGGCAGGTGGGTTCCGCGTCGGCGCGCGCCACCCGCTCTTCTCGGTGACCGACCGGCAGCTGTTCGCGTCGCCCAACTACGCGAGCTGGACCGTCTCCCCGGACGGCAAGCGCTTTCTCATGATCCAGGTGGCCAGCAGCGGCGGCGCGCACCATGACCTGATCGTCGTGGAGCACTTCTTCCAGGACCTGAAGAAGCGGATGGCGAAGTAGCGTTCATCACCGTCGTTCAGCCCGCACCAAAATGGAACGGGGCGGGAAACTCCCCACCCCGTCCCGTTTCGGTCGCTATCCGGCGCGGACTCGTGCTATCGTGCCTGCGCCTGGGTCGTGGGAGCGGGACGCGTGGTGCGTGCGGCCACGAAGCCGAAGATCGCCAGAATCGCACCCACGATCAGGTTGTTCCACCAGACGCCCGGCCCGGCCCTCAGCCCCGGGATGAACCCGCTGATGAAGAGCCAGCTTGCCGCGATGCCGGTGATCCAGCCCTCGACGGCGCGCGAGCGTAGCATCGCATAGCCGAGGACGCCGGCCACCACGCCGACGATCCAGTGGCTCCAGGCGAAGCCCATCGGGGTCAAGCCGATGAACGGCGCGATGAATGCCCAGACTCCGAGAATTCCTATGATCCAGCCGTTCCACATATGTGCCTCCTCCGAATGAGCGGTGAGGTCACCGACTGAATCGTGCAATCCCCATGCCGGGCGGCCCGCGTCAGGAGGCCATCAGCTCCATGAACTCCCCTCGGTCGAGCACTTCGCGCTCCAGCAGGGCGTACGCGACGCGGTCCAGGGCCGGGCGGTCCGATTCGAGGATGCCCCGGGCCGCCGAAGCCTGCTCCTCCAGCAGAAGACGCACGGCGCGGTCGATGTCGGAGGCGGTGGCGTCGGAGAGGCCGGCGAGGCCCGCACCGACCGCGCCCGGGAGCGCCGAGGCCGGACCGCCTCCGTAACGGACGGGGCCGAGCTCCGGCGACATCCCGAACTCGCGCACCATCCGGTGTGCGAGATGCGTCGCACGCTCGAGGTCGTTGGATGCGCCCGTGGAGACCTGTCCGAAGACGATCTCCTCGGCGGCCCGGCCACCCAGGAGCACGCGTAGACGGTCGATGAGCTCGTCATGCTGCAGAAGCGAACGGTCGTCCGGAAGTTGCTGCGTGAACCCCAGCGCCCCGATCGTACGCGGCACGATCGAGATCTTGCGTACCGGATCCGCCGTCGCCGAGCCCTCCGCGACGATGGCGTGACCCGCCTCGTGCACGGCGACGATCCGGCGCTCCTTCTCGTTCAGGACCTGGCTCCGGCGGCGAGGTCCGGCGAGCACCCGATCGATGGCGGCGTCCAGGTGGGCCGGGCCGACCTCCTGGGCCCGTTCGCGCGCGGCCAGGAGGGCTGCCTCGTTGAGCAGGTTCGCCAGGTCCGCGCCGGCGAAGCCCGCCGTGTTGCGGGCGACCGTATCCAGGTCGACCTCGGCGCCCAGGCGGATCCGCCGCGCATGCACGTCGAGAATCGCCCTCCGTCCTTCGCGATCCGGCGCGTTGACGGTGATCCTCCGGTCGAAGCGGCCCGGGCGCAGCAGCGCCGCGTCCAGGATCTCGGGTCGGTTCGTGGCCGCCATGACCACGATCCCCTCGCTCGAGTCGAACCCGTCCATCTCGACGAGCAGCTGGTTGAGCGCCTGCTCCCGCTCCTCGTTGCTTCCCGGCCCACCACCCCGGCCTTTGCCCACGGCATCGATCTCGTCGATGAAGACGATGCACGGAGCGTGGGCGCGCGCGGTCTTGAAGAGCTCGCGTACGCGCTTGGCGCCCACGCCGACGAACATCTCCACGAAGCCCGACCCGCTGACGGAATAGAACGGTACGCCCGCCTCGCCCGACGTCGCGCGGGCGAGCAGCGTCTTGCCGGTACCCGGCGGACCGACCAGGAGGACGCCCTTCGGGGCCCGCGCCCCCACGCTCGCGAAGCGTGCGGGCTCGCGGAGGAACGCCACGACGTCCTCGAGCTCCTCCTTCACTTCGTCGATCCCGGCGACGTCCGCATAGCGGATGGTGCCCGGGCCCTCACTCGCCTGGTGGACGTCGGCACCGCCGACCTTGGCCGTGCCCGCCAGCCCGCTCCGTCTCCGCAGCAGGTAGAGCAGGCCTCCCGCCGTGAGGACGACCGCGAGGATCAGCAGTCCCTCGAGCGGATTCGGGCCACCCTCGTTGGGATCACCGTCGTAGACGACGTTCTTGCGGTCGAGGAGCGGAATGAGGCTCGGGTCGTCGACCGCGGGCGAGCGCCACTGCGGGGGGGCGCCGGCCTTGCGAGCCGAGGCGGTCGGCACCGCCACGATGCTGTGCCGTGAGAGGACCACGGACGCCACCTGACCGTCGGCGATGTGGTGCTTCAGCTCGCTGTACGGGATCGAAGTGTGCGCTGGTCCGCAGGAGACCAGGAGGAAGGTGAACGCCGCAGCGACGAGCGCCCTCGGGCGCGCCGCCCATCCGTGCCGGTGGGCGGTGAAGGGGTATCTCATGACGGGTCCGGCGGGTAGTGCTCTTCGGGACAACGGGGTGCTCGCGGCGGGCGAGCGACGTCATACGGCGACGGCGTGACCCAGGTTCCCGGCGTCGGGGGTTGATCCTCACGTAGCGTGAGGTCCCATGTTGCGCTCGGCTCGACCCGACGAGGTCGAGGAGCACCCCACTTCAGGAGCCGCGACCCATGCCGTCCCTCGTGAGCCTACACCACACCGAGGATCACGTGCTCCATTCCCGTCATGCCGACGCGGATTTTCACCTGTGGATCGGTCACCCGGTCGCCGGATTCTCTCCGTCGCGCGAGCCGCCGGTCGTACTCTGGGTGCTGGACGGCGATCTCTGGTTCGGCACGGCGGTCGAGCTGACGCGCATCATGCACCAGCTCTACGGAGAGCTTCCGCCCATCCTCGTGGTCGGCGTCGCGTACGGAACGGACGATCCACGCGTGCAGGGGGAGCTGCGGAACCGTGACCTCACGCCCACCTCGGACCCCGAGTGGGAGGACATGGGCCGGCGGATCGACCCGGCCTGGGAGCCGATCCTGCCCGAAGGACGCAGGATGGGACGGGCGCCCGAGTTTCTGCGCTTCCTCGTCGACGAGGCACGCCCGTACGTGCGCGACCGCTTCGAGACGGCCCCGGGCTCCGACACGCTGTTCGGATCGTCGCTGGGCGGACTGTTCGCCGTGTGGTCGGCCCTCGCCGAGCCGGCGTCGTTCCCACACGTGATCGCCGTGAGTCCCGCGCTCTGGTGGGATCGCGCGACCGTCCTGGATCTGGAGGCCCGGGCGGCCGAGCGGCTCGAGGACCTTCCGGTCGAGCTGTTCCTCGCTGCCGGGAGCCTCGAGGAGCCCGAGAACGTCCCCTTTCTGAGCCGTTTTCGGCTCGTCTCGAACGCGCGTGACATGGCCGGGAGGTTGGAGCGCCGCGCCTACCCGTCGCTGGACGTTCGCATGCAGGTGCTGGAAGGAGAGACGCACACCTCGGTGGTCCCGGTCGGCCTGACCCGCGGACTGAGGGCGTTTCTGCGCCGAGCGCCCTGACGCCCTTGCGCCGCCCGCCCGAGAGGTGCTGATTAGCTGTTGTACATCCTGCCCGTCGGGTGTCCCGGGTCGGAGCCTGCGGCTCGATGATCTCCTTCAGACCCACGTTTCGCGTGGCCGCATGTCGTTCGGCGGTCGTCCTCGCGGCAATGACGGGCCTCTCTCCTCTCGCCACGACGGGGCTGACGGCCCAGGAAGCGAAAGGTCTTTCCACGCTCGATCGTTCGGTCGGCGTCGCGCTGTCGACGACGACGTTCCGGCAGCCGCTCGTCCGTCATCCCTCGGGTGGGGCGGGACTACCGCTCGACCAGAGCGCGAGGGCTCTGGGGGTGCGCGTGAGCTGGTTCGCCATGGCGCACCGGCGTGGCGCGGTGGAGGTGGCGGCGGACTGGGTGTCGGCTTCGTTCGACGGGTTCGATCTCCACTTCCCGGACGATCCTTCCTCCACCATGCCGACGCACGTCGCCAACCCCCGGGTGAGCCTCTTCTCGGCGGATCTCCTCGGCCATTGGGCTCCGGCACCGGCCGTTCCATGGAGCCTCTACGTCGTGCTCGGCGCGGGCACGCAGGTCGAGAAGCACACCGTGAACGGCGCCCCGTACGCCACATGGAACGGGAAGCGGGCATACGGGGAGTTCCAGTACAGCTACGGGCTCGGCACGAGCCTCTTCCTGCAGCGTTACGTGTCGCTGTTCGGGGAGGTGCGCTTCGTTCCCGGTGACCTGATCACCGCCGACGGCTCGTGCTACACGTTGAGCCAGGGCGATCGCTCGTGGAGCAACTGCGATGGCTCGATGAAGGCACGTAGCCGGCTGATCTCGGTGGGTGGGGCGATGCGGCTGCATTGAGGCCCGCGGGGGGCCGAGGCCGCCTCATGCCCCCCGGTGGGCCTTCCACGCCCGGATGATCTCCCGCTCGCGCTCGCGCGTCAGCACGAACTTCGGGTGGGCCCTCCGCTCCGGGCCGACCGCATCGGACGCCCACCAGTCCAGCGTGTCGCGGACGGTGGTGGCGAGCGGTCGAAACGTGAGCCCGTGGGCCACCGCCTTCTGGAAGTCGATGCGGGTGTGCCCGAGCTCGTCGCCCACCGGCATGATCCAGGGCGTCATGTACGTGATGCCGTGCGCCTTCAGGAAGTCGTAGTCGTCGATCCAGACCCACTCCACTTCTTTGTCCGTGACGGCCCGGATGGCGTAGACCATCTCGGCGATGTTGGCCTGGTGGTAGAACGGTCCGCCGCCGTTGAAGACACCCGTCACGCCCTGCTCGACGAGATGGACCATCCACTCGGTGAGGTCGCGCACGTCCATGAACTGGACGGGGTCGCTACAGCCTCCGGGCACGAGCACCTCGCCGCCCTCCGAGATGCGCACGGGCCAGTAGGGAAAGCGATCGGTGGTGTCACCCGGGCCCACGATGTAATTGGGGCGCACGATGATCGCGCGATCGCCGAAGAAGCGCTCGACCTCCTTCTCCGAGCGCGCTTTCATCACCCCGTAGGACGGAGGATTTTGGGGCGGGTCGTCCTCGAGGCGCGGCTGTACGGCCTCGGTGATGTCGACGGTCTCGTAGGGCAGGAACACCCCGGTCGATGAGACGAACTGATAGTACTTCACTTCGTTCGCGAGCAGCTTCGCCGAGGCGTGCACCCACTCGACCCGTTGACCCGAGTCGTCGATGACCGCGTCCCATGTGCGCCCCTTCAGCGCGGCCAGGTCACCGCCCCGGTCTCCGATCAGATGCTCCACGCGGTCGAACATCTTCGGAAAGATGAGCGGCTTGGTCCGGCCCCGGTTGAACATGGAGACCTCGTGTCCCCGTTGGAGCAGGTAATGGATCAGGTGCGGCCCGACGAAGCTCGTCCCTCCCAGCACGAGAACCCGGAGGGGCCGGACGGATGGCCCGCCGGGGAGGGGAGCGGCGGCCAGCGGGTTCGAGCGGCCGTCCAGGCCGAGGGCCAGTGCGGCGGCGGTGCCGGCGGAAAGCTGGAGGAACGAGCGTCGGGTATGGGTCATCGGGGCAGTCAGTTCGTGAGGGGAGCGGGTGACGGAGTGGTGTCGGACGGGACCTCACCGCGGCGGGCCGCATCCTTGCGTTGCTGCGCGCGTCCGAGTCCCAGCGAGAGCGCGGACCATACGGCGGCGAGCGGTACCGTGCCCGCCGCGATCCAGCCGAGTCCCAGGCCGAGCGCGCCGAACGCGGCGTCGATGCCGGCACCCGTGACGTCTCCGGCGCGATACAGGAAGACGTCCACGACCGGCTTCGCTTTGTACTTCTCGGCGGGCGTGATGACGCTGTAGAGCGTCTCGCGGGCCGGCCGCGAGACCGCATAGCGCGTCGCACGCTGGAGGGCCTGGAAGACCGCCATCACCCCGTAGATCGTCCAGACGGAGAGCACGGCGAAGCCCGCCATGGTGAGCAGGGGAAGGATGCACAGCGTCCATCCCACGCCGAGCTTCTTGATGAGTTGCGTCGTGATGAACGTCTGGGTGATGAGCGTGGCGATCTGCGCCGCCATGTCGAAGCCGCCGAAGCTCTCCACCCGCCGGCTGAAGGTATCGGTGGCCGCGATGACGATGTGCGCCTGCGCGAAGTAGATGAGGGTGTTCGAGACCGCCATGAAGACGATCCAGAGGGCGATGCCGAGGAGGTAGGGCGAGGTGGCGACGGCTCTCGCTCCGTCCCAGAACCGGCCGCCGATCGCCGCGCGCGGAGCGGGAGGCTGTGCGGCTGCGGGCGTCGCTTCCTCGTTCAGGCGTGAGGCGCTCGAGCGCAGGGCTCTGCGGTCGAGCACGAGCACGGTGACGATCGCGAGCGCGAAGCAGGCCGCGCCCGTGAGCATCAGCCCGGCCGGGAGGTAGGGGGAGTGCGTCTGAGCGCTGACCCACGTCGTCACGGAAGCCCCGACCAGAGCCCCGAGCGTGCCTCCGATGCCGATGAAGGCGAACATCCGCTTGCCCTGATCGACGTTGAAGATGTCGACCATGAACGCCCAGAACACCGCGGTGATGAAGAGGTTGATCACGCTCAGCCACACGAAGAACGTGTAGCCGACCACCCGTGACAGCAGCGTCTGGCTCTTCGTTCCGATCAGCCCTCCGCCGGACATCGCGTCCCAGATCAGGAGACCCGCGAAGCCGATCAGGCAGACGATCACGAAGAGGTAGGCGATCGGGATGAAGCGGCGGCGGTTGGTCGTTCCGACGACGCCTCCGAACGCGAGCACCACGGCGAGCGAGGTCACGGAGGTGAGCACGAAGAGCCACCGGAACGCCTCCATTCCCCGCGACACGCCCATCGCGTCGCGCACCGGGCGGAGGAAGTAGTAGCCGCACAGCACGAAGAAGAAGAGGAGCGCGGACAGCAGGGCCAGCGGCAGCTCCTCCCTGCGGATGTTCAGGATGCGCGACAGGGCGTCCGTCACGTGGCACCTCCCCCTCGACGGGGATCGGATCGGGACGGCTCGTCCGCCCCGAGGGATCAGGGAGGCACGGTAGGCGACGGGCCGGCGAGGATGCAAGGACGACGAGGCTCCGCAAGGTCTGGCAAGTTTGTTGCACCGGATTTCGGACGTGCGCGCGAAGGAGAACGGCTGGACGTCCAAACGCATCACATCAGGGAGGAGCCGCATGTGGAAGAAGGACGAAGTGGCGCCGTCGACACCGGGAGCAACACACCAGGAGGAACGCATGCCGCAGCATGAATCGCCGAAGCCAACCACGACCAGGGCCGCGTCGGATCCGGCCACGATCGGACCGTCCATCACGATCAAGGGAGAGGTGAGGGGTGACGAAGACCTGCTCATCGAAGGACGCGTCGAAGGGTCGGTCGAGTTGAAGCTCCAGTCCGTCACGGTCGGTCGCGAGGGGCGGGTGAAGGCGAACATCAGCGGTCGTGTCGTGACCGTCGAAGGTGAGGTCGAGGGAGACCTGGCCGCACAGGAGCAGGTGATCTTGCGCAGCTCGGCCCGGGTCCAGGGCGATATCACCGCGCCCCGCGTGGTGCTGGAGGACGGTGCGAACTTCCGCGGTCTGGTCGACATGAGCGAGCCCGCGCGCAAGGAGACGTCTTCGGACCGCTCGGCCCGCGACACGCGGTCCTCCTCCGCCGGATCGAAGGGAGGGACCGATGCGAAGGACGCGAAAGACACGAAGGGCGTGAAGGACGGGAAGGACGAGGACACGAAGGGAACGTCGAACGGGACGTTGGCCCTCGGTGACAAGGTCTCACCCGAGGCGACGGACAGCGCCACGCATTGACCACACGCCGTATGGATTGGCTCCGTTCGAAGCGGAGATCACAGGACGACGAGGCGAACACGGAGGGGCCGGAGACCGGCGCCCCCGCTCCGCTCGTGCGTGCTGCTCCGGGCGTGTCGACACTCTTCGACGGGCTGAAGCCCGACGGCAGCCACACGCTGCTGGATCTGGGTCCGGCATCCGAGCAGCACTTCCGTCTCTACAGCGAGTTTGCCCGTCGTATCCGATTCGCCGATCTGGTGCCGAGCGTTCGGTACGGGGCCGGGTGGGAGGCGGCCGACCGCGCCCTCCCACCCGAGCCCCGCCACGCATACGATCTCGTGCTCGCCTGGAATTTCCTCGACCGGCTGATGCCGGAAGAGCGGCCCTGGCTGGTGGAGCGCCTGGCGGCGATCACCGCCGCGGGGGCGCGCCTCTACACGGTGGTCGAAGCGACGCGGGATCCCCTTACCCGGCCGCTTCGCTTCACGCTCCTGGACATCGGGCGCGTCTCGCAGGAGGTCGCGGGACCGGCCGAGCCGGCCGGCCGCGAGATCTTGCCGGCCGAGGTGGAACGCCTACTGCGGCCGTTCGAGGTCGTGCATGCGTATACACTGCGACAAGGCCTGCGGGAGTACGTGGCGGTGAAGCCATGACGGAAGGGGAGGGCCGGACGTCCGGCCCTCCCCTTCGATCGCTCTGGCCCGGCAGGGAGCCTCTCCCTACCAGAGACGCGGCTTCGTGGACCGGGGTGCCTTCTCACACGCGGGCCAGGTCGTGGACGCACCGTACCGTCCTCCGCGCCCGCCCATCCTGGCGGCCAACGCAGCCAGGTCGACCCGGTCGAGCGGAACGCGCTCGGGATCTTCCGACGCCATGTAGACGAGCATGGCCGTCAGGGTCGCATTGTAGCGCAGGTCGTCGAACACGACCTTGTCGTACGTATCGCGCTCGGTGTGCCACGTGGTCGAGAAGTAGTCCCACGGCAGCGAGCCGAGACCGAACGCAGGGAGTCCTCGGCATCCGAACGGGAAGTCGTCGCTCCCGCCACCGGCGGGACGGCCCGCCACCACGGGTCCGCCACCGTTGATCTGCCTGCGGAACTCCACGGGAACCGCGGCCAGCCACCGGTTCACGTGCTCCGGGGCGTGCACGAGGCCGGCACCGCCGATGCGCGCGATCCGGCCCGTGCCGTTGTCCTGGTTGAAGAGCGCCTCGAGGCCCGCGAGCACTTCGGGATGGTCCTCGGTGAACGCCTTGGAGCCGATTTCGCCCTCCTCTTCACCCGCCCAGTGGCCGACCAGGATCGTGCGCTTCGGGTGGGGATAGACCTGCTTCAGGATGCGCATGGCTTCGAGCATCGTAATCGTGCCGGTCCCGTTGTCGGTCGCTCCGGAGGAGCCGTCCCACGAGTCGATGTGCGCCGACATCACGACGTACTCGTCTGGGTGCTCGGTTCCCGGGATGCTCGCGATCACGTTGTAGACCGGCTGCTCTCCGAGGGCCTTGCTCTCGAGGTTGAGGCGGATCTTCGGACGGTCCCCGGCTTCCGTGAGGCGGAACACCAGGCCGTAGTCCTCGCACGACAGGGCGACGGCGGGCGTCTTCGTGTTGTACGTCTCGAAGACTTCCATGGCACCCCAGCCGGTGTTGAGCGCGCCGCCGAAGCCGAAGAAGCCACGCCCGCCCGCGCGGGACGGATCCAGCTCGTCGGCAACGACCTGCTCGGGGGTGCGGCCACCCCCCATGCGCCACTGGAGCTTGGGCCGCGACGTGATGATGCCGGCGGCGCCGCCCGCCTCGAGCCGCAGCCCCAACGAGCCGCCGCCGAGCGCGGGAGAGTACCCTGTTCCGCGCAGCCCGGCGCTGGCCCCGTCGACGTCCGGACCCGGGCGGACGGTAGCCCAGTCGCGTTGGATGGCCACCATCACCGAGTCCATACGCGCCTTGGACTCGGGCGTCGCGTTCGCCGCCCAGTCGTCCTGAGGACGGCATGTGGGCAGGCCCGCCGAGATCATCACGAGCTTGCCCTTGGCTTGCGGCAGCCACTTCACGAACTCGGTGCTGTCGCGGAACCTGGGCAGGATGACCGTTTCCAGGACGACGTCCTTGCCTCCCGTGCCGGGGCTGTAGCCCACCATCTGCCCCTCGAGCGTGCGTGCCCGGGGCGACACCAGGTCGATGTGCGAGGGGCCTCGGATCCACCCGCGCCACGTCCCGACCTTCTCCTCGCGCGCCTCGATTCCCATCGACGCGTACATGCGCACGAGCCAGTCTTCGGCACGCTTGAGATCGGGTGAGCCCATGAGCCGCGGCCCGAGCGAGTCGAAGAGCGCGTGCGCCTGCGGCTCGAGCTGCGAGCTGTCCATACCGATGGCGTAGATCCGGCGTATCGTAGCGTCCTGCGTGGGGAACGTCTGAGCGGCCGCCGGGGCCGCGGACAAGGTGAGGAGGGCCAGTGCTCCCAGGAGAACGAATCGGGCGTTCATGGTCGTCGTCCAGCGCGGAGGAGGACAAGCGAGGGGAGGGCCGAGCAGGATAGTAGCGAAGTGCGGGCCGGCTGCGCGAGGGGCAGGGGGCCGGCGGTGCGGTGGGTCGCCGGCGGCGGGCCGGTGAAACCTCCCGGGCGTCCGCTTCGTCTACTCCCTACGAAGGCACGTCCGACATTCGCCAATTGCAAATGGCGCAACGATATATGCAGATCTGCCCAGCCCACCCGATCCTCCCCGTCCTCGCCGCAGCACTCCTCTCGGTCCCCGCCGCAGTCCACGCCCAGTCCGCCCGCGACACCACCCGCGATACGCGCCCGAGGGCGGTGGCGGTTCGCCGGTCCGGTCCCGTGACCATCGATGGCCATCTGACCGAGGCGGCGTGGCGGGCGGCGAAACCGACCAGCGGCTTCATCCAGCAGGACCCCGACGAGGGTGAGCCGGCCACGCAGCACACCGTGGTTCGCTTCCTCTACGACGACAACGCGCTCTACATCGGGGCGCGCATGTACGACACCGACGCTCCCGGAGGAATCACCGCTCGGCTGGCGCGGCGTGACGACGATCCCCAGAGCGACGAGCTGCAGATCGACCTCGATCCGTATCACGACCAGCTGCATCACGTGGAGCTCGATGTGGATCCCGCGGGTTGGCGGGGAGATTCGAACGACGGAGACGATTCGTGGGACCCGGTCTGGCAGGTGAAGACCAGCGTGGACTCGCTCGGCTGGACCGCGGAGATCCGGATCCCGTTCAGCCAGCTCCACTTTTCCAGCGACTCCGTGCAGACGTGGGGTCTCGAGATGGTCCGCCTGATCCATCGTTCCCAGGAGCGTGACCTGTGGGCGTTCTATCACAAGGACGAGGCGGGGGGCCCGTCCTTCTACGGGACGCTGGTCGGTCTGAAGATGCCGAACGCTCCACTGCACGCGGAGCTGCTGCCGTACGCGGTCGTGCGCGCCCAGAGCCTCGGAGCGGCAAACCGATCGAGCCCGTTCTACAACGCACATCCGACGGACGTGCGCTTCGGGGGAGACCTCCGCTACCTGCTCGGCCGGAGCTTCACGCTGTCCGCCGCCGTGAACCCCGACTTCGGTCAGGTCGAGGTGGACCCGGCGGTCGTCAACCTGTCCGCGTTCGAGACGTACTTCCCGGAGAAGCGGCCTTTCTTCGTGCAGGGCAGCAACGTCTTCGACTTCGGGAGCCCCGGGTGCAACGTCAACTGCAGCCGGGGGCTCGACCTCTTCTATTCGCGTCGCATCGGTGCGCCGCCGCCCGGTGGCGGCCTGGCCCGCGCGGAAGGCGAGTACGCCAAGGTGCCCGACAACACGACGATCCTGGGTGCCGGCAAGCTGACCGGACGCACGCGTGGCGGCACCACGGTGGGGATGATCGACGCGGTCACGAACCGTGAGGTCGCGCAGGTCGCGAAAGCGAACGGGAGCCGCACGACGCAGCCGGTCGCGCCGCTGACGAACGACTTCGTGAGTCGCGTGAAGCAGGACCTCGCCGGCGGCAACGTGGTGGTCGGAGGCCTGTTCACCTCGGTCGATCGGCGCCTGCGCGATCCCGGCCTGGAGGGTCTCCTCCCCGCCAGTGCGCGCACAGGGGGCGTGGACGGTGAGGTGTATTGGGATCACCATGCGTGGAGGGCGTACATGGCGCTCACGGCTTCACACGTCACCGGAGACTCGTCGGCGATCCTCCGTCTCCAGCGCTCCAGCGCCCGATACTATCAGCGACCCGAACGCGGCAGCGTCGGCGACGGCCTCTTCTCGACCCGGTACGACCCGGGTGCCCGCTCGCTCGACGGCTACGGTGCGATCTTCCGGGTCGCGAAGCAGGGCGGGAGCTGGATCGGAGACCTGAACGGCTCTGCCGTGAGCCCGGGGTTCGAGGTGAACGACCTCGGGTTCCAGCAGAAGGCCGATCAGCTGTGGCTGAACGGATCGTTCGGCCGCCAGCTGACCACTCCGACGAGCTGGTATCGATCGCTGCTGGCCCTCGGCGACGTGGCATCGTACTGGAACTACGAGGGTGACCGCACGCAGACCTCCGCGACGGGCGGAGCGATTCTCCAGCTGCTGAACTACTGGCACGGGATGATCTTCTTCGAGCGCCAATTCCCGGGATTGTCCGACCGCCTCACCCGGGGCGGACCGGTGGTGGGGCTGCCGGGTGTCACGGTCGGACAGCTCCAGTTGACGACGGACCCGCGGCGCGCTCTGATGTTCGACGCCACCGTGACCGCTGCGCGCAGCGACGCAGGCGGCTACCAGGAGAAGCTCGACGTGTCCGCGACGCTGCGTCCCTCGCCGAACGTTCGCCTCACCGTCGGGCCCAGCTACATCCGCTCCGTCTCCACGGACCAGTACGTCGCGACGGTCCCCGATCCGACGGCGACCAACTTCTTCGGAGACCGCTACGTCTTCTCACATCTGGACGAGAAGCAGGTCTCGATGGAGACGCGCCTGAACGTCACGTTCACACCCGATCTCTCCCTCGAGCTCTTTGCGCAGCCCTTGATCGCGAGCGGACGCTTCTACGACTTCGAGGAGTTCGCCGCGCCCTACTCGCGGAAGAAGCTCGTCTTCGGGCGCGACGTCGGGACGATCCACGCAACGACGAGCGGTGGGAGCAAGAGCTACACGATCGACCCGGACGGGTCGGGGCCGGCGCAGAGCTTCACGCTGCCGAGCCCGAACTTCGATCTGCGCTCGCTGCGCGGTACGGCCGTGCTCCGCTGGCAGTGGCGCCCCGGGTCGACCGCGTATCTGGTCTGGACCCAGACGCGCAGTGGTAGCGCGCCGGTCGGCGACCTCGCCCTCGGACGCGATGCGCGGGCGCTCGGGGCGCTGCCCTCGGACAACGTCTTCGAGATGAAGGTGACCTACTGGCTCGGAGGGTGAACCCCGTGCGGGCTCGAACCTCGCCACCGGTTCTTGCACATTGAGGGATCACCGACACGTTCCTCCTGCCTCCGCCTGCGACCCATGGACGTCCTCGAAGCGATCCACGCCCGCCGCTCCATCAAACGATTCACCGACCGACCCCTGACCCGCGCCGAGATCGAGCAGCTCCTCGATGCCGTGGTGCAGGCTCCGAACCACCGCATGACGCAGCCGTGGCACTTCTACGTGCTCGGACCCCGGACGCGGCGCGCGTACGGAGAGGTCCTGGGTGCCCGCAAAGCCAAGCGGGTCGAAGATCCCGAAGCCGCGCGCGCCGTCCTCGAGAAGGTCGCCGACGGGGAGGCCGCCCTGCCGGCCATGATCGCCGTGAGCATCACGCTCGACGAGAACCCCGAGATCCAGGAGGAGGACTACGCGGCCGCGATGATGGGCGTGCAGAACCTCTGTCTGGCCGCGCACGCCATGGGCCTCGGCTCGCACATCAAGAGCGGCGCGGTCATGGACGATCCTCGCGCGCGGGAAGCCGTCGGTGTGCCCGAAGTGGAGCGCATCGTGGCGACCATCCAGCTGGGTGAGCCGGCGGAGACGCCGGACGCCAAGCCCCGCCACTCGGCGGCCGAGGTGACCCGGTGGCTCGAGTAGCCGGGAAGGCCGGCGCATCCTCGCCCGATTGACACGCTCTCCGGCACCGCCAACTTCCGCGGCTAAGTGGACTGTCGCGCGTCCGTATGCCATCGGTTCGGACCGTCCCCCCGGCGGGGCGGACAACACACGGAGACCCCATGAGGCGATTCGACGACCTCTCCGAGAAGGAGCTCCTCGCGCTCGCCATCTCGCTCGAGGAGGAGGACGAGCGCATCTACGCGGACTACGCCGACGGACTCCGGGAGACGTATCCCGCTTCCGCCGCCCTGTTCGAGGGGATGCGTCAGGAAGAAGCCGGCCATCGGGCTCGGCTCATGGAGCTCTACCGGGAGCGGTTCGGAGACCACATTCCGCATATCCGCCGGGAGGACGTCCGGGGCTTCGTGCATCGCCGGCCGACGTGGCTCGTGCGTCCGCTCGGACTCGACGTCGTGCGTGACCAGGCCCGCACGATGGAGGCGGAGACGCGCCAGTTCTACGAGCGTGTGGCCGCGCGCACGACCGACGTGGGCGTCCGCAAGCTCCTCGACGACCTCGCGGCAGAGGAGCGCATCCACGAGCGAAAGGCGGGCGCGCTGGAGGACGAGCGGCTCGAGCCCGATGCGCGCAAGGCGGAGGACGAGACCCGTCGACGGTTGTTCGTGCTTCAGGTCGTGCAGCCCGGGCTCGCGGGGCTCATGGACGGGTCGGTTTCGACGCTCGCACCCGTGTTCGCCGCCGCGATGGCCACCCAGAGCACGCACGACGCGTTCATCGTCGGGATGGCGGCATCGCTCGGCGCGGGCATCAGCATGGGGTTCGCCGAGGCGCTCTCGGACGACGGGAGCCTCACCGGACGGGGGCACCCCTGGGTCCGGGGCCTCATCTGCGGGCTCATGACCTTCGTCGGCGGGCTCGGCCACACGCTTCCGTTTCTCGTGCCCGAGTTCCACGTGGCGCTCATCGCGGCCATCGTGATCGTCGTCGCCGAGCTGGCCGTCATCACGTGGGTCCGTCACCGCTACATGGATACGCCGACCTTCTCGGCCGCGCTCCAGGTGGGGTTGGGGGGTGCCCTGGTCTTCGCGACAGGGGTGTTGCTCGGAGGCATCTGACGGAGGGGCGGTGGTGGTGGTCGCCTACCGCTCCCGCCAGCCACCGTATTCGCGCCGGTAGTAGAGAAGCGGGTCCGTGTCGGGGCCGAGCACGAGCCGCTCGACCTCGCCCGTGATGACGCGATGGTCACCGCCCGGGTGGTCGTCGCGGAGTCGGCATACGAACGCGACGATCGCGCCGGCGAGCACGGGATCTCCCTCCTTCTCGAACGGAAGCGTGCGCACCAATACGCGATCCGCGGCGATGTTGGCGGTGCGGCGCTGATCCTCGGAAAGTACGCTCACCGTGAAGCGGCCGGTCTCCTGGATCATCGGCAGCACGGACGCTTGCTCGTGGAGGCAGCAGAGCAGGAGCGGCGGATCGACCGAGAGGGGCAGGACGGCCGTGACCGTGATCGCCTCGAGGCTCGGCCCATCGCGTGCGGCCACGAGCGCGACACCGGTCGCCCAGTGGGAGAACGCCTCCCGGAGCGCTTCCGCGGAAACGCCCCGGGAGGGCTCGTCCTGCTCGCCGCCGGCGTCGATGCCGGGCTGGATCGGCCGTCGCGGCACAGCCGTTAGGACGCCCCCGCGCCCACGTTCTTCGTCGTGATGTAGAAGTTCACGTCCACCTTGAAGTCGGAGGGCGACGCGAGCGTGGTGGCCGTGCTCTGCCACCGCTCCGTGGGGTGGATGAAGCTGAACGTGCCGGGTGCGAGCGTGACCTTCACGGGCATGTCGAAGCCGGGCACGACGTTCTTCCAGCGATACGACACGGTCCTGCCGGAGAAGCGGTATTCGAGCTCCGGGACCATCGTGGTCGTGAGGTACTCCTGGAATACCTTGCTCAGGTCGACGCCGGCCATGCGGCTCATGGCGTCTTCGATCTGCTTGCCCGTCACCGTCTGGTGCCGGAACTCCTTCTGCAGGCCCCGCAGGATGCCACGCCACCTGGTGTCGTCGTTCACGATCTGGCGGATCGTGTTCAACATGTTGCCGCCCTTGTAGTACATGTCGCCGGAGCCGTCGGCGTTCACGCCCCTGGGCGGGATGATCGGACGGTCGTTGCGGATCCTCGAGCGTGTGCCGCGCACGTACTCCTCACCGGCGGCCTTCCCGTCCCGGCATTCCTCGTAGAGGCTCTCGGCGTAGTTGGCGAAGCTCTCGTGGATCCACATGTCGGCGGGGTCCTTGTCGGTGATGCTGTTGCCCCACCACTCGTGCGCGCTCTCGTGGATGATGATGAAGTCCCAGCGGAGCCCGAGTCCGGTGCCCGAGAGGTCCGTGCCGCGATAGCCGTTCTCGAAGCCGTTTCCGTAGGCCACGCCGCTCTGGTGCTCCATGCCCAGGTGGGGTGCCTCGATGAGCTTGTAGCCGTCCTTGTACCATGGGTACGGCCCGAACCAGTGCTCGAAGCACTTCATCATCGACAGTGACTGCTTCCACTGCCGCTCGGCCGGCTTGAGGTGGTAGGCGAGCGGCCAGTAGTCCATGGTGAGCGTGCCGTCCTCACCGTGGTAGATCGTGCTGAAGTGCGTGTAGTCGCCGGCGTTCACTTCCACGTCGTACAGGTTGATCGGGTCGTTCACGAACCAGTCGTACGTGGTCGTTCCGTTCGCGTGGGGAATCACGTCCCGCAGACGCCCGTTGGACACGTCGATCATCGGATCGGGCACCGTGATGGCGATGTTCTGGCTGTCGGGCTCGTCGGCGAGGTAGTCCTTGAGCGGCCACCACACGCTGGCGCCGATCCCCTCGTTGGCCGTGGCGACCCAGGGATTGCCGAGGCTGTCCGTCCGCCAGATGTAGCCGCCGTCCCACGGGGGGTGGATGGCGACCTTCGGCTTGCCGTGGTAGTAGACGGTCAAGCGGTTCTCGGCTCCCTCGCGCTGGGGGGCCTGAAGCGTCACGAAGAAGGCGTTGCCGTCGCGCCGGTGCTGGAGCTTGCGACCGTCCTGCACGAAGCTGTCGGCGACCATCGGCTCCTGGAGGTCGATCTGCATCTCCTGCGCAGGCTTCAGCACCCGGTAGGTGATGGCGTTGTATCCGGCGATGCTGCTGTCCGACGGCATGACGTGCACGTTCAGGTTGTAGAAGGTGGCGTCCCACCAAGACCGCCCGGGACCGTTGGAGCCTCGCAGGGTGTCGGCGTGGGTGTACACGCGGGTTCTGCTCTGGGCCGAGGCGGCCATCGGGACGGCCAGGAGCCCGAAGATGATCAGGAGTCGTCGTATCACGGGTGATGCCTCACGGAGAAGTCGGGAGTTGCACTTTCCGAGCCTGGGGGAGGCGGGGCCGAGGCGCAATAGCCCCCACGCATCCCCCTCTCCACGGACCCGCTGGCGGGACGTCGTTCCGAAATTTCTCTTGCCCGTCACCAGGCTACACGCATAGCGTATAAGCACCTCCCAGGGACATCGAGCGCTCGCCGCTCGGGCCGGGGGTCCGAGCGACGGGGAGGTGTCCATGTTCGGATCCGCGATTCTCGACGTCGCCATCGGGATGATCTTCATCTACCTCCTGGTGGCGATCATGTGTACCGCCATACGCGAGGGGCTCGCGGCATGGCTGAAGACGCGCGCGGCCTATCTCGAGCACGGGCTCGCGAAGCTGCTTCACGACCCGACCCGCGCGGGCCTCGCCGGACGGTTCTTCCACCATCCTCTGATCGCCGGCCTGTACCTCGGCGACTACGAGATTTCGCCGAAGCGGAAGGACGGTGACGGCAAGGTCAAGCAGCCGCACCCATTCACCAGCGGAGAGGGCCTCCCCTCCTACATTCCCCCACGAAGCTTTGCGCTCGCGCTCCTGGACCTCGCCGCGCGCGGACCCACCACGGACGAGGAGGGCGACGGGCACGGGGCGAGTGCCCTCACCGTTGCCGATGTGCGGCGAGAGATTTCGCGCCTGCAGAACCCGGCTGTCGAGCGGGCCGTGCTCGCGGTGCTCGACGCCGCACACGACGATCTCGACAAGGCCGTGGCCGGCCTCGAGGCGTGGTACGACGGCGCCATGGAGCGCATCGGCGGCTGGTACAAGCGGTCCACCCAATGGGTGCTGCTGGCGATCGGGTTGCTCGTGGCAATCGCGTTCAACGTGAACTCGATCGTCATCGTGGATCATCTCTACCGCGACGATGCGCTGCGGGATGCGCTGGTCGCGAGGGCCCAGGCCGCCGCGGCGGACACGACGCCGAGCGACACGACGTTCGCCGAAGCGCGCCGCGACCTCGAATCCCTGAGCCTCCCGATCGGCTGGGACCACGGGCTGGGTACGACGAGCGAGCGTCCGGACAGCTGGGGGGGCATGCTCTGGTATTGGTTCCTGAATCCCGTGCTCGGCTGGCTCCTGACCGCGTTCGCCGCCATGCTCGGCGCTCCGTTCTGGTTCGATCTGCTCGGGAAGTTCATGGTCGTGCGGTCGACCGTGAAGCCGGAATCGCGGGGCGGGGAGCCGGAGGGTGGATCCGGCGGCGGAGGGTCGGGCGGCGTGGTGCCTGGTGCGTTGGGCGCGGTGGCGCTGCTGCCCCCGTCGATGGTGTCGCCCGGGGTGCCGGAGGTGCTTCGATCGACCGTCCCGGATTCCGAGCACGACGTGGACGGATGCGACGTGCCGATCGATCGCGACACGCCCGACGAGGATCTTCCGGCCTCTCGGGGAGGAGTGGAGTGACATGGCGCTCTCACTGATCTGGCTCGCCGACGTCCTGGAGGGTGCCGGGCTCAAGGTGGCGCCCGTCGAGGGGTGGGAGACGAGGGGGCGAGGAGACATCGGCGCTCCTCTGGGGGTGATGTGCCACCACACCGCGGGATCGCGGCACGGGAACATGGGCAGCCTGGGCGTGCTCGTGGAAGGTCGACGCGGAGGGGCCGGCGTGGAGGCGCTGCCGGGTCCGCTCGCCCACCTCGGGCTCGGGCGGGACGGGACGTACTACGTCATCGCCGCCGGACGGTGCAACCACGCGGGCCTCGGCGCGTGGATGGGCATCAGGGGCGGCAACACCCACTTCATCGGCATCGAGGCGGAGAACACCGGGCTGCCGAACGACCAGCCGTGGCCCGACGTTCAGGTGGACGCCTACCAGCGAGGGGTAGCGGCCATTCTGAAGCACCTGAATCGTCCGGCGAGCTTCTGCTGCGGGCACCGGGAGTACGCATTGCCGGCGGGCCGGAAGACCGATCCCACGCTGGACATGGACGCGTTCCGGCTCGCGGTCTCCGGGCTCATGAGCGGGATCGCTACGCCGCGTCCTCCGATCCCGGCGGCCGAGCCGACGGGGCAGGCGCGACCGACGCTGCGCCGCGGAGCGACGGGTGCGCTGGTGAAGGAGGTGCAGAAGAAGCTGGTCGCGTACACCGGTACCGTGGACGGCGACTTCGGCCCGAAGACCGAAGCCGCCGTGCGCGCGTTTCAGCGTGCCGAGGACCTCGTTCCGGACGGGATCGTCGGTCCCAGGACGTGGGAGCGGTTGGACGCGATCGGAACGTCCTGACGGAGCACCGGGCGCGTGCCCCGGACGCGGTGGAGCGCCCGCCGCTCCGGGGACGCCCTACGAGGAGGCTTCCTCCCTGGGAGGCATGCCACGCACCCACAGGTCCCGCTGAGGGAACGGGATCTCGATGCCCGCGGCGTTCAGCGCCTTGTAGATGGCCATGTACAGCTCGTGCGTCGCGAGCACCTGCTCGGAAGGATGGTCCACCCAGCAGTACAGCTCGAAGTCGAGGCTCGAGTCGCCGAGTCCCCGCATCCGCACCATCGGCGCGGGATCCTTGCACACGAGCTCCTGCCCGCGGGCCACCTCCTCGAGCAGAGACACGACCCGGTCGACGTCCGAGCCGTAGGCGACGCCCACCGGCACGGTGATACGGAACTTCGTCCACCGTCCGCCCGACTGGTTGATGATCTTGGTGGAGGCCATCACGGAGTTCGGGATGGTGATCTCCACGTCGCTGCGGGTCAGGAGCCGGGTCGAGCGGATGCCGACCCGGGTGACCTCTCCGCGCTCACCGCTGTCGAGGACCACGTAGTCTCCGACCTCGTAGGGCGCGTCGGCGATGATGAAGAATCCGGCGAACAGGTTGGCCAGCGTGTCGCGGGCCGCGAAGCCCACCGCGATGCCCGCCACCCCGGCCGAGGCCAGCCACGCGGTGGGGTCGATGTTCCAGACATGGAGCAGCGCCCAGACGCCGATCCCCACCACCAGAATCGTCAGCCCGAGGTCGAAGAGCGGGACCGTGCGCTCCTCCACGATGGCGAAGCGATCGCGGATCCGGCTCAGTCCGTCGAGGGCGATCGGAATCGCGCGTAGGCCCGCGCGCATGAGCTGGACGACCATGAAGCTCATGAGGACGCGGACGGCGGCCCTGGTGATGCCGGGGCTCAGAGGTAGCGCCTCGACGGCGGTGGCCAGCGTGAGGTACACGAACACCAGCGTGATCACACGGGCGCCCAGCCGGAGCAGCTGGTCGTCCAGGGTCGTCTGCGTCCGTGCCGTGAGCTTCTGTCCGGCGAAGAGGATGGCGGAGCGCACCACGACCGTCACGATCAGCCCCACCGCGAGGACGAGGAGGGCCAACGCCACGGGATGCGTGGACAGGTGGACGTAGATCGCCTGCAACGCGCCGGGAAGCCAGACGGGCGCGATCGCGGTCGTGTCGGTGGCGGTCTGCACAGCGGCGGCGGTCATGACCTCTCCATGAGAGCTGAAGCCGGAAGAGCGAGGGCTACTTCAACCCCGCCACCCACCCCAGGAGCCGCCGGTCGAACAGCTTCTGCTGCTCGAGCGCGGAATAGTGGCCGCTGTGATCGAAGGTGTAGACGGTGAGGTTCGGGATCTTCGCGCGCTCGTCGGCGGTCCACACCTTCCACGGAACCGAATAGTCCTCCTTGCCGAGGGCGAGGAAGACGGGCGTGGTGATCGGCGGACCGTTCGAGATGTCGTACGTCTTCATGATCACCTGGAAGAGCTGGTTCCAGGCGGGCACGTTCCAGTAGTCGCCCTTGAGGATCCAGGCCGGGTCGTAGAGCGGATTGTTGAAGTAGGTCGACGCGTTGTTCACGTACGAGAGGATCATCGCGTCGCTCGGCGGGAGCTTGGCGAGCGAGTCCTGGGGCACACGCTTGCGCGCCGCCGCCCGCGCCGCCTTGCGCGCGGGGCTCGCGTGCTCCTTCCAGTAGTCGCGATCGGCGCGGCCCAGGCTGTCGTTGTAGAAGGGCGGCGTGCTCTGCATGACCACGAAGGTGGTGTTCTGCGGGTACTTGCGCGCGTACTCGAGCGCGATGAGACCCGAGATCGAGTGACCGACCACGCAGACCTTTCCGAGGTGCAAGGCTGCCCGCGCCGCCTCCACGTCCTCGACCAGCGTGTCCATGGTCATGTGCGTGACGCTGCCCACCTTCGCCTCGGGCGTCGTGAGGCGCGAGTTGAGGTTCACGAAGCGGAAGTGCGCCTTCAGCGTGTCGGAAGCCACGCGGTAGAAGGGGAGTCCGTCTCCGACGACGAGGCAGGTGGGGCCGCGCCCTTCGGCGAAGTACGTGAACGGGATGCCGTGCACCCTCACCGTGTCGGGGTGCTCCACGCTGGTCCCGGCGGCTACGAGATGGGTGGTGTCCCCCTTCGTCGCCTGCCGCTCGGGGGGCTTGTGCTTGGCGGTGCAGCCGGCCGCGATCAGGCTCACTGTCAGCGCGACGCCGAGATGCTTCGGTCCACGAATCTTCATGGGAGGGTCTCCTCGCTCGTCAGAGTTGGACGTCGACGGGCGAGCCGTCGAACCGTAGGTCGTGCGTTCCGCTCCGGCCCACCACCCGCACACGGAAGATGCGCTGCTTCGGCTCCAGCACGCGCGATCCCTTCCGGAGACGGAGCGAGAGCCTTCGGGTGTTGTCGCTCCAGGTCATGTCGATGCGCATGTACGCGCCCTTCTGGTAGTCGAACGTGTGGCCGTCGTCCTCGTAGAGGCTCCCGGCACCGTCGGCCCCGGGATACACGACCAGCTCCAGCGGCTCGTCGCTCGGCTCCTCGGCGTACTGCTTCACGGGTCCCATGGGGACGATCGCTCCGGCACGCACGTACAGGGGCGTGGTTTCGAGGTCGACCTGGCGCTCCACCTCGCGGCCGCCCTCGACGGGATCCTGCGTCCAGAAGTCGTACCAGGTGCCGCGCGGCAGGTACAGCCTGCGGAAGCGGGCCGCCTGCTCGAACACGGGTGCGACCAGCATGTGGTCGCCCCACAGGTACTCGTCGCCGCGCGAAACCGCGACCGGGTCGGTCGGGTCGTGCAGCCAGAGGGCGCGCATGACCGGCATCCCCGTCTCCTGCCCGTCCTTGACCGTGGTGTAGAGGTACGGCATGAGCCGATAGCGCAGCTCGAGGTACTTCTTGCAGATCGGCTCGACCTTCTTGTTGTGGAGCTCCTTCGGCGCGGGCTTCCAGCCGCGCGTCTCGTCCGGCCCGCCGTCTCCGTTGTCCCATCCCCACGGAAGGCGCAGATGCCAGTTGCGTCCGTGCGAGCGGAAGAGCGGGCAGAACGAGCCGAACTGGAACCAGCGCACGTAGAGCTCGCCGGTGAGCTCGTCCGACGGGATGAACCCGCCGATGTCCGTGCCCCAGTAGGGCAGGCCGGAGAGCGAAGTGTTGATCGCCACCGCCACGTGCGTGCGCAGCGTCTCCCACAGGCTGCGCACGTCGCCCGACCAGATGAAGCTTCCGAAGCGCTGCACACCGGGCGAGGCGTTGCGGTGCAGCGCGAACGGGCGCTCGTTGGGCCGGTAGAGCTGTGAGCCCTCGAAGTACATCCGGTGGCGGTTGAAGCGCGAGGGGCCGTCGAAGCCGTCGCCCTGGTCCGGCCACCACCCGTCCACGCCCTCCTCCATGAGGGGCTTGTGGAAGGGCCAGTAGCAGGCGACCTCGCGGTCGGGCGGCCAGTGGCCGTTCGGGAGCCGGCCGCTCGGCAGCCGCGGGTTCGTCGTGCACGGATCGTTGACGGTGCCGGTGAGCTTGTGCCCCTCCAGGACGACGTGGAGCACCACCTTGAAGTGCTCGTCGTGGAGCTGGGCGATCATCTTCTTCGGATCGGGGAAGTTGTCCTTGTCCCAGGTGAACTCCCCGTTGGCCGTGTTCCATCCCGAGGGGCAGAAGCCGGTGCCGAGGTAGATGAGCCCGTCGCAGGGCAGCTTCTTCTCGCGGAAGGTGCGCGCGACGCCCATCACCTCGTCGGGGCCGGCGAGCGTGCGGTGCGACTGGAGGTACCCGAGCGTCCAGAGCGCCGGCAGCTCGGGGAACCCGCTGATGCGGGCGTACTCGCGCATGATCGTGCGCGGATCTTCGGAGCGGACGACGAACAGGTCGATCGGCTGCGGCGCCGCGTCGTGCGGCGTGAACACGCCCTCATCGCCGGTGAGGTCGAACGAGCCGTACGGTTGGTGGATGAACACCGCCCATCCGTCCGTGCCGACCAGCCACTGGACCGGCGCGCGCGTGCCGTGCGTGGCCAGGTGATAGCCACCCTGGCCGTTCCTCATGCGCTCGACCGAGTCGCGCCGGTCGAACTGCGGGCCGCCCTCGCCGAGGCCGTAGAGCGGGCCCTCGGGCAGGAGGAAGCGCATGCTCGGATCCTTCGCGCTCAGCGTGAAGCGCTGCACCGGCCGGCCGTCGGCCGTCTCGACGGTGATCGTCGGCGGCCTGCGGCCGAAGCGCACCACGAAGTCGCCGGCCTTCACGCGCCGGAACGCGGAGCTCTCGTCTCCGCTGGCGAGCACCGAGCCCTCGTCGTCCTTCACGAGCGCGCCGGTGAACGGCAGCGATTCGGGCGATCCGCTCTCGATCGGGCGGAGCGTGAGCCGCACGGTGACGTCGCTCAGCGAGGCGACCGCCAGCTCGACGGGCCGGCCGTTCACGACGATGTCGGCAGGAGCGCCGCGCAGCACGGTGCCGCGAGTGAGGGCGAAGCCGGCGCCGGCGACACCGAGGTGCTTGATCAGGTCGCGGCGGGAGATGATCGGGTCTTTCATGAGATCGTTACCAGGTCAGCTGAACGAGCGAGACAGCCTGCCGGGGCAGGTCGAACGTGATGACGGCCCGGCCGTTCCCCGTGGAAACGGCGCGGGGTGGCTCGAGGGTGTGGAGCCGGCCGCCCTGCTCCAGGGACTGATATTGGGCGGCGCTGGGTTGCTGCGGCGATCCCAGCCGCTTCCAGAGCGTGAACGCGTCGCTGTGGTCGTGATCGATGCGCCAGTGCGTGAGCAGCGCGCCTCCGTCCGGGACGCCCTCGATCGTGAGCCGAACGGAGGCGGGCGGCGCCGGCAGATCGTCGTCGTGGTAGTTCCAGACGAGCACGGACAGGGAGTGCGCGCCGCGGGTGGCGAGCGCGGAGACGTCGTCGCGGCCGCGCACGCTGCGGGCGAGCACCGAGTCGAGCGGGAGTGCGCCGGAGCTCGTCACCGACACGCGGTGTCCACGCATCCTTCCGAGCATGCGGAAGGTGTTGAGCACGGGCTTGTCGATCCCGTTGGTCGCGAGCGAGCGGAAGCCGTCGAAGTACGGCTGGTCCTCGAACTCGAACGCCCACGTCACCGCGCCCCTCAGGTTCACGTGGTACCGGTCCACGAGCTGGTAGGTGCGGGCGAGCTGCTCGGCCGTATAGGTCGAGTACATCGTTCCGTTTCGGTAGTCGTTCGCCGGGTACTCGCTCACCGGGCACGCGGCGCATCCCTCGGGATCGGACTCGCCGATGTCGATGGGGATCCGGGCGAGCTCGGGAAACGAGTGGATGACGCGGAACCCGTTGGCGATCGCGCGGAGCTGGTTGGCGACGTTCATGCGCACGTGCCCGTCCGACATGACGCGGGGCCAGCCCTTGGCGTGGAAGCTCACGAAGTCCAGCGGCGAGCCCGTCCTTCCGGTGGCGTAGTTCGTGCCGTGCAACACGTGCTCGAGGAAGTCGTGCAGGTACTTCTGCGTGCGCTTTCCGTTGGGGCCGGTGACCTCGGGGCCGCCGACCCTGGCGGTCGGGAGCGCCCGCTTCAGGCCGTCGGCCGCGTAGTCGTACAGCTCGAAGTACTGCTCTGGCGTGCCCTGCCAGTAGCCGATGTCCGGCTCGTTCCACACCTCCCACCACCAGCGCTCGACCTCCTTGCGGCCGAAGCGCTCGACCTCGTGGTGGACCCATCGGTAGACGAGCTCGCGCCACTTCCCGTAGTCGGTCGGGGGATAGGCCCATCCCGTGTAGATGTCACCGTACGGGTCTCCCGGCTTCCAGTGGTGACGGTAGGGGGTGGGGTGCGTGGAGAGCGCCTCGGGCATGAACCCGATCTCGACGAGCGGCGTGATGCCGTGCGCCACGTACGTGCCGAGGATGCTGTCGACGATCGTCCAGTCGTAGTGCGGCCGTCCGTCCGCGCCCACCGTGTACGCGTTCGTCGAGCCCCACTTGAGGGCCGCCTGCCCGTCGCCGGTGTTGAGCAGGTTGTGCGTGCGCACGTGCACGGGCACGGGACTCAGCGAGGAGAGCTCACGCAGGAGCTTCACGCCATGCGGCATATAGGTGTAGTTGGGCTCGTCGTAGCCGAACCACGACCAGATGGGCCGGAAGGGCCCGAGGCTCGAGTCGGCCCGGACCGTGATACGCACCGGCGCGGCCGCGGCGGGCCCCGGCGCTGCCTGGGCGCCGAGCTTCGCCGGCGTGAGCAGAGCGGAAGCGACCACGAGGAGCGCCACGAGGGCGAGGGCGGCCGTCGTGGCGTTGGCGGGGAGCGGGGACCCGGGTATGCGGAACGTCGTGCGCGTCATCGTGTGGTGCGGGCAGGGAAACGAGGCCGGCCAATATACGGGAGGGCGCGGCGCGTGCGCGAACGGGGCGGCGGGCCACGGACCTCTGAACCGCCGCGCCGCGCCGCCCGGATTCGACGCCCGGTCCTTATCGCGTGGCGAACGCCAAAACCGCGACGCTTCCGAGCACGAGAGCCGTGGCCGCGAGCTCGGTGCTCCCGACCACCTCTCCGTGGAGCATCGCCCCGAGCGCGAGCGCGATGACCGGGTTGACGTACGCGTGCGTGGTCACGAGCGCAGGGGAGCTCACCTGCAGGAGCCAGTGGAACGCGGTGTAGGCCACCACCGATCCGAACACGACCAGATAGGCGAGTGCCAAGAGCGATCGTCCGCTCACGGACCAGCCACCGCCCGATTCACCCAGGAGCATGGCGATGCCCAGGAGAAACACGGAGCCCGTGAGCAGCTCCATCGCGGCCGCCATGAGCGTGGAGCCGGGCGCCACCGTCGCCTTCGCCCTCACGGCGGCCGCACCCCAGAGGAGTCCCGAGCCCAGGATCGCCAGGCTGCCCCACGCGTCCAGGCCACCACCACTCCGCCAGGACGACGAGAGCAGGAGGACGCCGAGAAGCCCCAGTCCCACGCCCACTCGGGCGGCGGCTCGCCGTCGGACGCGCACGTCGAGCAGCACCACGAACATCGGCGAGGTCGCCGAGAGCACGGCGGCCGCGCCGGAAGCCACGCGCAGCTCGGCCCAGGCGAGGAGGCCGTAGGCACCGAGCACGAACAGGGACTGCCGGGTGGATGCGAGCCATGCGGCACGTTGCGGCCACGCCTCGCCGCGTAGGAGTGCTACCGCCAGCAGCAGTGATCCCGCGGCCAGAAATCGTAGCCCCACCATCAGGAGCGGCGGCACGGTCTCGACGGCCACGGCGATCGCCAGGTACGTGGACCCCCAGATCACGTAGATGGCGGCGAACGCGACCAGGACGAGTGCGCGCGGAGGCGTGGCCCTGTCCAGGGCCGGCAACGTCGACGTGGCGTCCATTCCCCACCCCCTTTCTGAAACCATCAAAACGATTTATGCTGGTTAGGGAAGATCGCGGAGCCGATCTAACCCGTCAATACGCTTTTGGGGGTTATTTATGGACAGCGGGTGGGTCCCTATCGAGCGATACGATCCCGTCGGGGGGAATCTGGCGCTCGACCTCGCGAATACCGCATCGCACGACCCGAACTCCGAGCCGCAGGAGAAGCTGCACACCTACGAGGATCTTGTCGTGTGGGGCGAGCGTACGGGCGTGCTGGACGCGAACGGGGCCGATGCACTGCGCGGAGAAGCGGGCAGGCGGCCGGCAGCGGCCGACACGGTGCTTGTGCGGGTCCTGGATCTGCGCGAGGCGATCTACCGGATCTTCTCGGCCGTCGTTCAAGGTGGTGACGCGCAGGACGAGGACATCGAAGCGCTCGGCGCCGTCCTGGACGAAAGTGCCCTGCACCGCCGTCTCGCGCGCACTGCCGAGGGGTGGGGCTGGCGTTGGGAGGTGGGTGACGAGCCGCTCGCCCAACTGCTCTGGCCCACGGCCCATGCGGCGGCCGAGCTGCTGACGGAGGGCGACCTCACCCGCGTCAAGGAGTGCGGCAATGACGACTGCACCTGGCTCTTCGTGGACATGAGCAAGAACAAGAGTCGCCGCTGGTGTGACATGAAGGATTGCGGCAACCGTGCGAAGGCGCGGCGGCACTACCGTCGGAAGAGGACGCAGCGGCGGAAATAGGGAGTCGCGGCGTCGATTCCAGCCAGCAGGGGTGGGCACCGTCCGACACCTCCGGCATTTGCCGTATGCGGCGAAACGCGTTGCCGTGGAAGTCGTCCGGACTCCCCGGCCGCGGCCACCCGATCGGCACGCACCTTGCCGGTGTCCGGGGCGAGCGCGGGGCACCCCCTCCCGCCACACATGCAAGGTGCTGTCACGATCGGAGGGTCGCTCCGCCCCCTGCCGCTCACCGCCGCGACCAGAGCGGTCGTCCCCAACGGCCCGGGGGACGTCTCCGGCGGCTGCCGGCTGGTCGCGGACCGTGTCACTGGTCCCCCAGTCCGGAGGAGCGACATGAACCATCTCAGGAAGTATCTCGCATTGTCCTTGATCGTCGGCGCCGCAGCGGTGGGCTGCAGGGACGATCACCCGACGGCCGCGCCCGAGTGGGTCCCCACACAGGCCGCGCGGGGAGGCAACCGGCCCGGCGGGGAGGTCGGCGCGAACAACCTCTCCTTTCCTGTCATCTGGGCGGAGGGGATGACCAAGGCACTCCCGGGCTCTCCGGGAGCGACGCCGGAGCTGAACGGGGAGTGGTGGTATCAGTGGGGCACGAACGGTGCGGACCCGAACGTCACGCCGGCGAGCTGTCCTCCCGATCCGGAGGAAGGAGACACCCTCCTGAATCCGGAGGGGGCTTCCTCTCTGCGACAACCGCATTCCGGGATCGGTGAACCTGTCTCTCGTGGCGGGAACACCCGCGGCGGACAACCCACAGCCGCTGGCCAAGGCCTATCTGCAGAAGGACCCCAGGAACGTATGGCAGGCCGGGTCCTGGCCGGCGAACGGCGCTCGCCCGTCCGGGTCGGTCGTCGTGGACCTGGTGGACTGGGGTGACAACCTCGAGTCCGTCGATTGGTACACCAAGTCGCAGATCCGGACGGAGGTCGTCCTCTTCGAGGACCAGTTCGCCGGGGATGCGGAGCAGAATGCCTGGCCCATGCTCGAGTACGAGATGCGCCACACGAGCGGATGGGGCATCGACGAGGTGCATGGCCTGGCGGCCGATTTCGAAACCGTCCCGTACACGGGGCCTGGAACCCGCGGCACCGTGTACTCGCACTGCGCGCGCCTCACCATCCAGAAGCTTCTGACCGACCGGGACGACCCGGCCCTGGCCGGCCTGGTCTGGGTTCCGGGTGAGGGGTGGACGGAGCCGGAGGGCGACACGGTGGACCTCGTCAACCCGCACATCTTCAACGGATCGGTGCACGAGGGCGGGGAGGGACCCAGCGAATACTCGGCCGAGGTCAACGTCAAGGGCCGCGTCATCTACGGGTACACCTGGAACGTCCGCAAGCTCAACGAAGGCGCGGGTGATTACCGTCTGACGTTCAGCTTCGACGATGTTTGCGGAACGACGACGCGCAATACCCGCTTCGAGGACGGTGTGACGCAGATCGTCCAACCGGTGGAAGAAGTGCTCTTCCTCGCGACCGCGGCGGATACCGACGGCGGAGCCACGGCGGTCCTGCGTGGTGATCTCAACCTGACGTACATCGACATCCGCGTCCTCGAGCGTGGAGGCGGGGGTGGAGGTGGCGGCGGTGGACACAAGGGTGGCAACAAATAGCCGGATCAGGATATGGCGGCCTCCTTCCGCGACCCAGGGCGCGGAGGGAGGCCCTCGTCCAAAGGAGTCCGAGATGATCGAGAAGCGACCGCTCCTGGGTAGGCCCGCACGCCTGCTGGGCATCGCGCTCGCCGCGAGCCTGGTCGGTTGCGCAGATGGGATACCCACGGAGCCCGATCGGTTGTGGTTGGACAGCGTCAGCGCTGCGGGCCGGAGTGGGTTCGGGAAGGTCCGCTTCACCGGCGGCGTGGAGCTCGTCTGGCCTGGAGGGAAGGGGATGGAGGCGCCGGAGGCCTCCGGCCGGGTGGCGGAGGCGAGCATCGTCGCGTTTCCCGGCGTGCCGGCCGGAGAGCCCGGCCCGGGCACCTTCACGTATCGCGTCGTGAACCGGGACGGGACACTTCACCGGGAGATCGGTGTGACGTTGATGTGGGCCGGACTGGAGCCTCAGACGACGAACCCCGGTGAGATCCGATTCATCGGTGTGGTGACGTCGGACACCAAGCCGTGCGGGTCGGGCGGCGAGGGAGGAGGCTGCGAGGATTGCTCCGGTGAGGAAGACGAAGCGTGTGGCGGTGGCTGCTCCGGTGAGGAGGGTGGGGGCTGCTCCGGTGAGGAGGAGGGAGGGTGCTCCGACGGAGGCGACGCCTGCGAGGGAGGCGTCGGGTCGGGCGGACACGGCGAGCCCGGCGGGGGAGGTGTGAACGGCTCGGACTGTCGCATCGGCCAGGTCGTGCTGGGGTGGGCCAGGGACGGCGGCACGCCCGCCGTTCCGGGCGACCGGATCTCGTGGAAGTGGTTCGCCGCCGATGCGCCGAAGGTTCAGGCGATCCTGGCGGCCATCGAGTCCGGTGAGCAGATCCCGTGGCCGTGCCGGCTCTGCGAGAAGGAGATCCTGGGAGGCAACCTGAAGATCTTTCTGCCAGAGTCGTGAAGGTCCTTTGCGCGACGAGGCCCCGCCTCCCGTGACAGGAGACGGGGCCTCGTCAACCTCCGTGCCCGGGACCCAGGCGGACCCGGAGGCGGTGATGCCGTTACATGACGTCGGCCGCGATGCGTCCCAGGAGTGCGTCACGGTCGCCAGCATCCAGCAACGGCGACTGGGCAAGCTTCTGAGCCCGGGCAAGCAGCGTCTGGACGACTGACGCGTGTTGCCCGCGCTGGCGGGCGATCCAGGCGGCATCCAGGAAGGCCTTGGCCGCGGTGTGGACGTCTCCGTACTGAAGCGCGATGTCTCCGGCGTCTTGCAGCAGAGACTGGGCCTTCCCCTCGTCACCCAGGTAGTATCTGATGCGGCTCGCCTCGACCATGTCCCGGACGCCCTGGCAGTCTCCGGCCGGCCGCAGCGTTGCGGCCGTCTCGTAGTAGCGCGCGGCTTCCTTGAAGTACTGCCGCGACGCCGACGACCGGGCCGCGGCGTCCTCGTACCTCATCGCCTTGGACACGTCCACTTCGGACTTGGCCGTGGTCGACTGGGCGTGCGACGCCCTGGCGGTGAAGGCTGTTCCTGCGATCGCGACGATTGCCGCCACCCCCATCATCCTCTTCCCGTTCATCGCTCGTGCTCCGGTGTTGGTGAGCGCTGCGTTTCCGGAGCGACCCTACCACTCCCCGATCCTGCCGGGACGGTCGAGCCGCCCGGTCGGAATCCCCCGCCCCCTGCGAAGCGATCCCGTCTACTCCGTTGGACGCACCCACCGTCCAGAAGGTTGCGTGCGGTCCAGCGTCACTCATCCGTACGAAGAGAACGTGCGGTCGGTTTCAGCCGGACGCCGCGCCCACGGCAGGACCGGTCGCTCGTCTCGGGGGTAAGCAGGTCGCCCCCTCGGAAAGGCGGTGCCGGAAGGCGGGAAATCCGGCCCGGGGACCTACCGATCGGGAGATCGGGTCATCTACGGACCCACGAAAGGGAGATCTCCCGATTGTACGCGTCCTTTCCTGCGGGGAAATTCCTTTCAACATCGAACTGGTTTCAACCATCGGAGCGTATCGTGATCACGCGTCTTCGCCGCCTGCGTCAGAATCCCGCCATGCGGGCGCTGGTGCGCGAACATCAGGTCCTCCCACGCCATCTCGTCCTGCCGCTGTTCGTCACGGAGATCGAGTCCGAGCCGACCGAGGTCCCGTCCATGCCAGGCGTGTTCCGTTGGCCGGTGGACCGGTTGTCGGGGATCGCCGAGGAGGCCGGAGCCGCGGGAGTCGGCGCCGTGCTCCTTTTCGGGATTCCTGCGGAGAAGGACGACCATGGAAGCCAGGCCTCGGCGGACGACGCCATCGTGCAGAGGGCGGTTCGCAAATTGCGCGCCGACGGATTCGAGGGCGTGATCATCACCGACGTCTGTCTGTGCGAGTATACGGACCACGGCCACTGCGGGCTTCTCGACGAGTCGGGCTACGTGCTCAACGATCCCACCCTCGACCGCCTGGCCGACACCGCCGTCTCGCATGCGCGTGCCGGCGCGGACATCGTCGCTCCGTCCGCGATGATGGACGGGCAGGTCGAGGCGATCCGCGACGCGCTCGACGATGCCGACTTCGTCAACGTGCCGATCCTGTCGTACTCGGCGAAGTACGCATCGTCCTACTACGGACCGTTCCGCGACGCGGCCGACGGCGCACCACGCTTCGGAGATCGCCGCAGCCACCAGATGGATCCGGGCAACGGCCGCGAGGCCACGCTCGAGCACGCCGCCGACGTGGCCGAGGGTGCCGACATCCTCATGGTGAAGCCGGGGCTCGCGTATCTCGACATCGTGCGGCGCGCCCGCGAGGACTTCCCGGATATGCCGCTGGCCGTCTACAACGTGAGCGGCGAGTACAGCATGGTGAAGGCCGCCGCGGAGCGGGGATGGATCGATGAGCGCGCGGTCGTGCTGGAGACGCTGACGGCGTTCCGGCGCGCCGGCGCGGACATGGTGCTCACATATCACGCGCTGGATGCCGCGAGGTGGATTGCCGATGAGCTCTGATGCACCGGTCGTATCGCTCGGACATTTTTCGACCTATCGCTTCACGCCGCGCTTCTGGGAGTTGGACGGCGAGGAGCGGCGTGCGCGTGCCCGTGCCTGGTTCGAAGGCCTGCGGGACGCGGCCGAGGTAGCGCACCTGTACCTGGTGCGCGGCCTGGAGTCCGAGGCGGACGTGCTGGTGTGGAGCTCGGTGAATCTCCCCGATCCCGAAGACGCCGGCAAATACTTCGCCGAGCGGGCCGGAGCCGAGAACCGGCACCGCGATATCGTGGACCCCGTGCATGCGTTGTGGGGCATGACACGCCCGTCGGAATACAGCCGGCGCGAGCGTTCGGCTCAGGAGATCGATCCGTTCGCGGCGGAACGTTCTCCCTACCTGGTGATGTATCCCTTCACCAAGACTGCGGATTGGTACCTCCTGGGGAGGGATACGCGTCAGGGCATGATGAACGAGCACATTCGCATCGGGAAGCAATTCCGGGAGATCACGCAGCTTCTGCTCTACTCGTTCGGTCTGCAGGACCAGGAGTTCCTGGTCGTCTACGAGACCGACGACCTGGCGCTTTTCTCGCGTCTCGTGTACGACCTGCGCGATACCGAGGCGAGGCGCTATACGAAGGCCGATACGCCGTTGCACACCGGCGTCCGGGTCGGCCTGGATCGCTGGCTGGAGACGCTCGCATGAGCGAAGCACCGCTGGAAGTCTTCGTCCTCGGCAGCAGCCAATCCGTCGCTTCGGCGCACGAACGTGAGCTGCTGCACGTGGACGTGGACGAGATGTACGAGGCGCTCGACGACATCATGGCGCGGGGACTGCTCGACGAAGCGGTACCGCTGGCGACGTGCGGTCGGCTCGAGGTGTACGGCGCGAGCGCCCATCCGGAGCGTGCCCTGCGTGCGCTTCGGCTGCTGCTGGCGCACAGGACCGGCGTAGCGCCCGACCGGATCGCCGAGAGCTCCTACGTTCACCGGGGAAGGGACTGTGCCGTCCACCTGTTCAGGGTGGCCGCCGGGCTCGACTCCGTGGTCTACGGAGAGGCCCAGATCATCGGGCAGGTGAGGGACGCCCTGGAAGATCCGCGCACCCGTGAGACGGCGGGGCCGCTTCTTCTCAGGCTCTTCCAGAACGCGCTCGCGGCGGGCAAGCGGGTGCGCACGCAGACAGGGATCGGGCGGGGTGCGGTATCGCTCGCCGGCGCTGCGCTTCAACTCTTGCAGAGTCGGATCGGCTCGCTCGAGCCCCTGTCCGCGGTGGTGCTGGGAGCCGGCGACACGGGCGTCCTCATGGCACGTCTGCTCCGCAAGGAGGGGCTGCGTCGCCTGACCGTCGCGAACCGCACGTTGGAGAAGGCGGAGCGGGTGGCCCGTGAGCTCGGAGGGACGGCCACGGGACTGGACGACGTCGAGTCGCTCGTGCGAGACGCCGATATCGTGGTCGGTGCGGTCGGCGAGCGCTTCGACCTGGTGACGCCCGAGCTGCTGAACGGGACGCTGAGTTCGGAGCCGGCGCGCGAGCGGTACTTCGTGGATCTCGCGCACCCCCGCAACTTCCACCCCGGGCTGGCGAGTCAGCCCGGCGTGCACCTGGTGGACCTGGAGCGCGTCTTCGAGAACGTCGAAGAGGCGCGGCGGTCGCGTGCAGCGGAGACGCCGCGGGCCGAGGGGATGGTGGCGGAGGACGCGGACGCGTTCATGAAGTGGATACGCACGCGCGAGTCGGCCGCGGTGCTGAAGGCCGTGCGAGAGCAGGTCCTGGAAACGGCCCGGTCCGAAGCCGAGCGTTACGCGCGCGGACGCAGCGAGGAGGAGCGCGAGCAGGTGTTGCGTCTCGCTCGCTCCCTGGCTCGCTCGCTCCTGCACGCCCCGACGGTCGCGTTGCGGGAAGCCGATCCCACCAAGGAGGAAGGCCGTATGCTCCTGGAGAGCGCGACGTCGCTGTTCGGCGTCGAGGTCTCGGGGAACGGCAACGGCAGCGCGGGGCACTCGTGACGCGTCTGCGTCTCGGCACGCGCGGCTCCCTGCTGGCGCTCGCTCAGTCCCGCGGGGTCGCCGCAGCCATCGAAGCCGCGAATCCGGGCCTTTCCATCGAGATCGTGGAGATCCATACCTCCGGCGACCGCATCCGCGACGTGCCGCTCGGTCCGCACCTGGGCCAGGCGTTCTTCACCAAGGAGATCGAGGACGCCCTCCTCGACGGGCGTGTGGACCTGGCCGTGCACTCCTGTAAGGACCTCGCGAGCGTTCTTCCGGACGGGCTCTCGTTGGGCGCGCTACCCGAGCGGGAGGATCCCCGGGACGCCCTCGTGAGCATGGGCGCCCGGCTCGCCGATCTGCCTGCCGGAGCACGGGTCGGCACGTCGAGCCCGCGGAGGAAACGCTTCCTCGCTCAGGCTCGCCCCGATCTGCAGATCCAGGAGCAGCGCGGCAACGTGCCCACGCGGGTGCGTGCGGTCGACGAAGGAAAGGCCGATGCGGTGGTTCTCGCCGTGGCGGGGCTGCGTCGGCTGGGCCTGGCGGAGCGCATCGTCGACATTCTCGATCCCGACGTCATGCTGCCGGCGGCCGCGCAGGGGGCGCTCGCCATAGAGGTGAGGGCCGACGACGCGACCACCGGCTCGGCGGTGTCGAAGCTGGACGATGCGACGACCCGGGCGGAAGTGAGCGCCGAGCGAGCCTGCCTGCGCCGCCTGCAGGCGGGGTGCCAGGCGCCGGTCGGCGTCCTCGGGCGGCTCTCCGACGGCACGCTGCGGGTGCGCGCAGCCGTGGCATCGCCCGACGGCATCGTCCGTGCGAGCGAGGTGGCGGCTCCGGACGGTGCGGACGAGGCGGGCACCGCGGTGGCCGAAGCGCTCCTCGCCGAGCTGGGGCTGGCTTCGCTCGAAGGTGTGGGGTGGGCGGGAGCCCCGCCACGGAGCCGGAGCGAGACGTAATGGGACGGCTCGACGGGAGGGTCGTCGCGACGACGCGCGCCGGCGATCCCGAGGATTCCCTGGTTCGTCTGCTCGAAGAGGAAGGAGCGACGGTGCTCGTGTGGCCGACCCTGACGGTCGATGGGCCGGCGGATCCCAAACCGCTGCGCACCGCGGCACGCTCGCTCGATAAGTACGACTGGGTGGTCTTCACCAGCGCGCGGGCCGTGCCCGCGCTCACCGATCTGGCCTCGCTTCCCGGCGACGGCACTCGCGTTGCCGCCGTGGGCGATGCGACGGCGTCCGCGCTCGATCGGGCGGGGTGGAGCGTCGACCTGATCGGAGGAGGCCAGGGCGCCCAGGCCCTCGTGGAGGCGATGGCCGGATCGGCCACGCTGGATGGCTCCAGGGTGCTCTTTCCCGCGGGCTCGCTGGCTCGGGCCGTCGTGGAGAAGGAGCTCAGAGCCCTGGGCGCCGACGTCGAGCGGGTCGAGGCGTATCGCACCCGCCAGACGCCGCCGGATGGCGGCAGGGTCCGGGCCGATCTTCGCCGCGGCGTCGACGTCGTCACGTTCGCGAGCCCGTCGGCGGTGCACTCCCTCGACGAGGCGCTGAATCACGACCTTCGCGGAGCTCTCGAGGGCGTTCGGATCGCCGCGATCGGCGGCACGACCGCCGAGTCGCTGGCCGAGCTCGGCATCTCCGACGTCGAGGTGAACTCGGGCGGCGGCATGGCGGGCCTGGTGGACGCCTGTGTCGGAGCGCTCGCCCATGCGTCGGAGCGGTCCCATGGCTGACCCCGCCACCCTGCTCGAGCGCGCCTGCCGCGGTATCCGTGGCCCGCGTCCGCCGATCTGGATCATGCGGCAGGCGGGACGCTACCTCCCCGAATACCGGAAGGTGCGGGAGAGCGTCGACTTCCAGACGGCGACGCGAACTCCGGAGATCGCCGCGCGGCTCACGCTGCAGCCGGTCGAGCGCTTCCCGCTCGACGCCGCGATCCTGTTCAGCGACATCATGACCCCGCTGGAAGGGATGGGTGTCGGCCTCGAGTTCGCGCCCGGTCCCGTGCTTCACGAGCCCATCCGCTCGGAGACGCAGATCCGCGCGCTGCGCCCGCTCGATCCCGAGGAGGGCGTGGGCTTCGTCCTGGACACGCTCGGCCTCGTGCGGGCCGAGCTTCCCGCCGACAGGGCCCTGATCGGTTTCTCGGGAGCGCCGTTCACGCTCTTCTGCTATCTGGTCCAGGGCGGGGGATCCAAGGATTTCGCCGACGCGAGGGCCTTCCTCCGGCGGGAGCCGGATTCGGCCGCCGAGCTGCTGGGGCTTCTGGGCCGTTCCATGGCGCGCTATCTGGTGGCGCAGGCCCGGGCGGGCGCCGACGTCCTCATGCTCTTCGACTCGTGGGCGGGACTGCTCGGGCCGGGGACCTACCGGCGCTTCATGCTTCCCGTGCTTTCCGAGACGCTCGCCGCCGTTCGGGCGGAGGTCGACCGCCCCATCATCTACTTCGCCCAGGGCGCTTCGACGCTCCTGGACGAGGTGAGGGAGCTCGGCGCCGACGTCACCGGGATCGACTGGACGATGCCACTCTCCCGGGCCGTGGGCGTGCTGGGCGAAGGAGCCGTGGTGCAGGGAAACCTCGATCCGGCGGCCCTGTTCGCACCGCGTGCGGAGCTGGCCGCCGCCGCCGACGAGGTCCTCGCGGAAGGGGCGTCGGCCGCGGCGCACATCTTCAACCTGGGCCACGGCATCCACCGGACCACCGATCCGGACCAGGTGGCGTTCCTCGTGGACCACATCCACGAGCGATTCCTCCAGACGGTGCCCTGACGTTCCGTCCCGACCGAAGAGGAGCGAGAGAGACGTGTCGATCGGAGTCCTGGTGCTGAACTTCGGCGAGCCGGACGAGGCGACCCTGGAGAAGGCGACCCCGTACCTGGAGCGCATCTTTCTGCAGAATGCGAGCCTCGAGGGGCACGCCGACGAAGCGGCGGTGGCGCGCGCCAGGCAGCTGGCCGCCGCGCGTGCGCCGGGGCTCGTCGAGGCGTACGAGGCCATCGGGGGCTCGCCGCTGAAGGAGCAGGCCGATGCCCAGGCACTGGCGCTCGAGCACGAGCTGTCGGCACGCGGGGCGGATGTTCGGGTGTACTCGGCGTTCCAGTTCACCGATCCGTCGGTCTTCGAGATGGTGCGCCGCGCCCGGGCCGACGGGGTCGACACGCTCGTTGCATTGCCCGTCTATCCGATGTGTGGCTACTCCACCACCGTCGCGGCGCTCGACGACGTCCAGTCGGCCCTCGACCGTCTCGGGTGGACGCCTCGGGTCGTCGGTATCTCCGGATGGCACCACCATCCCGACTACGTCGAGATGCGCTCGAGCCACATCCGTGCATTCGCGGAGGAGCACGGGCTCGACCTGAACGAACCCGATACGGTCCTCTACTTTTCCGTGCACGGAACGCCGGTGCGGTATCTCGAGCACGGCCGCTACGATCGGTACGTGTTCGAGCACTGCCGGGACGTCGCTCAACGGCTCGGCGCCGACCGCTACGAAGTCGGCTTCCAGAACCACGTGAACCGCCGCATCCGCTGGACGCAGCCCGACAACGAGGATGCCATCGAGGCGCGTGGGGAGCGGCGCCTGGTCGTGGTGCCGATCTCGTTCATGCACGAGCAGTCGGAGACGCTCGACGAGCTCGACCGCGAAGTGCGCGCCTTCGTGGAGGGGCTCGGCAAGGAACTCTACCGCGTACCGGTGCCGCACGACGACCCGCGCTTCCCGCGCCTGCTGGCCGATCTCGTCGTTCGTGCGCTCGTCGACGACCCCGAGGCGGACGGCCTGTTGTCGCGCTGCCGCTGCTGTCCGATGGACGGAACCTGGTGCACGAACGGAACGCGCGAGCTCCCTCCGAGCCCGTACGTTCCGGCCGAGGCCTCCTGACGCGTCCGTGAGCGCGCGTGTGAACGGAGTCCCACCGCACCGGAGGATCGCATGATCGCGGTCGTCGGAGGCGGCATTACCGGGCTTGCGCTCGGCTACGAGCTGCAACGCCTCGGCGTGGAGTTCGTCGTGCTGGAAGCGGAGGATCGTCCAGGCGGGGTCATCCGAAGCGCCCGGGTGGACGGGCGCATTCTCGAATGGGGGCCGCAACGGACGCGCCTGACCACCGCGATGCGCGAGCTCGTGGAGGGACTGGGGCTCCAGGACGAGATCCTCACCGCACCTGCGGACCTGGATCTGTTCGTCTATCGCGCGCGGCGGCTGCGGCGTGTGCCGTTCTCGGCGCGTGCCTTCTTCACCTCCGACATCGTGGGCTTCGGGGCGAAGCTTCGCCTGCTGCTCGAGCCCTTCACGGGCGCGGCGGACCCGGACGAGAGCGTCGCGCATTATTTCGTGCGCAAGGTCGGGCAGGAGATCTACGACACGCTCATCGCCCCGCTGTACGGCGGGCTCTACGGATCGGATCCGGGCGACATGATCGTCGGGCTCTCGCTCGGACACGTGCTTCGGGAGTTCAGCATCCGGCGAAGCCTGACGCTGCCGCTCCTTCGCCGCGGCGGGAGCATCCACCCCCCCGCCCCCCTCTCGTTCAAGGAGGGGATGCAGACGTTGCCCCTGGCGCTCGCGGGTGCGCTCGGCTCGCACCTGCGGCTGGAGGCGCCCGTTCGCTCACTCCGCCGGGACGGGTCCGGCTGGAGCCTGTCGCTGGACGGCGGCGCGCTCGAGGCCGAGCACGTCGTCCTGACCACGCCGGCTCCGGCCGCGGCGCGCCTCCTGAAGCCCGTCGACGCCGGTGCGTCCGCGGCGCTCGATCGCCTCACGTACAATCCGCTCGCCGTCGTTCACCTCGATGCCGACACCCCGCTGCGCGGACTCGGCTTCCAGGTGGCGTTCACGGAGACCGACCTGGCGCTTCGCGGGGTCACGTTCAACGACTCGCTCTTCGGCCGGCGGAACGTCTACACGGCCTACCTCGGTGGCGCGCGCCGCCCGGATGTCGCGGATCTCGGCGAGGAAGAGCTGTCTCGGCTTGCGGTCGAGGAGTTCCGGCGCTGCACGGGCTACGACGCCCGGCCGCTTTCGGTCGAGCACGAGCGGATGCCGGCCTGGGACCGGTCGTGGAGCGCCCTCGACGGCTTCGAGGCGCCCGAAGGGATCCATGTGGCCGCGAACTGGGCCAGCCGGCCGGGGATCCCCGGCCGGCTGGTCGACGCACGCCGGGTGGCGCGCGCATTGGCGGGCGGAGCGCCGGCCCGCTGACCCGACCGCGCTCCTCGCGGCCGTGCGGCTCAGACCACCGGAAGCGGAATCCCGTGCTGGAGGGCGCGGCGGGCGAAGTACTCCTCGACCGGCTCGACCGCGCCGCTGTCGATCATGCGCTGGTAGCGGACCGGGACGTGCGCACAGAACGGCTCGGCTTCGAGCGGGTCGCCGGTGACCGCGTACGCCCGGGCGCGGCTGCCGCCGCAAACGGGCCTGTACTCGCACACCGAGCACTTGCCCTTGAGGAGCGAACGGTCGCGGAGCTGCGTGAAGAGCGGCGCGTTGCGATAGGTGTCCACGAGGTCGTGCGTACGCAGGTTGCCGGCCGACTTGGGCAGGAACCCGGACGGGAAGATGTCTCCCACGTGGCTCACGAAGAGAAATCCGTCTCCGTCGTTGACGCCGCGCGCACGCCCGATGCCGTCGGTGAGCGAGTGCTCCGCTCCGTCGGTCAACACGTCGGACGCTTCGGCACGCATGCCCTCTCGGCGCTCCGCCACCTTGCGCTGGAGCACCACGCGGTTGTACTGGGGTGCCGCGGTGGCCTTGATGTCGAACGGGACCGTCTTGGACAGGTCGTAGAGCTCGTTGAACACCCGCTCGAACGCCTCGGCGCCCGCCACGTCCTCGGGACGTGCGCGCCCCATCGGAATCAGGAAGAAGACCTCCCAGAAGACGATTCCGAGCTCCGAGAGGAGCTCGCCCATCACCCGGAAGTCGTTCACGTTGTGGCGTGCCACGACCGTGTTGACCTGCGTCGACAGGCCGATCTCGCGGGCGGTGCGCAGGATGCGCAGACCATGCCCGAAGGACCCCTGGACCTGGCGGAACTCGTCATGAACCTCCGCCGTGGGTCCGTCGAGGCTCACCGCCAGGCGTGCCATGCCGGCGTCGTGCAGCTCTCTGAGGCGTTCCTCGGTGCAGAGCGGGGTGGTCGCCGGCGTGATCGCCATGCGGAGGCCGAGGTCGGCCCCGTAGCGGGTCAGCTCGACGATGTCGGGCCGCTTGAGCGCATCGCCGCCCGAGAACACGAAGATGATCGGGCCGAACCGGCGCACGTCGTCGAGAAGCTTCTTCGCCTCGTCCGTGGTCAGCTCGTCGGGGTGACGAAGCGGCTGAGCCTCCGCGCGGCAGTGCTTGCAGGCGAGGTCGCACGCCTGGGTCGTTTCCCAGATGACCAGGAACGGGGCCTCGTTGAAGTCCTTGGGCATGCCGGGCATACCCCCACCGCCGTGACCGTGGCCGTGCGGATGTCCTCCGGGATGTCCGTTCCTGTGTCCGTGTGGGTGGGGCATCGTCTCTTCACTCCGTGCGGGCAGTTCGTACCTACACCGGTCCATTCACCCTTGAAATGTGCCGTACGCGCGGGTCGGGGGCTGTGGGGTGGTCGACGTCCGCTTTCGTAGGGAAGCTCCCCGGCGGGCATCCGTAATCCTCGGGATACGGAGTTGCTGGAGGTCTCGCCGATCCCCATCATGGACCACCAGTCCCCCCCAGCTCTTCCCATGGACGGTCGATGCCGACGATCTGGCTTCGTCGTACCCTTCTGGTCCTGAGCGTGGCGGCGCTAGCAACCGGCTGTAGCCGGGAGCCCCGTGTCGCCGTGGTCGGGCTGGCCGGGATCGATGCCGACTCCCTGTATCTGGGTGCTGGGTCCGACAGCGTGATATCGGGGCCGCACCCGGTACGGGTGGTGGTCTTCCGCAATGGGCAGGCCAGTGACGCCTACCGATCGGGACTGCAGGCCGCCCAGAAGGTCGTGGCGATGCCGGGCCTGGTGGCGGTCGTCGGCTACGAGGACAGCCGGTCCACGCTGGTGGTCGGTCCGGTCTACCGCGACGCCGGGGTCCCGCTCATCGTGCCCAACGCGACGAGCCGCGCCATCGAGCATCTCGGGCCTCGCGTGTTCATGATGGCGCCCGACAACGGAGAGGAGGGTGCGTTTCTGGCTCGCGTGGCCGCGAGGGGGCTGGGCGCCCGACGCGTCACGATCTTCCATCTCTCCGACGAGTACGGGATCGATCTCAACGATGGAGTGCGGGCGGCGCTGGATTCGGCCGGCATCACCGTGCTCGACGACGAGGAGTACGGCGTCAACCGATGGATCTGTCCGGGAGACTTCGCTCCCCTCGTCGAGGCGTCTCTGCTACGGGGAGTCCCCGATGTGGTCATTCTCGGGAGCCGGACCCGCGACGCGCGGTGCATCATCCGACTCTTCAGCCAGCGGGTGCCGTCGGTTCGATTCCTGACCGCTGACGGCGTGAACACGGGAGACAGCCTTACCGCCGGGATCGGCCCGGCCGCGAGTCGCGTCTGGGTGACGCATTTCTGGAGCCCGGAGGAGGATTCCGCTTCCCGGGCCTTCGCGAGGAGGTACGAGCGGAGAACGGGCTCGCGTCCGGATCAGGCGGCCGCACTCCGCTGGGACGGGGTCCACCTCGCCGTGAAGGCCGTGGAGGCCGTGGGGGCCGACCGCGGACGGGTCGCCCGATACCTGCGCTCGCTCGGACATGAACGCCCGCCGTACCACGGGATATCGGGAGAGATCTCCTTCGGTCCCGGGGCGAGGCACCCGATGGTCGTCGTGGACGCGTGGGGGCATCCTGTTCCGAGGAAGGGGTGGTGAGCCGGTCGAGGCAGCATCGTCCGAGGGGTCTCCGTGGGTTCCTCCTCGCGGCACTCGGCGGCGTCGGGCTGTACGCGGTGGCGGTTGCCGTCGCGGTCGACGTCGTCTTCGTTCCGAAGGTCTCCTCGCTTCAGCGCGACACGCGGAAGCTTCTCGCGGAGTTCGAGGGATTCGCGGTGGAGAGCGGTCGGTTGAATCGAGCCATCACCGCCGCACGCACCGAGCTCGACTCGGGCGACGTCGCTGCCGTGCGGGTCACCGTGGCCGATGCTCGGGCCGCGACCCCGACATCGTTGACCGTGACCGCGCGGGAGGCGATGGCCGACGCCCCCATCGAGATGCGCACGGCCATCGCCGTGGCCATCGAGCGCGAATCGGACATTCGCGATGTCCTGAGCCGAACCATGGCGTACCTGGATCTCGGACGCATGGCGGACGCCAGGGCGTCTCTCAGGCGGGCATCGCAGCTCGGGGCTCAGCTCGTCTCCACGATGGCGGGGGCGCAGCAAGCCGGGCTCCGCGACGTTGCATCGAGGGGGAGGGCGTTGGAGGTGCTGGCACGGGACGCCTCTCGAAGACTGCTGGTCCTTTCCGTGCTGGTCACCCTCTTTCTGGCCGGGCTCCTCCTCCTCCTCCACAGGCGTCTGTACCTCCCGCTGGAGGCGTTGGACAGCGGGCTGCGAAGGGTTTCGCAGGGAGCCCTGGACGCCCGTATCGAGGTGCGGCGTGAGGACGAGATCGGGAGGCTCTCGGCCCTCTTCAATCGGATGGTCGAGGAGATCCAGGAGCGCGAGGCAGAGCGCGCGGTCGAGCGAAAGGAGATGACCCGCAGGATCCTGGACGCGTCGATCGACGCCGTCATCACCCTCGATCCAGCGGGCCGGATCAGCAGCTGGAATGCAGGTGCCGAATCGATCTTCGGTTGGTCCGCGTCCGAGGCGCTCGGGCGGGCGTTCGACGAGCTGATCTCGATTCCGGCGCTTCAGGAGCGGCAGCGCATCGGGATGATGCGGGCCATGCACGAGCAGGGGGACGACCCGACGGTTCGGCGGGTGGAGATCCCGGCCCGTCGGAAGGACGGAAGCGAGTTCACGGCCGAGACCTCGATCGTGCGCATCGAGGAGGGAGGAGAGACCGTCGGGCTGGTCGGCTTCATCCGCGACGTGACCGAGCAGCGCAGGGCCGATGAGGCGTTGAGGCGCAGCGAAGGGCTGCTTCGGAGTCTCGTCGACAACTCTCCTGCCGTGATCTATATCAAGGATCTCGACGGCCGGTACTCCCTCGTGAACCGTCGTTGGTTACAGATCTTCGGGCTGACGGCCGATCGCGTGATCGGAGCACGGGACGTCGACGTGCTCCCCCCCGCCGTCGCCGAGCAGGTTCGCGCCAACGACCGCGAGGTACTGGTCTCGAGGAAGAGCACGCAGCTGGAAGCCCGACTGGAGCTTCCCGACGGGCCGAGAAACATGGTAGAGTCTCGCTTTCCGCTCCTGGACACGGATGGCGAGCCATACGCGCTGTGCGGCGTGGCGAGCGACGTGACGGAGATGCTCCAGCTACGGGAGCAGGTGCGACGGTCTCAGCGCCTGGAGGCCGTCGGGAGGCTGGCCGGAGGTGTGGCACACGACTTCAACAACCTCGTGGCCGTCATCCTCGGCCAGGCGCAGCTTGCCCTGGAAGACACCGACGGAGCGGAGGTCCGCGGCGGCCTCGAGGAGATCGAGCGCGCCGCGCGCCGCGCGGCCGGGCTGACCTCCCAGCTTCTCGCCTTCGCGCGCAAGCAGATGGTCTCGACGCGCGTCGAGGACGTCAACGTGCTGGTGAACGACACGCTCACGATGGTATCGAGGGTCCTGGAGAGCAGCATGCGGATCACCCCCGACCTGGATGCGGACGCCGGAGCGGTCGACGTCGACCCAGGGCAGTTCTCTCAGGTCTTGCTGAACCTGCTGATGAACGCCCGCGACGCGATGGCTCCCGAGGGCGGCACGGTCACGATCGCCACGCGCTGCGAGGAGCTCGCGGAGGCCGATCCGTCGCTCGAGCTCGCGGCGGGTCCGTACGTGCTCGTCACGGTCGCCGACGAAGGGTCGGGGATTCCCGAAGAGGCGGTCGACCGACTCTTCGAGCCGTTCTATACGAC
>JBJKRT010000057.1:0-40635 GCA_046704545.1 Longimicrobiales bacterium
GCGCGCACCGCCTCCTCGGGATTCATGTGGGCGGGCTCCATGAACCATCGCGGCTCGTACGCCCCGATGGGCAGGAGCGACGCGTCGAACGGACCCAGCGCCGCCCCGATCTCCCCGAAGGCGGGTCCATACCCCGAGTCCCCGCCGAAGTAGAGGCGGAACGCGCCGTCCCGGCTCTCCGTCCCCGGCACGACGGCCCAGGAGGCCCACAGGCGTCGGTTGGTCCCTCCCGGGCTCCGTCGCGTCCAGTGACGGGCAGGAAGGCACACGGCCCGATACCCGCCCCCCGGAAGCTCGGCCTCCTCCCACCAGTCGCGCTCCTCCACGGCGTGCACACCCCGTTTCCGGAACCAGCGGCGGAACCCCAGCGGTGTGAGCCAGAGGAGCTCGGCCCCGTAGCGCTCCCGGAGCGCATCCACCGTCGGACGATCCAGGTGGTCGAAGTGATCGTGAGACAGCAGCACGGCGTCCACGGCCGGAAGATCGTTCAACCTCGGCACCGGGGGCACGAGCCGCGCCGGGCCCAGGCGGGTGAAAGGCGACGCCCTCCTCCCCCACACAGGGTCGGTGAGAAGCGTGAGGCCGGGAAGCTGCACGATGAACGTGGAGTGTCCCACCCACGTGATCCGGAGCTCTCCCGCTCCGGCCCTGGGGCGTGCCAACGCGGGCTCCGCCCGTGGCAGATCGGCGGGGCCGGGGGTGGGGCCCCTGCCCTCCGCGAGCCGCTGGAGCATCCACTTCAGAACGCTCCCGGGCCCGGGATGACGCGACAGTCCCGGCCAGGGATTGCGGTACCGACCGTCCGGGCCGTGGTGACGGGGCAGAGGGCTGGAGGGCTCGGGCATCGTGGGCTACGTGGGCATCTGGGCAGGGGATCGCACCGCGCGACCCGCTGGCGCGGTACCCGCAGCCCGGTCGGCGCGATCCATCGGCTTGCGTACCCACGACCGGAGACGATAGTACCAGACCACCCATGAGCGTTCCGCGCACGCTATCCTCGCTCTTCCTCCGATTCCGGTCGCTGGCCGCCGTCTCCGGCCTGGCGGTCGGCTTCGCAGCCTGCGCCCACGACGGTACCGGACCGCGGGTGACCCGGGTGGTCGTCTCCCCGGCCGACACCACGCTCGGCTTCGTGGGCGCCGCGGCTCAATACGAAGCGGAGGCGACCGATGGGGCCGGCTCCACGGTGAGCGACGAGGCGGTGACCTGGTCGACGTCCGACTCGACCGTCGCGACGGTCTCGACCTCCGGCCTGGTGACGGCGACGGGAGCCGGAAGCGCGACGATCACCGCGACGGTGGCGGGTGTGCAAGGGTCGGGCAGCCTCACGGTAACCGACCTCTCGGCGCCGTGCGCCGCTCCTACGGTCGTGGCGCTCTCGCCGGGCGGCTCCGCATCGTGGGATGCGTCGACGTGCCTGCTCTTCGACTCCATGCCGGCAGACGCCCGGTACCGCGTCGCCCTGGTCCGCCCCATGGAGGCGGCCAGCGCCTCGGACACGGTCCCGGCACGCCTCGTGGTATCGCTCCTGAGCGCCGGCCAGGCGACACCCGGAGCGCGGGCAAGCGCGCTGGAGCACCACCCCTCCACTCTCGCGCTCTCCCGCCCACAGCTCACCACGCTGGAGCGATCCGTGGAGATCGCACGCGCGACCGGGAGCTTCGAGGCCGGGCTGCGCGCACGGGAGCGGGAGATGATCCGGCACCTGGGCTCCGGGGCGCTGCTGCCGGTCGCCGGGACCCGGGCGCTCCGCACGAGCGCGCCGGCCGACCTGCCCCAGAAGCTCCCGTTCGACACCGCGACGACCTGCGGCTCCGCCGCCGGCAAGGTCACGACGGGAATCCTCGTACACCAGAACGCCGATCTGGCGATCTACCAGGACAGCGTCCAGCGCGTCACGAAGCCGATCAGCGAGGCGGATGCGACGCGCATGACCGACTACTACTCCGCGTACGCCAAGGCCATGATCACGGCGTATTTCGGGCGGAACCCCGATATCGACGGGAACGGGAAGCTCATCGCGCTGGTCTCCCCCGTGGTCGCCGGTGACGAAGCCGGCTTCGTGTGGGCCGGCAACTTCCTCTCGAAGTCCACGTGCGCGACCTCCAACGAGCGGGACATGATGTTCCTGAGCGCCGACCTCGTGCGCAGCATGGACGACGCCAGCCCGAGCTGGCAGGCTCTGGAGACCGTCGCGCACGAAGCGAAGCACGTGGTGTCGCTCTACGACCGCCTGGCCGCGAGCCGGAGGAGCGGAGCCGGAGCCCTGGCGTTCCAGCCGGACTGGATCGAGGAGGGAACGGCGGAGCTCGCGGGGGAGATGTCCTCCCGCATCGCCTGGGCGGCCAACGGAGGCCCCGCCGTGGGGGCCACGGTCACGCTCGGCAGCTTCGCCGGCGGGCTCACGCCCGAGAACTACGGCGTGCTCATCCACCTGGCCCGCACCGTGAGCTACCTGTCCAGCCAGCCCAACGGCCTCGTGGTCGCCCCCGTGGGCGCGAGCCCGAAGAGCAACATCTACGGGAGCGGATGGCACTTCCACCGCTGGCTCGGAGACGCTTACGGGCATGCGTCGACGCCACTCGCCGACTCCTCGCTCTTCCGCGCGCTCACCGATTCGCTCACGCCTCCCGGCGCGGCCGGGCTGCAGGCGGTGACAGGCAGGACGTTCGACGAGCTTCTGGACGAGTTCTTCTCGGCCGTATGCCTGAACGGATCGGGGGCGCCCGTCGGGGCGCTGCCGTTCACGAGCTACGACTTCCCCTCTGCCACCCTGATCGTCGCGAGCCCGAGCCTGGGGCCGTACCCGTGGCCCGTCACCGCGCACGACGAGGGAGGCGCGATCGCTCCGGCCCGGACGTTCAGCTCGGCGACCTACGTGGGCCCGATCGGGCCATCCGGCGTGCGCATCCACGAGTTCCTTGCAGCCCGCAACGGCGAGACGGCACAGATCCGCGCCGGCCTGGCCTCACCGGGAAGGATCGTGGTGGCCCGTCTGCGGTAGGGGCCCGCGCCCGACGGCGCGACGACCGCCCGCCGAGTCAGCGGCCGGTCAGCGTGATCTTCGTCTGGTCGGCGAGCTCGAGCTGAACCCACCGGTTCGTGGCGCCGCACAGCGGACACACCGCGAACGTGGCGTCCAGGACCTCGAGGTCCGCCACCTGCTCGCAGTACTCGCAGCGAGCCTGGATCGTCCTGAAGGCGCCGTCGTTGAGGTGGCTCTTCGCGAGACGGACCCCCATCACGATGCCCTTCTTCCCGGTGGTGGGGCACCGTCCCGCGCTGCAGTCCTCGTGGAAGTCCAGGCACACGACCTCGGCTCCGTCGGGCAGGTTCGCCTGTCCGTCGTGCGGAGGCGAATCGGTGAACACGAGCCGGACCTGGTGCCCGCATCCCGAGCAGTATGCGAACTCCGTCTTCGGATCGGTCATTTCGTCTCTCCGTTCGAGCGGCGAAACGCTTCCAGATTCTCCTTCATCTGGTCGCTGGGCACCTCGAAAAGCGGGCACATCGAGCCCGTGCACGTCTCCCCGTACTCGAGGCAGACGATGTCCGCGGGATCGAGGTGCTCCGGACTCGGCCAGGCAGGAGCCTCCTTCTTCACGAGGACACGCACCGGCCGGTCACACATCGCGCAGTACGCCACTCGGGTCTCCATCGGCTCCTCCTTTGTCGAGCTTCCTTTCGATCGCCTCTCCGACTCCATGGGGCTTGCGGAGCGACGTCGTCCTGCGAGGGGCAGGGCCTGGGACAGGCGATCCCCTCAGATCACGCTCACCACACGCGCTCCCGGTGCGGCCCGGTTCAGCACGGTCTTCCACTCCTCACCCCGGGCCCCGAAGAGCGCCGTCGCGGCCGCATCCGCGGCCATGCAGCGATCGGCTTCCACACTGAGGCTCTCCATGCGGGTCTCACGGGGTGCGCCGTCCCTCGGATCCAGCAGGTGGGAGTACACCCGCCCGTCGTAACGGAAGTAGCGGAAATACGTTCCCGAGGTCGCCACCGCGCGGTCGCTCACCCTCAGCACCTGGGCGACCTGGTCGATGTGGAACGGCGAGCGCACTCCGATCTTCCACGGCTCGTCCTTCTCGTCCACCCCGATCGCGGCGAGATCGCCCCCGCAGTTGACCAGGGCATTTTCGATTCCCATGTCACGCATGGCCTGCACCGCCAGATCCACACCGTAGCCCTTGGCGATGCCGCCCAGATCGATCGCGACGTCCGGGCTGGCGAATCGGACCCGCGGCACCGAGCCGTTCAGGTCGACGTCCATGTCCTCGTAGAAGTGGCGTCCCGCGAACCGACGGACCTCGCCTGCGGGAGGCGGCGTCTTCCGGTCCTCCACGTCCCACAGTGCCGAGGCCTTCCCGAGACCCGGGTCGAAGCTCCCGTTCGAGGAGCGCGCCCAGTGGAGCGCATGGAGGAGGACGGTGGCCGTGTCCTCACCCACGGGAACGGCGCGGTGTGCCGCCTGCAAATTCGCCCGCCCCACCTCGGAATCGTCGCGGAAGCGCGACATCGTGCGATCGACACGCCTCAGCTCGGCCAGGGCGGCGTCGATGCCCTTCTCGGCCCATCCTTCCTTGCCGCTCCGGACCGCGACCTCCGCGATCGTGCCCATGACGGGGATCTGCCTGCGGATCAGTCGATCCTGCCTGCGTCTCAGCGCCCGCGGAAGCGTCGCAACCGCGAGCGCACCCACGCCAAGTGCCAGGAACTCACGACGATCCGTAACCTTCTTCCCAGACCCGCTCATCGGGCCCTCCCTTTGAATTCGTTGTCGTCGCCGCCCAGGTGGCAGGAGGAGCAGTCGCTCCCTCCGCCCGAGCAGCCATGGCATCCCCTTCCGTCCGCCAGGTGGAACCCGACGAAGACCGCGAAGAGGACCGCCATCACCATCACCCCTACAACCGCGTGGATCATGAGCTGAACAACCCCGCGAAGCCCATGAAGGCCAGCGACAGGGAGCCCGCGAGGATGAGGACGAGCCCCATGTTCCTCGCGACGCTCGGCACGTCGGAGAGATCCACGGTTTCGCGAATCGAAGCCATGAGAACGAGCGCGAGCGTCAGTCCCAGACCGGCGCCCAGCGCGAAGACCAGCCCCTCGGCGAAGCCGTAGCCCCGATTGGTCTGGAGAATGGCCAGTCCGAGGATCGCGCAGTTGGTGGTGATGAGGGGCAGGTAGATGCCCAGCTCCCGATAGAGACCCGGGCTGATCTTCTTGACGACCATCTCGACGATCTGCACCAGCGAGGCGATCACCACGATGAACGAGATGATCTGCAGGTAGGGCGCGTACTTCAGCACCCAGGCGTTCAGCGCCGACACGGTGAGCGAGGTCAGGACCAGCACGAAGATGTCGGCCAGTCCCATGCGCACCGCCGTCGACACCTTGGCCGAGACGCCCAGGAACGGGCACAGACCGAGGAAGAGGACGAGGGTGAAGTTGTTCACCAACATCGAGGACAGGAAAATCGAGAACAGGTCTTTCATCAGACCGCTCCTCCCACCTCGGTGGTGACACCGTGGGGCCAGCGCCGCGGCCGCACGGGCACGTGCTTACGGCCGGTCCACCACGCCAGCCCCAGCAGGATGAAGCCCAGGGTGAAGAACCCGCCGGGAGGCAGGATCATGATGATCCAGGGCTGGAAGTGCGCGCCGAAGACGGAGTAACCGAGCCAGCTCCCGTTGCCCAGGAGCTCACGGACGGAGCCCATGAGCATCATCGTGATGATGAAGCCGAGGCCCGTCCCGGTCGCGTCGAGCGTCGAGCGCCAGACGGTGTTCCTGGAGGAGAATGCCTCCTGGCGCCCGAGGATGATGCAGTTCACGACGATGAGCGGGACGAAGGGTCCGAGCGACTTGTGGATCTCCGGTACCACGGCGTGCGTGACGAAGTCCGCGATCTGCACGAACGTCGCGATGATGAGGACGTAGGCGCTGATTCGCACTTCTTTCGGGATCACGCTCTTGACCGCAGAGACCATGATGCTCGAGCCGAGGAGCACGAAGAACGTCGCGATGCCCATCGTGAGCGCGTTGGCGACGCTGCCCGTCACCGCCAGCGTGGGGCACATCCCCAGGAGCTGGACCAGGACGGGGTTCTCCCTCCAGACCCCCCGGAGCAGATCCTCCTGGGGTGTGGTCTTCCTCATTCCTTGTTCCCTCCCGCCGAAGTCCCGCTCCCTCCCGAAGAGGGGGCACCGCCGCTCGCCGTCGTCACGCTGCCCGCGATCGTCGACCAGTACGCGTCAACGGGTTTCTTGATGGCGTCGATTCGGTCGTTGATGATCTTGATGACCGCCCGCGACGAGATGGTCGACCCGGTGATCATGACCACCTCGTCCTTCTTGCCCTTCCCCTGTCCTTCCTTGACGCCGACCAGTGGGGCCGCGACGTCGTCGAACTGCTTGACGAAAGCAGAGTCGCTGGTGATCCTCGCGCCGAGGCCCGGCGTCTCGTTGCTGGTCAGCACCTTCATGCCGATCACGTCGCCGGTGGACGGGTCGTAGCCGAACAGCAGATCGATGACGTCCTGGAAGCCGGGCTCGGCGTTCTCCATCGCTACGCCCGTCGGCTTGCCGGCCTTGTCGTAGCCCACGTAGACCCGGTCCAGCCCGGCGGTGTCGGGCGGCGTCGGCGTGAGCTTTCCGTTGTCCAGGTAGACGGTCTGGTAGCGCGTCGCGCCACCGAGCACGTTGGTGACCGCCGCCGAGAGGACCTTCGCGTTGTACGCCTGGATCTTGGGGTTGGCCCATTTGAAGGCGATGACGATCGCGATGCCGGCCACGGCCCCCGCGAGCGTCAACGTTCCGATGAGCCGGAACGCCGAGACGTCCACCTCCCTGGGCGGCGGCGGAACCTCGCCGTTCGAGCCGTTCGTGGGGTTCTCGGACTCCATCATGGGCAGCTTCTTCTCGCTCATGACGCCCTCACCGCCTTTCCGGTCCCGAACACCCTCGGCTGTGTGGCCCGGTTGATGAACGGCACGAACGCGTTCATGAAGAGGATCGCGTACATGACTCCCTCGGGCAGTCCGCCCCAGTGCCGGATGACGACGACCATCAGGCCGATGCCCGCGCCGAAGATCCACGCCCCCTGCGCGGTGCTCGGCGACGTGACCATGTCGGTGGCCATGTAGACCGCGCCGAGCATCAGGCCGCCGCTGAACAGCATGAAGAACCCGGTCGGGTAGTGCGCGGGCGCAACCGCGTGGATGATCTCGGAGAGCACGAACACGGTCAGGAAGATCGAGATCGGGATGCGCCAATCCAGATACTTCTTCCACGCCAGATAGGCGCCGCACAGCAGGATCACGATCGCCGCCGTCTCCCCGAGGGATCCGCCGGTCGATCCGAAGATCAGGTGCCCGATGCCCGTCGGCTTGCCCTCGAACTTCCAGAGGCCCAACGGCGTCGCGCCGGTGATGGACGCCACCTTCTGGGGCATCGCGAACGGCAGCGCGAAATTGTCTCCACGCAGCGCCGCCCACGGGCCCGCCAGGTTCGGCCACGTCGTGAGCGCCGTGGGGAACGCCGCCTGCAGGAAGGCCCGTCCCAGCAGCGCCGGGTTGAATACGTTCTGTCCGAGGCCCCCGAAGATGACCTTGCCCAGCCCGATCGCGAACACGCCTCCGAGCGCCGCCATCCACAGGGGAATCCCCGCGGGTAGCGTCAGACCGAGCAGGAGGCCCGTGATGAGCGCGGAGCCGTCCGAGAGCGTGCCCTTCCGGCCGAAGACCCGCTCGGTGGCCAGGCAGCCGATCGTCGCCGCGGCAATGACCAGGAGCGCGCTCGGCCCGAAGTACCAGAACGACGCCAGGATGATGGGGACGAGGCTCCACACCACCGTCCACATGATCGTCGGCGTGGAGTCCGGCCCCTTGATGTGCGGAGAAGCCGTCAGCTCGAAGCGGGGCTGTTCCATCATGCCACTTTCTCCGCGTCGGAGCCTGCTGCGGGCTTCTTCTCCTCGGGCGGAGGCGGCGGGGCGCTCGCCTTGCGCTTGCGGAGCGCCGACTTGCTCAGGGCGAACATCTGGGAGAGCGGGATGTTCGAGGGGCAGACGTACGAGCAGGAGCCGCACAGCATGCAGTCCTGCAGGTGATAGGCTTCCATGTCCTCGTAGCGACCGGCCTGGGCGAGCTTGCCGAGCATCGACGGATTGAGGAACACCGGGCAGGCTTCCAGGCAGTGTCCGCAGCTGATGCACGGGTAGGTGCGCTTCGGCTTCACCTCGGCTTCGGTCAGCACGACGATGCCCGTCGTGCCCTTCGTGATCGGCGTGCGCATGTCCGGTTGCGAGGAGCCCATCATCGGCCCCCCGAACACGATCTCGGCCGCGTCCTCCGTGATGCCGCCGCAGTACTCGAGGACGTCGCCGAGCTGCGTGCCCACCGGCACGATGAGATTGGACGGCCGCCTGACCCCGGGACCCGTGACGGTGACCACACGCTCGATGAGCGGAAGCCCCGTCTCGAAGATCTCGGCGATGGTCGCGATCGACCCGACGTTCTGCACGACCGTGCCCACGTGCATGGGCAGCTTGCCGGACGGGACCTCACGCCCCGTGACCACGTTGATGAGCATCTTCTCGGCACCCTGCGGATACTTCACCGTCAGGGGGAGCACCGTGATGTCGAGATCGCGCGGCTTCGTGCGCTCCAGCGCCTCGATCGCGTCGGGCTTGTTCCGCTCGACACCGATCACGGCCCGCTTCACCCCGAGCGTCTGCATCATGATCCGGACGCCGAAGTGCACCCGCTCCGGGAACTCCACCATCGTGCGATGGTCCGTGGTCAGGTACGGCTCGCACTCCGCGCCGTTGACCAGCAGCCATTCGATGGGGAAGTCCTTCGGGGGAGCGAGCTTGACGTGCGTCGGAAACGCCGCGCCGCCGAGCCCGACCACCCCGCCGCTCTGCACCTCCGCCCGGACCTGATCGGGGGTGAGGCCCGCCCACTCCGGCACGATGCGGGGCCGCGGAATCTGCGGGCTGAACTCGTCCACATCGATCAGGACCGCCTTGTCCATCGAGCCGTCCGGATGCGGCCACCAGTCGATCTTGGCGACCGTGCCCGCCGCCGATGCGTGCACCGGCACCGACATGTACCCGTCCGCCTCGGCGATCACGTCGCCGCGCTCGACGCGGTCGCCCCGCTTCACCAGGCACACCGCCGGCTTTCCGGCGTTCTGGCGCAACGGCAACGCGATCCGCTTCGGGAACGGCATCCGCCGGATGCGGATATGCTCCGTCAGGCTCTTCGAGTCCGGCGGGTGTACCCCGTGCCGGAAGGTCACGCCGAAGGGGCTCATCGCCTCGCCTCCGCCGTCGGCCTCAGTTGAACGGCTCGGCCCGTGCGATCCACTTGTCCAGATCCTTCTCTTTCGGGTTCAGAGGCGTCCCGGGGTGAATGATGCCGGCGGTGCACCGCTCAGCGGCCTGCACGAGCTGTGCGAAGGTGCCCGCATGCGGATCCTTGATGTACGCCTGCTTGTTGTCGTCGTAGGCGAACATCTTCGGATTGAGATTCGTGCACTCGTTGCACGACGTGCACCGAGCCGTCTCGATCCACGGATCCATCCCCAGCTCTTCCTCTTCCTCTTCCTCTTCCTCGACGGCCACCGGAGCCGGCGCGGCCTGTATCTCCTCTTCGACGACGGCGGTCGCGGCGGCACCGTTGCCGACCGGCGCCGGGGAGGCGGTAGCCGCCGCAGGGGCGCTCCCTCCAGGCCCGAAGTCCACCCCGTCCGCCACCGGTCCGATCGGCTCGAGACCCGGGGTCGCTTCGGCGCGCACCAGCAGGTCCGCCACCGTCATCTTCCCATCGCCGATCTTCAGCAGACCCTCGGCCATCCGCCGCGCGATCGCTCTCGGATACGTAGCCTTCAGGTCCGCGAGCTTCGCCTCGTACTCGGCCTTCAATGCCTCGAGCTGCTTCTGGTACTCGGCCTCGGCCTCCGAGCTGAGCTGGTCGTGCACCGCCTCGGGAATCTCGAGCCCGGCCATCTCCTTGATCTGATGCCAGAAGAGCAGCCGATCCTCGGCGAGCAGCACCATCTCGTTCGACACCCGCGTCTTCCGAAGGGTGCGATCGTCGTTCAGCGTCCAGATGAACGCCGCCTTGCCCTCCCGCTCCTCGGGGCTCATCGCCACGAGCTCGTGGAACGGCACCAGGTCGTCGGCCTCTTCGGGCTTCGCCTCCGAGAAGTTCTTCCGGAAGCGAACCTCGGTGGCCGCCCAGTCCGCGACGGTGAGCGGTACCTCCATCGAAGCCTCGGCGCCGTTCTTGTCGAGATACGTCAACTCGTACGTCGGCCAGACCTGATCGACCGCCGGATTGCCGTCCAGCGACAGGCAGTCGGCGATGTCGTCGCCGGCGTCCGGGTCGTACGTCAGGAACGGGAACGCCCGTGACTCGAGCGCGAACTTGGCCGCCGTGGGCGCCCAGTCGTCGGCGAGTCCGTGCTCCACCGGGCAGGGCGTGTAGATGTTGAATACCGACGGGCGCCGGGTGTTGAGGCCCTTGATGACGCCCTGGATGAGGTGGGAAGCGGAGGCCTGAGAGGACTGGTGGACGAACACGCCTCTGTGGGCCATGGCGATGAAGGCCAGTTCCTTACGGACCTCCGACTTCCCGTGCTGCGCTTTCCCCCAGGCGGACATGTCGGCCACCTGCCCGGTGTAACCGGAGGTGCACGCCTGACCGCCCGTGTTGGAGTAGACCTGGGTGTCCAGGACCATCACCCGGATGGGCTTCCCGCTCGCCATGAGGCGGGAGAGGTTCTGGAACCCGATGTCCATCATCGCGCCATCGCCCCCGATGCTCAGGATGGGCGGGCACAGATGGAACTCCTCGTCGGTGAACAGCTTCCAGTCGAACTCTTCGGCGAAGCGCGCGAACGCATCCGCATCGTAGGTGCCTTCGACGAGCTGCCTGGCCTTGCGCATGGAGAGGAAGTGATCTCCCATCTTGCGCATGTGGCCCTCGAACACGCCGATGGCGATGGAGGGGGCGTCCTGGAAGAGGTGGTTCACCCAGGGGAAAGGATAGGGATTGTACGGGTAGGTGCTCCCCCAGACCGAGGAGCAGCCCGTCGAGTTCGTGATGCCGAGGTTGACGCGCCCGCGACCGCTCGGTCCCTGCACGTAGAGCCACTTGAGCTGTGTGAGCTCGTCACGTGACGCCTGCAGGAGGGCGAGCCTCCGCTTCTTCTCGGGCGAGAGCTTGACCCCGATGTCGCCGCTGGCGGATTTGGCTGCCTCGGCGAGGTCGGCGTCCGAAGCGAGGAGCTCGCGCTCCTGCTTCTCCATCTCGGCCACCAGCCCGTCGATCTCCTCGAGCAGCTTCTTCACGCGAGGCTGCATGAGCGCCTCGACCGTGGACGTGACCAGGTGCACCGCGGTCTTCTCGCCGCAGCCCATGCACGCCCCGTCGCCACCGGCCATCGACCGGTAGTTGTCCTTCTTGAGCAGGAGCGAGGAGAGAACGCCGATGCCCTCGTCCACGTTGCGGACGTTGATGTACTTGTCCTCGGTGTCGGGCAGGCGCTCCCAGAACTTCCAGTTCCTGCGGAGCTGGGCGACGATGTCGTCGTCCTGCTGCACCGTGACCAGCGCGTTCTCGGGGCAGACGTTGACGCAGATGTTGCAGCCCTTGCACGCCTCGGGGTTGATCGTGATGGCGAGCATGCCGCCCGAGTCCTTCTCCTTCGACTCGGGCAGGTCGTAAAACGGTGCGGTCTTCGCGAGCGGGAACTCCGCCAGGGTCGGGTAGACCCGGGCCCATTCCTCGTCGAGCTGTGCCCTGCGCTCCGCATCCCAACCCAGCTTGTCCACGATGTTCGAGTAGGCGGACGAGGCCACCTCGGCGAACGTCTTGAAGGGCACGCCCTTCAGGATCTTGCGCGTCTCCTTCGCGAGATGCTTCGAGATCTGCTTGACGCGGTCGTTGGGCTTCCCGTCGCCGGAGGTGCGGATGGCCGTGTCGAGGAGATCCTCCACGGAGACCACGAGACCCGGGATCGCGGCGTCCGGGCACTGGACCCAGCACTGGCTGCATCCCGTGCACTTCTCCGCGATGAAGTCCGGCACCTCGAAGCGGATCGTCGTCATGTCCCGGATCGTGCTCGTCACCGCCGGAATGGCCGAGACGGCCGTATACGGATCGGAGATCACGTCCTGTCCGATCGAGCAGACCGCGCACACCTGCTCGAAGAAGCGGCCCTTGTTGCCGAGCCCCGGCTCCGCGTCGGGATCGTTGAGGAGCGACGGGAGGTACGCGCCGGGCGCTTCCTTGGCCTCGTCGGCACCGACCTCGGCGTCGGTGGGCACCTCACGGACCTCGTCGAACCCGCGGTGGATGACGCGCATGTTGTCGTCGACCACACGCTGCCCGAGCTTGCCGAACTTGGCCTCGATCTGCGCCGTGATGCCCTTGAAGAGGCCCTCCTGGTCCATCCCCTCGCGCTCGGCGAGCGGAGCGCACCGGAAGAACGCGCCCATGAAGGCTACGCCCTGCATCCGGTAGCGCAGCTCGGGATCGTTGGCCTCCGCGCTGGCGATGCCGAAGCCGTCCAGGCAGTAGACCTTGATCTTCTTGGCCAGGATCGTCCTGCGCGCCTCGGCGGGCAGCGACTTCCAGACCCGCTCGGGCTCTTCGTGGCTCTGGATCACGAAGACTCCGCCCTCCCCCATCCCCGCCAGCGGATCGGAGTGACGGAACACGTTGCCGTCGGGCGAGAGCACCACGTTCACGTGCTTCAGCTCGGCGTTGAGCTTGATCGGCTCGTGCGCGAGGACCGCGTAGAACGTGGTCGGCTGGCCCTTCTTCTCCGACCCGTACTTCGGGTTGGCCTTCACGTTCATCCCGAACAGCTCGAAGGCGGTCATCGCGATGTTCTTGCCCATCGTGATGGCGCCCCACCCACCCACCGAATGGATGCGCAACGACGTCGCGCCTTCGGGCAGCAGGTTGAAGTCTCCGGCCGATTCGAGCGACAGGTCCTCGAGCTTCGGATAGGCTTCCAGGAGCTGCTCCTGCCAGATCTGGAGCTTGGGCAGCCGGGTGCCCTTCCGGATGAAGTCGATGCCGACGTAGAACTGCCGCGTGTGCTTTCCGTCGGGAAGCATGTTGTCGACCGCGGCGATGATGTCGCCGGGCTGCAGGTCGCGGCTGCCGAACCCGAAGCCCGCGGAGTAGAAGTCCGGCACGAACGACGGCTCGACCGGAGTCACGTTCGGATACGGAAGCTCCGCCGAGGCCTTCTTCCCGTTCGTGTGCTGGGCCTTCCAGTTCTCCATGCCCTGCGTCATGGCGGCCCGGATCTCGCGGACGAGCGGCCCGTCGACGGCCAGCGGCTGATCCACCCGCTCGAAGACCGTCACGGCCTTGGCGCGGGACAGGATCCTGCTGACGATGTCGGCCGGGAAGGGCCGGAACATCGTGACGTTGAGCACGCCGACCTTCAGCCCGCGCGTCTTGCGCAGGTATTCGGCCACGACCTCGAGGTTCGGAACCACGGAGCCCTGGCCCGCCAGGACCCAATCGGCGTCGTCGGTCAGGTGACCGATGGCGCGCGCGTAGGCACGACCGGTGAGCTCGGCGAACTCGGCGAAGGCCTGGTCGGACAGGGCCGCGAGATGATCGAAGTAGAACGGCCGCTGCGCCGCCACGCCCTGGGCGTAGGAGTCCTGATTCTGGACGGGCCCCAGCATCGCCGGGTAGTCGACGTTGAACAGCTCGGGGATGCGCCGGCGCTGGGCCCCGAACGTGAGCCGCTGCGCCGGGGTCGGCGAGTCGATGATGTCGGAGGGGCTTCCGAGGTACTGCTTGATCAGCTCGGGTTCGGCGAGCTTGGCCGTCTCGATGACGTGGCTCGTCAGGAACCCGTCCTGGGCGTTGAGGCCCGGGTTGAGCGACAGCTCCGCGATCCGGTGGGCGATCAAGCTGAAGTCGCCGGCCTCCTGGACGTCCTTCGCGAACAGCTGGAAGAACCCCGTGTCGTCCACGGCGTGATAGTCGTCGTGGCCTGCGTGCACGTTCAGGGCGTGCTTCGTCATCGCACGTGCCGCGATGTTCAGCACGTACGTGAGGCGCTTGCCGGTAGCCGCGTACAGCGACTCGTGCATGTACGCGATGCCCTGCCCGCTCGAGAAGTTCGTCGCGCGCAGGCCCGTCATGCTCATGCCGGCCGTTACCGCAGCCGCCGCGTGCTCTCCTTCGGGCTCGAAGAAGAGGAGCCGTCGGCCGTGGACGTTGGTCTTGCCCGCCGCCATCGCGGCCGCCCACCCCTCTCCCATCTGTGTGGAAGGCGTGATGGGATAGGCACCGGCGGCCTCGCTCGCGTTCGTCTCGGAATGGACGACCGCTCCGGTACCGTCGGTGGCGGTGAGAATGCCAGGGTATTTGGGACCTTCGCTGGTCCCCTGCGTCTTGCTCATGCGGCCTCACTCCCGGCGGCGATGAGGAGCTCTGGGAACTGCTGCCCTTCGATCCAGACGATGGCCCCCGTGGGGCATCGCTCGGTCGCCTTGGGGTTCTCGAGTTCGATCTTGTCGTAGTCGATGGTCGCCAGGCCGCTCACCATGGAGACGAGCCCCGGCTCGGCGTCGACGACACAACGCTCACACGCGTTGCACGCCACGGAACAGACGGCCTCGGCCGCCTCCGCCGTCAGAAGGTTCTTGCACTGCACCACCAGATGGTCGTTCTGGGGCATGATGACGAAGAGATCGAGCGGGCACGCGTCCACGCAGTCCCCACACGCGATGCACTTCGCGGGATCCACGACCGGAAGGCCGGTCACACTCATCGTGATCGCGTCGTAATCGCACGCGACCGCACAGTCGGCGTATCCGAGGCATCCCCAGGAGCACGCCTTCCCACCCCCGGTGACGGCCGCGGCCGCCGCGCAGCTCTCCACGCCGTGGTAGCGTCCCTTGTAGGGCGCCACGTCCCTCCCGCCGGCGCACAACAACCGGGCGACCCGCTTGTCGGCCTCACCTGCGTCCACGCCGAGGTAGGCGGCCACGTCCGCACGGGCGTCGTCGTTCATGACCGTGCACTGGGCCGGAATCACCTTGCCGGTGATCACGGCCTCGGCGAACGCGCGGCACCCGGCTTGCCCGCAGGCGCCGCAATCGTTGCCCGGAAGCAGCTCACGGACGCCGTCGACACGCGGGTCCTCCCACACCTTGAACTTCGAGTGCACGAGAGCGATGAACGCGCCGAACACGATCGTGACGCCACCCAGGACGGCAATCGATTCGAAGATATCGCGCGGAGTGACCACGGCCCGTCTCCTACTCCTCGCCGGTCTGCGTGAGCAGCCACGCCGCCAGCTGGTCGGCCGGCGCGACACCCTCGTCCGCAGCGGGGACCGCGGCGAGGGCCGCTTCGAGCTCGGCCGCCCCCGCGGGTACCTTCGCCAGCGCCTCGAGGTGCGCGAGGTCTTCCAGCCAGGACGGGCTGCGCCGTCCGTGTCCCACCTTGGGCGTCTCGGGCATGTGTCCGATGTCGAGGCGCTTCCACACCGCGCTTCCGGCGTCGGGATCGTGGACGAAGCGAGCCTGGTCGTCACGCTCCTCGTCGAAGAGGAGCCCCACGCCCGGGTGCCCGGACATCGCCAGCGGCCCGAGCCCTGCAGGGTCGGCCGTCTGGACGACGAACGTCCCCGGCGTGATGAGCCGGGCCAGCGGCGCCGGCGACGTCGGGCCCTTGACCACCAGCACGATCTTCATCGTGCCGTCGAGGAACTCGCCCAACCCGGCGGTCACGAGATCCTCGGAACCCACCTCCACCACGAGCGGCGGCGCGAGCTGACGCTCGGTGCGGTTCCACTTGCGAAACGGAAGAGCCCCGAGCAGCCCCACGTGCACGTCCGGGTCGAACCGGCCGGAGCGGGCCAGCTCCACCGCGCGCGCGGCCCCGAAGACCCGTCCGATCTCGGAGAGGGCGTCCTTGACCGCGTCCCGCAGGTCTCCGCCGGGCTCGACGGTGAGCCGGTGCAGATCCTCGGCCGTCGAGAATTGCGCCAGGATGCTCTGTGCGCGGTCCAGGACCTGGAGCGCTTCCGGAGAGGCTTCGTCGCTCTCGATCAGGAGCGCGCCGAACCGCTCCGGGTCGAAGCGTCCAACCGCGAAAGGACCGAGCTCCATGACGGCCTTGTCGGCCTTGAACTCGCTCGCTCCACGCTGCTGCGCCGTGAACGTGCGGATCTCCTCGAGCGCGACCGCGACGGCCGAACGGAACGAATCCACCCGGCTCCGGAGCGCCTCGAGCGCGAGGACGGTCGGGTCCTCGGCCACTTGGGACGTATGGGCTTCAGACGGCATAGCGCTCGAGCTCCTCGTTCAAGAGATCGACCTTTTCCTTGGCCGTGTGCTTCGGCAACGACCGGGTCTCCTCGTAGCGCGGCCTCGACTCGTCCCGGAAGAAGAGCCCGAGCCGAACCGCCGAGTTGTCCTCGGCAAGCTCACGCGCGCCGTGGAGGTCCGCCGGGTCGTGACGGATCCGATGGGTGTAGATCTTGTCCAGCCCGTCGGCGTGGATCCCTTCCGGGTGCTCCAGGAGCTCGACCTGCTCCGGATGCTTCACCAGCTCGCCGTAGAGGTCGGGCGTGAAGTGGGGGCAGCGCTGGAGGATGCGCACGAACGCGAACCCCCGGTGCTCGTAGGCGGCTTTCAGCGTGGCGAAGAGGTGCGAGGGAATCCACTCGGCGGTCTGGGCCACGAACGACGCGTTGGTCACGCCGAGCGTGGTCTCCAGGGGATTCATCGGTGGGAGGTAGCTCCCGTACGGCTGCGTGTTGCTCTTGTAGCCCTTCGGGGTCGTCGGCGACGTCTGCTTCTTCGTCAACCCGTAGATGTTGTTGTCGAGAAGCAGGGCCACCATGTCCAGGTTGTACCGGATGGCATGGATCCAGTGGCCCGCACCGATCGAGACGCAGTCGCCGTCGCCCATGACCACGAACACGTCCAGGTCCGGCCTCGTCAGCTTGACCCCCGTCGCGACCGGCAGCGCGCGCCCGTGGATCCCGTGGAAGCCGTACGTCTTCATGTAGTGCGGAAAGCGGCTCGAGCAGCCGATGCCGGACACGAAAACCGTCGTCTCGGGCTTGAGCTGGTTCTCGGCCATGAGCCGCTGGGATGCCGTCAGGACGGAGTGGTCGCCGCACCCCGAGCACCACCGGGCGATCGGGCCCTGGTAGTCGCCCATCTCGAAGACGCGGTCGTCGTCTCCGAGCGACGCGGAAAGCAGAGAACAGGATTCGGCGATCATGCGTCACCTCCACCGGGGATGTTCTCCCGGATGGCCTGAAGGATCTTGCCCGGACGGAGCGGTTCGCCCAGCACCCGGGTCCAGCAGTCGATGTCCATCAGCGTGGCCGACCTCAGCAGGATCGAGAGTTGCCCGCGCCGCCGGTTCTGCTCGGTGATGTACGGGTCTCCGATCTTGTCGGAGTAGTTGATCTCGACCGTCATCACCTTCTTGAACCGGCTGAAGATCTCCTTCAGGCCGGGCTGCAGCGGCGACAGGAAGGTCAGGTGGGTGGACGACACCCCCAGTCCTTCGGCGCGCGCGCGCTCCACCGCTTCCTCGATCGCGCCCTTGGTGCTTCCCCACCCCACCAGCAACAGGTCGCCACCCTCAGGGTCTCCGTTGACTTCCGGCGGAAGTAGCGAGCTCTGGAACGCGGCGATCTTGCGGCTGCGCATCTCGTGGGAGCGCTGCACGCTCGCGCTGTCGTACGCGACCTTGCTCCGCTCGTCGTGGGCCAGGCCCGTGAGCGTGTGCTCCCCGCCCGCCTGCCCGGGGATGAACCGGCGAGACAGGCCCGTCCGCGGATCCCAGTCGTAGGGCCGGAGGCCTTCGGGTACCGGACGCTGGTCGGGCGGAGTCGAGTGCCACTCCTCCGAGAGCTCCGGGCGCGGGAACGGCGCCACGCCCGTCGCGAGGTTCGCGTCGGAGAGAACCATGACGACGGTTCTGAGAGCCTCCGCGATCCGGCGGGCCGTCGGCATGATCGTGAAGCACTCCTCGATCGTCGCCGGAGCCATGACCACGTGCGGTGCGTCGCCCGGCTGACCGTAGATGGCCGCCAGCATGTCGGACTGCTCCACCTTGGTGGGAAGCCCCGTGCTGGGCCCACCGCGCTGCACATCGACCAGCACGAGCGGGATCTCGGTCATCGTCGCGAGGCCGAGGAACTCCGTCTTGAGCGCGAGTCCCGGGCCGGACGTGATCGTGAACGAACACCGCCCCGCGTAGCTGGCACCGATGGCCACGCCCGCCGCGGCGATCTCGTCCTCGGCCTGGTGCAGCACGCCTCCGAACTTCTCGAAGACCTCGCCGAGCATGTGCGAGACGCTCGTCGCCGGCGTGATCGGGTACATCGCGGCAAGCTCGAGTCCGGCGGCGACCGCGCCGAGCGCGATGGCGTCGTTGCCGTTCATCACCACCTTGGGGACCGAGTCCGTCATGGTGGGAACGTCGTACCTGAAGTCGACGTTCTGCTCGGCCCAGGCATAGCCGAGCTCGAGGAGCTGGACGTTCTTGCGCGTGACCTCTTCGGCCTTCTTGCGGAACGCGTACGCGATCTGGTCGCGCGTCTTGTCGAGGTCGCGGTCGAAGATCCAGCACAGCATGCCGAGCGCGAACATGTTCTTACCCTTGCGGGCGTTGTCCACGACGGTCAGGCACTGCTCCTCCATGGGGACCTCGATGATTCGATAGTCCCGCTCGGAGAGGCGCTTCATGGCCTCTTCCCACTCGGCCCGCACATCGGGATTCGGGTGGGTGGCCCACATGTTCTCGACGAGAATCGTCGCGTCCGGGGCGAGCGCGTTCAGGTCGTGACGCCCGAGCAGCGCCTGCTCGTTGAACGCGACGACCAGGTTGGTCTCGTCTCCCCAGTTGGTGACCTCGCGGTCGCCCAGCCGGATGCGAATGCCCGAGGCACCGGCGGGGTTACGGGGAGGCGGCTCGACCTCGGCGGGGATGATCTCCACGGTCCACACGCCGTTGCCCATCTTGGCGGACACCGAGCCGAAGATCGTCCCGCATTTCTGGGCGCCTTCGCCCGAATCGGAGACGACCTCGACCGACAGGTCGGTCACACGGTGGACACGCACGTCTTTGTCCGTCGACGCACTCGCGCCGACGGTCGGCAGCTTCATCGCCATTCCTTCCCTCCAGAGGGAGAGGGTCGGTTCTGTCCCAGCCCGACTGGCTGGTGGCCCATGGGGAAGCTACCGGCGGCGATTCAAGGGGGGTGTCGGGAGGAGAAGGCGGACTCAGGTGGGGATTTTGTTGAACTTGGAGTGGGGAGAATCCCTACGCCGATCGGGTGTTCATCCTACACGCCACGAACGCGCGAGAATGCACCATATTTCACATCCTCACCACCCGGACACATCCACGATTCCGGCGTCCACGTACTGAGCCCCTCGATCGTTGTGGACGTGCACGGCCAGCGTGTGGCGGCCGGGGGTGAGGAGGCGACGGGCCGCTTCGCTCAACGGCAGCACCTCGTAGGCCTGGTTCGCGCCCGGAAGCGTGGCGGCACGCACCCCGTCGATCCAGATGTCGGCACCGTCGTCGTGGCGCACGAGCAGCATGGGATCGACGAGGGCACGGTGACCCAGTACGAAAGTACTCCTCAACCATAGGTCAGATGACGACCACGGCGTGCGCACGCGTGTGCCGGCGTCCCGTGTTCTCCCGAAGCCCCCGAGCCCTTCGTTCCAGGATCCGTCGTCGAACCCCGGGCTCGTCCACCCGGAATCGGGCCTCTCCGTCGTGTAGCGCCACGCCCGGCCCTCGCCGCGCGACGTGGGCACGACGCTACGCACGACCGGAGACGGACCGTACAGACGCTCCGCGGCGGCACGCGCGGCAGCCGGCAACTTCACGATGGCGCGATCGTAGGTCATGATCCCGTTGACCTCGACCTCGACGTCGGTCAGCTGGGTGTAGACCGCGGCCGCCAGACCCTCGCCCTCCAGGTAGCGCACCTGGCGGAGAAGCGAGAGATACGCACGGCCGAGCGACGCCGTGTCGGTGAAGGTCCGGTAGCCCCAGTTGTTCTGCGAGACCCATGTATGGCCCGCGAGCGGGAGGCCCAGGCCACCGAACTCGCCCAGCACACGGGCACGGCGGTTGTCGTTCGGAGGGAGCGCGGGCCCCGGATAGGAGTGCACGTCGACGACGTCGCCCGCGCCCCGGTCGCTCCACCCGCTCGCCTCGTCCACCAGACGGGTCGGGTCGTACGACTTCAGCCAGCCGGCGATGCGCCGCGTGTCGTACTGTCCCCACCCTTCGTTGAACGGCACCCACATCACGATCGAGGGGTGGTTGCGGCGTGCGTCCACGATCCGGCGCAGCTCGGACTCGAACTCCTCGCGCGAAGCCGGAGTGCGGTTCTCACCGCTCGGCATGTCCTGCCACACGAGCAGGCCCAGCTTGTCCGCCCAGTAGTACCATCGTGCCGGCTCCACCTTCACGTGCTTGCGGGCCATGTTGAAGCCCAGGCGGCGCATCGTCTCGATGTCGGAGCGGATCGCGGCGTCGGTCGGCGCGGTGTAGAGGCCGCCGGGCCACCACCCCTGGTCGAGCGGCCCGAACTCGAAGAGTGGGTGGTTGTTCAGGAAGAGGCGGAGCACCCCGTCGCTGTCCGGCTCGACCGCGATCTTCCGCATGCCGAAGTAGCTGGTGACGGAGTCCCTGCCCAGCGTGAGGCGAAGGTCGTAGAGAAACGGGTCCCGGGGCGACCACAGGTGCGGGTGCGGAAGGTGGAGGACGAGGGTGCCGACCCTCCCACTCGTCGAGGCGACGACACGACCCTGCGAGAGCGCCTCGGCATGCACCACCGCATCGTCGGCATCGCCGGTCGCCGTCACCTTCAGCGCCACCCGCGACGAATCCACGTCGGGGGTGATGACCAGCCCCGCGATGCGCACCGTCGGAACCGGCTCGAGCCAGACGGTCTGCCAGATTCCGGTGACCGCCGTGTACCAGATGCCGTGCGGATGCAGAACCTGCTTTCCGCGGGGCTGCTGCCCTTGGTCCGTCGGGTCCCACACCGAGACGACCAGGCTCTGCACGGGGCCCGACGACAGTGCGTCGGTGATGTCGAACGTGAAAGGATCGTACCCGCCCCGATGCTCGCCGACCCGGTGGCCGTTCACGTATACGACGGCGTCCCAGTCCACCGCACCGAAGTGGAGCAGGAGACGATCGTCCGCGGAGCGCTTCGCCCGGAAGGTCCTGTGATACCAGAGCCGCTGGGAAGCGCTCACGGAGCGTCGAACGCGGCTGAGCTGGGACTGGATCGGAAAGGGCACCAGGATGCGGCCGTCCCACGTGTCGGGCCGGGCCGCCGCGGTGTCGCGCACCGCGTAGTCCCACCACCCGTTCAGGTTCGTCCAGTCCGAGCGCCGCATCTGGGGTCTCGGATACTTCGGAAGCACATGGGCCGTGTCGACGTCGGCCGCCCAGCGCGTGAGGAGATGCGAGGGAGACGACTGGGCGTGCAACGGCTCGGTGAGCAGGGCCGCGGCAACGAGTGCCACGAGGACGGTGCGCTCGAGTCTGGCGTCGGTCATGGACGGCGGCATTCCGGATTCGGGGTTGTCGACCTCGAATAGTACCGAGCACGGTCCTCCGTGGCACGGGTGGAGCGGTCCTCCTTCAGAAGCCGCCCGCGACCTCCTGAAGCCAGAGAATGGCCCGATGAACGAGTTGGAAAGAGTTGGACAGATCGAGCTTGCGCATGATCTTGGCCCTGTGGGTCTCGATCGTCTTGGTCGAAAGCCCGAGGCGGTCGGCGATTTCGCGAGTGCTCATGCCTTCGCCGATCAGACGAAAGACCTCGATCTCGCGGTCGGTCAGGTCGCGCAGGGTGAGCCCGTCCCCATCTCCCCTTCCGGCCACCCGCTGCACGGCCCGCTCCCGCAGGTGGGCACTCAGATGCACGCCACCCTCCAGCCCGGTTTCGATCGCCCGGATGAGGACCTCCGGCGGCTCGTCCTTCATCACGTAGCCGGCGGCACCCGCGCGCAGGGCTCGCTCCGCGAACACGTCTTCTTCGAACATCGACATGATCAGGATTGGCACCTCGGGCCTCAGGCGATGGAGGCGTCGAATCAGCTCGAGCCCGCCGTCGTCGCCGAGCGCGAGATCGAGAAGAACCAGATCGAGCGCACGGGTCTGGATCTCCCGTACGACCTCCGCCGAAGACGTGCAACTGGCCACCACCTCCAGCCCGGGCTCCCGCTCGATGAGCTGGCAGATCCCTGCCAGCACCATCTCGTGGTCGTCCACGACCAGAAGGCGTGCAGTCGCGTCCGGGGCACCTCGTCTCACATGCGCCCCCCGCTCCATGGCTCACTGCGTGCTATGTAAGACATTACCATACAAAGCCTTAACGTGCATCATCCATGCCGGCGCAGTCGAGAGCCACCCGGACGGCGCGCGCCAGATCGTCCACACCGAACGGCTTCTTGAGGAAAGCCGCGTCTCTCGGGAGCGATCCGCTCGTCTCTTCCTGCTCGTAGCCCGACATGAAGAGCACCGGCGCACGAGACCGCTTCGGGACGAGCGCTCGGACGAGGTCGTAGCCGCTCATGCCGGGGAGGCCTACGTCGCACAGGATCAGGTCCAGTCCGGATCCAGCGTCGGCCGCTGCCTCGAATGCTTCGTCGGGCCCGCCCGCCACGAGCACGGTATAGCCGAGGTGCCGCAGGCTCCGTTCCAGCGAGGCCCGCACGTGCTCCTGGTCCTCGATGAGGAGAACGGTTTCCGCGCCTCCACGCGGCGGCCCCTTCACCGGCGCCGCCGATCCCCGCGAAGCGACGACGCCCAGAACCTCCGGAAGCAGGAGCGTGATCGACGTCCCACGCCCCGGCTCGCTCCTCAGCCTGGTGTACCCCCCGCTCTGGCGGACGATGCCGTATACGGTCGAGAGGCCGAGGCCTGTACCCCGCCCGTCCGGCTTGGTGGTGAAGAACGGCTCGAACGCCCGGGCGATGGTGCCTCCGTCCATGCCGCAGCCCGTGTCGGACACGGTCAGCGTGACGTACCGGCCGGGCGCGATGTCCCGGAGCGAGCCCGCGTCGAGCGTGAGCGGACGCTCCACCACCTCCCGACCGAGGTCGATGCGAAGCGTGCCTCCGCCCGGCATCGCGTCACGCGCGTTCGACGCGAGGTTCAGCAGCACCTGCTCGAGCTGTCCCCGATCGGCCTCGACCGTCCGAGGCTCCTCGCCGTCGAGTCCGAGGCTGAGTCCGGTACCCTCACCGAGAAGTCGGCGCAGGAGAGCCTCCATGCCTCTCACCACGTCGGCGAGGTCCAGGATCTCCGGCTCCAGGCGCTGATGGCGGGCGAAGGCGAGAAGCTGGCGGGTGAGCGTGGACCCACGCTGCGCCGCCGACGAGATGAGCTCCAACTCGTCGACGGCCTCGCTGTCCTCCAGGACGTGCGCTCGCGCCAATGTCGCACTCGCGTCGACCACCGTGAGCAAGTTGTTGAAGTCGTGGGCCACCGCACCAGCGATGCGCCCCAGCGACTCGAAGCGCTGCGTCGCATGCAGCTGCGCTTGCAGCGATCGCTCCCGGGTCACGTCCCGCTTGATCGCTACGTAGTTGACGATCCGTCCCGTCAGCGGGTCACGGACCGGAGAGATGGACGATTCTTCCTCGTACAGGCTGCCGTCCTTTCGACGGTTCGTGAAGTTGCCCATCCACACCCTTCCGGCGGTGATCGTCGACCACAGCGCCGCATAGAACTCCTCCCCTTGCTCGCCGCTGCTCAGGATGCTCGGCTTCGCCCCGATCGCCTCGTCGCGCCCGTACCCCGTGATCGTCTCGAAGGCCGGGTTGACGTACTGAATGACCCCGTTCAGATCGGTGATCACGACCGCCTCACCCGCGGCCTCGACCGCCGTGGCGAGGAGGTCCCGGTGCTTCTCCGCATCCCGGCGTCCCGTGACGTCGAGAAGGTAGCCGGCCACCTGGACGAGTCGTCCCGATGAGTCCATGGTGCCGACGGCGCTCTCGACGACGTGAATCGGCCGTCCCTTCACCGTCACGAGGGCGTGCTCGCGCAGAAAGACGGTCTTCCCTGCGGCGAGGTCGTCGAGCATGCGGCGGCGAGCGGTCGGATCGCGGTAGAGGCTCCAGACATCGACGCCGCGCGCCTCGTCCGGACCGCTGACACCGATCATGCGGGCGAAGGCCGGGTTGCAGTCGAGCAGACGGCCGTTCGGAGTGGAGATGAACAGGCCGGTCAGATCTTCCATGAACAGCGTGCGGTAGCGCGCCTCGCTGCGTTCCAGCTTCCTCAGATTCCGCTCACGGTCGCGGCGGAGCCGGTGCGTCACGACCGCCGAGCGCACCGCTTGCGGGAGGCGGGCAAGGCGGTCGCTCAGAACGTAGTCCGACGCGCCGAGACGCAGGCAACGGATCGCCATGTCTTCGGAAGTCGGATCGGCCACGACCACGAGCGGGAGGGTCTCGAGCCTGCGCGGCCGTTTCTCCATCACCTCGGCGAGATCCAGCTCGGCGCGCCCCAGGTCCACGATGACCACGTCGGGGCGCGGCGTCCCGAGCTCGACGAGCCCGCCCCACGTCCCGGCCCGGGTCGCCGTGACGTCGAGGCCACCGCGATGGAGCTCTGCGACCAGACGGTCGTCCACTTCCGCGGCGTCCGTGAGGACCGCCGCGTGCAGCCGCATCGCTCCATCTTCGGCTGCGTCCATCAGCTGCGCCCGCAACGCATCACATCCCGCGTCACCACCCTACCGGAAAGCTCCGATACGGTCGTGCGCTCGATGGGTCGGATATGGTGGTGCGGGGAGATCACCGTACTGCAGACCTGTCAGAGGAGGGTCGGACCCGATCTGTCCAGCGCGACCGGGTGATGGCTCTTCGAATGCGACAATATCGGGCGGGGGTGGTCGCAGCGGACATCGGGGCGGGCCCCATCTTGGGCTCAGGGAAATCCCGATGCCCCGCCCATCCCTCGCCTCGGCTTGCCATCCCACGAGCCGCAGCCTATGAATGCCGCGTCCCCTGCCCATGCGAATACGGGGGCTCACGTGGAAGATGGAACCGCCGCTCGGCGACCTCGTCCGGCACAGCGCTCCGGCCTGCTTCTCGGTGCGCTCGTCTTCCTGATTGCGCTACTCGTGCCGGCACCTGCCGGCCTGACCGCGCGAGGATGGCATACCGCGGCGGTGGCGTTGCTCATGGCGGTATGGTGGATGACCGAAGCCATCCCCATTCCCGCGACCGCGCTCCTGCCACTCGCGCTCTTCCCGACGCTCGGCGTGCTGAGTGCTGGAGATGCGGCAGCGCCGTACGCCAACGATCTGATCTTCCTCTTCATGGGAGGCTTCTTCCTGGCCGTGACCATGGAGCGGTGGGGCCTCCACAAGCGCCTCGCCCTGGCGATCATGGCGCGGGTGGGCACGAGCCCGAACCGCCTGGTGCTCGGGTTCATGCTGGCGACGGCGTTCATCTCGATGTGGATCTCGAACACCGCCACCGCCGCGATGATGCTGCCCATTGCCCTGGCCGTCGGCGAGACCTTCCGTCCCAGGGACCACGAAGGGCCCTATCCGTTCGGCACCGCGATGATGCTCGGCGTCGCGTACGCTGCCTCGATCGGTGGCATCGCCACGCTCATCGGCACGCCCCCCAACGCCGTGCTGGCCGGAGCCGTGAGCGAGATGCTGGGACGCAAGATCGGCTTTCTGCAGTGGATGGGGGTGGGGCTGCCCGTCACGATGCTCATGCTGCCGCTCGCCTGGCTCCTGCTCACGCGGGTCATGTACCGTCCCGGCCGGCTCACGGGCGACGCGACCGCGATCCTGGAGGGCGAGCGAGCGAGGCTGGGCAAGACCAGCCGCGGGGAGCGCCTCACCGCATGGGTCTTCGCGCTGACGGCGCTGGCGTGGCTGTTGCGCTCGGAGAAGGTGATCGGCGGCGTCACGATCCCGGGCATCCAGACGTGGGCCCCCGCCGTGAGCGACTCCACGATCGCGATCGCTGCGGCGCTCGTGCTGTTCCTCATGCCGGTCGACCTGAAGGAGGGTGAGTTCGTCCTGGATTGGAGGACGGCCAAGAAGATCCCGTGGGGCGTGCTGATCCTCTTCGGTGGCGGCCTGTCACTCGCCCGGGCGATGGATCAGTCGGGCCTCGCCGCCTGGATCGGAAGCGTGGTCGCGGCACTCGGCGCGGTTCCGTCCGTCCTGATCGTCGCGTTCGTGGCGTTGCTCCTGGACCTGCTCACCGAAGTCACGTCCAACACGGCCACCAGCACGATGGCGATGCCGATCATGGCAGGCGCGGCGGCCGGGCTGGGGATGCACCCCCTCATCCTCATGACGACCGCGGCGCTCGCGGCCTCGATGGCGTTCATGCTGCCGGTGGCCACGCCACCCAACGCCATCGTGTTCAGCTCCGGTTACCTGACGATTCCCCAGATGGCGAAGGCGGGCATCATTCTCGACCTCCTCGCGGTGGCCGTCATCACGGTCGTCGTGACCGTGCTGGCCCCCATCTTCCTGACGTAGCGACGCTCGGTCGCGACTTGTGGCTCAGCGCCTGCTCCGTCGGGGCGTGTCACCTCCGCGCGTCATCTGCTCGAGCTTGCCGAGGAGCGTGTCGGACCCCGCCTTGCTCGCGCCGAACAGCCCGTCCTCCGCCGCGTCCGCATGCTCGGCAGCGCCGTAGACGTTGAGCCACAGGTCGATCCGCTCGGTCATCCGCATGAGAGAGTAGAAGAGCCGCGGTCGCGCGCCCCCGCCCGAGATCATGTCCACGACGAGCGCGACGATCGAGAGGTGAAAGACCGCAACGTCCTTGAGACCGTCGAGTACCAGCTTCAGCTGGAAGATGAAGAAGTCGCGGATCGTCACGCCCCGCGTGGCCGTCGTCATCGCAAATCCCCCCGTCCCTGCCGCGTGGAGTCCCCGCCCTGGACAGCGCGAGAACACCCGTCCCTACGGTGCGTGGGTCAGGAAGATTCAGGGGCGTGGAAGGAGCGTCTCGCCCCCGGAGGATTCGGTGAGACGGAAAACGACCGAACCGTCAGCCCCTGGCGCCGTCGAGGACCTCGCGGACCTTCGAGCGCAGCCCTTCCACGGTGAAGGGCTTCGGGATGAAGTTCACCTCGGCGACGCGCACCCCCTGGAGGATGACCTCGTCTTCCGTGTAGGCAGACATGAAGAGGAGGCGAACGGCCGGATACCGTGCGGACAGCTTCTCGCCGAGCTCTCGCCCGCTCATGCCGGGCATGACGACATCGGTGAGGAGGAGGTGGATGCGTCCTTCGCACTCTTCCGCCAACCGCAGCGCCTCCTCACCACCGCCGGCCTCGACCACGTCGTACCCTCCCCGACGCAGCACCTTGCTGGCGACCTGCAGGACGGATGGATCGTCGTCCACAACCAGGATCGTTTCCCCGCCAGGCATCAGCTTCTCCCCGGTCTGCTCCTCGGGAGGTTCGAGTGTCCGCAGCCCGGCGAGCGAAGAGGACAGCACACCTGCCCCACCCGTCGGCCGGACGCGACTCTGCATGATCATCGTTCCTCTGGGACGAGGATGACTCCCCTGAGAAGGGAGAGTACAATCTCGCTACTTCAGATCAACATCGCCCGCAAGATCGGCGGGAACCTGCAATGTCGCAAGGCTATCAATTTGTTACGGTCCGCGCCATGTCTGGATGAGCCTCCGCGCGCCGGCCGCCCCACCTTAGATTGTCCATTCCGAATATCGTCCGTCGCTCCCTTCTCGACAGATCCCGGCCATGAGCGGACCGCAGTTCATCTATCATATGTATCGGCTGTCCAAGATCGTTCCCCCGAAGCGGGAGATCCTCAAGGACATCAGCCTCTCCTTCTACCCCGGCGCGAAGATCGGCGTGGTGGGACCGAACGGAGCCGGCAAGAGCTCCCTGCTGCGCATCATGGCCGGCCTCGACACGGACTTCCTCGGTGAGGCGTGGGCAGCGAAGGGAACGCGGATCGGCTACCTGGCCCAGGAGCCCGAGCTCGACGAGACGCTCGACGTGAAAGGCAACGTCGAGAAGGCCGTCGCGGAGACGAGGGCGCTTCTCACCCGATTCGAGGAGGTGAGCGCGAAGTTCGCGGAGGTGAGCGACGACGACCAGATGGCCGCCCTCATCGAGGAGCAGGCGCGCCTCCAGGACCGCATCGATGCCGCCGATGCATGGGAGCTCGACCGTCACCTCGAAATCGCGATGGATGCGCTCCGCCTTCCGCCGGGAGACACCGACGTGACCACCTTGTCGGGTGGGGAGCGACGCCGCGTCGCGCTCTGCCGCGTCCTGCTCGAGCAACCCGATCTGCTTCTGCTCGACGAGCCCACCAACCACCTCGACGCCGAGTCCGTGGCCTGGCTCGAGCACCACCTGGCCGCCTTCCCCGGAACCATCGTCGCCATCACCCACGACCGCTATTTCCTCGACAATGTGGCCGAGTGGATTCTCGAGCTCGACCGCGGGCAGGGCATCCCGTGGAAGGGCAACTACTCCTCCTGGCTGGAGCAGAAGCGGGAACGGTTGCGCGTCGAAGAGAAGCACGAGTCCGCACGACAGAAGACCCTCGAACACGAGCTGGAGTGGGTGCGCATGTCGCCTCGCGCCCGCCATGCCAAGGGCAAGGCTCGACTCACGGCCTACGAGGATCTGCTCGCGCGAGACGAGCGCGAACAGATCCGTACGGCCGAGATCCTCGTCCCCAAGGGGCCTCGCCTCGGCAGCACGGTCATCCGCGCCGAAGGCGTCACCAAGGGGTTCGGCGACGCGCTTCTCATGGAGGACGTCTCCTTCGACGTCCCGCCGGGTGCCGTCGTGGGCATCATCGGGGGCAACGGGGCCGGCAAGACGACGCTGTTCAGGATGATCGTCGGGCAGGAGAGCCCGGACCGGGGTACGATCGAGGTGGGCCAGACCGTCGAGCTCGCATATGTGGACCAGTCGCGGGCCGCGCTCGACCCCGATCGGACGGTCTTCGAGGAAGTGAGCGGCGGACAGGACATCCTCTACTTCGGACGGGCCGAGGTGAATCCCCGCGCCTATCTGTCCTGGTTCAACCTGAGGGGCTCCGACCAGCAGAAGAAGGTGGGCGTGCTCTCGGGCGGTGAGCGCAACCGGCTGCACCTGGCCAAGCTCCTGAAGTCGGGCGGCAACGTGCTCCTTCTGGACGAGCCGACGAACGATCTCGACGTCGATACGTTGCGGGCCCTCGAAGACGCCTTGCTCGACTTCGCCGGCTGCGTCCTCGTCGTTTCGCACGACCGCTGGTTCCTCGACCGTATCGCGACGCACATCCTCGCCTTCGAGGGCGACAGCAGGGTGACGTGGTTCGAGGGCAACTACCAGGAATACGAAGAGGATCGACATCGACGTCTGGGCACCGAAGCCGACCAGCCCCACCGCGTGAAATACAGGAAGCTGATCCGCGACTGACGCCGGAGACGCACGAAGCCGGGACGTCGGGCTGCCGACGCCGCGACGCGCCGCTTATGTTGCAGGACGGACCTCACTTCCAGGATCGTCGGTGACCCGTTCCGACCACGACCCCTCGAAGACCTTCGTCAGCCGCGAGGAAGAGCGCCAACGCGTGCTCGCGGAGGCATTGGCGCACGCCTCCGCCCAGGACGAAGCCTTCCGGCAGCCCAGCGAGCAGGTGCAACCCACGGGCCGGTGGAAGACTCCGCTCGCGCTTGTGCTTCTCCTCCTCGCGGCCGTGGTGGCGGCCTTTCCGCCTTCCGTGCTCACGCCCGGCGCACGCCCCGAGCTTCGGCAGTCGGACCTGGCCCAGGGAGCCCGGGCCACCCTCTACCTGGAAGCCCAGCAGATCGAAGCCTTCCGCCTGATGCGAGGACACCTTCCGGCGTCCCTGGAAGAGCTTCCCGACCGGATCCCGGGGGTGGTCTTCATTCGATCGAACAACCGGGTGTATCAACTCGTCACACGCCGCCCGAACGGATCGAATCTCGTGTACGACTCGGCTCATCCTGCGCCCGGCTTCGCCATGGCCGCCGCGGGCTGGGCCCTAGCGGCCGATCCCCGGTGATCCGTGTCGATGGGCGGGGTCGCCTCCACGGGGCGGCACTGCCGAACGTTCTCCTGGCTGCGGCGGGCGTTGCCCTCGTGCTCGCCCTCGCGTACCCGACGATACGCTGGTTCGCGTTCGAACGTCGCGTGAACGCCGTCACGCACAACGTCGACGCCATTCGGGCCGCGGCGGAGCGATACCACCGAGAGCACGGCAGTTGGCCCTCCACGTCGGCTTCCGGGACGGTACCGAAGGCGTTGGCGGGGCTCATCGGAGACGGGGTGACGTTTGAGGGACCCGGCTATCGGCTGCAGTGGAATCGGTGGCGGGCCGTGAGACGGGAATCCGGAAACGAACCCCACCCCACCCCGGAGGACTCCGTGCGGTCCGCCCGATTCAGGGTGGGCACACTGGCCGGCCTCACGATCGACACCCACGATTCGTCGCTTCTTGCGGCACTGCTCGATCGCTACGGGCAACGCATGTCCTTCGCTCGCGACAGCAGTTGGACCCTGATCGTCTCCCGCCCCGATTCCACGGCGGGCGGGGCAAGCCCTTCAGGCCGAACAGCGCGCTGAGCCGGTAGCTGCGACCACGCCGCCCGCGCGCCGAACGATCAAGAAACCCTTGGGTCGCTGTGGGAGTCGTTCCTAAATTAGGAAACAGATAGATGTCGCTGCCCATCTCGGCGACCCCCCGCAGCTCAACAACCTGTATGCCAGATCCGAGCGCTGACCCCCCAGACGCCCGCGAGGACGACGCCGCGCCGGACGATCTCCGCGACGAGATGAGCGAGGAGCAGGACCGCGCTCGTGCACTCGCGGCCGTCCTGCGAGATCAGTCCGAACGTGCGGAAGCGGCGCAGCAGGCCGAGGCCCGGCGCCTCAGGCACACCCGTGTCCGCCGGGGTGTGCTGGTCGCGGCGTGGGTCGGCATGGCCTACGTCTGGATCGGCTCTCCCTCCTGGCTCAACGTCTCGCCGCCACGCCAACCTACGCTCACCGAAGAAACCCGGGCGCTTCGGGTGGATATGTTCCTGCAGTCGCAGAAGATCGAAGCATACAAGAAGGAACGTGGTCGCCTCCCCTACGTGCTGCCCGAGGCGGGACCGCCGTTCCCGGGCATTCGCTACCACCGCAAGGACAACCGGTTCTACGAGCTCCTGGGGCACTCCGACCGCGTTCGCCTCGAGTACGATTCGGAGAACTCGCCCCTGGCCTTCGTCGGATCGGCGGCGAACGTTCTGGACGACCACCGGACGAGGCCGCGGCGGTGAAGCTTCCGACCTTGCTCCGGCGACTGTCCGGTCGAGCGTCCACGGCGGCGCGCGAGCGAACCGGCTTCACGGTGGTGGAGCTGCTGACCGTGACCGCCATCATGGGGACGCTCGTGCGCATGTCGGTTCCCGACCTCCACAAAGCCGTGCTCAAGGCCGAGGCGGCCTCGGTGATCGGCGACTTCGAGACGGTTCGGGTGGCCGTGGACAACTACCACGCGGACCATCTCGCGTGGCCGTCCGACAGCTACACGGGCGTCGTTCCCGACGGGCTGGCTCCCTACCTGCCGGACGGCTTCAGCTTCGTGCGTCAGGGGTACCGGCTGGACTGGGAGAACTGGGAGCTTCCCAACGGACTCCCCCAGCATCCGAATACCGGCGTTCTGTTGGGTATCTCGATCGTGACGGACAACCGCGCGCTCGGTCAGGAGGTGGCACACCTCCTGGGTGGCAGCATGGCGCACTACACGCTGGGTGACCGCTACACGTTCGTGATCGAGCGCATGTGACCCACGGCGGGCCGCACGCCCGCGATCATCCCCCTCCCAGACTGTCCAGGCGCTCGCGTGCGGGTCGGAAGCGGGGCGCCAGCTGGAGTGTCTTCTTGTAGGCATCGATGGCGTCCTGCTTCTCGCCCTGGCCTTCGCGGATGGTCCCGATCGTGAAGTAGCTCAGGGCGGAGCGGGGATTGTACTCGATCGCGAGCTGCAGCAGCCGAAGCGCGTCGTCGGGCTGCTTGTTCCGGGCCAGTCGCTCCGCGAGTCGGAGGAGCGGCCTGTCGGTGAAATCGTAGGACGAAGCTCCGTAGTAGTCCTTGCGTAGCGCACGATAGCGCGCGACGGCGGAATCCAGCCCCTCGTGCCGGATCGTCTCGTCCACGATCTGACCGATCGGCTCGGGACGGCGCACCCCTCGGTGGCACGTCTTGCACGTCACGGCCACGTTGGGGGTGTCGCGCTGCGGCAGCTTCGGCAGGTAGCTTCCGTTGATCGCCCGGACCATGCGCAGCATGACACGGGCATCGCGCTTCATGGCCTTCTTGTCGGAGGCGAAGTCGAAGGAGGGCCGAGGCTCGCCCGCCTTCCGCACGTGGCACGCGGAGCAGCGGACACCGAGCCCGTCCGCGAAGCCGCGCATGGTCGCGATGAGCTCCCGTCGGCTGATGTCCTTCGGCAGGACCTTCAGGTTCTTGAACTTGTGCGGGATCTGCGCCGTGGCACCCGCCGGCACGGCGAGGCACACGGCCGCCAGAAGAACGAATACCCCGAGGGCGCGTGCATGACGGCCGGACGGGCGGAGGGCCGGGAGGGTCATGAAGCTGGCTCCGTCGATGGGAGAAGAACGGACGCCAGAAAGCCTTCCCTATGCGTCCGACGCTGAGGAGCTTACTGTCCCGGGAAGTGGTGAGCCAGGCCCTGCCAATCCGCACAACCGACATCGGACGTTCGCGGCGATGATCTCCCTGCAGTCCAGACCGAGCGTGGACGCCTCCACCGCCACAGCCATGGCGAAAGAGCACTTCGGGATCACGGCCGTCGCATCGCCCCTGCCCGGAGAGCGAGACGCCAACTTCCTCCTGGAGGAGGAGGGCGGACTCCGCCACGTGCTCAAGGTGTCCTCGCCGGAAGAGAACGAAGCGGTCCTGGCTTTCGAGTGCGACCTCATGTCCTGGCTGGCGAACCAGGACGGCGTCCCCCCTATACCCCGCCTCACGGAGGACCGAGACGGGCGGCTCATCGCGCGAGCGACCGGACCGGGCGGTCGGCCTTTGCGCGTACGCCTGCTGGAGCATCTACCCGGCACCGTGCTCGCGCGAGCTCGGCCCCGGCCGCCGTCTCTCCTCGAGGACGTGGGCCGGCGCCTGGGAGCACTCGACGGGCTGCTGGCCGACTACCCGGGTGGCGTCCCGGACCGTCCCGGGTTCGCCTGGGCGCTCGAAGCGGCCGGAGACATGATCGCGCGTGGCATCGCGATCGTGACGGACAGCCGAAGACGGGCGCTGCTCGAGCACGCGCTCGCGGGCTTCACGACCGCGAGCGTCGCCTCGAAGGATCTCCACGTCCAGCTCGTTCACGGCGACGTGAACGACCACAACGTGCTGGTCTCGCCTCCCGTCCAAGGAGCGCGGACCGTCACGGGACTGCTCGACTTCGGAGACGCACACCGTGCCCCGGCGATCTTCGACCTCGCCGTCGCACTCGCCTACACGATTCTCGACACGCCCGACCCGGTAGCTTCGGCCGCCCACGTGGTCGCCGGATACCACCGGGCCCGCCCGCTCGTGCCTGAGGTGGTCGACCTCCTGTGGCCCCGGGCGCGCGCGCGCCTGGCGGCCAGCGTCTCGATTACCGCCTTGCGGCGCGCCGACGGAGAGGTCGACGACTACCTGCAGGTGTCGGAAGCACCGGCCTGGGCGACGCTCGAGACGCTCGAAGGGGTCCACGGCCGCGTCGCGACCGGACGCCTGCGCGAGGCGTGTGGCTATCCTCCCTGTGCACGGGCGCCGGAGCTGGTGCGCTGGCTCGAGGGACGCGAGCCCCGGCCCGTTCTCTCGCCCGCTCCGAACGTCGGCGAGATGACGCTGCTCGACCTCAGCGTCGGGAGCCCTCTGCTCACGGGCCGCGACACGGACGACACCCGGGCATTCACCCGGCGCATCACCGACGCCATCGAAGAGACGGGCGCACGGGTGGGTGTCGGACGCTACGACGAGCCGAGGGGATTCTACCTGACGGAGGCGTTCGACGCCCCCGGCGGGGAGCACCCCGAGCGACGTACCGTCCATCTCGGCGTAGACCTCTTCGTGGACCCGGGCACCCAGGTATGCGCGCCCTTGTCCGGTACGGTTCTCAGCGTGCGGGACAACGCGCAGCGACTCGACTACGGGCCTACGGTCATCCTCGAGCACGAGGGACCCGACGGTCCGTTCTGGACCCTCTACGGTCACCTCGAGCGAGCTTCGGTGCTCGATCTCGAAGCCGGAGCGTCCGTGCGCGCCGGAGCACCGATCGCCCGCGTCGGCCCCTATCCGGAGAACGGCGACTGGCCACCACACCTCCACTTCCAGATCATCGCCGACCTGCTCGATCGGCAGGGAGAGTTCCCCGGCGTGGCGGCGCCCCGTGAACGGGCCGTTTGGTGCTCGCTTTGCCCCGATCCCGACCTGCTCCTCAGGCTCCCGGAGGGCGATCGCTATCGCGAGACGAGCGAGCTCCGCACCCGGCGGGCGGGCGTGCTCGGACCGAGCTTGAGCCTGTCGTACGAGACGCCCATCCACGTCGTTCGGGGACGGGGGGCCCACCTGTTCGACGACCTCGGCCGTTCGTACCTGGACTGCGTGAACAACGTGGCGCACGTGGGTCACGAGCACCCGCACGTCGTGCGCGCCGGACAGCGGCAGATGGCGGTGCTGAACACGAACACCCGCTATCTGCACGAAGAGGTGGTCGCATACGCCGAGCGCCTCGCAGCGCTCTTCCCGGACCCGTTGGGCGTGTGCTTCTTCGTCAACTCGGGCAGCGAAGCCAATGAGCTGGCCCTGCGCCTCGCACACGCGCGGACCGGCGGGTCGGGCGTCGTGGCGCTCGAAGGTGCGTATCACGGCCACACCGGAAGGCTCGTGGACGTGAGCCACTACAAGTTCGCGGGGCCGGGCGGCGAGGGACCGCCCCCGTGGGTGCGCACGGTGCCGCTGCCGGACCTGTACCGTGGACGCTATCGGTCGGGAGACGCCGAAGCCGATCCATCCGGACGCTACGCCGAGTACGTAGGCGACGCGCTCGAGGAGCTCGCGGTGGCCGGGCATCGCCCGGCCGCGTTCCTGTGTGAGAGCCTTCCGTCGTGCGGCGGTCAGATCGAGTTGCCTTCGGGTTATCTAGGACGGGCCTACTTCCAGGCCCGCGAAGCCGGAGCGGTGTGCATCGCCGACGAGGTCCAGGTCGGCTTCGGACGGGTCGGGACGCACGTCTGGGGATTCGAGACCCAGGGGGTCGTGCCGGACATCGTCACGCTCGGCAAGCCGATGGGAAACGGCCATCCGATCGGAGCGGTCGTCACCACCCCGGACATCGCACATGCCTTCGCCAACGGTATGGAGTTCTTCAGCACGTTCGGGGGCAATCCGGTGTCGGCGGCCATCGGCTCCGCAGTGCTCGACGTACTCGAGCGGGAGCGACTCCAGGAGCACGCAGCCCGGGTCGGTGGCGCGCTGCGATCCGCGCTGGCCGAGCTCGGAACGCGTCACGCCGCCGTCGGAGACGTGCGCGGTCTCGGGCTCTTCCTGGGTGTCGAGCTCGTTCGGAACAGGAGCGCGCGTACGCCGGCCCCCGAGGTTGCCCGCTACGTCGTCGAGCGGATGAAGACCAGAGGGATCCTCCTGAGCACCGACGGGCCCGAGCACAACGTGCTCAAGATCAAGCCGCCACTGCCGTTCTCATCCGACGACGGCGAACGGCTCGTGTCGAGCCTGGACGCCGTGCTCGCCGAGGACTTCGTCACCGATTCGTGCGACCGATGATCCCCTCGGCCCATCCCGCGAAGGTGTCGCACAACACGTCCAGCACCTCCGCGTCGGTACGCCCCGAACGCTTGAGAACGTGGAAGCCGTGGTCCGCTCCCTCCACCACGTGCAGATCCGGTCGTGGCCGGATGGAGTCGATCAGGGGCTCGAGCAGCTCGAGGTCGGCCAGCTTGTCCCGCGTACCCTGAAGGAAGAGCATCGGGAGTCCCACGTCGGAGAGGTGGGCACCCCGCTGCGCCGACGGGCGTCCTGCGGCATGGAGCGGAAAACCGAAGAAGGCGAGACCTCGCACGCCGGGCAGACCGCCCTCGACGGCGGCCGTCGAGGTCATCCGTCCGCCCATCGATTTTCCGCCGGCGAGCGCCGGCAGGTCCGGAGCGGCCTCCCCGCATTGCGCCACCGCGGCCCGCACCGTCTCGAGGAGCACGGGCGGGCGGTCCGGCGCCTTCGAGCCCCTGGCCATGTACGGGAACTCGTAGCGCAGCGTAGCGACGCCACGGTGGGCCAGACGCTCGGCCACCCCTTCCATGAAGGGGTGATGCATGCCGGCGCCCGCACCATGCGCGAACACGAGCACGCACCATGCGCGCTCGGGGCGCACCACCTGAAACGACAACTGCTGCTTCATCGGCCCACCGTCCCTATCTTGTCCGCCGAGGATCCGGGCCTCCCGAGGTGACTGCTGCCGGATCCCATGTCGCATCACAGGAGGCGAGACGATGAGCGATCAGGACACTGCCCGACAGAGGATCGAAGGCGAAGGACGCACGATCCTCGTCCTCGACGACGACGAGAGCATCCGCGCATCGGTCCGAAAAATCCTGAAGCTCTACGACTTCGAAGTGCTGGAAGCGGCGAACGCCCATGAGGCGCTCGAGATCCTCGAGAGCTTCCCGGACCCCATCCACCTGGTGCTGTGCGACCTGGTGCTCCCCGGCCTGGGCGGCCGCGAGGCGGCCAACACCCTTTTGGCCCGACGCCCGGGCCTGCGGGTCCTGTACACATCGGGGTACTCCACACCCGGTTCGTTCCGCCGCCAGCTGGAAGCCGACGGAGAGCCCTTCCTGGGGAAGCCGTTCGAGGTCCCTGAGCTGCTCGAGGCGATTCAGCAGGCCCTGTCCTGATCCAGACGCCCGGGACCGGAGGACGACGGCGCGCTCGGCGCCGCCGCCCTCCCCGGCGTCAGAGCCCGATCCGGACGCCCAGGTTGAGGATCGGCCAGATCTTCAGGTACGTCGCCTTGTTCTGGATGTCCGTCTGCTCGCTCCGGAGCTGAGTCTGGAACTCGGACGAATTCACCACCGTCGGGTCGCCAGTGGCCGTCAGCGACACCTTCGGCTCCCCGATGAAGGCCGCTCCGAGATCGAGGAACAGGCCCACGCCCGACGCCGTCTGCTTACCGAAGCCGATCAAGGCGTACGGCGCCGATTTCTTGGCGTCGAACGTCCCGTGCAGGTTCGACACCTGGCTCGACGTATAGGTCTGGTTTCCGATCGTGACGCTCTTCGTCCCGGAGATCTTCCCGTCCACGACCGGATTGTCCGGCTTGAAGAGCATGCCCACCCCGATGCGCATCGGCCCCGCGACGTAGAGGTCCAGGCCGATGTTGTACCACGTCTTCGGCATCGTCAGGGTGTAGTTGATGTCCTTGACCGTCATGGTCGGCTTGAGCGGGAGCAGGCCGATCCCACCCCGAAGCACCACGCGGTTGGAGAGGCCGATCGCCGCCTCCACTCCGGCACCCAGCGTGCCCGCGCGTGCGTCGATCCCGAAGCCCTGGGCCGTAGCCGCACCCGGAATCGCCAACAGGCAGACCGCTGCGAACGTGAGGGCGCTTTTCTTCATCGAGTGAACCTCCGTGGGGAGTCGTTGGGGGGAGGGTGGCGAGGGTGCCCCGCTCAGGACCCTGCCGAACAGCGGCCTCTAGTATAGACTCTCTCCGGGGGCGGTGAAAAGGACATTCGTGTGGGTGCGAATCATCCGGATACCGGAAAAGCATCCGCCAGAAAGCGCAGACGCTCGAATCGCTCGCGCGCCACCCTGCGCGCAAGGTCCGGATTCAGCTCTTCCGTGGCGAACCGGCGCTGACGTCCGAAGTACTCCTCCATATCGGACCACGAGGGCTCCACGTTGATGCGGTAGCGTGCGCCGTCGAAGACCTCGTACAGCGGAAAGAGCCCCGACGACACCGCGGAGCGCACGAGATCGACGCTGTCACCCGGCTCGGACTTCCACCCCGTCGGACAGGGGGAGTGCATGAGCAGAAACCGCATCCCGCGGAGTGAGAGCGCCGTCCGGATCTTGCGCCGGAAGTCCACCGGATGTGCAATCGAAAGCGTGGCGGCGTACGGAATCCGATGGGCCGCCATGATGGCGATGATGTCCTTCTTCGCCTCGGGCTTACCGAGCGGGGTGGTCGCGGTACGCGCCGCAGCAGGCGTCGCCGACGAGCGCTGCCCGCCCGTGTTGCCGTAGATCTCGTTGTCGTAGCAGACGTAGACGATGTCCTCGTTGCGCTCGGCCGCCCCGGACAACGTCGCCATGCCGATATCGTAGGTGCCGCCGTCTCCGGCCCAGCAGACCACGTGCTCCGGCTCGTCGTTGAGCGTGCGCACCGCCGCCAGACCCGAGGCGACGGCCGCCGCGGAGGCGAACGTGGTGTTGACCATGGGCACCCCGTAGCTGGTCGTCGGGAACGCCCCCGCCGTGACCGCGGAGCAGCTCGCCGGAACCACCAGCATGGCCGTCTCCTGGGCTTCGGCGAGTGCGCGCCCGAGCATGATGAGCCCCACGCTCATGCCGCATCCGCCGCAGTTCGTGTTGCCGGCCCGCAGCAGCCACCCCTGCCCGCGCGGGATCTCCGGCACTGTTCTGAAGGAGCGGGTTCCGACCTTGTCCTCGATGACCGTGCTCATACCGCCGTCTCCTCCTCGGTTCTGACTCCTGCCCAGACGGGGGGACCGGCGCTCAGCCGGCTCCCGAGGTCGTCCAGCGCCTCCTCCACCAGCTCCGGCGTCACGTCCCCACCGCCCACGCCCGTCAGGTAGTCCTGAACGAGCAGGTCGTCGCGATGGCCCTGGAAGGCCGCCCGCGTGTCCTGCCACCACACCCCTCCCATGCCGGCGGCGTAGTCGCGGTCGAGCACGCCGACGCGCGACGCCGATCTGCACGCATCACGGAGCTCCTGCTCGGGAAACGGGCGGAACATGCGCATCTTGATGAGGCCCACGCGCTCACCGGCGGCGCGGCGGCGCTCCACGACCTTCCTGGCGGTGGTCGCCACCGTGGCCGATGCGATGAGGATGTGCTCGGCGTCCTCCACCTCGAACGTCTCGATGGCCCCCCCGGGATCTCGCCCGAACGTGTCGCGGAACGCGATCCGGCACTCCTCGTAGACCTCCGGCACCCGCGCCATCGCCTCCTGAATCTCGATCCTCTGCGAAACCGTCACGTCCGGCCAGACGAGTCCCCCCATGGTGCGAGGATCGTCGGTGTCCATCCGATGCGGGAGATCCAGATCGGGCAGGTACGCATCGACCTTCTCCTGATCGGGCAGATCCGTCTCGCCCTGGGTGTGCGACACGATGAACGCGTCCAGGCACACCATGACCGGGAGCAGCACGCGCGGATCCTCCGCCATCCGGAAGGCCAACAGCGTCGCGTCCGTCACTTCCTGGTTGTTCGAGCAGTACAGCTGCACCCAGGGGAAGTCGCGCAGCATGAGCGTGTCGCCCTGGTCCGCCCAGATGTTCCACGGAGGGCCCAGGGTGCGGTTGACCGCGACCATCACGATGGGCAGACGGTAGAAGCCCGCCACCGCGATGTTCTCCGTCATGTACGCGAGCCCGTTCGACGAGCTGGCCGTGAAGGCCCGGGCGCCCGACAGCGACCCGCCCATCGCCACACCCATCGCTGAATGCTCGCTCTCCACAGGTACGATGCGTCCCTTCGTGAACGGAAACGCGGCCACGTACTCCACGATCTCCGTCTGGGGAGTGATGGGATAGATCCCACACACCGCCCCCCTCGCGCCCCGGTTCGCTTCGCCGGCTGCCGCCAGCGCATACCCGGCGGCGTGGTTGCCCGTCACGACCTCGATCGGCATTTCGTTTCTCCCTTCGGGCTCACAGGTGGCTCATGTAGAGCACGCCGCGGGGGCATTCAGCGACACAGATGCCGCACCCCTTGCAGTACGCGTAGTCGAACACCATTTCGCCGCCCTCTCGCTGGAGCACACCTTCGGGGCAGTACGTCACGCAGATGTCGCACTCGTTGCACACGCCGCACGAGAGACAGCGCTGGGCTTCGGCGGTGTCGGGAAGACCCGCGTGGATCTCGTCGAAGGTGCTGCGCCTGCGCTGGGGAGCGACGGCCGCGCCCGCCGTAGCGCCCTGCCGCTCGAAGAGGTGCATCCTCAGGGCGTCGCTCTTGATGACCTCGTCGTGCCAGACGTCCACGTCGGAGCGCACCCGGGCCTGGGCGTCCTCCACCACGACCTCGCCGGTGAGAGTCTGGTGGATGTGCAGCGCCGCCCGCCTGCCGCTGCCGATGGCCGCGGCCACCGTCCCGTCGTTGGTGGCCAGGTCGCCCACGGCGTAGACCGGAGTCTCCAGGACGCCCAGCAGCTCGGCTCCCTCCCGCACCTCGGTGCCCTCGGGGAAGACCGCCACGTCCGGCGACTGTCCCAGAGCGAGGATGATGCGGTGGCACTCCACGGCGTAGTCGGAGCCGGTCACCTCCACGGGACGGCGG
>JBJKRT010000058.1:0-19969 GCA_046704545.1 Longimicrobiales bacterium
CCCAACTGGATCGGAAGGGACATGGATCGGACGTTCATCGGGCGGTCTCCTTCGGATGGTGGAAGTCGTAGGTCATGAGGTAGACGATGGACTGGGCCACCGAATCCTGGGGGTCCAGCTGGAGCGCTCGGGTAGCGTCCCGGTAGACCGGGTCGTTCAGCACCGAGCTGGGGATACCGGGGGACTCCTTCGGTTGGGTGGCTTCGAGGGGCGCGGTCGGCGACGCGGTGGTCGTGCACCCTGCGACCAGCACCAGGGCCGCCAGAGCCAGGCAGGCCAGGATCGCGCTCCGTCCAATGGGAGGCTTGGACATGGGGTCTCCGTTGGTTCCGAGAGAACGACCGCCACGCCGTAGCTACGACGCGGCGGTACCGGCCAGGGCGATAGGCCAGGCCGGTCGTACAAAGTTCTCCGGCGGAACCCCTGGTGCCCTATCGTGAGCGTTCCATCGTCCCGTTCTCAGCGTCCCATGAGACGATCGAGCAAGGGTGGTGACACGGAGGTGTAATCGAACCGAGGCCCCCGACCGCTTTACGGCAACGGGCGGTAGGGCACCGGAATCCAGCTGTAGCCGTCCTTGTCGGCGCGGATGTGACCCAGGCCGGGGAAGGAGATGTGGGCGCCGCCGACCAGGTAGCCTTGCGACGCGGCTTGCGCCATCAGCTTCAGGCGGGTCGCCTCGGCCTCGGCCGGGTCGGAATCGTATGCGATGGTCACGTCGGGATGCGCGAACTGCACCTCGGCGCAGTGAACGATGTCGCCCCAGAGGAGCAGCCGCTTGCCCTGGCTCTCGACCATGTAGGCGGTGTGACCCGGCGTGTGGCCGTAGGCCGGCACCGAATGGATGCCCGGAAAGAGCTCGGTCGCGCCGGAGAACGTCTTCACGCGTCCCGCCTTCATGTAGGGATCCATCGTGCGGTGCTGCGCCTCACTGATACTCTTTCGTTGCTTCGCCGTGTACTTGGGGCCGGTCGGGTTCAGCCAGAACGTCAGTTCGCGCTTGTTCACGTAGACCACGGCATTGGCGAACACCCGATGGCCGTCCGTGGTGAGCCCCCCTTCATGATCTCCGTGCATGTGGGTGAGCAGCACCGCATCGACCTGGTCCGGGCGATAGCCGGCCGCCCGCAGGTTCTGGAGGAGCCGACCGGTGGCTGCAGCCGGCCGGGTACCGGTGCCGGTGTCGATCAGGACGAGGCGCGTGCCCGTGTTGACGAGGAAGGCGTTGACCGACGTTTCCAGCGGCAGGCGTTCGTGATCCCGGGCCAGAACGTCACGCACGAGCTCGGGCTTGCTCATGAGCGAGTCGATATGAATCGGGAACGCACCGTCGTTCAGGGCGGTGATCTCGAAATCCCCGAGCCTCATCCGGTAGTAGCCCGGCGCCTGGGTCTTCACCTGGGCGGGCCCGGATCGTTGCGCCAAAGCGGGGGCCGCGAAGGGACCGAGGAAGGCCGCGAGCGACAGGAGCGTCAGGACGAACAAGGACTTGGGCTGCATGGGCGTGCTCCGGAGTCGGGCGCGGAAAGCTCTCTGGCCCTCCGGACCCGCACCGCGCACCTCGTCGCGGGACCTCGGTGATTTCCTCAGGGCCGATGTGATTATACCCGCGGCTCATCAGCCTCGCATGGTCAACGCGTTGGCCGGCGTACCGACCCTTGGGCGTCACCCACCTTCGCCGTCGCGGTCTCCCCGGCCTTCGCGGGTGCCGGGCTGCAGCGGCTGTCCAGCCGGGCCACCCGGCTGCACGTACGCACTGGCTGCGCCATGCCGGTAGACGAGATCACCACCCTTCGCTCCGACCTGCACGCCGGCCAGGATCAGGGCGAGCGAGCCCACGGTGCCGAGCAGTCGGGCCGCCGTGCCGACGGTTCCCCGTGCGAGGCCGACGATGACCACGAGGCCGGTCAGGCCGCTGAAGAGCAGGAAGCGCTCGGCCGCCTCCTCGTGTCCCTCGACCGCGCTCTCCGACACAACGGACTCCACACGCTCGCCTTCGCCTTGTCCCGTCTCCAGCGCGAGCCATGCCGAAAGCGAAAGCGCGACCGCCACCGCCACGGGAACCGCCCAGGCACGCCGCAGCCCGGCGCCGCGTCGAATTGCCCACAAAGCGCCCAGCGCGGAGATTGGGAGGAGAAACATGAGGACCAGCGGGAAGTGGACGATGGCGGGGTGGAGCGGTTCCGGCAGCATGGCGCCTCCAGGGAACGAGTTGCCCCGAACGTGGGTCGCCGCGCGTGCCCGTCCAATCGCACAGGTGTTCGAGTCATTGCGGCACAACGGCTTCCGGAGCGGCACCCGCACACGTGTGGGATGACCTATGGACGATGAGAACGGTGGTCGCCTGAAGCTGATCCTGGTGGTGGCGCTGGCCTCCATCATCGTCGGCGGCGTGGCCGACCTGGCCATGGACCGGCCCACGAAGTGGCTGAGCCCGCACGTGTTCCTCGAGACGCTCCTCATTGTGGGGGCGCTGCTCATGGCTACCACGCTCTGGCTGGGCTGGTGGCGGAGTGCCCGCTCGGTCGATGATCTGCGGCGCTCGCTGGAGGCGCGGAAGGAAGAACGCGATCGGTGGCGGATGAGCGCCCAGGAGGCCCTCGACGGACTGGGCCGCGCCATCGACGGCCAGTTCTCCGAGTGGGGGCTGACACCGGCCGAGCGGGAGATCGCGCTCCTTCTTCTCAAGGGGCACAGCCACAAGGCGATCGCCAAGCAGACGGACCGGAGCCCCAACACGGTCCGTCAGCATTCGGCCGCTCTGTACCGCAAGGCGGGGCTCGCCGGGCGCGCGGAGCTCTCCGCGTACTTCCTCGAGGACCTCCTGTTGCCTCAGCGCGCACGGCCGGCCCCTCCTTCGTCGAGAGCCGCGCCGGAGGATCCGCGTTAGTCCGAAGTCGCGAACAGCTGGACCAGGTTGAGGATCGTGCACGCCGACTGCGCCAGCACCCGGGTCGAGATCCACTCCGAGGGCCCGTGGAAGTTGACGCCTCCCGCGAAGATGTTGGGCGTGGGCATTCCGAGCTCGGTGAGCCGTGATCCGTCCGTGCCGCCGCGGATGGGCTCGAGCCTCGGCTCGATCCCGGCGGCTCGGACCGCCGCGTCCAGCTTGTCGGCCACGTCCGGATGCCGGCTGAGCACGTCGTACATGTTCCGGTACTGCTTCGTGATCTCGACCTTCACGTCGAGGTCGGGCTCCTCGGCCATCAGCCCGGCGCACATCCGCTCCAGCCTGCGGCCGCGCTCCTCCAGAACCTCCGTGTCGAAGTCGCGCAGGATGAGCTGAAGCGTGCACGAGGCCGCGTCGCCCGACGCCACGAACGGGTGGTAGAAGCCTTCTCGCCCGTCCGTGCACTCGGGCGCTTCGCCCATGGGCAGCCGGTCGAGGAGCTTCCCCATCCAGGTGAGGGCGTTGACCATCTTGCCGCGGGCCGTGCCGGGGTGGACCGAGACGCCCGTGAACGTGAGCACGGCCTTGTCGGCCGAGAACGTCTCGACGTTGATCTCTCCCGTGAAGCTCCCGTCGACGGTGAAGGCGACGGGACAGCCGAAGCGCTCCATGGGGAAGCGGTCGGCGCCGCGTCCGATCTCCTCGTCGGGGTTGAAGCACACGCGAATCGTCGGCCGCTCGATCTCCGGCTCCTGCATCAGGATCTCGAGCGCGCCCATGATGGCCGCGATGCCGGATTTGTCGTCGGCGCCCAGGAGCGTGCTGCCGTCGGTCGTGACGATCGTGTCGCCGACGCACTCCTCCAGCTCGGGCGTGTCGGAAGGATCCAGGACCACCCCGTGCCCGACGTCGATGGTGCCGCCGTCGTAGTCCTCTACCATCTGCGGGCTCACCCCGGCACCGCTGAACGCGGGCGCGGTGTCCATGTGCGCGCAGAGGCCCACGATTCCAGGGGACGTGCCCGGCAGCTCCGCCAGAACGTAGCCGTTCTCGTCCATGGTGACCTCGTCCTCGCCCACGCCCTGGAGGCCCAGCTCCTTCAGCTCGTCCACCAGCCGGCGTCCCAGCTCGAGCTGCTTGGCGGTGCTCGGGCACGTGTCGCTCGTTTCGTCCGACTGGGTATCGAAGCGCACGTAATCGAGCAAACGCTCCACGATGCGGGTTCGGCTCAGGACGACGGACGGGTCATCGAAGGCATGCATGACGAGCTCCCCAAAATGAGTTGGTCTTCGCGTGGTGGCGCCGCAGTGTTCCAAAGCGGATAATGAGGGACCCTCCTGGCCGCCGACAACTCAGGGACCCGAGGAAACGAACATGACGACAGAGGCGCAGAGGCCCTCGCGCGCGAGGGGTTTCACGACCCTCTTCCTCATCGAGATGTGGGAGAGGTTCGGGTACTACGGCATGACGGCCGTCGTCGTGCTCTTCATGGTACAGAAGCTCGGCTATACCGACGACCGTGCCAACCTCACCTTCGGCGCCTTCGCGGCGCTCGCCTACACCGTTCCTGCGATCGGCGGCTGGATCGGCGACAAGCTCCTGGGGAGCCGCCGCACCATGGTCCTCGGCGCGGTGATCCTCGCCCTCGGATACGTCGGGCTCGCGATCCCTAACCATCCCGGGCTCCTCTTTCCGGCGCTGGGCTTCGTGGCGGTCGGGGGCGGCATCTTCAAGGCGAACCCCGCCAACATGATCTCCCAGCTCTACGAGGGCGATTCCGCGAAGATCGACAGCGCGTTCACCATGTACTACATGGCGGTCAACATCGGCGCGACCGCGTCTCAGATCGCCACGCCGCTCATCGCGATCAAGTTCGGATGGCACACCGCGTTCGCGGTCTCCGCGGCCGGGCTCCTCGTCGGCCTCCTCAACTACTTCATGATGAGGCGCTCTCTCCAGCACGTGGGCTCCGAGCCCGACTTCCAGCCGCTCAACGTGAAGCGCCTCGTCACGGTCCTCGTCGGAATCGCCGTCGGCATCGTGCTCGTGACGTTCATCATCCAAAACCGCACCGTCGCGCGGGGAACGGTCTTCCTCGGGTTCGTGACCATGCTCGCCATCTTCGGCATCATGATGCGAAAGGGGAGTGAGCGGGAGCGCAAAGGTCTCATCGCCGTGCTGATCCTGACGGGCCTCGGCATGCTCTTCTTCCTCTTCTATCAGCAGATGCCGACGTCGCTCACGCTCTTCTCGCTGCGCAACGTCAACCTCGACTTCTTCGGGTACCATGTGCCCGCGGGGCAGGTCCAGGCGCTGAACCCGATCTGGATCTTCATCCTGAGCCCGGGGCTCGCCTGGCTCTACACGCGCCTCGGCAAGGGCAAGGGCGGAGACTTCCACATCTCCACGAAGTTCGCGATGGGCTTCGCGGTCCTGAGCATCGGGTTCTTCATCTACGGCTTCAGCGGCCACTTCGCCCACGAGGGCAAGGTCTCGTTCTGGTGGATGATCGGTGGGTACGGATTCCAGTCGCTGGCGGAGCTCCTCATCAGCGGTCTGGGCCTCGCGGTCGTCGCGCGCTACGTCGGCCCCTCGCTGCGTGGGTTCATCATGGGCGTCTGGTTCCTCGCCACCGGGATCTCGCAGTACCTGGGGAGCTACGTGGCCACGTACGCGAGCGTGCCCAAGGACGTGACGAATCCCGTCCAGACGCTGCCGCTCTATACGAACCTCTTCATCAAGCTGGGCATCGTGGCCGTGGTCTGCACCGTCATCGCCGCGGCGCTGATTCCGACCATGAAGAAGCTGTCGGCGGTGAGCGAAGGGCCGTGGGACGAAGCGGGGACCGACGGGCCGGAGGGGCAGGTGGCATGAACGACGCCACGCTGATCCGCGAGAAGGTGGCTCAGGCCGTCGCGATCCTGGACGAGCACGGCATCGACTGCTGGATCACGTTCGTCCGGGAAAGCGGGATGATGCGCGATCCCATGATGGACTATCTCTGTCCCGCCGACATGACCTGGCACTCGGCGTTCATCATCACCCGCTCCGGCGAGACGCACGCCATCGTGGGCCAGATGGAGAAGCGGACCGTCGAAGAGCTGGGCGTCTGGGGCCGTGTCACCGGCTACGTGGAGGGGGTGAAGGACGAGCTCCTGGGCTACCTGAAGGCGCTCGATCCCGCCTCCATCGCGGTGAACTATTCCAGGACCAGCGAGGTCTGCGACGGTCTCACCCACGGCATGTACCTCCTTCTGGAGGAGATGCTCTCCGAGATCGGACTGGAGGATCGGATCGTCTCGGCGGAGAAGGTCACCTCCAGCCTGAAAGCCCGGAAGACCACCACGGAGGTGTCGCGGATGCGGGCGGCCATCGGCCACACGCTGGACATCTTCTCCATGGTCGAGGGATTCATCCGGCCGGGCAGGACCGAAAAGGAGATCGCGGCCTTCATGACGCGCGAAGTCGAGTCCAGAGGGCTGGGGTTCGCGTGGGATCCGGCGCACTGTCCTGCGGTCTTCACGGGTCCCGACACCGCCGGCGCCCACTACCAGCCCACGGACCGGAAGGTGGAACGGGGCCATGTCCTGAACATGGACTTCGGGCTCAAGGTCGAGGACTACGCGTCGGACATGCAGCGCACCTTCTACCTCCTGGAGGAGGGGGAGCGCGCCGCGCCGCCTGAGGTACTGAGGGGCTTCGACACCATCGTCACCGCCATCGAGCTGGCACGGCAGGCCCTGAAGCCGGGCGCCCAGGGCGTCGCGGTCGATGCCGCCGCGCGGGAGCACATCGTGTCCCGGGGCTACGAGGAGTTCCCCCACGGACTGGGGCACCAGGTCGGACGCTTTGCCCACGACGGCACGGCCCTGTTGGGGCCGGCCTGGGAGAAGTACGCCAACAAGCCCTTCGAGCCGATCGAGGAGAACATGGTCTTCACGATCGAGCCACGCCTGACCGTTCCCGGCCGGGGAGTGGTGACCATCGAGGAGATGGTTCTCGTGACGGCCACGGGCGCCGAGTTCATGGGCGAGCCCCAGAAGGAGCTGATCCTCATCGGGTGAGGGACACGCCCGATCAGCGCTTGACGCCACGGATCGCGGCGCTATCATCGAGATTCGTTATCGATATCCGTTATTGATCCGATCTTCGATGATTCGTGACTTCCTGCTCGGCTTCGTCAGGGTGCACATCCTGCACCATGCCGCCAAGGAGCCGATCTACGGTCTGGCCATGATGGAAGAGCTTCGCCGGCACGGCTACGAGCTGAGCCCGGGCACACTCTACCCGATCCTGCACCGCCTCGAGGGTGAAGGCATGCTCCGGCGTGAAGAGCGACTCGTCGAAGGGAAGATCCGGAAATACTACACGGCGACGGATTCGGGTCGTCAGGCGCGCGACGAGGCCCGCGGCAGGATCCGCGAGCTCGTAGAGGAGGTGCTGGAAGGCCATGGGCCCGAGCACCTGTCCGACCCGGCGACGTGACATGGATCCGGCCGGCGGGACGTCGCCACGGAGGTGATCTCGATGAGCGCTTGTAGCCAGAAGCTTCTCGCGGCATGGGGGCGCCGGGCGATCGCCTGCGTCTTCTGGACGACCGCGCTGCTCGCTGCGTCTTCGGTGCCGAGCGGAGCCGCGGCGCAGGCGGGACCACCGTATCAGACCGACGACCCCGATCCGGTTCCGTACCAGCACTGGGAGTTCTATCTGGCGACCCAGTATGCGAAGGTCGGCGATGCGCTCGGTGGGTCCGGCCCGCAACTCGAGGGAAACTACGGTCCGATGCCCGGCGTGCAGCTCCACGTGCTCGTGCCCTTCGCGTACGCGAACGGTCCGGGAGAGCACACGGCGTACGGGCTTGGCGACATCGAGGTTGGCGCCAAGGTCCGTTTCGTGAAGGAAGGACGGTGGCGACCGATGATCGGAACGTTCGTCCAGAGCGAGTGGCCGGCGGGCAGCTCAGCCAAGGGCCTCGCGACGCCGGCGGTGCACCTGCTCCTTCCGATCTGGCTCCAGAAGAGCTTCGGAGCGTGGAGCACGGACGCGGGAGGCGGATATCTCGTGGACTTCGACAAGGTGAACGGAAACAACTGGAACTTCGGATGGCTCGTCCAGCGCCAGGTTTCGACGCGAGCCAAGGTGGGGGTCGAGCTGTACGACCAGACGGCTCATCGAGCCACGCCGGCCAGCCTCGTGTCGAACGTCGGGATCGTGCTGAACACGTCCGACAACGACCAGCTGCTCTTCTCGGTGGGCCACAGCCTCACGGGCCCGCGCACGGTTCAGGCGTATCTCGCCTACTACGTGACGGGAGGTCCGTAGGCCGGCTGTCGGGGCACCGAATCTCGGACGTCAGGCTTCCTCGCCCACCTGCTCCTTCACCTGTCGCTTGAGGCGCGCCAGGATGGCACCCATGCCACGAAGCCGCAGCGGTGACACGACGGCCTCCAGCCCCATTCCCGTGTAGAAGTCCGGCGACACCGCAACGACGTCCCGCCACGGGGCACCCTCCAATCCTTCTCTCAGGATCCCGGCGAATCCCCGGACGGTCGGGCTCTCGGCCGGCGCGTCGAAGAAGAGGTGGACGGCTCCGTCACCGTCGACCCGCGTGGCGAGGAAGAAGGGGGTCTGGCACTCGTGTACCTGCTCGAGCGCGGAGCGGTCGCTCTTCATGTCCTCGGGCAGGGGAGGGACCTTGCCCGCATACTGGAGAAGCGCCTGGGCACGCAGCTCCTTGGGCGCGCGGCGAAAGCGGTCCACGATCGTGGAGAGGGCGTCGGGAAGGCTCATGCGTGGGCTACCGCGGCGCCCGCCGGGGGTTCCATGTCGAACCGTCCCGGGTGACACGGGTAGGGGAGGGTCCCCCGGCCCCCGCAGACGCGGGTGGCCGGATGCCGACGCGGACGACGCAGGAGGACCCATGGCCGTTTCCCACGATCCCGATCCACGGTTCCAGGGCTACGCCCATCCGAGCATGCTCGTATCCACGGAGTGGCTCGCCCAGCACCTGAACGATCCCGACGTCGTGGTGGTCGAGTCGGACGAGGACGTGCTGCTCTACGACACGGGTCACATCGCCGGCGCCGTGAAGGTGGACTGGCACATGGACCTGAACGACGCGCTCACCCGCGACTACCTGGACGGAGAGGCGTTCGCCGCGCTCATGTCCGAGAAGGGAATCAGGCGGGACAGCACGGTGGTGTTCTACGGCGACAACTTCAACTGGTGGGCCGCGTACGCCCTCTGGGTCTTCACGCTCTTCGGGCACCCGGACGTGCGGCTCGTCGACGGCGGCCGGAAGAAGTGGGTGGACGAGGGGCGGCCGCTCACCACCGATATCCCGGACCGACAGACCGCCGACTACCCCGTCGTCGACCGTGACGACACGCCGATCCGTGCGTTCCGGGACGACGTCATGAAGCACGTGGCGGAGGGAGGGCGGCTGGTGGACGTCCGCTCACCGCAGGAGTACAGCGGCGAGCTCCTCCACATGCCCGACTATCCCCAGGAGGGTGCGCTGCGAGGCGGCCACATCCCCGGGGCCGGCAACGTGCCCTGGAAGCGCGCTGCCAACGACGACGCCACCTTCAAGCGGCGCGAGGAGCTCGAGGCCATCTACGAAGGAGAACAGGGGCTGTCGGCCGATGACGACGTCGTGGCGTACTGCCGCATCGGCGAGCGCTCCAGCCATACATGGTTCGTGCTCCACCATCTCCTGGGTTTTCCCCGGGTGCGCAACTACGACGGCTCGTGGACGGAGTGGGGCAACCTGGTGAGGGCACCGATCGAGCGTTGAGGCGCTCCGGCGCGGACGATCTCCAGAGCTCCTCCCTCGAAAGACCCTGGCGTGTAGGGTGTGCTCACGCGCAGCTTGTGGGATCGCGGCCGACCGAGACGCGGGGGCCGGAGTCGAGCACGGGAGGAGCCGATGCCTGGCAGGAGCATGACGCTCACCGGATGGAAGGCGGCGGTCGTGGTCGCCGTCCTGATGGGCGCAGGGGTCGTGCGGGTGAAGACGTCCCGCACCAAGATCGACGCGCACGGACGCCGCGAGCTCGAAACATGGATTCAGGGGAAGCTGATCCGACCCGCCCTCGCCGACACGACCCGATCTCTGTCGGAGCGAGGAGCGGCCCTCCTGAAGGCATCGTCCGTGACGATCCGTTCGCTCGAGGTCCGCGGGCCTTTGAGCAACGCCGTCGTGCGCGTGGAGCTGGCTCCAAGCCCGGCACTGCCGACCGGCACGGACCTGGTGCAGTACTACCGCATGCGGTACTCGAGGATCAGCGGATGGACACCTCGCGGAAAGGCCACGAAGCTGAGCTGGTACGTGGCGGCTTTCTGAAGGAAGCGCCGGCCCGACGTATCTCCGCCGCGGCCACCATTCTTGCGGGAAAGCCCCCCGGATCAACGGAAGTGGAAGACCGGTGGGAAGATCACCACGACCACACACATCCAGGCCAGGTACACCGGGAGGTACGACGTCTGCCACCGCTCGAGGGGCCCGAAGGCGAGACGTCTGCCGAGGAACCGCGCGTAGAGCACCGCAGACCAGGCGAGGTTCACCAACAGGATGATGTTCTCGCCGAGGGCGGCGACCCGGTTCGGGCTGAACCCGAACTCGGTGATCCGCGCCGCGATGGCCCAGAGCGCGAGGCCGTCCACGAGTAGCGCGCAGATCACCAGCACGAGCTGGAGCGCGTCGAAGAGCCCCGGCTCCTTCTCGGCATCCCGCGCCGAGATGGCGTACAGCAGCAGTCCCACCACGAGGACAAGCATCAAGTCGAACCCGATGAGCACCTCTCGCTTCACGTCGATCGCGCTGCCCGTCCACATCATGGTGCCGAGGAACGCCAGCAGCAGGAGGGTGAAGAGCGGCGTGAAGATCATCGTGAGCACCGGAGCCATGTTCTCGATGACGCTCTGCTTGGCTTCTACCAGCCAGGCCGCGACGATCACGGCTCCCGCGGCTCCACAGGGCATCACCCAGGACGCCACGAGCCGCTGCGCGTTGAGGCCGATGGCCTGGAAGATGAACATCGTGAACGCCATGAGCACGCCCCCGCCGAAGGCGATGAGCGCATAGTAGATGAACGCCTCCCCCGAGAAGCGCACGTAGTTCATCCGTTCGTGATGCTCTCGCCACCGTCCACCGGCGTATGCAACGCCCAGGACCAGCCAGAGTGCGAGAGGGAGATGGATGAGCGCGAGCTGTTCGGTGTACCCTCCCTGCTTGAAGGGGAAGAGGTTCATCGGCATTGCCGCCACGACGAATGCGGCCGCAAGCCACCAGCGCCGAGCGGGTTCCAGGGCGCGCTTCCATGCAAAGAAGGCGGCCAGGAACGGGAGCACGAAGAAGCTGGCGTTCCTGGCGTAGAACAATGCGTCTGCGTCGGAGCCTCCCCAGTGCACCCCGAACAGCTCCGGGACCTTGATGGCCACCCCTGCCGCGATGGCCAGCCCCAGCGCCACGACGCCGTCTTTCGTCCAGCCCCCGGCCTTCCCATCGGCACCCGGGGCCATCAGGAGTTGCTTCCACAGCCGCTCGGAATACTCGTGCGCGAACTCGCGGGACAGCGCATCGAGATCTCCGATGCGCTTCACGGCGATGAGGAACGCCTCCTCCTGGTCGAGCCCCGCGACGCGTAGCGCCGCCACCTCGCTACGCAGGTGGTCTTCGAGCTCATCCACGTCCTTTCCGTGGATCGCTTCGCGTCGACCTACGTAGGATCGCCACTCGGCGATGCGCTCCTCGAGCACAGGTCCGCCTCCCTGGATTGCCGCCATCAGGTCCCCTCCGGGACGAGCCCGAACGATTGGAAGGGGGTCCCGCCGAGCGTGTCGTTCACGACCCTCCACTGCCGCCGCTGGCTCGACAGCTCCGCCACCCCCAGGTCGGTGAGCCGGTAGTACTTACGTCTTCTCCCCGATTCCGACTTGCCCCAGTGGGCCTTCACGAAGCCGTTGTGCTCGAGTCGGTGAAGCACCGGATAGAGCATGCCGTCGGTCCACTGGAGCTCGCCGCCCGAGAGCTCGTCCACGCGCTTGATGATCGCGTAGCCGTAGCTCTCGCCCTCGCTCAGGATTGCCAACACGAGAGGTGTGGCCGACGCGGCCACGAGATCCTTGCCGACGTTCATGGGTGGTACGCTCGCGTATACATAGAGCTAGAATACATGGCAGTTCTATGTATTACAAGCCTCTCGTGTGCCAGGACGGAGGAGGGACGCGATTGGGGGATACGAAAGAGGGGAGGCCGGACACGTCCGGCCTCCCCTCTCGCTCGTCTTGTCGTAGCCGACGATCAGGCGACCTGCAACGCCCTCTCGGCTTCCTTCGATGTCTCGTCTTCCGGCGCGTCGACCGCCTCGGTCGTTTCGGGAGCGTCGGACACGGCGGACTCGGGCATGGTCTCGCCCTCGGCGGTGAGCACGGTGGGCTCAGGGCGATTCCGGGCGGTGTTGCCCTTCCCGTGAGGAATGGCCGGCTCGATGAACTGGCGTCCCATCATCTCGAGGCGGGCGAACTCCATCTCGTTCAGGAAGGGATATCGGTCCCTCATATACTCCATCGTGTCGTCCAGCCACTCGTGGCGATCCTGCATGCGTGCGTGGAGGACGTCACAGCGCACGACGTGGCTCATGAGCTCGTCGCGGGCACGGTCGAGTCGTGTCTTGTCGTGATTCTTACCCAAGGGCAAACCTCGTCAGTGGAAGGACGAGCCGGCCGGCGAATCCCGTCGCCCCGCGGCCGGCTCGAAAATGGGTGATTCTAAGTTGTTACACACCAAAGACTTCAATTGTTCCCGCCGCCCCTCCAGTCCGCCTACTGGATCTGCGCGTACGTGTTGCTCGGGTCCGGAGTGATGTAGAGATCCACCGTGTCGCCCGGCCTCACCAACATGTCACCGGTGGTGTGCTCGAGCCCTTCTTCGGGCTCCACACGTATACGCATGCTGCCCGTGCCCGGAGCGGTCATGTGGAGGGATGCCGAGGAATATGCGGACACCACGCCGATCTCGTGCCTCTTTCCCTTGACCTCCACGTACACGCGCACGTCCTGATCTTCCTGGTTCTGTGCCAGGATCTCGACGTAGGACGCCGGATTGCTTCCGGCCGGCGCGAACGGATTGTTCGTGGCCGAGGAAACACCCGCACAGCCGGAAGCCAGGGCGACGAGCCCGACCGCCCAACCTCCGAGGCGGAGCCGACGGCTCGTCCGGTGGCCCTCCGTGCGCAGATGAGACGAGATGGGCGATCCGCCGGCCTCGAGGATGTCCACGGTCAGCTCCTTCGCGCTTCGCGCCTGTTGAGGTGGTGGGAAACACTCTCATACGATCGAATACACGAAAGGTGTCTCTCGAGGTCGCGACTCGACAGAAGTAAACCGGGTGCCCCTTCGACGTATATACGTGAGGGCCCGCCGGTCGCATTCGGGCACGACGCCCCGTGCCACCCGCGGCATACCGTGCTGCACGCCGGAGTCGAGCCATGCGAACCCACGCCGCCTCCCGGTCCGCGGCCTGCATCCAGGCCTGCCGGACATTCCGTATCTCCCCGTTCCTCCCGGTCGCAGTGGCGGCGGTCGTCGTAGCGACGGCGGCCTGTGCCAGCGTACACACGCGGGACCAGCCGGTCGCCGGGTACTCACCCCTGGAGCGGGAGAATGCGTCGGCCGGGCTCGTGTTGAGCGGGCCCGACCTCCAGGAGCACGACGGCAATCTGCTCGACTTCCTGACCTCCCGGGTGAGTGGTCTCTCCGTCGACGACACCGCGTTTCCCTGCCCGAGCATGGACCTCCGTGGACGAAAGAGCCTCATCGGGCCGAGCAACCCGGGCATCTACGTCGACGGGGTGAGGGCGGCCAACACGTGCGTCCTGACGATGATGTCCACCAGGGCCGTGAAGCGGGTCGAGGTCTATCCCATGGGGGTGAGCTCACGTCCTGGATACAAGAACCATCCGAACGGGCTGATCCTGATCTTCATGGATGCCGGGGGGATGCGGGATGGCTAGCGCCGGCGATGGGATGGGGCGGTCCCCGTCCTGACGGCCTGGTGAGGGAAGACCATAGTGCAACACCTTACACGCTGCCCACCCCACGGGGTGGGTGGGAGCCACCCGCAGGGGTGTTGTAATCAGCCCTCGTCCTGGGGAAGCTTACGAGCGATCTAGCTTTGCCGCCGCAACGGCAGGCGCCGGTGGGCTTCGGCTGACCCTCCCTGGTGGGTCGCGCTCACCTCCCTCCCGGATCGTCGTTCGAGTCCTATGTCATGGGGAGGTGGGGTATGAGGCGGTTATTCGTATGCGCCTTCCTCCTTTCCGCACTGGCCATCCCGCTCGGGATATCGGCCCAGGAACCCACGCAGATCACGGGCGTGGTGCGTTCAGCGGAATCGAGGCAACCGATCGAAGGCGCGAGTGTCCGAATCCAGGGTGCCAGTGCTGGCGCCCTGACCAACGCCCAGGGACGGTACGCGCTGGCCGTGCCCTCGGGCACCCGCATGCTCGTCGTACAGATGCTCGGCTACGCGACGCGGCAGGTGGAGATCACGGGTCCTGTCATGGACGTCTTTCTCGAGCCGACGGCGCTCGAGCTGGAGGGACTCGTGGTTACCGCCCTGGGGATCCAGCGCGAGGCCCGAGCTCTCGGAGTCGCCCAGCAACAGGTCGAAAGTCAGGATCTCACGCGGGTCGACCCCAATATCGTGAACACTTTGTCCGGTAAGATCGCGGGGGTGGACATCACGAACTCGGGTCCCCAGGGAGGCTCGTCGCGCATCGTGATCCGCGGCGCCAACTCCCTCACCGGAGACAACCAGCCCCTGTTCGTCGTCGACGGCGTGCCGGTCGACAACTACGTGGGGGGACGCCAGGACGGCTTCGGCGTCAACGGGGTCCTCACGGATCAAGGGGGAATCGACTACGGGAACGCCATTCAGGACCTGGACCCCGACGCCATCAAGTCCGTGACGGTCCTCAAGGGTCCGAACGCCGCGGCCCTGTACGGCTCCCGCGCCGCCAACGGCGTGGTGATCGTCGAGACCAAGAAAGGCGAGGGCGCACGCGGCGGCTACAACATCGGAGTCAGCCAGACCGTCACCTTCGAAAACGAGCTGCGGCTTCCGGCGTACCAGAACGCCTACGGCCAGGGTCACGCCGGGCGCTTCGCGTTCTACGACGGTTACGACAACGGCACATTCGACGGCTGGGACGAGAGCTGGGGGCCGCCACTGGACGTGGGGCTCATGATTCCCCAGTGGAACAGCCCGATGGTCAACGGTGAGCGCCAGCCGCTGCCCTGGGTCTCGCAGCCGGACAACGTCAACTACTTCTTCCGCACCGGCCAGACGCTGGTGACCAACGTGTCCGTGGCGGCCGCCACCGATCGTATGAACGGACGGGCGGGCTTCACGCGGATGGACATGCAGGGGATGGTTCCCGGGCTCACGCTGAGGCGAAATACCTTCAACTTCGCCGGTGGCATCGACGCCACCAAACGCCTCTCGGTCAACACGTCGGTACAGTACGTCGCGGCGGACGGTGAGAACCGTCCCGGCACCGGATACGGCGAAGAGAATCCGATGAGCCAGTTCATCTGGTTCGGGCGCAACGTGGACATGCGCCAGCTCAAGGCGCTCTACGATCAGGTGCGGCCCGCGGGCGATCCGATCGAGGGCCTGCCCTACAGCTGGAATACGCTCTTCCACCCGAATCCGTACTTCTTGCAGCTCAAGAACCGCAACAACGACACACGGGACCGGCTCATCGGCCAGATCTCGGCGTCGTTCAAGTTCACCGATTGGCTCACCGGGTCGCTGCGTACCGGCACCGACTGGTACCAGGACTACCGGCTCAAGAGCTACGCCTACAACCCTCAGATCGACTGGGCCGGGTTCTACACCACCAATCCGGTGACCGGAGCACGGGAGTACTTGACCACGAACGGCGGCTTCGGGCAGTGGGACATCGGCTTCCAGGAGACGAACACGGACTTCCTCCTGAACGCGTCGCCCGACCTCGGGCTGCCGGTCACGACCAAGTTCACCTTCGGAGGTAACCGGAGAGACTTCCATCGCAACTCCGACTACACGTTCGTCGGTCAGCTCGCGGCACCCGGGATCTACGATGTGTCGAACGCCGCCGGGACGCCGACAAGAACCGACTTCTTGTCCCAGAAGCGTGTCAACAGCTTGTACGGGCAGGCAGAGCTCGGATACCACAACTACCTGTTCCTGACCGCTACGGGACGGAACGACTGGTCATCCACCCTGCCCGTGGAGCACCGCTCCTACTTCTATCCGTCGGTGAGCGGCAGCTTCATCCTCACCGACGCCGTTCCTTCGTTGTCAGGTTCGGCGATGTCGTACGCCAAGCTGCGTGCGAGCTGGGCACGGGTGGGGAACGACACCGACCCGTACTCGCTGCGCAACACGTTCCTGGCCGACGAGATCTGGAATGGCACGCCGTCGTTCACGGTGCCGGGACAGCTCGCCAACGCCAAGCTGAAGCCCGAGACGACCGAGTCCGTGGAATTCGGCACGGAGTTGGCGTTCCTGGACAACCGCCTGGGCCTCGACCTCACGTACTACAACGAGGAGACCCGGGACCAGATCATGCCTGTGCAGCTCTCCCGCTCGACCGGTTTTACGAGCCGGCTCGTGAACGCGGGTAAGGTACGCAACAGGGGTGTCGAAGTCCTGCTCAGGGGAACGCCGGTTCGCACACACGACTTCCGTTGGCAGACGACGGTTACCTGGGCGAAGAACGAGAGCAAGGTCCTGAAGCTCGCGGAGGGAGTCGAAGGGCTCGAATTGAGCCTCGGCAATTTCTGGGGCGTGTCGCTCTACGCGCGGGAAGGCGAGCCTCTCGGACAGCTCATGGGATCCGCGTACCAGCGCGACCCCAACGGCAACGTGATCGTATCGGCGAGCGGTGGTTACCCGCTCTGGACCAATGCGCCACAGGTGCTCGGCAACGTGAATCCCGATTGGCGGGCCGGCTGGGCCAACGAGGTCAGCTACAAGAACTTCCGGCTGCACTTCCTGTTCGATGTGAGGCAGGGTGGAAAGATCTTCTCCGTCACCAACCTCTTCGGGCGCTACGCAGGGGTGTTGCAGGAGACGGTGGCCGGGCGCTGCACGCCGGCAGCCGACCTGGGACCGGGGGAGAGCCCGCCTCAGGGATACCCGGTTTGTGATGCCAACACGGGCATCGTCTACAAGGGCGTGAACCGGGTCGTCAACGGCAGCGACACGACCTACGTGAAGAACGAGACGGTGATCGATGCCGAGACCTTCTGGTCGTACCAGTACAACGTCCGGGAGGCGCACATGGAGGATGCCAGCTACGTGAAGTTCCGCGAAGCCACGCTGACGTTCGACGTGCCGACCGGCTTCACCGACCGCCTGGGCCTCAGCGGCCTGCAGGTCTCACTGGTCGGGCGCAACCTGTATCTCTGGTCGAAGGCCAAGCACATCGATCCTGAGACGTCCATGGAGGGCACGAACGTGCAGGGCTTCGAGTACGGGCAGATGCCCAGTGCGCGGAGCTTCGGATTCACCGTCAGCGTACGGCCATGACGCCGGCAAGGACGAGACCGATGAACAAGCGAAATCGCATTCTCGCGGCCGTCCCCGCGCTGGTGCTCGTGATGGCCCTCGGCGCGTGTGAGCACGACCTGACGTCGATCAACCAGAACCCCAACGCGCCCGAAGTCGTACCGGTCGGGAACGTACTCATCGGCGGCATCTGGGACGTGGCCGCCAACGCGGGCAATCGGGGCTTCTTCGGCCAGTGGACGCAGCTCTACAGTGCCGAGAACTGGGCGCAGCACGTGGCCCAGCCGATCTACAACGACGAAGACCTGTACACGCCGCGAACCGGCATTCCCACGAACATCTGGGACGAGATGTACGCGGGTGCCCTCCAGGACCTCCTGTGGGTGAAGCAGCAGGCGGAGGCCGAGGGGGACGACAACATGTGGGCCGTGGCGGAGATCATGTCGGTGCTGGGCTTCCAGCTCCTGACCGACTACTTCGGCGACGTTCCCTACACCGATGCGTTGGCTCTCGGGAACCAGGAGATCGTCTTTCCGAAGTACGATCCCCAATCGGAGATCTACCCGGATCTCGTCGATCGCCTGAAGGTGGCGGCGTCCCGGATCAACGCGAGCGCCAGCGTGGGCTTCGGCACCTACGACCCCATGTACCACGGGGACATGGAGGGCTGGAGGCGGTTCGCCAACTCTCTGCAGCTCAGGCTGGCGATGCGTATGTCCAACACGAGTCTCGCATCCCAGGCCGCCCAGTCGTTCCAGGCGGCTTGGAATGCCGGCGTCATCAGTGACGTGCAAGGGGCTGCAGATATCGAGTGGACCAACGCCCTGTTGTCCCAGAACCCGCTGTACGAGGGCATCACCCTCGCGGGACGTACGGGAGACTTCCGTCTCAGCTCGTCGCTGGTGGACCGGATGGCGGCGCTGAACGATCCGCGGCTGCCCATCTACGCGGAGCCCGCGGCCACGGACGGCGCGTACCGGGGCCTGCGCAACGGCCTGGTGCCGGCGGACTACACGTTCAACGGTCGAACCGGAGGTGGAAGCGACTTCTCCACCATCGGATCGTACTTCCTGCAGCCGACCACGCCCTCGACGTTCATGTCGTACGCCGACGTGATGCTCCTCGGAGCGGAAGCCGCGGAGCGGGGTTGGATCGCGGGAAGCGCCAGCGACCTCTACCAACGTGGCATCGAGGCTTCGATGCAGGAGCTGGGAATCGCCCAGAGCGCCATCGACACGTACCTGGCGCAGCCCGCCGTCGCCTACGGTGGTCTGGAGAGCATCTATCTCCAGCGGTGGATCTCCCTCTACCTCGCGGGGCCGGAGGCCTTCTCCGAAATGCGCAGGGTGGGCTGGATGGACCTGCAGCCGGCCGAGAACTCCGTGCTTCCGGCGGGAATGTTCCCGGCGCGGCTGTACTATCCGCCCGAGGAGAACCTGTACAACCCCGACAACTATGCGGCTGCCGGGGGGGACATCCCCATCACGACCCCCGTGTGGTGGATGGGGGGCTGAGGCTCACCGGGCCTGACGTTCACCTCTTCCGCCGGGGTCCCCACTGTGGGGACCCCGGCGTGTCTTTGCGGGGGGGGCTTCTTTGTTTCGACGTCCTCCGGCGCTAGCGTTTCGGGCAGAGCCGCCACGACCGAACCCTCCACCGGCCCTGCCCATGTCCCGCGACCCCAACCTTCGTCCCCGAGAGCACGGCGCGTACGCCATGCTCACCTTTCCCATCGTGTCCGGCCTGGCGATGGGCGGCCTGTCGTGGGCCGGCGTCGCATTCGCGACGCTCGCCGTCACCGGCTTCCTCGCCCACGAGTCCGTCCTCGTCGTGACCGGCGCGCGAGGAGAGCGCATCCGCTCCAACCAGGCCGCGCAGGCCCGTCGCAGGCTCTTTCGCCTCGTGGGCGTCGCCGTGGTGGCGGCCATCGTCTTCTCTGTGACGGCTTCACCCGCCGCGTGGCGTGTCGCGGTGCTGCCGGCGTCGCTGGGCGTCGTCGTGGGCGCCCTCCTGCTGGCCCGAAAGACCAAGTCCCTCCTGGGCGAGATTCTCGTGGCCGCCACGTTCTCGTCCGTCCATGCGGTCGCGGCGGCGGCGGGTGGGGCCGATGCCCGGGTGACCTTCCTGCCCGTGCTCACCTGGGTGGTGTGCTTCTGGCTCGCGACGCTGTCCGTGCATGCGCTGAAGTACCGCTTCAAGGGGCGGGGCGGTGGGCGTTGGGCGGTGAGCGTGGCACCAGTCTTCGCGGGTGCCATGGTCGTGCTGGGCGGGTTGGGGGCTCTCGACCTCTTCGGTGGGGTCGATATCGCGCCGGGGCGTGATCTCGCGGCGGCTGCCGCGTCGGCCCTCCCGAAGGCCGCGGTGATCCTTCTCCTGTCGATGCTCCCCGCGAACCCACGGCACCTGAAGCGAATCGGCTGGACCTTCGTCGTGGCGGATACGCTTGCGCTGGCGATTCTGGTGTGGGGGGTGCGGTAAAGCTCGCCCGCCTGTGGCGTCCTGGCGACACCATGTGTGAC
>JBJKRT010000059.1:0-22285 GCA_046704545.1 Longimicrobiales bacterium
ACCTCCAAGGATCTCCTGGAGCTCGGTGTCTGTGACGAGGTCGTGCCCGAGCCCGTGGGCGGAGCCCATACGGACTTCGACTCCGCTGCCACGTTTCTGGGGGATGCGCTGGACCGGGCCATCGCGCAGCTGTCGGACCTCCCGATGGACGATCTGCTGAAGGAGCGCTGGGCGAAGTACGAGGGGCTCGGCGCCTGGCGGGAAGTCTCCGATCAGGCAGGAGGCTGAAACGCTCGTGCCGGGGTTCGCCGAGCTCCGCTTCAAGGGGACGCGCAAGGACTACTTCTCCTACGCGAACCTGGATCTGCGCCCCGGTCAGGCCGTCATCGTGGAGGCCGATCGAGGCCAGGACCTCGGGGAGGTCGCGGCCGTAGGGGCCATCGCCGAGCGCAAGTGCGCGTCCGAGGCAGGATGCGGTAGCGCGCCGCCGGAGCGCCAGGTGATCCGGCTCGCACGCGCCGACGAGGTCGACCGCCTCGACGGTCTGCGCACCGACGAGGACCGCGTCCGCTCGGAGACGCGCAAGCTGGTCCAACGCCACAACCTCAAGATGAAGGTCACGGAGGCCGAGTGGCAGTTCGACCGCAACAAGCTGATCATCTACTTCACGGCGGAGCGACGGGTCGACTTCCGCCAGCTCGTACGCGACCTGGCACGGACGTTCCGGACGCGCATCGAGCTCAAGCAGATCGGCGTGCGCGACGAAGCCGCGCTCCTCGGAGGGGTGGGGCGCTGTGGCCGTGAGCTGTGCTGCTCCACGTGGCTCCCCGAGCTCAAGCCGGTGAGCCTCCAGCTCGCCAAGGACCAGCGGCTCTCGCTCAATCCCGCGCAGATCTCCGGATGCTGCGGGCGACTCATGTGCTGCCTCACGTACGAGCACAAGACGTACGTGGAGGCGCGACGGCGCTTCCCGCGGGAAGGCCGCACGCTGCGCACCTCGGTCGGCGAAGAGAAGGTGATTTCGGTGGATATCTGGCGCGACACCGTCACGCTGCGTGCCAAGGAAGGCGAGCGACGCACCGTGAAGCTGGGTGAGCTGAAGCGGGAGGTGTCGCGCGACGCCGGCAAGCCGGGAGACGAAACGCAGCAGAAGTAGCAGGTCGCTGAAGCGAACCCCTCGGACCTCATTCTTTCAGGAGATCTCCTCGCGTGACCGAGCCGCGCCGTCGGTATCTCACGACGCCGATCTACTACGCATCCGGTGAGCCCCACATCGGGCACGCCTATACGACCATTCTCGCCGACGCCCTGGCCCGCTTCGACCGCCAGGACGGGGCCGATGTGCTCTTTCTGACCGGCACGGACGAGCACGGGCAGAAGATCCAGGAGGAGGCCGCGCGGCGCGGCATCGAGCCGATCGATCTATGCGATCTCATGGCGGAGCGGTTCAAGGCCGCCTGGATGGAGCTCGAGATCAGTCACGACCGCTTCATCCGCACGACGGAGGCCGAGCATATCGCGGTGGTCCAGGCCTTCCTCCAGCGGATGTGGGATCGCGACCAGATCTACGAGAGCACGTACAGCGGCTGGTACTGCGTGCCCGACGAGCGCTACTGGACGGAGAAGGACCTCGGTCCGGACCACACCTGTCCGGACTGCGGTCGGCCCGTGCAGCACCTGGAGGAGAAGAACTACTTCTTCCGCATGAGCGCCTATCAGGAGGCGCTCATCCGCCACATCGAGGAGAACCCGGACTGGATCGTCCCCGACATCCGCCGCAACGAGATCCTGGGCTTCCTGCAGAAGCCGCTCGAGGACCTGTCGATCTCGCGGCCGAAGTCGCGCCTGCGCTGGGGCGTCACCCTCCCGTTCGACTCCGAGCACGTCTCGTACGTGTGGGTGGACGCCCTGATCAACTACCTGACCGCTTCGGGCGCCATCCATCCCGAACGCCCTGTGGGCGAGCGGGGCTTCGACGACACCACCGGCTCGTGGTGGCCGGCCGATCTGCACCTCATGGGCAAGGACATCATCACCACCCACGCGGTCTACTGGCCCACGCTGCTCATGTCCGTCGGACTTCCGGTGCAGCGCCAGATCCTCGCGCACGGGTGGTGGGTCGTCGGCGACACGAAGATGTCGAAGTCGCTCGGCAACGTGGTCGACCCGCTGGCGCTCCGAGAGCGCTTCGGAACCGACGCGGTGCGGTGGTACCTGCTCCGCGAGATGCCGACCGGCGGCGACGCCTCCTATACGCCCGAGCGATTCCTCGCGCGCTACGACGAGCTCGCGAACGTGCTCGGCAACCTCGCCAGCCGCGCCATCTCGATGATCGTGAAGTACAGGGATGGCGTGGTGCCGGACGCGCCGGGCGCGGGCCTCGACCAGGCCATCGACGAGACGTTCCGGACGGCGCGCGACGCCATGGGGCGCTACCGCGTCCACGAGGCCCTGGGCGCCGCCATGGACCTGGCTCGCGTCGCCAACGGATACGTGGAGGACCGGCAGCCCTGGGCACAGGCGAAGGACCCTGAAACGGCCGGGGATCTGGACGAGACACTGGCGTCGCTCGCGCGGGTTCTGGTGGCGCTGTGCGCGCTCTTCCAGCCGGTGACTCCGGCCAAGATGGCCGATCTGGCGGAACGCCTGGGGCTCGACGAGATCCCCACGCTGGAACGTGCCCGCACCGTGGATCTTGCGGGTCGGAGCGTGCACCGGGGTGACCCGCTCTTCCCTCGCGTAGACCCGTCCCGGCTCTCCTCCGAGGAGTAGGGCGACCGTTGGGGATTGTTGACTTGTCCGGAGCGCCAGACCTACCTTTTCGAGTCGGCCGACCCGTTGCGCGGGACGGCTTTTCGGTAGGAATCCCCCCTCTTGCACCATGGAGCACGATCCTGGTGGAGAGGGTGTTCGTTGACGGTCACCCAGGTGCCGAATGACCGGAAACCGCTGGACATTTCTCGTCATCCGAGGTGAAGGAAGCCCGGTCAAGCAGGTCACGTTCTCGGCCGGGCATTTGCGTGCGCTCGCCACGCTGGGCGCGATCGTCGCGATCGTGCTCGCCGGATGCGCCGTCGCGCTGGGCGTGGAGGGAGCGGGACGCGCCCAGGCCGGCCGTTTGAAGGCGCGCAACAAGGCCCTGCTCAGTCAGCTCGACCAGTTCCAGAAGAGGGTCGGCACGCTTCAGACGCGACTGGACAAGCTCGCCTCCAGCGACGCCGAATACCGGAGCCTCGCCGGCCTCCGGACCATCGATCCCGAGGTGATGCAGGCCGGTGTCGGCGGTCCGGGTCTCGGGTCCCCGAGGTCCTACCCCCTCTGGAGCGTGGACTCGGCGGCCTCCAAGACCGCCTTCGCGGTATCCTACGACCTGGGGGCGCTCGAGCGGCGCGCCAAGCTCCTCTCCGCGAGCCTGAACGAAGCCACGGACTCGCTCGTCGTCCACCGGGAGCTCATGGAGTCGACGCCGTCGATCGCACCCACGCTCGGATGGATCAGCAGCCCGTTCGGGAAGCGCATGCACCCGATCTACGATCGTCCCATTTTCCACGAGGGCGTGGACTTCGCCGCCCCCAAAGGCACGCCGATCTACGCCACCGCCAAAGGAAAGGTCGTCAGGGCCGGGTGGGACGCGGGCTACGGACGCATGGTCGAGATCGACGACGGCTTCGGGTACAGCACGGTCTACGCGCACGCTTCGAAGATCCTGGTCAGGCGTGGCCAGGAAGTGGCGCGTGGCGACGTGATCGCGCTCGTGGGCGGCTCGGGTCTCACGACCGCGCCCAACCTCCACTACGAGGTGCGCGTCAACGGCGTCCCCGTGAATCCGATGAACTACATCCTCCCGAACGCGGTACCATAGGCAGGAAGCTCATCGCCGACTGGAATCGATGAGAGAGGCGCCCACGGGCGCCTCTCTCTTTCCGCACCGACCATGCTCATACTCCTCGCCGCGCTGGCGCTTGCCACGCCCTTCCCTCCGAGCCCCCAGGGAGCGTCCGCCGTCGACTCCATCGGCGATCCGGCGGCTCTGGCGCCGCTCTTGCCCGACACGGTGATCGCCCCGCCCGGCGGCCCACGCATCGTCGTGCTCGGCGCGCCGGCCCCGGGGGTCGCGGCCATTCGCGTCTCCGTGCCTCTCGTGGAGAGCGCGCCGGAGGCGGGCGTGGGGCTCGTGCTGCGCGACCTCGCGCTGGTGCGGATGCGGGGTCTGGCGCGCCCCGTCGGCGCCCGGGTGGGCGTGACCCGCACGCCGTGGGGCCTGGCCTACACCGTGGAAGGCTCGGCCGCCGACTTCGACTACCTGGCCTATCTGCTGCGACGGGCGGTGGCCGAGCCTGACCTCGGAAAGGGGTCGTTCGACGGGGCGCTCCAGGAAGTCAAGCAGCGCGAGGGGCCCGACCGCGAGACTCCGGCCGGCCTCATCGCGGTCGAGCTCCGCCGGGCCGTCGAGCCGGGCAACCTGCCGCTCGACGGGACGCTTCGGAGCCTGACCTCGCTCGACACGGCCCGCGTGCGGGATGTCTGGGCCCGAACGCACCAGACGTCGAAGATGACCGTGGTGGTGTCGGCGTCCGTAGCTCCCGAGGCGATCCTGGCGGCCATCCATGGCCTGGGCGCCTCGGCCGGGCCGGCCGACATCGTGCCCATCCCCACCCCGCCCCCCGCCTCGTCCAGGCCCGCGCGGCCACAGACGCTGAGGACGTGGTACGGCGTTGCGTTCGACGGGGGAGCCCGAGCCGACGTCCGCGCCCCGGTGGCGGCGCTCCTGGTGTCCGACCACCTGCGCCGCAGCGTCCACGGATTCGATGCACGGGTGGAGCTCTGGGACCTGCGTGACCGTTGGGTGCTCACTGCCTTCGGGGCCGCGTACCAGCCCGAGCTCCCGGACATGCGTCGCACGGTGTCCGACGCCGTCCGGAGCACCGCCGACGCGCTCGACCCGGACAGCGTGCGCACCGCGGTGGGCCGGGTGTACCGCAGCATTCTCTTCCAGGCTCGCACGCCCCGGGGCCTCGTGTCCGTCGTGGGGCGCTGGCTCGATGCCACGGGTGATCCCGGCGCCGCCCACACCTTCCTCGACAGGCTCCACGCCGTCGACTCGGGCGACATGGCCTCGTATTTCACGCGCCTCCTCTCCTCGAGCCCGGTGCATGCCGAGGTACGGCCGTGAGACGGCCATCGACGGGAGACCTCGGCCGCGTGGCGGGTCTGGCGCTTCTCGCCCTTGCGACGACCGCCGCGGGCGCCGGCGGCCAGGTGCCCGGCCCCTACGCGCGTGTGGCCATATCCCGGCACCCGGTGGGGACCACCGTGGCGGTGGCCCTGCGCATCCCGTCGGGCTCGCGAGACGACCAGGACGGCTACGGGGGCACCGCCTGGCTCCTTGCACACACGCTCGTGCGACAGGCCGACGACGTCCTCGATCCGGGCAAGGCGACGCTGTCCGTGAGGGTCGGCCGGACCTCGACGCTGTTCACGCTGCTCGCCCTTCCGCAGTCGTGGCGTGCCTCGTGGAGCCTGGTGGATTCCGTGCTCTTCGACGCACCGATCGATCGCGGCGATCTCGCGACGGAGCGGACGAGCCTGCTGGATCGTCTGAAATTCGAAGAGCGATCGCCGGAGCGGGAGTTCGATCTGGAAGCCGCGAAGCTCCTGACGAAGCCGGGTGACCCGTGGGCTCGGCCCGTGCAGGGGACGTCGGAATCCGTGGGCGCGGTGACCGAGACGAACCTCTCGCTCTTCCGCACGCAGCAGTATCGGCGGCGCGCGGCCGCGCTGGCGGTCGTGGGACCCGTCGGGAGCGGGCCGGTGCCGCAGCCCGCCGACACGACGCCCGCGAAGGCGCCCTCGGGAATCGCGTGGACGACCGGCGAGCGGACCGTCACCACCCAGCATGTCACGAGCACGTGGATCGCCGTGGCCTATCCCGTGCCCGACAGCGTGTCCCGCACGGCCGCCGAGATGCTCGCCCACTTGATCCACGCGCAGCTCGACCCCACACCGCCCGACCCCGATCGCTACAGCGTCGACGTACGTGTCGAGGATGTCCCGGGCGGACCGGTGCTCCTCGTCGAGGCGACCGTCTTCCCCGAGGCCGCCGGCCGTTGGGAGAAGCGGATTCTCGACACGGTGGCCGGGCTCGCCCACCAGAAGATGGCGGACGAGCTCTTCCGCTGGCGCCGTCGCCGCTTCCGTACCGAGCGGCTCCTCGCCGAAGCGGCGCCGGAGGCGGAGGCGGCCCGCCTCACGGCCGATCTCCTCCGCGGCGGACAGGCTCGCGATCTGGACGCCGAGACCTGGACGCTCACCGCCGACAGTTTGCTCGCGGCGGCGAGAGCGCTGGGAGAGCCCCGGATCCTGCGGCTCGGACCGGATCTCGGGGAGGCGGCGGACCACCGATGAGCGGGCCGTACCACACCTGCGGGTGTGGCGAAGCGCGGCCCGAACGCTATCTTTCTCGCCCCCATGAAGCTTGATGCCCCTCCGGAGACGTCATACCTTCGGGCGCACTCGCATCCAGGACCGATCGGACGGAGTTCTACCATGAGGCTAAAGTCCCTTCCCGTGGCCATGGGCCTTCTGCTGGCCGTCGCCGCTTGCGGGCCGGCCAAAGTCGTCGTGACCATGCAGATCGCGTCGGACAACCCGCAGGCGGGTCAAGCAGCTACCACGCCGGGCAAGGACATCGAAGTCCGGGCGCTTCCGTTCGACCGGGATTCGGTCTTCGATTCGCTCTCGGCGGCGTACGGGAAGCCCGAGCCGGCGATCCCACAGGCACTCAAGGAGCAGCGCGACTCCGTGCGCGCCGCCCAGCAGCGGTGGCAGGAGGCGGAGAACCGGTGGAGCACCCTCCGCGACACGCTGCAGACGCTCAACAAGACGATGGCCCAGTACAACAAGGGCGAAGCGAAGTACGTGGCTCTGTACCGGGAATGGAACGACCTGGACGGTCAGCTGCAGCGCGTGAACAGGGTCAAGGACCAGTACTTCAAGCACTTCTCCGACCTGCAGAAGGCCACGATCGCGGCCTCGGACTCGATCAAGATCCTGCGGGAGAACTGGTCGGACGAGGCCTTCCGCGGCGTCGACAGCGTCTTCCAGGCCAAGCAGCAGGCGATCGGACGGAAGATCGTGGTCGACACGACCGACGCCAACGGCATGACCACGATGAAGCTCAGCCCGGGCAAGTGGTGGATCACGGCCCGCTACGACCTCCCGTTCACCGAGCTCTACTGGAACGTTCCGGTCGACGCGAAACGCGGCAAGAACCCGGTCCAGGTAGACCTGACGCGTAAGAACGCCAAGGAACGCGAGCAGATGTGACCGTCGCCCGCACCGCGTGCGGCGGAGCCGCCCCGGAGCCGATCGGCTCCGGGGCGGCTTTCTTTTGAGACGCGCACGGGTATTCTCAAGTAGTCGCGTCATGTACGCAGGAGGCCGAGCGATCGACACCCCGAGCACGCCATCCCGAAGTCCGACGTTCGACGTCGACGACGAGGGCATCGGCTGGATCGTCTTCGACGATCCGGACCGCAAGGTCGACGTCCTCACCGAGCCGGTCATGCGAACACTGGCCGCAGCCGTCGACGAGGCGGACGAAGCGGCGCGGGCGGGGCGTCTGCGCGCGCTCGTCTTCAGGAGCGCGAAGGAAGGCTCGTTCATCGCGGGTGCGGACGTCGACGCCATCGCCGACCTCGAGGATCCCTCCGAGGCGGAGGCGGGGATCCGCTTCGGCCAGGAGGTCTACCAGGCCATCGAAGATCTGCCGGCGCCCACGGTCGCGGCCATCCACGGAGTGTGCGTCGGCGGAGGGACCGAGCTCGCTCTGGCCTGCCGCCATCGGGTGGTCTCGGACGATCGGCGCACGAAGGTGGGGATGCCGGAGGTGATGCTCGGGATCCTGCCGGCCTGGGGCGGCACGACGAGGCTACCACGCCTCGTAGGGCTCCGTGCGGCGCTCGACCTTCTGCTCACCGGAAAGACGATCGATGCGAGCAAGGCGCGTCGGATCGGATTCGCTCAGGAGATCTTCCCGGCCGACATCTTCGTCGAGCGCGTGCGGGACTTCGCGCTGCGGGCTCCCGAGCTGCCGCCCGGCACGTCCCGTCGCAAGCGGCCGCTGCTCGGGCGCCTGCTGGAAGATACGGCGCCCGGCCGAGCGCTCGTGATCGCGACGGCCCGCAGGAGCGTCGTCGCGAAGACCGGAGGGCACTACCCGGCCCCGCTGCGCATCCTCGAGGTGTTGCGCGAGAACCTGGGACGCAGCGTGGAGCGCAGTCTCGCGGCGGAGGCGAAGGCGGCGGGGGAGCTCATCGTCTCCTCCGTCTGCAAGAACCTCATCCACGTGTTCAGGCTACGCGAGCGAGCGCGCAAGCAAACGGGTGTCGGCGATGCCCAGGTGGCTCCGCGCACGGTGCGCGAGATCGGTGTGCTCGGTGCGGGCGTGATGGGTGGCGGCATCGCGCAGCTCGGGGCGTCGCGCGGCCTCGAGGTCCGGATGAAGGACATCCGGCACGAGGCCATCACGGGAGGGCTGCGCCACGCGCGCGCGCTCTTCGACAAGGCCGCACGCCGGCGACGGATGTCGCGGCGTGAGGCGGAACAAGGCATGGAGCGGGTCTCGGGCGGACTCGAGTACCACGGGTTCGGGGCGCTCGATCTGGTCGTGGAAGCGGTCGTGGAGCGCATGGACGTGAAGCGCGCCGCCCTCGCCGAGCTCGAGGAGCACGTGCACCCGGACTGCATTCTCGCCACGAACACGTCGTCGCTCTCGGTGGACGCCCTCGCCGATTCGCTCGCGCGGCCCGAGCGGTTCTGCGGAATGCACTTCTTCAACCCGGTCCACAGGATGCCTCTGATCGAGGTCGTCCGCGGCCCCCGCACCGACGACGAGACGGTAGCAACGGTCTACGCGCTCGTGCTCGCGCTCGACAAGGTGCCGGTGGTCGTACGCGACGGTCCGGGCTTCGTCGTGAACCGCGTGCTCGGGCCCTACCTGAACGAAGCCGGGTGGGCCCTGGGCGACGGCGCGACGATCGAGGAGGTGGACGCGGCCGCCCGCGCATTCGGCATGCCGATGGGTCCGCTCCGCCTGATCGACGAGGTCGGTATCGACGTAGCCGGCCATGCGGGCGAGGTCCTGTACGAGGCCCTCGGCGAGCGGCTCGCGCCCTCACCCGTGCTGCGCGCGATCACTACGAGCGGACGTCTCGGCAGGAAGGGCGGCAGCGGCTTCTACCGCTACGAGGACGAAAAAGAGAAGGGTGTCGACGAAAACGTCTACGCCGAGCTCGGCAACGCCGTCCCTCCGCGCCGGGGCGGCAAGAGCGAGCGTGACGTGCGCCCCCGCCTGATCGGCCAGATGATCAACGAGGCGGCGCGGGTGCTCGAGGAGGGCGTCGTGGAGAGCGCGGCCGCTCTGGACCTCGCGATGATCATGGGTATCGGCTTCCCTCCGTTCCGTGGCGGCCTCCTTCGGTTTGCCGACAGTCTGCACTCGCGAGGAGTTCTGGACCGGATGAAGAGGCTCCAGGACGAGTTCGGAGACCGCTTCGAGCCCGCCCCCCTGCTGGTGGAGCTCGCCCGCTCGAATCGAGGCTTCTATGAGGCATTCGGAAGCTGACCCATCCACCCCTCGGGTGGCCGGGGTCATTCCCTGCTCCGGCGCGTCCGTGCGCATGGGCACCGAAAAGGCGCTCCTCGACGCGGCGGGTGCGACGTTCGTGGCGCGAGTCGTGGAAGCGTTGCGCGACGGCGGGTGCGACCCGGTTTTCGCGGTGGTGCCGGACGCCGGCGCGCGTGCCGCCGAGGAAGCGCGGGCAGCCGGGGCACGCGTCCTGGTGAACCTCGAGCCGGGTGAGGGACCGATCACCTCGCTGCGCATCGCGTTGCTCACGCTGGACGCCTCTGCGGACGCCGTGGCGTTCTGCCCCGTCGACCACCCGCTCATCCGCTCCGAAACCGTGCGTCTGCTTCTGGACGGCTTCGCGGGTGAGCGGCGGCAGCTCGTCATTCCCGTCCACGAGGGCCGGCACGGACACCCCACGCTGTTCGGCCGGGCGCTCTACCCGGAGCTGTCCGACCCCGGGCTCACGGGTGGCGCGCGTACCGTGGTGCACCGGCACATCGACGACGCGTTGCTCGTGCCGGTCGACGACGAAGGGGTCGTGACGGACATCGACACGCCCGGAGATTACCTGTACGCCATGGGTGGAGGACGGATATGACGCTGGATGCGGCCCGGGCCGCCGAGCTCGTGATCGAGACGATCGAGGCGGGCGGGAGCGCGGCATCGGTGCTCGTCGTCGGAGACGAAGCGGGCTCCGCGCTCGGCCGACGGCTCCTCGTGCTGCGCACGAACGCCGACGACGCCGGGACGACCCACGGCGCACTCGGCTCACGGGCGCTGGATGCGGCGGCGCACGCGCTGGCGCTCGAGGCCCTGTCCGACGCGTCGATGGTGGACGGGCTCCACACGTTGGACGTGACGCCCGCGCCGGTGGAGGTGTACGTGGAGGTTCGCCGCCCCGTGCGCGATCTGGTCATCGTCGGGGCGGGCCACATCGCGCTCCCGCTCTGTACGATCGGTGCGCTGCTCGGCTTCCGGGTCGTGGTGCTGGACGACCGGCCGGAGTTCGCCACGCAGGAGCGCTTCCCGCGGGCAAGCCTTCTCGTCCAGGCCGACTTTTCGGACCCGTTCAAGGATGTCGTGCTTCACGCGGGCTCCCACGTGCTTCTGGTCACGCGTGGGCACCGCTACGATTACCAGTGCCTGGTGCGTATCCTGCGGAAGGACCCGAGGCCGGCCTACATCGGTATGATCGGGAGTCGACGGAGGGTTCGCGCGACGTTCGCACAGCTGCTCAAGGACGGCGTCACCCGAGACCGTCTCGACGAGATCCACGCTCCCGTGGGACTGGACATCGGCGCCGAGACGCCCGAGGAGATCGCGGTGGCGGTCGCGGCCGAGCTGGTGAAGTCGATGCGCGGGGGCAGCGGCGCCTCGCTCAAGGACGTGGAGCGCGTGGCGGAGCGGTTCTTCAAGGAAGCGGAGAGCACACGATGAGCCATCAGGACGACCGGGCGATCACGGAGGCGCTGTCGGCCGCGCGCCACGAGGGGCGCCCGTGCGCCCTGGCCACGATCGTGTCCACCCGCGGATCCACACCCCGGAAGGTCGGAGCGCGCATGCTCGTCGACCCGACTCGGGGCCTGGTCGGTACCGTGGGCGGTGGATGCGGGGAGGCCGAGGTCATCGAAGCCGCCCGCCAGGTCATCGATACCGGAACGCCGCGCCGCGTCGAGGTGGATCTCACCGAAGACATCCTGTCATGGAGCCCCGCCGTGTGCGGCGGCATCATGGACGTGTTCATCGAAGCCGTCCCCGCCCCCTCCCGCCCGGAGTCCGCAGCGTGAGCGAACCTTCCGAGGTCCACATCCACTACGTGCGCCCGCCCGGCCGCGTCCAGGTCTTCCACCAGCGCCTGGTGCTCGACCGGGACGACGTCAAGGTCACGCTGGCCGAGCGGATGCAGTCGGACGCCCCGATGCGCATCGAGGGCGCCGTGGTCATGGAGGAGGGCTCGGATCTCGTCTGGTTCACGTTCCCCGGGCTGTGGCACGACATCGGCCGGTTCCACCGCGCCGACGGAACGTTCACGGGCTACTACGCCAACGTCCTCACGCCTGCGGAGATCGACGGGGACACGTGGCGCACGACGGATCTCTACCTCGATGTTTGGCTCGCGCCGGGCAACGGGCCGGTGTTGCTCGACGAGGACGAGTTCGACCTCGCCGTCGGCAAGGAATTCCTCGAGCCCGAGGTGGCGCAGCGCGCGCGGGAGGAGGCGGATCGCCTCATGGCCGCGGCGGAGCAGGGAACGTGGCCACCCCCGATCGTACGCGAGTGGACGCTCGAACGAGTGCGGAGCGAGCTGGACGGATAGCGCGTCGTTCCTGACCGCAACCTTGCTGTAGCCGAGTCCCCTTCGCACTCTTTGGCGCATGCAAAACGCATCTGCACCCTTCGAGGTGCGCCTCAGCCGCGAGATGCGGCTCACCGACATCACGATGATCGGCGTCGGCGCGATGATCGGTGCCGGAATCTTCGTGCTCACCGGCATCGCCGCCGGGGTCGCCGGACCGGCGCTCCTGATCACGTTCGCGCTCAACGGCTTCGTCGCGCTGCTCACCGCGATGGCGTACGCCGAGCTCGGGTCGTCCTTCCACGACGCCGGAGGCGGCTACCTGTGGGTCAAGACGGCGCTCCCCGACCCGAACGGCTTTCTGAGCGGGTGGATGTCGTGGTTCGCCCACGCCGTGGCGTGCTCTCTGTACGCGCTGGGATTCGGGGCCTACTTCCGTCTCGTGATCACCGCGGCCGGCGCGCCCGAGATCCACCTCGGGTTCATGACCCTCGAGAAGTGGCTCGCCGTGATCGTGTGCGTGCTCTTCGCATGGATCAACTTCCGCGGCGCCTCCGAGACCGGCAAAGCCGGGACGGTGATCACGGTGGCCAAGGTCGTGATCATCCTCGCGTTCGTGGCGCTGGGCCTGGTGGTGATGGAGCGCCGTCCGGATTGGCACGCGGCCTTCCATCCCCTGCTCTCGCACGGATGGGGCGGCGTCTTCGCGGCCATGGGTCTCACCTTCATCGCCTTCGAAGGCTACGAGATCATCGCCCAGACGAGCGAGGAGGTGGAGGACCCGAAGAAGAACGTTCCGCGCGCCACCTTCCTCTCGCTGCTCATCGTCGTGCCGATCTACCTCCTGGTGGCGCTGGTCGCCGTGGGCGCGGTGCACGCCCCTACGGGGATGACCGTCGCGGAGTACCTGGGCCGCGAGAAGGAGACCGCGCTCGTGAGCGCCGCCGACCAGTTCATCTCCGGTGGCGGCGTGGTGATCCTCATCGGAGGCCTGCTGTCCACCCTTTCGGCGCTGAACGCCACCATCTACTCCTCCTCGCGCGTCGCGTTTGCCATGGCGCGCGACGCCAACCTCCCCGAGCTCCTCGGTCGGGTGCACGCCAAGAAGGCGACGCCCCACTTCGCCATCCTCTTCTCGACGGTGCTGGTCGTCTTCATGGCCGTCGCGCTGCCGATCGAGTCCGTAGCGGCCGCGGCCGACATCATGTTCCTGCTCCTCTTCGTGCAGGTGAACGTCGCCGTCATCCGGCTACGCCGGACCCGGCCGGACCTCGACCGCGGCTTCCGCATCCCGCTGATGCCGTTGGTGCCGGTGCTGGCCATCGCGACGATGCTCTTCCTGACGGTATTCCTGGTGGCGCACTACCCGCTGTCGATGATGGCCGCGGGCGGATGGATCGTGCTCGGGGCCTTCCTCTACTACGGGTACGCCCGCGATCGGGAGGCGGCCTTCGTCGAGCGGACGCAGTGGATGGAGCGCATCGAGCGCAAGGAATACCGTGTCCTGGTGGCGCTCGCGGCCCAGGAGCACATGGAAGCGCTGATGGAGGTCGGGCTCGCCATCGCGAAGCGCCACGCCGGAGAGCTCGTCGTGCTCACGGTGGTGGAGGTGCCCGAAGGCGAGTCGCTCATGACGGGCCGAAGGGCCGTGCGGGCACTCCAGGAGCCGTTGGAGCGCGCGGTGCGCTACGGGGAGACGCGCGGCGTGCCCGTCCACCCGGTCATCAAGATCGCCCACCGGATCAGCCACGGCATCGTCGAGACCGCCCGCGAGGAGGCGTGCAACTTCATCGTGATCGGCCAGCCCAGGCGCCAGTCGTGGGTCGAGCGTCTCGTGAGCACCGTGGTCGAGCGCGTCCTCCAGAACGCGCCCTGCCAGGTCGCGATCGTGTACGGCAGGCTGCCGGTGGGCGGCCCGTCGGGAATCGTGCTCCCGACCACGCGGAGCGTGAACACGGCGCTGGCGGCCGATCTCGTCCCGGCGTTCCGGTCGTGGTTCGGGGCCCCGGCGCGCGCGCTGACCGTCGTCTCACCCGACGACCCGAAGGCCGAGCGCGACAAAGGCGTCGCCGAGGCGAGGGAGACGCTCGAGAGCGCGAGCTTCGACGGCGACCTGGGCGTGGTGGCGCACCGCGACGTGGCCCACGGCCTCGCCACTGCGCTCACCCAGAACGAGCTCGTCGTCATGGGTGCGCCCCAGGAGGCACCGGTAGCCGCACTCTTCGGTGAGACCGTGCCCGCCTCCCTGGCGCACACCGGATGGAATCCCGTGGTGGTGCTGCGAGACGTCACGCACAAGCGAACCCGTCGCTTCGAGCGACTCTTCTTCCGTCAGGAGTAGCCTATGCAGGCCGCCGCCATGCAGACGAACGTCGGCCCTCTGGCCCACTTCTCCGATCAGGTCTTCGGCTATCTGCCCACCCTGGCCGCCGGGCTCGCGGTGCTCGCCGTCGGCTTCCTGGTCGGCTGGGTGGCCAAGCACGTCGTCGTGCGCGCGATGGTCTGGCTCAGGCTCGACCGTCTGGGCGGTCGAACCGGATGGCGGGCCGCGTTCGGCAAAGGCGACGTCCGCGCGGCGATGTACGAGCTCGTCGGCAACGTGGTGTGGGTCGCCCTCGTACTCCTCTTCCTCGACAATGCCCTGCAGATCTGGGGCCTCACCGTCCTCTCCCGGCTCATCGACAGGTCGGTGTTCTACCTGCCGAACCTCGGGCTGGTGGCGCTCATCGTGGGTATCGGCCTGCTCGTGGCCAACGTCGTGGCCAACGAGGTCAGGGAGGCCCTCGAGGACGAGGGCTTCGAGCGCGCGGGACTGATCGGCCGGGTCATGAAGGGCGTGCTGCAGGCCATCGTTGCCGCCCTCGCGCTCTGGCAGCTGGGGTTCGCCCGCCAGATCGTGCTCGCGGCCTTCTACATCAGCTTCGGAGCGATCGGGGTCTCCTTCGCGCTGGCCGTCGGCATCGGTGCCGCGAAGGCGATCCAGACGGGGCTGGAGCGGATGGTGGTACGCAAGGACGAGGAGGAGTGAGCGCGCCCTCGGCCCGCCGTCACCTCCTCGCTCACTCTCCCCGCAACGCCACGGCCGGAGGTGTCCGCGCCGCCCGCTCGGCGGGCACGAGGCTCGCCAGGACCGCCACGAGCAGGAACACCACCGCGCCGCCGGCGAGCACCATGGGATCGGTCGGGCTGATCTGAAACAGGAGCACCTTCAGGAACCGCCCCAGCCATTCGGCACCCGCCACGCCGATCGCGATGCCGGCGGCCGCGAGCAGCACGCCCTCCTGCAGGATCATCGTGCGGATCTTCATCGCGTCGGCGCCCATGGCCAGGCGCACACCCATCTCGGGCACGCGCTGCGTGGCCACGTACGAGAGCACCCCGTAGATCCCGACTGAGCCCAGGAAGAGCGCTACGAAGGCCGCCAGAACCAGCAGCCACATCGTGAACGTGGTCCGGTTCAGCGAGTCGGCGACCACGTCGGACATCGGCCTCAGCTCCGTGATCGGGAGGTCGGCATCGAGCTCCGTCACCGCCTTGCGGATGTCGGTCGTGAGGCTGGCGGGGGCTCGGCCGCTACGCACGACCATCGTCATCGCCCGGACACCACCGCCCACCGAGTCGAGCAACGGCTTGTAGATGATCTGGTCGGCCGCCTTGTCGAGCGAGCCGTCGTGTACGTCTCCGACCACGCCGACCGAGCGCGCCGGAGCGCCCGCCGTGGTGATGCGCTTGCCCAGCGCGCTCACCCTGGGCCAGTACCGCTGCTTGATCGACTTGCTGATGATGAGCGACCCGAGGCGGAGGTGGTGGTCGTCGGGCTCGAACGCTCTCCCCTCGACCACCGGGATCCCCATCGCCTCGAAGTAGCCCGGCGTCGCGCGCCGGACGAGGAACGTCGGGGGGAACTCCCCGGCCGATGTCGGAAACTCGTCGATGTTGGTGGTGAGGATGGCCCCTCCCCCCGTGAGCGGCAGGGTATTGATGCCCCCCACGGCCGTCACGCCCGGGATGGCCTTCAGCCGCTGGATGAGCTGGTCGTAGAAGCGCGCCGTCGCTTCGGCGTCCGCATACTTGTTCGGCGGCGGGGAGACGCGGAACGTCATGACCCCTCGGGCCCGGAAGCCCGGGTCGACGTCCCGTAGGCGCTGGAAGCTGCGCACCATGAGCCCCGAACCGACCAGCAGCACGAGCGCCAGGGCGACCTGTCCCACGACGAGCAGCGCCCGCGCGCGGTGGCGGTCGCGTCCGATGGTGGTGCCCCGTCCCCCGTCTCGCAGCGCCGCGTAGCCCTTCTTCGAGCCCGCCTTCAGCGCCGGTAGCACGCCGAACAGCAGACCGGAAAAGACCGAGATCGCCGCCGTGAAGGCGAGCACGGACGTCCGGATCCCGATGTCGCCCAGCCTGGGAATGCTCGCCGGGGCCGCGGCGATGAGGGCACGCGTGCCCAGCCAGGCCAGGAACACGCCGAGCGCCCCACCCGCGAGGGCCAGAACCAGACTTTCGAGGAGCACGTACTGGGCGAGGCGGAAACGGCTCGAGCCGAGCGCGAGTCGCACTCCCGTCTCGCGCGTGCGGCCCTCCGCTCGCACCAGCAGCAGATTGGCCACGTTGCTGCATGCGATCAGCAGAACGCACGCCACGGTCCCGAAGAGGATCCAGAGCGGACGGCGCGAGTCACCGACGATCGAGTCCTTCAACGTCTTCACAGAGGCCTTGCCCGTGAAGACGCCGGTGAACCAGCTCGGCCCGTAGCCCACCTCACCGAAGCGGGCAATCAGGCCTTCGGCGTCCTTGAGGGCACCGGCCACGGTCTTGCCCGGCGCGAGCCGTGCGATGCCCCTGATGTGATGCCCGCCGAAGTTCGGACTCGCGGGATCGAGCTGGTCGGGAACCCACACGTCCGTGCTCGGCGTCGGGAAGTCGTAGCCCGACGGCATGATTCCGATCACCTGGCGAGACTCTCCGTTGACCTCGATCGACTTGCCGACGATGCCTGGATCGCCTCCGTACCGGTCCAGCCACAGCCGGTGGCTCAGCAGCACGACCCGAGGACCGCCGGGAGCCCCCTCCTCGTCCGACGGGAGCCGTCCGCGCAGCGGCGAAGCGCCGATGACCTTGAACGCGCTCGTGGTCATCACGGCCACGTCCACCTGGATCGGAGGTCCGTCGCCGGTCAGCGGGACCTGGAAGTTTCCGCCCTCGTACCCGCCGAACTCGCTGTAGACGTGATTCTGGTGGACGAAGAACCAATAGCCCCGGTCGGAAAACGGCGCCTCGCCACCCCCGACCTGCGGGCGTACCAGCGCCGCCATGGTGACGATGCGATCGGGGTGCGGGTAGGGAAGCGGGCGGAGCAGAACCCCGTCCACAACCGAGAAGATCGCGGTGACCGCCCCGATGGCCACGCCGAGCGTGAGCACGGCGATGATCGAGAAGCCCCGAGCCTTCAGGAGGCCACGGACCGCTACACGGAGATCATAGAGAAGTGCCGCCATGATGGACATGACGAGATCCGCCGCGAAAAAGTTGCGACCGGGCGGTGCGACCGCCCGTCAGGGGCTTTGCGCTACTCCTCCACGAGGTACGCCGCGCACAGGCGCTCGACGTTCACGTACATGCGCCTCAGCACCGCCTCGTCCTCGCGCACGCAGTCGATCAAGCGCTCGTACGGCTCCAGAGAGGCGGCGGGAATCTCCACGTCCTCGTGGTGATAAGACCCCTCGTCCACGAACAGCAACCGCACCTTCACGAGAGCCTCGCTCACGGGCGCTTCCCCCCTCGAATGCGCGACAGCTCGGGCAGCGTCGCGATGAAGATCAATGTGATGAGGATGGCCGATGTCACGCACCAGATGCACCAGGCGTGGATCACCGCCACCTCGAGCCAGGTCAGATACGCCGAGAATGCGACCCCGAGAGCCGCTCCGGCCAGCAAGAGGCCACCGATGGCCCTCGAGGCACGGCGGGCCGGCTGCAGGCCGGCCACCGACAACACGAGCAGGACCACGTAGCCGAGCAACCCGATGGCCGCCACCGGCACGGGACCGATCTTGGCGTAGGAGCTCTGCTGGACCGTCTCACAACTGCTGATGCCGCACACCAGGCTGCCCATCCATCCCAGGGAGTACGCCATCAGGTAGAAGGCGATGAACACCCCGATCAGCGAGAGCAGGGCAACGATCATCCTGCCCCTGGGTGGGCCGCTCATGTCCGTCGGCGTCACGAACCGCTCTTCGACGTCGTGGCCAGCAGCGAGTCCACCTGCGTCTTGATCGACTTGAAGTCGACCCTCTGCATGCGCTCGGGCATGCCGTGGCCCAGGCTCACCATGATCGTCGGCGTCTCGTTGAGGCCGAGCTCGGTCGCGAGGCGGAGCTCCGCCGACACCAGGGCGGCGTGGGCATCGCTCTTCACGCACGACGAGAACTTGCTCTGGTCGAGCCCGAGGCTGTCACCGTACGAGAGCAGGTCGTCCAGAGGGGACTTCTTCTCGGCCCACTTCGGCTGATTTCGATACACGATGTCCTGGTAGCTCCAGAACTTCTTCTGGTCTTCCGCGCATCTGGCAGCGCGCGCGGCCAGGAAGGAATTCGGGTGGATGCTCACCAGCGGAAAGTCGTAGAAGATGTACTTGACCTTTCCGGGATCCACGTACTCCTTCACGATCTGCGGCTTCACCGTCAGGTCGAAGGTCCGGCACGCCGGGCACATGAAGTCGGCGAACTCCGCGATCGTCACGGGCGCGTCGGCCGGGCCCATCGTCACGCCCTGGGCCTCCTTGACCAGCGTGCTCATGCTCTCGGTCCCGCTGACCTTGACGGGCTGGGTCGCCGGCTTGCCGAGGGCCTTCGAGCCGATCGCGTATCCGACGGCCGCCACGCCGACGATCGCGACCGCTCCGAGCGCCCAGTAGAATCGGGTCATCCCGGAGCCGCCCGATCTGCCCGACCCGCCCGAAGATCGCGCCGCTCTTCGCCTCTCACCTCTGCTCGACACGTCGTTCTCCCGTGGATGGGCCGGCGCCGGCCGGCCGATGGTTCTCTTCGCTGAATGTCGGAACGCCCAAGATGCCGGCCCTACGGAGTGCGATCAAGCACTCGCGTGCCGAACGTGGGCCCGAGAGACGCGCTCACCCGGACAGCAGCGCCAGGACCTCCCGCGTCGCGCTCAGGTCTTCCAGCACGTGGTCGGCGCCCGCGGCCTCCAGCTCGGCCGTTCCGTAATGGCCCGTCGCGACCGCCACCGTCCGTGTGCCCTCTTTGCGGCCACAGGCCACGTCGCGCGGCGTGTCCCCGATGACGTACACGTCGCGTGCGGCGAAGGTTACGCCCCACGTCTCCTCGGCGCGGCGCAGGGCGATGGCGGCGAGATCGTCGCGCTCCTCGGAGTCCGAGCCGAAGCTGCCGGTCTCGAAGCGCCCGTCGAGGCCGGCGGAGCGGAGCTTGAGCCTGGCGCCGGAGCGGATATTGCCGGTCAGCAGTCCGAGCGCGACGTCGCTTCTGAGACGCGCGAGCTCGTCGAGCAACTCGACGACACCCGGAAGCGTCGTCATCGGCCGCTCCACCAGCGCGACCTCGAGATAGCCGAGGTAGCTGCGCCACAGCGCCGGCATGCCGTCGTCGATGGCGCCGTCCGTCAATCCGGCGCCCCGGAGGAGCTCCCGAGCGATCTGCGGATCGGTCTTGCCTGCGAAGCTCACGACCTCGATGTCGCCGACGGTGCCGTAGGTCTCCATCATGGCGACGCGGAACGCCTCCTTCGCGGGTCCCCCCGTCGCGAGCAGCGTCCCGTCGATGTCGAACAGGAGAAGACGTCTCACCGCGTGCCTTCCGTGACCGCGCGGGTGATCGCTTCCTCCAGCGCGGCCTGCGCGGCGGCACCGAGCGAGAGGATCTCCCTCGAGGTCGTCTCACGCGCTTCGTCCGCCGTGGACAGCGCGAAGACGACGTCGCCGTCGAAGGGCGTGTGCACCGGAGCGATCCGCCGAGCGAGCGCATTGGACGCCACCCGTGCCAGTCGCACGAGATCCATGCGCCCCAGCGGCGCGTCGGTCGCGACCACCGCGAGCGTCGTGTTCGCGCCCGGCGAGGCGCGTCCCATCTCGCCGTGCTGCACGGCGTCCACGAGGGCCCGCGCCGCGTCGACATACGCACCCTCAACCCGCGCGCCGGCCACGATCGAGCCCGATGCGTCGAGCACATCGCCCAGCGCGTTCACGACGGCGAGCGCCCCCACGCGGTAGCCCCCCACGTCGAGCGCCCACGATCCCACGCCTCCCGGCATCGCGTTCTCGCGGCCCGCCACCTTCCCCACGGTCGCCCCCATCCCCGCGCCCACGCGCCCCTCCTCCACCGCAGCCTCCGACGCGTGGTCGCACGCGAGCCGTCCCATGTGGGGATCGGGCCTGGAGCTGTCGGGCGCCAGATCGAAGATGACGGCCGCCGGCACGATCGGGACGCGCACGGCGCCCGTGTCGTAGCCGCGGTCTCGCTCCGCGAGCCAGGCCATCACGCCGTCCGCGGCCGCGAGCCCGAACGCCGATCCGCCCGTCAGGAGCAGCGCGTCCACACGAGGCACCAGGTGCTCGGGCGAGAGGGGGCCCATCTCGCGGCTTCCCGTCGCGAGACCACGAACCTCGGCCGCTCCCCGGAAGGGACCGAGCACGACCGTGCACCCGCTCGTGCGATCCACCGCGTCGGCGTGGCCGACGAGGATGCCGGGCACCGACGTGAGCGTGGAGTTCACGCCGTCACGCCAGCTCGGACAGCAGCGAGGGATCGAGGTTGCCCCCGCTGATCACCACCGCCACGCGTCCGTCCTCGGCGTCGACCGCCTTCGAGAGCAGGGCGGCCGTCGTCGCCGCGCCGCTGTACTCCACCACGAGCTTCTGGCGCCCGACGAGAAGGCCGGCCGCCTCGCGGATGGCGTCGTCGTCCACGAGCACGACATCGTCCATGAGCTCGCTGACATGGTCGTACGTGAGGTCGGTGCAGATCACGGGGGCCAGCCCGTCGGCGATCGTATCGATCCGATCGAGCATCGTCGGCCCGCCGTGGTCGAGCGCGAGCCGCATGGACGCCGCACCGCGCGGCTCGACGCCGACGACCCGCGCGCGCGGAACCATCCGCTTCACGGCCGCGGCCACGCCGCTCGCGAGCCCGCCACCTCCGATGGGCACCAGCACGAGATCCACGTCCGGCCAGTCGCGCGCGATCTCCAGGCCCACCGTTCCCTGTCCGGCGATGATGTGCCGATGGTCGAACGGCGGCACCACGACCAACCCTTCCTGCTCGGCGATCTCCTCCGCCCGCAGCTTGCGCTCCACCGATGTCGTGCCCTCGAACACGACCTCCGCGCCGAGGCGCCGAGCGCCTTCCCGCTTGATCTCGGGCGCGGTGGTCGGCATCACGACCACGACCCGCGTCTCCTTGAGCTTCCCGGCCAGGGCGACCGCCTGAGCATGATTCCCGGAGGAGTAGGTGATGATGCCGGCCTGCACCCGCTCGTCCGGCAGCTGCGAGACGAAGTTGTACGCGCCCCGGATCTTGAACGAGCCCGTCCTCTGCAGATTCTCGCACTTGAGGCGAACCTCGGCCCCGGTGGCGTCGGAAAGGACGTCGGAGGGAAGTAGCGGCGTGCGCAGGGCGACGCCTGCCAGGCGATGCGCGGCCCCCTCGATCTCCGCGAGTCCTACGAGGCCTTCCCCGCGCTCGTCGCTCATCCTCCGGGTTCCTCGTCGTCGGAGTCCTCGACGACGGCCGTGGCGGCATCGGCTTCGAGCTCGGCTTCCTCTCCGACATCGCCCTCGGCGCCTTCGGCCAGCTCCTCGTCGAGCTCTTCCTCGGAGACGATGCGGGCCACGTCCATGACCTCGTCGCCGTCGTCCAGGTTGACGAGCTTCACGCCCTGTGTGGCTCGCCCGATGACCCGGATCTCGTCGATACGCTGGCGGTTCACCACGCCGTTGCGCGTGATGACCATCAGCTGCTCGTCCTCGGTCACCGACTTGATGGCTACGACCCGGCCCGTCTTCGCGGAGAGCTTGAGGTTGATGACGCCCTTGCCTCCCCGCTTCTGGAGCCGGTACGCGTCCACCATGGTCCGCTTGCCCATGCCGCGCTCGGACACCACCAGCAGGGTCGAGTCGGGCCGGACGACGACCATGCCGACCACCACGTCGTCACCCGTGAGGTGGATGCCTCTCACGCCCCCGGTGGCACGTCCCATCGGGCGGGCATCGGCCTCCTTGAACCGGATCGCCATCCCCTCGTGCGTGGCGAGCACGATCTCGTCGCCGTCCGAGGTGATCTGCACGTCGATGAGCTGGTCGCCCTCACGGATGTTGATGGCGTTCAGCCCCACCACGCGCACGTTGCCGTACGCGGAGAGCGCGGTCTTCTTCACCACGCCCAGGCGCGT
>JBJKRT010000060.1:0-41388 GCA_046704545.1 Longimicrobiales bacterium
ACGCCTCTATAATTAATACCCACCCTGTTCAGCCGCGGCGCGGTGGGTCGGCGGCGCCCCGCCGGCCCCCCGGGCCCGCTAGGAGTCGCGCCGGATCCGGATCCGTGCGGCCCCATCGCTCACCTTCCAGAGCGGTGTGAGCGAAGTGCCCTGGACGGTCTCCTCGAACCCGTGCTCGGACTTCGACACCGTCCTGATCTCGTAACGCCAGAGGTCCTCGGGCTCCGGATCCATCTCGAGTTCGATCTCCTCACCGACCGACAGCTCGGGCGCGAAGCGCGCGTCCGGTGGGAAGGACACCGGATCCCAGCGGTAGCGCACTTCGAGGGTGCCGTCGGCCTCGAAGCGCAGCTCCTTTTCCAGAGACCCGGGGCCCGACGCCCGCCCATGGAGCACGACCGTGTCGTCATCGACGTCGAGCTCGGTCTCCATGGTCTGCGACGCCCACGACCGCAGCGCGGGATAGCTGCCGCTCGCGTACTCCTCCGGTGTGAGATCGCCGGAGAGGATGCGGTCGAGGAAGATCGCCCGTTCGTCCGGGTCGACGGGGGGCAGGGCGTCGAGACGCAACCGCTCTTCCAGGTCGTGGATCGAGAACGTTCCCTCTCCGCCGTCTCCTTCTTCGGCGTGCGCATCGGGCTGGCGTGCCTCGACCCGGTGGTAGCTCTCCCGTCGGCGGGTGAGCATGTCGGCGAGGTTGCGTCGCGTGCGGAAGTCGGTGAGCTCCGTGACGGCGCCTCCACGCGTGAGCCCCACCACGGCGCTGAACCGGTCGGAGTGGATCCACACTTCGTCACGCCCGTCCACGCCCAGGTCGACCACTCGGGCTTCGAGGCCTTCGCCGCGCCGAAGGATGCCCTCCGCTTCCGCCAGGTTGGCCCAGACGGCGTTGCGCAGGTGCCGGAGGTACAGGCCCCCGAACACTCCGTGCCAATACACGTCGTTGCACTGGGCCCGGCCCAGGGCCCTGCGCGCTTCGGGCGGGTCGCCCCGCTCTCTGCAGAGGGCGGAGAGCCTCATCGCCTTCTTGTGCATCCGGTTCGACTCGACGTAGCGGGCGAGGAAGTTCCTCCAGTGTCCGCCGCGCAGTAGCGTCTGCGCGTCCTCGCTCGCACCCGATTCCTTGAGCGACTCGTCGAGGCGCTGGAGGCGGAGCGCCGCCGCGGGCGGCAGCGACCATCCCTCCATCTCCCGGTACGACGCGGTGGGCAGGTAGGCGAGTCCGCCGCTCGGAACCTCCGCGACGGCCTGGCCCGGCGCTCGGAGCCGCACGATCCCGTCGTCGGCGAGCGTCTCCATCGTATCGAGGAAGTCCTCCAGCCAGCCGGATTCCCACACCCACTCTTTCGTTCCCGGCCATCCACCGAACTTCTCGCCGTCGTCCGCCAGCACGGCCAGGGGATGCCCTGACGCCTGCAGGGAGCGCAGATAAGACGCGATCTCCTCGGGGGGGCGGAACGGAATCAGATAGCGGAGCCGCTCGTCGATCGGGAGCACGGCGAGCCCCTTGCCCCCGGACTCGGTCCGGAACGGACGGTGCAGCTCACGATGCTCGAACCCGCTGATGAGGAAGTGCCGATCGTCGGCGAACACGTAGCGTACGCCCGCGTCCACGAGATCCTCGGCCAGCTCGGGGTCCCAGATACGCTCTGTGAGCCAGAGTCCGTGCGCCTCCACTCCGAGCTTCGAGCGCAGCCACTCGTCCATCCACGCGATCTGCTGAAGCCGGTCGGCACGGGAGAGTACCGGGAGGATGGGCTCGTAGAAGCCCGACAGGAGCAGCTCGATCGACCCGTCGTCCGCCAGGCGCGCGAGGAGGTCGAGATATGGATGGGCGTTGGTCTCGAGCCACTCGAGGAGCGGGCCGGACACGTGCACGGCCACGGGCAGAAAGCGACGCTCCGCGAGTCGCTCCAGGAGCGGCACGTAGACGTCTTCGGCGTGGGCGCGAAAGACCTCGTCGAAGTTGCCGACGGGCTGGTGCACGTGCAGGCCGAACACGAAGTCGAGCGGCCTGCGGGCGACGACGGGACGGGCCGACGGAGCCTGCGGGCTGAAGCCCATCCGCTCGGCAACGCCGAGCAGGAGCGGGACCTCGCCGCCGTCCCGCGCTCCGAGCTCCCGAGCCAGGACGGTGCGGGCCTCGAACGGGATCTCCTCGTCCCTGGTCTTCAACTCGTCGAGGAGCGCCACCACGCGCTCTGCCGCCGTGTCCGACGGTCCACGCACCAATCGCTCCACCGCCCGCGTGAGCTCGGAGCCGGGAGCGGGAGCCGCTCGAGACACCGTGACCCGGCGACCTCGGATACGCTCGTCCCAGAGTCGGCGTCCGTCGCCGGCATCGGGGTCGTTGCTCTCGGCCGACGCGAGTCGCTCGCGTATCCGCTCTTCGAGGCGCTCGCTCCCCTCGCCCAGGAGATCGAGCGCATGCGCCGCGTAGCGGAGCACCTGTAGCGGCTCCAGCCGCGCCAGGTCGTCGAAGAACCACCCGCACGAGGTGAACATGGCCAGAGCGTCGTGCTCCATGTGCAGGAGCTCCACGGCTCGGCCGGCCTCTTCCGGCGAGAGGTCCCGGGCTGCATGCGCCTCGACGTATCTGCGCGCGGCGTCGGTCCCGCGGTCGAGCACCGCGCCGAAGCCGTCGCGGGCTGCCCACGGATCGTTCAGCATCGCACCGGCCTCCTCGGTGAACCGGGCGTGCAGATCCCCGGCGAGCTCGTCGAGGGCGTCGCGGAGCACGGTCCGCCACTTCTGCTGCGTGTGCTCGTGCGGGGCCAGCTTGCACCCGCACTCGGCCCGCCAACGCTCCACTCCGTGCACGCACGACCACGAGCTCGGATCGACGATGCGGATCTCTTCCTCGGGGGGATGTGCGGCCAGGAACGAGGCGTAGTTCTCCATGCGAGCGTCGCTCCGGTCCTGCATGGCCGCGACCGCCGCGCCGAGCGCGAAGTCTCCCCAGCGCTGGTGGTGGCCGAAGGTCTCGCCGTCGGTCGCGAGCGACACGAGCCCGCGATCCTCTTCCTCGTCCTCCGCCATGCGCGCCATCCAGGCATCCGCATCCTTCAGGAGCCCTCCGAACGCCACGTCGTGCGACAAGGTCCCGTCGTACACGAACACGGCGATGCTCCGTCCTCCCGGAAGCGACACGCGGCCCGGCATCCCTCCGGCGGGGATCGTCTGCACCTGGGTCGGGCCGAGCACCGTGAACCGGATGCCTTCGGCCGCAAGCACGTCGAGCGTCTCGAGGTCGACGGCGGCCTCGGGGAGCCACATGCCCTCGGGCTCTCGGCCGAACCTCCGCCGGAAGTCGGCGATGCCCCAGCGGACCTCCGTCACCTTGTCGCGCCGGCTCGCGAGCGGGAGGATGATGTGATGGTAGGGCATCGCGAGCGCGTTGCCGAACCCGAGGCGGTCACGGCTGCGCGCGTCTCCCTCCAGGAAGGCCTGGTAGGTGTCCGGCGTCTCTCTGGCGAGCCAGCGCAGCAGCGTCGGGCCGGCGTCCCAGCTGATCCACTCGAGTGTGTTCACGATTCCGGTGATGCGGCCCTCGCCGTCGAGGAGTCGGGCCGCCGCCACCGCCCGGTAGCACTCGGCGTGGATGCGCTCGTTCCAGTCGTGGAACGGGGAGGCCGACCGCTCGCGCGGAACGGTATCGGTCCAGGGATCTTCGCGAGGGGGCTGGTAGAAGTGGCCGTGAACGACCACGGAGCGCCGAGTCATGGGACGCGATCAGGGAGTGGGTGGTGGAGTCTCGCGGTAGGCGCGCCGCCGCTCGGCGGCCCGGTGGTAGACCTTCTGGTAGCGCTCGACCGAGCGGGCCCATCCCCAGTCCCTGCTCATCGCATCACGCACGTGGCTTTCCCACGCCGTGCGGTCCTTGTACAGGTCGAGGGCGTACTGTACGGTCTCTCCGAGCGCCCAGGGCTGGTATTCGTCGAACACGAAGCCGGTAATCCGGTCTTCTACCGTGTCGGCCAGTCCACCGACGCGACGGACGACCGGCAGCGCGCCGTAGCGCTGGGCGCGCATCTGCGTGAGGCCGCACGGCTCGTACAGCGACGGCATGAGCAGGAAGTCCGCGGCCGCGAGGAGCTGGTGCTCCCGCTTCTCCGTGAACTCGAAGCGTGCGACGATGCGGTTCGGGGCGGTGTCCGCGAGAGCTTGCAGGGCATCGCGATAGCGTTGCTCGCCCTCGCCCACGAAGATCCACTGCGCTTCGAGTCGGGGGATCATCTTCGCCGCGAGCAGGATGTCGAACCCCTTCTGCTCGGCGAGGCGCGCCGTCATGCCGAACAGGGGGATCTCGGGGTCGACCGGAAGTCCGACTCTCTCCTGGAGCCACGCCTTGCACGCGGCCTTGCCCGAGAGGTCGTCGGCGTCGTAGTGCGTCGTGAGCCACTCGTCGGTGCCCGGATCCCACACGTCGTAGTCGATGCCGTTGAGGATGCCGACGAAGTGGTCCTGCAGATCCTTGAACGTGTCGTGCAGGCCGAAGCCGCCGGTGCGCGTCCGGAGCTCACGGGCATGGGTGGGGCTCACGGTCGTCACCATGTCCGAGAACGTCAGCCCCCCCTTCAACAGGTTCACCCGATCGTACCACTCCATGTAGTCCCACTGGTAGAGCCATTCGGGCAGGCCGAGCACCTCGAGGACGTCACGCCCGTAGTGTCCCTGGTAGCCGCCGTTGTGGACGGTCAGGACGGTTGCCATATCGGCGAAGAAGGGATCTCCGACGAGGGTCGTGCGTAGGTAGACTGCGGCCAGGGCGGTGTGCCAGTCGTGCGCGTGGAGCAGCGGCGGGTGCGGCAGCGAGGCTCGCAGCCACGCCAAAGCCGCCTGGCAGAAGAAGGCGAAGCGCAGGTGGTTGTCGGGGTAGGAGTCGTCGCTCTCGCCGTAGATGCCACCGCGTCCGAAGTACCCTTCGTGCTCGATGAACAGCACCCGCGGTGCGGACGACGCTTCGGGGTTGTGGTACACGCGAGCCATCTCTTCTCGTGCTCCCACCCGGACCGGGTACGGCTCCCCGAGGGGCTCGATCTCCGGAAAGCCCTCGGTGATCGATCGGTAGAGCGGCATGAACACGATGGTGGGCGTCCCCGCGGCGGCCTGGTAGGTCGCGATGCCCCGCACGGCTTCTGCCAGCCCGCCGGTGCGTGCGTAGGGCCAGTACTCCGCCGTGAGGTGGACCACCGTGCCGTCGTACACGGGCTCGGGAGGCCCGGCGAGAGGGTCGATGGTCTCGGGGGATCCGTCGGTCATGGACTCGGGAGGGTTGGGGGGACCGCTGGACGTGAACGCTCGATCTCGGCAACCTCAAGATAGACCAAACGTGACTGGAATTTGAAGGTGGCCTGGAGGCCGCGCATGCATCATATCCTGCGATTGTCCGCTTCCGGAGCGATCTCGTGACCCGTAAAGAAACGAGCGTTCCGGAGGCCCCGTACGTCGACGCGCTGGTCGACGGCCGATGCGCCGATCCGTTCACCGTCCTCGGAATCCACGTGATGGAGAGCGACGAGCGGGCCGGACGGGTCGTGCGCGCATTCGTGCCTTGGGCGCGCAGCATCGCCGTTGTCCGGGACGAGGCGCGTGCACCGATGGCTCGGAAGCACGAAGGGGGGCTCTGGGAGCTGTCCTTTCCCGACGAGACGGACTTCTTCGAATACCGCTTCGCGCTCGAGGACCCGGACGGCAGGGAATGGATCATGGACGATCCCTACCGGTTCGGGCCGGTGCTCGACGAGACGCGGGTGAACGCGTTCCTGCACGGTGAGGAGCGCCGCATCCACCAGGTTCTGGGAGGGCGGCCGATCGAGCACGAGGGCGCCCGCGGTACGCTGTTCGCCGTATGGGCACCGCACGCGGTGGCGGTCAACCTGATGGGCGACATGAACGGCTGGGACGGACGCTGCCACCCCATGCGCTCCCGGGGCGCGACCGGCGTATGGGAGCTGTTCGTGCCCGGCGCGGACGTGGGCTCTCGCTACAAGTACGAGATCGTCACCCGCGCGGGGGAGCACCTCGAGAAGGCCGATCCATGCGGACGGGCCGTGGAGATGCGCCCCGCGACCGCGTCCGAGGTCTGGGACGAAGGTCGCTTCGGGTGGACCGACGACGAGTGGATGGGTGCGCGAGCGGAGCGGTGGTGGGATGGTGAGCCGTTCTCGGCCTACGAAGTCCATCTGGGATCGTGGAGGAAGCGCCGCGACCAGCGGGAGGACGGCGACGGGAGCGAGGAGGGGCAGGAGGACCCGGCGTGGCCCGACTACAGGGAGCTGGCCGACGAGCTCCTGCCGTACGTGAAGGACCTCGGGTTCACCCATGTGGAGATCCTTCCGGTGATGGAGCACCCTCTGGACCAGAGCTGGGGTTATCAGCCGCTCGGCTTCTTCGCACCGACGTCGCGCTACGGATCCCCGGACGACTTTCGCTACTTCGTCGACAGGGCACACGGTCTCGGCCTGGGTGTCCTGCTCGACTGGGTGCCGGGCCACTTTCCTCGCGATGCGCACGGGCTGGCGCGCTTCGACGGCACGCCGCTCTACGAGCATCCCGACCCGAGGCAGGCTTCGCACCCGGAATGGGGCACGCTCGTGTTCGACTACGGCAAGCCCGCCGTGCGGTCCTTCCTGGTCTCCAGCGCGATCCATTGGCTCGAGGACTACCACGTCGACGGGCTGCGTGTCGACGCGGTGGCTTCGATGCTCTACCTGGACTACTCGAGACCGGCCGGCTCCTGGGTCCCGAATCCGCAGGGTGGGAACGAGAACTTCGAGGCGGTGGGGTTCATCAAGGCACTGAACGACGCCGTCCACCAGGAGTGCCCGGGAACGCTCATGATCGCCGAGGAGTCGACTGCCTGGCCGCGCGTCTCACACGGAACCGACCGCGCGGGGCTCGGCTTCGACCAGAAGTGGAACATGGGGTGGATGAACGACACGCTCTCCGTGATGTCCGCCGATCCGGTGTACCGGAAGTACCGCTACGACCGCCTCACGTTCTCGATCCTCTACGCGTTCAGCGAGCGCTTCATGCTGCCGCTCTCCCATGACGAGGTCGTGCACGGGAAGCGGTCGCTCCTGTCGAAGATGCCCGGCACCCAGGACCAGAAGTTCTCGAACCTGCGCATGCTCCTGGCCTATCAGTGGGCGCATCCGGGCAAGAAGCTCCTCTTCATGGGCGGCGAGTTCGGCCAGTGGACCGAATGGAACGTCGACGAGGAGCTGGACTGGGCGCTTCTCGACTTCGATACGCACGCCGGTGTGCAACAGCTCGTGCGCGACCTGAACCGGCTCTATCGCCGAGAGGCGGCGCTGCACGCGTTCGATTACCGGTCCGAAGGCTTCGAGTGGCTGGATTGCCACGATCCCGAGAGGACCACGCTCTCGTTCGTGCGATGGGCACCGGAGTGGCGAGACTTCGTCGTGGTCGTCGCCAACTTCACGCCGGTCCACCGCGACCGGTACCGCCTCGCCGTTCCGTTCTCCGGCCGCTACCGCGTGCTCCTCAACACGGATGCTCCGGTCTACGCGGGACACGGCGCGATCGTGCCCCCCGTGCTGGATACGAAGCCGGAGTCGCTGCACGGACGCGAGCAGCACCTCGAGTTGCCGCTGCCGGGGCTGTCCGTGCTCTACCTCAAGCGAGAATCCCACTGAGGAGGATCCGAGGGGTACCTCGGGGATCGGCGCGCCGCGGGCGCCGATCCCCCCGGCCTTCAGACCTTGAGCTCGAGCTCTCCCTGCTGCGGTACGAGCTCCACGGTGGGCGGATCCTCACCTTCCAGAGAGCCCTCGAGCGCGGGCACGTAGTAGTCACGGGCGTACTCCCGGACCATGCGGCCCGCCGTGAATCCCGCGCCGGCCACGCGTAGCGCCTGCTTCATCCGGGCCACCCAATCGCGCGGGACGCCGTCCTCGTCACGATCGTAGAAGGAGGGCACGACCTCGCGCTCCAGAAGGTGGAAGAGCGCTTCGTGGTCCTTGGCATCCACTTCGTCGTCGTTGCCGGCCGCGAGCGGGATCGCCCAGCCGTTCTCGCCGTTGAAGGCCTCGGCCCACCATCCGTCGAGCGTGCTGATCTGGGGCACGCAATTGAGCGCGGCCTTCATTCCGCTGGTACCCGACGCCTCCATCGGTGCCCGGGGGAGGTTCAGCCACACGTCGACACCCTGAACCAGCCGGTGTGCCACGTGCATCTCGTAGTCTTCCACGAAGGCGATCCGTCCCTCGAAGCGGGGATCGCGCGTGGCTCCCCAGACGCGCTGCAGCATTCTCTTCGCCTCGTCGTCGGCCGGGTGGGCCTTGCCGGCGAAGACGATCTGCACCGGTCGCCGTGGGTCGGTGAGCAGGCGACGGAGTCGCTCTTCGTTCCGGAAGAGCAGGTCGGCCCGCTTGTACGTGGCAAACCGCCGGGCGAACCCGATCGTGAGTGGCTCGGGACTGAGCAGCGTCCCCGCGCCCACGAGGTGAGCCGCCTCCTTCCAGAGCGTTCTCCAACGGATCCGGGCCTGCTCGCGGCAGAAGTCGAGGAGCGTCTTCTTGAGGTGGATGTGGGTGTCCCACACGCGTCGGTCGTCGAGCTCGAGCATCTCGTCCCAGAAGGCCGGGTCCGACATGCGGCCCTCCCAGCCGTTTCCGAAATGGGCGTCGAGCAGCTCCATGTAGTGATGGGCCATCCAGCTCGAGAGATGCACGCCGTTGGTCACACCCCGGATCGGGACGTGCGTCTCCTCACGGCCGGGCCAGAGGCACGCCCACAGCTCCTGCGTGACGCGCCGGTGTCGCTTGGATACGCCGTTCACGCGGCTCGCGAGACGAATGGCGGCCGCGGTCATGTGAAAGCGTCCCTCGTCGAGGTCGGGATGCGATCCGAAACCGAGGAACGTCGCGTGGTCGACACCCAGCTCCTTGTGGAACTCTCCACACACCGATTCCATCAGGTCCGACGGGAACATGTCGTGTCCGGCCGGCACCGGGGTGTGCGTCGTGAACACACTGTGGGTGCGGACCTTCCGGATGGCCTCGTCGAGCGAGAGGCCCTCCTGGATGTACTCGCGCAGCCGCTCGACGAACATGAACGCGGCGTGGCCTTCGTTGGCGTGCCAGGCGCCGGGGTGGATCCCGAGGGCCCGCAGCACGCGGACGCCACCCACACCGAGCACCCACTCCTGCTTGAGGCGATGCTCGTGCCCACCTCCGTAGAGCTGGTAGGTGAGCTCGCGGTCCTCCGGATGATTCTCCGCCAGATTCGTGTCGAGCAGGTAGATGCTCACGCGCCCGGCGTCGAGCCGCCATGCTCCGACGTGCACCGGCCGCCCACCGGTCTCGAGCACGGTGAGCGAGTGGCTTTCGTCGGGACCCATGAGCCGGACGAGCGGCATGATCTGCGGGTCGAACGGCTCGTCCGAGTTTTCCTGCCATCCTTCCAGATTCAGCTTCTGGTCGAAGTAGCCTTTCGAGTACAGCAGGCCGACGCCGACGAGCGGTACCCCGAGATCCGAGGCCGCCTTGCAGTGATCTCCCGCCAGAACGCCGAGGCCTCCCGAATAGATGGGAATCGAGTTGTGGAGCCCGAACTCGGCGCAGAAGTACGCCACCGGGTCCTTTCCGGCTCCCGGAAACGCCTCGCTGAACCACGTATCCTTGTGCTCGAGCGCGCGGTCGAATTCCGCGACCGTCCAGTCGTACAGATTCAGGAATTCGTGGTCCTGGGCACAGTGGGCCAGTCGTCCGGGATCCACCTGGCGGAGGAGGGCGACGGGGTTGTGCCGCGTGAGTGACCAGAGCGTGGGATCGATGGACCGGAGGAGCCATCGTGCCTGGCGATTCCAGCGCCACCAGAGGTTGAGGGCGATGCGCTCCAGGTCCTGCAAGCGCTCCGGCAGGTAGGGGATTTTTTCCGAGCTTTCAGACATGCACCGTGAACCCGTGTACAGCTTGGGGGGGTAGGAGGATCAGAAACTCAATCTCGCTCGCACTCCCGGAACGGGGAAGGGTCGCGGTCGGGTTCGCGACAGCGGGGCGGGGGCGGAAGAGGTGCTGTCTTCAGGTGGAGCGCTACGCCATGACGCAACAAGGAAACGTGCTTCGAGAGGAGCTCAGGAGCTTCGTCGCGGAGCATCGGAATGGATGGACCCACGGGCACTGGGAGATGCTGCTTCGGCAGTTGGCCGACAGCGGCTTCGACACCGGACAGCCCGACACGATCGGGCTGGAGCTCGAGCGTGAACGGGTCCTATTCCTCCTGGAGGATGCCGGCATTCGTGGGCTCGGTCCTAAGCGTCGCGAGGCGGTCGCGGGGCAGTTCGGCAACCTCTGGACACTGAAGCACGCGTCGGTGGACGAGCTGTCGCAACGCTCGCGTTTGCCGAAAGGCCTGGCCGAGAAGGTGCACGCGGCGGTGAACTGAGTCCGTGGGATCCCCGGCCGGAGAGGGCGCTCCGGCTCAGAGGTCCACGAACGCCACGGTGTTGTCCGTAGGATCCCAGAGGGCGTAGGAAGGAGACCCCTTCCAACCCAGGATCTCACCCGGGTTGACCCAGAGGGTGTCCCCGAAGCGCTCCTCGTGCCGTTCGTGCGTGTGCCCGCTGAAGACGGCAGCATAGTCGCCCGTCCTCGCCATCGCCCGGGCGTAGATCGGGTAGTGTGTGAGCGCCACCGCCCGTCCGGCGATCTCGAGCTCGGCCCACTCTCCGTGCAGGATGAAGGCGCCGCCGGAGGGAGCGGTGATTCCCCGGATTGCGAACCGATCACCGTCGCCGTTGCCGAACACGCAGTGCACCGTGCCGCCATACGCCGCGAGCGAGCGTGCGGGAATCGGCGAGCAGAAGTCGCCGAGGAAGAAGAGCGTATCGACGTCTCGCTCCCGGAGCTCGCCGAGCGCGCGGTCGAGGGTGTGCAGGTTGTCGTGGATGTCGGACAGGACGCCTATCAGCATTCGTCGTCGCAGGCTCGAGGCCGGGCCGAGCGGAGCGTCCAGGCGCGCGCGGCCGGCAGCTCCGCAACCGTTCGCACAGATCTTCAATATAGCTTCCAACAGGGGCGGTGCGCATCCCCTAAGATGCTGGCATACAAGAAGATGCAGAGATGCGACAGCTGCGGTGTCAAGGCCCTTGCGCGGGCGTCGTCCGGGCGCGATGCTTCATCAGCTGCCCGCCCGTGGGCCGCGGCCGATGCCGCATCAAGGGGAGGCCGCGTTGGCTCCCGAGGCCTCCATGAGGGAGGCACGCGAGACATGGCACGGCACGAGACGGGCAGTGCGGCGGGGCGCTCGGCGCGCAGAGCGGATCCACGGTGGCCGACGCCGTGACCCCCCGCGGACATTGGTCGGCATCACCTGTCGCGGGAGGAGGTCATGCCCCCCGGCAGTCACGAGGCCCGGAGCGATGGGATCATCGCTCCGGGCCTTCGCTGATCCCAACGCTCCGGTGACGCGTCAGGAACCGCCTCGGGGCGGGTAGCGCTCGAGGACGTCCGCCACGATCCTGCGGACTTCGGCGACCTCGAAGGGTTTGGCCAACGTGGCTGCCGCTCCGAGCTGGGCTGCGTCCTCCAGGACGAATCCGGCCGAGGCTGTGGCACCTCCCGAAATCGCGATCACGGGAATATCCGGGGCGGCCTCGGAGAGCTGCAGGAGGAACTCGATCCCATCCATCTCCGGCATGTAGATGTCCGTGATCACGAGATCCGGCGGTTCCTCGGCCACGGACGCCAGCGCGCTCCGGCCGTCGCCGGCGGATTCGATGTGATGGCCGTCGAGGCGCACGATCTTGGAGAGTGTGTCACGAACGGCGTCATCGTCGTCGATGATCAGGACACGGGCCATGGGCTCCCCTCGTTCATAGCTCTACCTTTCTTCGGAAACTAATGGGAGGGACCATCCATCGACACGCTGCGCATCGCCTGCTTCGTCTCGCCCCACGGATTCGGTCACGCTGCGCGCGCGTCGGCCGTGATGGACGCCATCCACAGCCTGTCCGGAGCCCGGTTCGAGCTCTTCTCGGCGACTCCCCCATGGTTCTTCGACGAGTCGATTCCGGGGCTCTACCGGTTGCGCGACACGGTGACCGACGTGGGATTCCGCCAGCGCTCCGCACTGGCCTACGATCTTCAGGCCACGGTGGCGGCCCTGGACGCGCTCATGCCGTTCGACGAGGCGTGGCTGGAGTCGCTGGCGAGTACCGTCGTCGAGGCTGGATGCGCGGCGGTGCTCTGCGACATCGCCCCGCTGGGCGTCGCGGTGGCCGAGCGCGCCGGGCTGCCGTCGCTGTTGGTCGAGAACTTCACCTGGCCGTGGCTCTACGAGCCGCTCCTGTCGGAAGCGCCCCGGCTTCGGGCCGTCTCCGCCGAAATGGAGGCGTGGTTCGCCCGTGCCACATGGCACGTCCAGACCGAGCCTCTGTGCTGGGTCGACGATGCCGCGGATCTGCGTGTGCCGCCCATCGGCCGTGCGGCCCGAAGGGCGAGAGCCGACATTCGCCGTGACCTGGGGGTGGGGGACGACGCCAGTGTCGTGCTGCTGACGATGGGAGGGGTGCCGGAGGACCTCCCGTTCCTCGATCGGCTCGAAGCGCTCGACGGGATCGACTTCGTCGTCACCGGGGCACCACGCACGCATATCCGTCGGAACCTCCACCTCTTCAGCAATGAAGAGCGCCTCTACCTGCCCGATCTGGTTCGGGCGTCGGACGCCGTCGTTGCGAAACTGGGCTACAGCACTGTGGCGGAGGTCTGGCGTGAGGGTCGGCCGCTCGCCTATGTCACCCGCTCGGACTTTCGGGAGACCGAGCCGGTACGGCGATGGGTCCAGGGGGAGCTCTCGGGCTTCGAGATCAGCACGCCCGAATTCGCGACCGGGACCTGGATTGCGCGGCTTCCGGAGTTGCTCGGGCGGCCGGGCACCGATGTCCACGCAGAAGGTGGTGCCCATCGGGTCGCGCGATTCCTCCTCGACAGGCTCGAGGTATGAGGAGGCGCCGCGAGGTGTGAGGACGTCGCCTCCGGTGCCGCTACTCGCTCAGAACGGAACGTCCACGGCCGTGCACAGGAACTTCATGAGCGGCGTTCCCGCCGCGAAGATGCGTCCGAGCGTGGCCGGTAGGTCCGGCGACATCGCATCCCGCTTGGATAGATCGGCCCTCGCGATGAAGTCCTTCCACTTCAGGTCGTCGATGAGGGGGTGCTCGGGGTCGATGCCTCTCGGGGCGCGCTTGAGCCTGTCGCCCTCGAGCTCGAAGACGCTCGTGAACCGACGGGCACGGGAGGCACGCTTCCAGGCGGCCGGCTCCTCCACGATCCGTTCGCGCACGCTCCGGAGCGTCTCCCCGTGCGGGCGCCAGAGTCCGAGCGCGACGAAGACCTGACCCGGCTCGACGTGCACGTAATAGCCCGGCGCGTGGACGTCACGGCCCCGGTCGTGCCGGAGCTGGATGCCGATGTGCGTCTTGAAGGGCGCCTTGTCCTTCGCGAAGCGGAGGTCGCGATAGATGCGGAAGAGCGAGCGGGGCGTCGCCTTGAAGTGCGGGCTCACCTTCTTGAGCCGCGGTGCCACGTCCTGGATGAGGCGTAGCGCGGGCACCTTCACGAATCGTTCGTAGCGCGGCTTGTTCTCCTCGAACCAGTCGCGGTCGTTGTTGGCCGCCAGCTCCTCGAGGAAGCGGAATGTCTCCCGGGTGAAGTACGCTTCGGACGGCACGGGCTTTCTCAGGGATAGAGCCAGTCGGTGGCCCAACCGTCGTCGGAGCGCCGGAACCTCAGGCGCTCGTGGAGGCGGTCCGCCTTGCCCTGCCAGAACTCGATGACGTCGGGGCGGAGGCGGTAGCCACCCCAGAAGGGGGGAAGCGGAATGTCGTCACCGGGATACTTCCGGTCGAACTCCTTCACCCGTTCCTCGAGCTCTTCGCGAGTGGCCAGCGGCTCGCTCTGGCTGGAGGCCCATGCACCGATTCGGCTGCCCCGGGCGCGCGTGGCGAAATACGCCGCGCTCTCCTCTTCCGAGGTCCGCTCCACCGTTCCCTCCACGCGCACCTGGCGCTCCAGGACCGCCCAGTGGAAGACGATCGACGCGCGCGGGTTGGCGTCCAGCTCGGCGGCCTTCCGGCTCTCGTAGTTGGTGTAGAAGACGAATCCGCGCTCGTCCACATGCTTCAGAAGCACCATGCGCACCGAGGGCATGCCGTCCGGCGTGGCCGTGGCGAGCGCCATCGACTCGGGCAGGAAGATGCCCGCCTCGCGCGCGGCGCCGAACCAGCCGTCGAACAGCTCGAAGGGGTCGGCGTTGCGTGCGGCCTCCGGCATGCCGCGCACGACGCCTTGCCCGAGGGTGAGTACGGTTCGGATCGAAGACTTGAGGGACATGGCCTGGAAAGGTGTCTGGAGTGGCGGTGCGCCACAAGGCGGGCCGTTGACAAGGAATCTGCCCGATGTAGACTTGTAGGAGACCCCCCCCAGGGGGGAGGGGGTAACGGGACCGAGTGGGTCGCCCGTCTGAGGACGGCGGCGCACGAGCGCGGGAGGATTGGTTCGATGGCCGACGAGAAGACCGAGGACATCCTCAGGAGACTGAAGAGCGTCGAGGGCCACGTACGCGGCGTCGAGCGGATGGTGGAAGAGGGCCAGTACTGCGTGGACATCGTCAACCAGATCCTCGCGGTGCAGCGGGCGCTCAAGAAGGTGAGCGGCCTGGTCCTCGACCGGCACCTCCACTCCTGCGTGACCCGGGCCATCAAGAGCGATGACGTCCAGGCACGCGAGAAGGTGCTGGACGAGCTCATGGAAGTGTTCGAAGCCAACGGAAAGGCTTGAAGATCCACACGAAGGACGAGGGAAGAAGACCATGACGACGAAGACGGTGAACGTACCGAACATCAGCTGCCATCACTGCGTGATGACGATCGAGCGGGAGGTCGGTGAGCTGGCAGGCGTCTCGCAGGTCAAGGCCGAGGAGTCCTCCAAGCAGGTGACCGTGTCGTGGGATCCTGACGCTACGGACTGGACGGCCATCGAAGGCCTGATGACGGAGATCAACTACCCGCCGACCGCCTGACGGCACGCGGGTGAGTGAATAGAGAGAGCGGGAAGAGCGGATAAAGGGGGAGGCGTCCGATGGCTCTGGAGCGCGAGCTGCTACTGCCGGTAACCGGAATGACGTGCGCGAACTGCGCCGCCACCGTCGAGCGTACGCTCAAGAAGACGGAGGGGGTGGCCGATGCGTCGGTGAACTTCGCGTCGGAGCGGGCATCGGTGCGCTTCAACCCGACCCAGGTTCGCGAGGACGAGCTCCTGGCGCGGGTGACGAGGGCCGGCTACGGCGTGGCCACGCAGCATATCGAGCTTCCCGTGACCGGAATGACGTGCACGAGTTGCGCAGCCACGATCGAGCGGACGCTGCAATCGCGCGTTCCGGGCGTGGTCTCGGCCACGGTGAACTTCGCCACCGAGAAGGCGGTGGTCGACGTGGTGGCCGGAACGGCGGGCTGGAAGGAGCTCGCTCAGGCCATCGAGCGTGCGGGCTACGGGGTGGTCGACGCCGCCCCTGAGGAGATGGAGGACGCCGAGGCGGCGGCCCGCCGCGCGGAGATCCTCGATCAGACCCGGAAGTTCTGGGTCGGCGTGGCGCTCTCGGTTCCGCTCTTCCTGCTCAGCATCGGTCGGGGGTTCGGGGTGCTGGGTGCCTGGGCCGAGGGGAGCTGGATGAACTGGCTCCTGTTCGCATTGGCGACGCCGGTGCAGTTCTACGTGGGCTGGGACTACTACCAGGGTGGCTGGAAGTCGCTGCGCAACGGCTCGGCCAACATGGACGTGCTCGTGGCGATGGGCTCCTCGGTCGCGTATGTGTACTCGATCGTGGTCATGGTGGCCCTGATGCTCGGCTCGACCGCGGCCGGCACGCACGTCTACTTCGACACGGGCGCGCTCATCATCACGCTCATCAAGCTCGGCAAGCTGCTCGAGGCGAAGGCCAAGGGCGAGACGAGCACGGCCATCAAAGAGCTGATGGGGCTCCGGCCCAAGACCGCCCGGGTCGTGCGCGACGGCGCCGAGGTCGACATCCCGATCGACCAGGTGGACGTCGACGACATGGTGCTGGTGCGGCCCGGAGAGCGGATTCCGGTCGACGGCGTGGTGGTGGAAGGTCGCTCGGCGGTGGACGAGAGCATGCTCACCGGAGAGAGCATGCCCGTCGAGAAGGCGTCGGGCGACGAGGTGGTGGGTGCCACGATCAACAAGGAGGGGGCGCTTCGCTTCCGCGCCACGAAGGTGGGGGCCGAGACCGCGCTGGCGCAGATCGTGCGCCTGGTGCAGGAGGCCCAGGGCAGCAAGGCACCGATCCAGCGGCTGGCGGACCAGGTGTCGGCGGTGTTCGTGCCGACGATCATCGGCATCGCGCTCGTCACGTTCGCGATCTGGTGGCTGTGGGTGGGCGCGGGCTTCACGCCGGCGCTCATCCGGCTGGTGGCGGTGCTCGTGATCGCATGCCCGTGCGCGTTGGGTCTGGCGACCCCGACGGCCGTCATGGTCGGCACGGGCAAGGGCGCCAAGCTGGGGGTGCTGTTCCGCAGCGCGGAGGCGTTGGAGCGGGCGCACAAGCTCCGGGTGGTCGTGGTGGACAAGACCGGCACGGTGACGAAGGGCGAGCCGACGGTGCGTGAGGTCGTGGTGCGGGCGGCGACCGCGGTGTCGGGCGTCGCGGCGCACTCCAATGCGGAGACAGCGGTGGCCACGGACGGCGAAGGCGAGGGATGGGTGCTGCGCCTCGCCGCCTCCGCCGAGCGGCGCAGCGAGCACCCGCTGGCCGCGGCGGTCGTGCGCGAGGCCGAGAAGCGGGGTCTGGCGCTGGCCGAGCCCGACGGGTTCACGGCCGTGCCCGGACGTGGGGTCGCGGCGACCGTCGAGGGGCACGAGGTGGTCATCGGAACGCGACGACTCCTGGACGAGCGTGGGATCTCGCTGAACGGGCTCGCGGACGACGCGCACCGGATGGAGACCGAGGCCCGGACCCCCCTGTGGGTGGCGATCGACGGCGAGGCCCTCGGCCTGGTGGCCGTAGCCGACGCGGTGAAGGAGGGCTCGAAGGAGGCGGTGGCGGCTCTGCAGCGGCGGGGTCTGCGCGTCGTGATGCTCACGGGCGACAACCGTCATACGGCGGAAGCGATCGCGCGTGAGGTCGGCATCAACGAGGTGAGGGCCGAGGTGCTTCCCGACCAGAAAGCGGGTGTGGTGAAGGATCTCCAGAAGGGGGGGGAGCTCGTGGCGATGGTGGGCGACGGAATCAACGACGCCCCCGCGCTGGTGCAGGCCGACGTGGGAATCGCGATCGGCACAGGAACCGACGTGGCCATGGAGGCCGCAGACGTGACGCTGATGCGCGGAGACCTGCGCTCGGTGCCGCAGGCCCTGGCGCTGTCGGCCGCGACGATGCGCTCGATCAAGCAGAACCTGTTCTGGGCCTTCTTCTACAACGTGATCCTGATTCCGGTGGCGGCGGGCGTGCTCTATCCGTTCACCGCGCTGCCGATGATCCTGCGGGAGCTGGATCCGATCCTGGCGGCTCTGGCCATGGCGTCCAGCTCGGTGACGGTGGTGGGCAACAGCCTGCGGCTGAGAAGGGCGAAGATCTGAGGCTACCCCGCGGCCACCTGAGCCAACGTGTTGCGGAGGCGGCGGGTGAGCACGCGGTAGATCCCGCGCGCCACGGACGGGTTCTGCTCGATGAGCCGATCGAAGGAGTCGCGGTCGATGCGCAGCAGCGTCGCGGCTTCGGCCGCCGACACCGTCGCCGAGCGAGTCTCCTGATCGAGGATCGCCATCTCGCCGAAGCCCTCCCGGGGTCCCAGGAGCGCGAGCTCGTGGCTTCCGCGCATGATCCGCACGGTGCCGCGCACCACCATGTAGAACGCATCGCCCTCGTCGCCCTGCTCGAAGACGACCTCGCCCGGCTTCAGGTGCACGACGTCCGCCAGGGACGCGATCCCGGCCAGGTCGCTGCCGGGGAAGTCGCGGAAGAGCTGTGAGCCCTTGAGGATCATGACCTTCTCGATGAGCGGGATCATGGGTGTGCTTCCTTGGGTGGATGCGGGCGCACGGCCCGGCGTTCCGATTTCTTCGTCGCGGCCCAGCGCATGCAGCGCGAGCGCATGGGGCCACCAGTCCGATTCTTCCAGCAATGCTTCGAGCGGTTGCTCGAGCACGTCTTCGGCATCCTCGACCAGAGCGCTCAGGTGCTCCCGTCCGAAGCCGTCGGCGGACGCCTCAGCGAACGGCATCACCCAGCGGGAGTCTTCGGGAGAGAGCGTGCCCTCGAGAAGCTCCAGCGCGTTGCTTCTGAGTGCCGCGTCGGATGCACGCAGCGCCACCTCCACGGCCGAGAGCCTCGCCTCGTCGTAGGCGAGCGCCAGCACTTTCAGGACGCGCTGCATCGCTCGGTCCGCGAGCCCCACGAGCTCGTCGGAGATGAACACGCCTCTGTCGCCGTCACTCCCCTCGCTCAATGCGGATCCGACCAGCGCGTAGCGACATCCCTTGCGGATCTGCTCCGTCAGGAGTGGGCGGAGCACCCTGGGGTCCACCGCGTCGATACGGCCGGCCCGTCGCATCCGCCGCAGCGACGTGAGCGCGGGCGGTCCCAGGGCCGGCTCCTCCAGCAGGTCGAGCAGGACATGCTCGGCGGCCGGGGCTTCGATCCCGGCCATCACGGTCACCACGCTACGCCTCAGCGGGAGCGGCAGGTCTCTTCGGTCGAGCAGCCCGGCGAGCACCCCGACGGCGGGCTCGCCCATGCCGGCGAGGGCCTCCAGCGCCGCAGGACGTGCGACCGGGTCCTCGACGACGCTCACCAATGCGGGCATGAGCTGCACGAGCCCGAGGTCTCCGGCCGCGGCGGCCGCCGCCGCTCGGTCCTCGGAGCGGCTCGAGGAGAGAAGGCTCCTCAGGTGGGCGGTCACGCCCTCCCATCCGGCTCTGCCCAGCGCGACCAGTGCTTCGCGACGCACGCGTGGATCGCCGTGCTCCAGGAAGGCGGTGAGCGTCTGAATGTCCAGATCCCGCCTGGTGCCCGCCGTCCTGAGCAGAGAGGCGAGCACGAACCCCGAGGCCTCGACCTCGAGGCGGTGCCGGACCGCCTCGCGAAGCCCGGGATCTTCGTCGACGTCGATGCGTCCGAGCATCAGAGCGGCTTCCGCACGAACCTCGGGCGAGGCGTGCCCGAGGTGTCCGATGGCGCGTGGTAGCGCATCCGCCGGGAGGAGCTGCTCCAGCAGCGAGAGGGAGAAGACCACCACCGTGGGGTCCGGATCCGACAATCCCCGGTCGATCACTGCCAGCGCTTCGCGGTTCACCACCAGCGGGGTGTTGTCGGTGAACGAGAGGTCGACCGCGTGGCGTGACAGAGCATCGTCGAGCGCGGCGAGGTACGCGTGACGGTGGCGCGTGTAGGCGACCAGGGCGAACAGCGCGGCTGCGACGGTGGCCCATGGAAGGAGACCCAGGTGGCTGACCAGGAGCAGGGTGATCAGGCCGGCGCCAGCCTTCGACAGCGGTCGCAGAATGCCGCCCATCGTGGTTACGGCAGCGCTCTTCACGTGCCCCGGGTAGGGGAGTAGAGAGACCTGCTCCACCGGCTTCTGGACGCTGAACTGAAGGACGTCGTCCGTGATCTGGAGGCCGGCGAGGGGCCAGATGCCCCCGGCCAGGGCGGCGGCCACGGCCGCGACGCTTTCCGTGCTCGCGTGGAAGATCGCCGTCAGCGAGACACCGAGGCGGGGAAACAGGATGCGAGACGAGAACAGCTGGAGAAGGAGCGTCCCCGTGCCCGTGATGCCGGCCATGATTCCGTAGAAGGCCGTGATGTCGTCCCGCCCGAAGTGGCGCTGCACGGCGAACTTGAGCTGGAGGTCGATCAGGGTTCCGGCGAGGGTCAGCCCGATGAGCCCGAGCGCCATGACCCGCAGCAACGGCTCGCTCCCGATGGCTCGAAAGCCCCTGCTGGATCCGCGAAGAAACGCGCGGATGTTACCGGAGCCCTCGCCCTCCTCCACCGGCTCTCTCGTCGGCTCGGTGACCGCCCACAAGCAGGGCAAGGCAGCAAGCATCAACGCCATCGCCACGACCAGGAGGTTCGACGTCCCGAAGGCCAGGGCGGCGGGAGCGACGGCCAGGCCGGCGAGAATGGCGCCGATCGACGCGGCCATGCCCATCAGCGGCAGGAGGCGCTTGGCCTGACGGCCGGTGAACATGTCGCCGACGTAGTCCCAGGCGTGCGTCACGACGAGGGCCTGGACCATCGAGAGCCACAGGAAGAGGAAGAACGCGGACCGGGGACGGGCCTCGAAGAGGAAGTGTCCGCCGACGAGCGTCAGGCCGAGGACCACGCTCAGTCCGACCGCGAAGCCGCGACGGGCGGTGCGCGCCAGCACTCCGGCGAAGACCACCGCGATGGTGGCCGTGAGCAGCGCCGCCGCGATGACGGCTTGCGGAATGAGGTCGCTGGAGTAGACCGACAGGAAGAGCCCGTTCTTCGCGGCCGAGAGGACGGTGGTGACCGCCGTGTTGAGGAACAGGAACGCTCCCATCGCCATCAACGTCCGCTCCTCGCCCGGACGGACGTTCAGTGCCCGCCCCACGTCCCGCAACCGTCCGCTCATCGGTCACCTCTCCGGATCCAGGCGCGCGGCGGGTTGGGCATCGGGCAGGGCAAGGATAGGAGGGAGTCGGGTCGTGCTCGGGCACCGAGCAAGGTTTCCGCCCGACGCGCTTGTGGCAAGAGTCCTTGATTGGCCCGTCCTCCGGGCCGGGGTTAGCTTACGGCGTGATCGGCGAGGTAAACGTCGATGGCGGACGTGCCGATAGGAACTGTATGAGCGATCGAATCCGCGGCCGGTATCCCGGCGGCCCCCACAGACCCGAAGAGGGTGAAGAGCGAACGCGCCCAACCCATCTTCCGAGCGTCGAGGAGATCGAGGTCGGCGTCGCACAGGCGACGCGTTCGGCCGAGCGGCGCAAGCGGCGGAAGCGGGTGTGGATGGGATTCGTCGTCGCCATGGTCGTGGCCGGAGGCGTCGGCTTCGGGGTCGGTCGGGCCGTGCGGCCGCCTCAGCCGGAAGAGGTCTTGCCCACGGACGCCAGGAGCGAGATCAACAAGCAGATCTCTGAGCAGGTCAACCGCGTGCTGATCGAGGAGTGGCGCATGGAGGACGTTCAGTACGCGCGAGGGCGTGGCCGCACCCATTGACGACGAGGAGCGCGTGAGCCCGAGCACCAACGGTAGGAAAGGCTGGAAGGACGTTCTGGCGCAAGCGCCGAGCGCGGGCCGCGTCCTGGTCGTGGATGACGAGGCCGAGGTGCGCCGGAGCCTGCAACGACTGGTCACCGGATTCGGCCACGCGGTGCGCTCCGCGGCCTCTTCCGAAGAGGCGGACAACTGGCTGAATGCGGAGCGTTTCGACGTCTGTCTGCTCGACATCGAGCTGCCGCGCATGAAGGGCGTGGAGTTTCTCGGCTGGGCGCTCCGGCGCGACCCGGAAATGGCTGTCATCATGCTGACCGGGCTCGATGACCCCGCGCTGGCCATCGAGTGTATCGATGCGGGGGCACGAACGTACCTGGTCAAGCCCGTCGAGGCCGACTTCCTCCGCCTGGCGCTGCGCGATGCCCTGGCCGTTCGCCGCATCCTCCTCGAGAGAAACGACTTCGAAGCGACCGCGCTTCCGTGAGCGCGGTTGCGCCGCACTGGAGCTCGCATGAGTGACTCGATCCGGACCGCATCGGCGCGGACCCTTCTCGATGAAGCCATCGAGTCGTGGGAATACGTACGCCAGGGCGTGCTTGCGGAGGCCGAGGGGATTCCCGACGATCGCTGGGACTTCCGCCCACACGAACGGGCTCGCACCGTGTCCGAGCTCGTGGCACACATCGTGCGCCACGGACTGGTGATGTCCGGTGAGCTCACCGACCCCGAAGGTGACTTCACCCGGCAACCGCCCCCGGCGTTCGTGACGCAGTATGCCGCCCACATCGCGGACGACGCATCGCCGTCGGCCTTGAAGGAGCTGCTCACCGGGACGCTGGAGGAGGGCGTGGCGAAGTTCCGGGCTGCCGGGGAGGACGCGATGCTGCGGTCGATCCGGCGGTTCGACGGGGAGCGCTGGTCCAGGCTCACCTGGATGTATCACGGCATCGGCCACGAGGATTACCATCGGGGTCAGCTGGCGATGTACGCCCGCATCATGGGCCTGGTGCCGGCGCTGACCCGTGCGATCTACGGAGACGAGGCGAAATAGTGCAACCGGAGAGCGAGCATCTACGCGCGGACGAAGTGCGCGCCGCCGGACATCATCTGACCGACGTCCAGGCCGTCATCGACAGTGCCAAGGTCCGGGGTGGGATGGACGTGCTCGAGCACTTCATCCGCAAGCGGTTGCCCGAAGCCGAGGAAGCGGAGGTGGTCGAGGCCGCGGAGGTCGCGGCGGAGATCGTCGATTCGATCCCCATCTTCCTCGCGCGCGCCTGGCAGGAGGCGGACGAGCGGCACCTCGTGTCGGTGGCGGGTCCGCTGCTCAATCTCGCCGAGCGCTACTTCCTGCAGCCTGTGGACCTGATTCCGGAGATGACGCAGGGGCTCGCCGGGCTGCTCGACGACGCCTATCTGGTCGTGCGGATTCTCGAGCACCTGGACAAGGGTCCACAACCGTTCCTGGACTGGGACCTCGACTACCCGGCCCGGTTCCTGCGCACGCTCATCGGCCCCACGATCGCGCGTCAGCTCGATGCCATGGCCGCCGACGCGATGCAGCAGGTATCGGAGCAGCTCGACGAGTTCTGGAGCCGGATGTCACATCCCGCCTGAATCGGCCGGCGGGGCGCCGCGGCCGGAGGCTCCCGCCCCGGGCTTCGGCGGGCTCCAGAATCCCTTCGTCGCACTGGCATCTCGCGCCGTCGCTCCGTGGAAGAGCAAGGCGTTGAAGAGCACCCGGAACGTTCCGAACGGCTGTCCTCGCCACTGAGGTCGGAAGCCGATCAGCACCACATGGCCCGCTCCCAGACGGGTGTCCAGAGCGGCCGCGAAGCCCTGGAGATGCTTCGCTCCCAGCAAGTATCCGGACAGGAGCGGAGAGCCCTGCTTCGCGTAGGAGGCCAGGGCCTCTCCCTCGAACCCCGGCTCGGTCGTGAAGACGGGGCTCGCGTCGTAGAAGATCTCGGCGCGCGCCGGCATCCCCGCCATGACCGGATGGGCGGTGTCCACGCGCACCTGGAGGATCGAGCCGTCGGAGAAGAACTGGTCGTGGCGGAGTCCGCGTACCACGTTGCGCACCGGTAGGTGGAGCTGGCCGATGCAGAGATCGCTCGACTCGTTCATGCACACGAGCGTGCCGCCCGCCCGCACGAACGCCTCGATGGCCCGGATGCCTCGATTGCCCATGCCTCCGGCATAGCGCGGCGGCACCGTTCCCTCGCGCAGACCGTTCAGAAGAGACGACGGTCGCGCGGACGGAAGCACCAGCACGTCGTAACGATCGGAGAGATCGCCGGCGCGCAGGTCGGCGTCGCGGACACTGGTGAACGAGAAACCGTAGCGCTCGAGCAGGAAGCGGGTCCACCCTTCGTCCATGCTGGCCGTCCACGGCCGGTAGAGGCCCACACGCGGACGCTCCAGGGGCGTTCCGCTCCCGCTTCCGCGGCGTGCCCGGAGGGCCAGGTCGTGAACCAGCCGGTCCACCGTCGAGCCCTTCAGGCCCGTGACCTCGTAGCGCCCGTGGGAGAACCGTACGTGTCCACCCGCGTTCCACCCTTCGTTGAGCGCCTTGAAGGAATTGTTCTGCGCCGGATCGAGCACGAGCGCGGAGCCCGATCCCGTGAGCTCGCCCGGCGCTGGGACGATACCCGCGGCCACCGGATTGCTGTTGAAGCCGACACCGGGAACCATGTCGAACGGCGCCGCATCGGCGACGTCCGAGTCCCAGGGAATCGCCTTGCCGCGGACGGGCCTGAGCGCCGCCCGGACGCCGGCTTCCAGCGGTTGGGTGGCGACGACGACATGCACGCCCATCTGGTACGGCAACGTCCACCCGGCGGCATCGTACGGCTGCTCGGGGGGCCCCTCGGGATACTGGCGCAGGTCGGGATAGTGCTGGACCTCGAGGACCTGGCGCGTCAGCTCGCCGAATTCCTGGTCGAGCGGGATCACCCACGTGCCTGCCGGATACGTCACGCCCTCGTGCTCGACCGTCTTCGTGAGCTGGTCGATGCGGACGCCGTTGAACGCCAGGCGGCGGAGCATCTCCACGGGGGCTACCGGATCGCGCTGCTTTCGGGGGATGAAGTAGGCGAACGGGCCGTTCTCGCGGAACTGCTCGATCACCCGCTTCCCGGACTCGTAGCGGTCCCACAGGAGGTCCTCGCGGTACTTGGCCGCGTAGTCCAGGACGGCGAGCGATGCGACGCGCATGTAGGACACGGCGTCGCCCAGACGCCACCAGCCGCCCTTCCACGGACTGGAGTAGAGCGAACGGGGCCGCTCGTCCTGCATGCTCTTCGGGAAGTCGCGAAGCGTGTAGAAATGGGGGGTCGCGTAACGATAACCGGCCGTCTCGGTCCAGAACGCCGCTTCATTCTGGAGGTTCGGCATGTAGTCGAGATAGCCCGGGTACCACGCATCGAAGCCCGTGCCCATGTGGGTGGCACCGGGCATGCCCCGCTCCTCGAGCATCTGGGCGATGGTCATGCCGATGGTGTTGACCGTGCGTGACATGAGTGGCGGAACCCGCGGCGCGATCGGCTCCGCGAACGGCGGCAGCCAGATCCGGGTGGGCGTCGGAGAGCTCTGGTGGTGCACGTGGATGATCTGCGGCTCCCACGCACGCCACGTCCGCTCGACCACGCGCGACTCCTTCATGTCGAGCATGTAGGCGTCACGGTTGTTGTCGTGCCCGACGTACTTCTGATAGAGCCGGGGCAAGGGAGCGGTCTCGTACGGTCCGCCGACGTTGGAGGCGTACCAGTCCGCCACGATCGTCTGCCCGTCGGGGTTGATCGAGGGCCAGAGCAGCAGCACCACGTTGTCGAGGATGGCCCGCATCGTCTCGTCGGAGTCGGCGCGGGTGATCAGATCGTAGGCGAGCTGGATCGTGTGCTGGGCGCCCGCCACCTCGGTTGCGTGCAGACCGCCGCTGATGTCGACGATGGCCTTGCCTTCCCGCGCCAGGACACGTGCGGAGTCGTCGGTGAGCCCCTCCGGGTGGGCGAGGCGTTCCGAGATCGCCTTGATGCGGTCGAGGTCGGCGAGGTTCTTCGCGGAGGAGATGAGCGCGATGTACCAGTCGCGCCCTTCGGAGGTCCGCCCGACGCGCACGAGCCTCATTCGAGGGCTGGCCGCGGAGGCCTTCTCGAACCACGCGATCGACTGCTCGTACGTGGCCAGATGGAAGTCGGCTCCCGGACGGAAGCCGAGCACGGCCGCAGGGGTCGGAACGCCCTGGCCGCGCGCCGCGCCGGCGGGGGCGAGGGCCGCGGCGACCAGCGCGAGGCGGAGGAAGAGACGGCGAGCGCGCACGGAGACGCCTCCTGTCGATGCGAAGGTCACGCGGCCTGGGCGGTCGGATCTCCCGGCCGGTCGGGCATGAGGGTCTCTCCCTCGGTGCGGGCGACAAAGGTCGAGCAGGTGAGATCACCGGTGACGTTCACGGAGGTACGCAGCATGTCGAGGATGCGGTCGACGCCGAGAATGAGGGCGATGCCGGCCTGGACCTCGGCGCCGAGCCCCACGGAGTTGAGCACGATGATGAGCGTGATGATGCCCGCGCTGGGCACACCCGCCGCGCCGATGGATGCGAGCGTGGCGGTGAGCACGATGATCATCTGATCGCCGAGCGTCATCGGGATCCCGTAGATCTGGGCGATGAACATCACCGCGACGGCCTGATAGAGCGCGGTGCCGTCCATGTTGATGGTCGCGCCGAGAGGGAGCACGAAGCTCGCCACTTCGTTGGAGACGCCCAGCTCCTCTTCGGCGGTCTCGATGGTCAGCGGCAGCGTCGCGTTGGACGACGACGTCGAGAACGCGAAGAGCGGCACGGCGGCGATGCGCTTGTAGAACTTGGCCGGGCTGACCCTGGCCAGGAAGCGCAGGATGAGGCCGTAGGTCCCGAAGGCGTGCAGGAGGAGCCCGACCATGACGGTCAGCGTGTAGATCAGGAGGCTCTTCAGCAGGTCGAACCCGAAGTTCGCGACCACGGACGCGATGAGCACGAAGACCGCGTACGGCGCGAGCTTCATGATCCAGTTGATGAGCGTCATCGAGGCTTCGTTGACCCCGTGGAAGAACTTCAGGACCGCGTCCCTGTATTCCTCCTCGATGACCGTCAGCGCCGCTCCGAAGAGCACGGTGAAGAAGATGAGAGGGAGCAGGTCCATGTCCGCCGCGGCCTTCACCGGATTGCGGGGGATGATTCTGAGCAACGTCTCGGTGGTCGACGGCGCCTGGGCCGCCACGTTCATCTGCGTGGCCGCTTCGCCGCCGTACTTGGCGGTGATCGCGTCGCGCGTGCTCGGATCCACGCCCGATCCGGGGGTGACGACGTTCGAGAGCACGAGCCCGATGGTCACCGCCAGCGCGGTCGTGCCCATGTAGTAGACGAGGGTCTTGCCCCCGATCCGCCCGAGCTTGCGCAGATCGCCGAGCGAGGCGGTCCCGACCACGAGGCTCGCGACCACCAGCGGGATCACGATCATCGTGATCAGGTTGATGAATGCCGTCCCGATCGGGTCGAGTGAGCCCAGGAAATGCTGGAACGGAACGATATGAGAGAGGTTGGCGACGGCGCCCACGACGATGCCGGCGACCAGCCCGATGAGGATCTTGGTGTGCAGTTGCATCCGGGTGTCAGCTCCCTTCGGTGTCGGTCCTCACCTCCGCACGGTCGATCACGTCTCCCTCCTGGACGGCGTCGACCACATCCATGCCCGAGACGACCTCGCCCCAGACCGTCTGGAGATGGTCCAAACGCACGTTGTCCGCAAGGTCGATGTAGATCTGGCCGTCTCCGGTGTCGCGGCCGCGGGTGGACAGCCCCACCATGCCGCGCCAATTGGGGACGAGGCCCACCTCGTCGCGCGTGTAGCGCGCGCTCCCCTCGTATTCGTTGGCCGAGGGGCTTCCGCCCTGGATGACGAAGTTGGGCGCCACCCGGTGGAAGGTCAGGCCGTCGAAGTAGCCCGCACGCGCCTGACGCACGAACCGGAAGACGTTGGTGGGGGCGACCCGGGGAAAGAGGCGGATCACGATGGCGCCGCCCCGCTGCATGTGGAGCACGACCGTGGTGCGGGCCAGGGTGTCCAGCTGCTGCGGCGTGGGGAGGGGCAGCCGGGGGAGCGGCTCCGGGTGGGCGACCACGCTCGTCCCCGTCCAGCGCGAGAGGATCCCTGCCACATCGTTGGCGACGAGCGGATCGTAGTCGTGCAGGTACGGGTCCAGGCGCGGCGCGAGTGTGGAGTCGCCGAGCTCACCTATGCGCACGAGGAGGGCGCGCCGCGTGTCCCGCCAGGTCTCCCTCCTGGCGCGCGAGATGCGCTCGAAGGCGGAGAGGGCGGCGAGCGCTACCTCCATGCCTCGGGGCGAACCTTCCAGCAGCTCGGCCGCGGTCAGGAGCAGCTGAGGGTCGTCGCGATCCAGCTGCTTCAGCAAGACGCCGTCCGCGTTGTGGCCTTGCAGCTTGGACAGCTGCCGGATGGCGGCCGTGCGCACGTTGTCGCTGCTGTCGGCCGCCAGACTGTCGAGCGTGGAGACGCTCTTCAGCGTTCCGGCGGCCCGCGCCGCCCAGGCCCGGACGAACGGGCTCGGATGTGTGACGAATCGGCCCAGCAGCGGTCGCGCGGCACCGGGGGCCACCGCCGAGAGGGACAGCAGCGCGTGTGCGGCGGCGTGCCAATCGTGCATGTCGGAGGAGTCGAGCGACGCCGCGATAGGCCGAAGCACCGAGACCTGCAGCGAGCGCCGGGGACAGGGCCGGTCCAGGGCGTCCAGCGCGCCGAGGCGAACGCTCGTGGCCGAGTCGTGCACCGCGACCGATTCGAGCGCGGAGCACATGTCCACGTCCGGTGTGAGCCGGGCTCCGAGGGCCCGAACCGCCTCGAACCGCACGTGCTGGGAGCGGTCTTGCAGGGCGCGGTGCACCAGCGCGCTCCGCGTCGCTACGGGGAGCTGACCCAGGAAGCGTGCACCGTCGGTGCGCACGTCCGGGTCCGGATCGTCGAGCGCACGCGCCATGGTCGCGCTGTCCAGCGCCCCTGCCTCTCCCAGCGCCATCGCGGCGAGTGCCCGCACGTGAGCCGCATTCCGACCCGAGCCGCTTCGCCCCAGCCCGTGTCCGAGCAGCTCCCGCAGCCGGGTCTTCACGGCTCCGTCGATGGGAGACAGCGAAACGTTGCGGCGGACGAAGCTCTCGAAACCGAGCGCCACCTGAACGAGTGCGCTGTCGGGAGGATCTCCTCCGCCGGGCGCGTGGCTGAGCTCGAGGAGGGTGCTCGACATCTCTCCGAGCTGGGCGAACGTGTTCTCCACCCTGCCCAGACCGACCGTACCGATGTGCAGGCGGCCGAGTGAGCGCGCCACCACGCCCCTCACCCAGGGGTTCTTCTCGCTGTGCGCCTGGGCCACCAGGGTGTCGAGCGCGAGCGTGCCGTCGGTGCGGTAGACGGCCTGCGCCATGGCGTTGGCCGCCTGCGCACGCACGTCCGGGTCGGGATCGTGCAGATGCGAGGCGATATCGTTCAGGAGGTCGGGCCGCTCGAGGCGCCCCAGCGCCCGGACGGCGACGGCGCGCAACCCCGGGTCTGCATGGCTCGCTGCGTCGAGGAGCACATGGAGCTCCGCCGGGGTGGATGCCCGTGCGTCCTCGGCCGACATGACTGCGGAGAGATCGGGGGTCGATCCGAGTCGCGCGCAGCCGCTCGCGACCAGGACGACCGCGGAGGACGCGGCCAGCCGCAGCAGGCTTGCGCGCCTCCGACGTGTCACGACGTACGCATCGTGTAGAGCGGCTCGAACCGTGCCGTGAAGTGTCTCAGCACGGGCTCCTGCTCCACGATGCGGAACCCTCCGATCGCCTTCCTGCGGTCCCACACGTCCAGGGTCACGTCCACGAGGTAGTCGATCTGACTCTTCGTGTAGACCCTCCTTGGGATCGCGAGACGTACCAGCTCCATCTTGGCGGGCACTTCGCGGCCGGTGTCCGGATCCGTATGGCCGAACATCACCGTGCCGATCTCCACCGCTCTGATACCGCCGTCCACGTACAGCTCGGCCACCAGCGACTGGCCCGGTAGCTCGTGCGGCGGCACGTGCGGGAGGAACGCCGCCGCGTCGACGTAGACCGCATGGCCGCCGGGAGGACGAACGATCGGCACGCCCGCCTCGGTGAGATGATCGCCCAGGTAGCGGATCACCTCGATCCGGTAGGTCAGGTAATCCTCGTGAAGAACCTCCTCGAGCCCCACCGCGATCGCGTCCAGGTCCCGTCCGGCGAGGCCTCCATAGGTCGGAAAGCCCTCCGTGAGGATGAGCAGGTTCTCTTCCTCGCGGGCGAGCGCTTCGTCGTTGGTGGCCAGAAACCCGCCGATATTGGCGAGCCCGTCCTTCTTGGCCGACATCGTGCAGCCGTCCGCGTACGAGAACATCTCGCGCACGATCTCGGCGACGGGGGTGTCGGCGTAGCCGTCTTCGCGCTGCTTGATCAAGAAGGCGTTCTCCGCGAACCGGCACGCATCGATGTACAGCGGGATGCCATGCTCGCGGCAGATGCCGCTCACCTCACGGATGTTGGCCATCGAGACAGGCTGTCCACCGCCCGTGTTGTTCGTGACCGTGATCATGCACAACGGGATCCTTTCGGCGCCGACTTCCGCGATGAGCTCGCGCAGCCGGGCGGTGTCCAGGTTTCCCTTGAACGGGTGCGGATCGGAAGGGACGAGACCTTCCGGCACGGGGAGGTCGACGCCCTCGGCGCCGGCCGCCTCGACGTTGGCGCGGGTCGTATCGAAGTGCGTGTTGCTCGGTACGACGTGGCCCGGGCGGCAGACCGTCGAAAAGAGGATACGCTCGGCCGCACGACCCTGGTGGGTCGGGATGACCCTGCTGAACCCGAAGACCTTTCGGACCACGGCCTCGAAGCGGTACCACGATTGGCTCCCGGCGTAGGACTCGTCGCCGCGCATGAGCGCACTCCACTGATCGGCGCTCATCGCCGACGTTCCGGAGTCCGTCAGCAGGTCGATGAGGACGTCGGCGGCACGCAGCTTGAACACATTGTAGCCGGCTTCGGCCAGCCATTGCGCGCGCTCCTCCGTCGTGGTCATCCGGATCGGTTCGACCACTTTGATCCGGAACGGCTCGATGATTCTGCGGCTGGGGCTCACGGGTCAGTTGTCGGGTGATTGGGCGACAATCCGCGCTACGTAGGCGTCAGCGGGCCCGACGAGGCGGTCGTGTATGCTCCGAAAGGTCGCGGCTGCGCGGTCGCCCACCCAGTCGTCGGGAAGGAGCGGACGCGGCAGATACGGATCCTCTTTTGGAAAGCTCTGAAACTCGTTGGCGAGGCGAAAGCGCATCGTGTAGCAGAGCTCGCCGTTCAGGTTCTCACACCCACTGCGCTCATACCTCTCCATGTGCGCGGTCCATCGGTCGACGAACGCCCGATAGCGTGCGTTGACCGCCGGGAGGTCCCAGCATTTCGCTACGAGCGCTGCTTGATCGTCGACTCCGACGCGGTGGCCGCGGAACACTTCGATGTGATCCGAGATGCCCATCTCCGCTGCGGTCTCCTCCACCCGTTGCTCCACGTGGTGGGGGTTGATCCAGAGGCCGTTTCCGAGGGAGCCGAACCCGAGCCACGTGAGGCGGCTCCGGAGACGGTCTCGTACGTGCCGTTGGTCCTCGGGAATCGAATAGGCCAGCAGGAGCCAGGATCCATCCCAGGGCGCGTCCCACGACGTGTGGTAGATGCGCTCGACGCCGTCCTCGAGGAGGCGCCGGCCCCGGGCGGTCAAGTCGTAGTACGCGTTGCGTCCCCTACGCTCCTTCTGAAGCCAACCCCGGCGCGTCATGCGCGAGAGGATGGTCCGCGTCGCGCCTTCCGATAGCCCGAGTGGGCGCAACAGGGCGATCAGGCTTCCAACCCAGGTGGGTTCGGGTTGCTGCAGGAGGTACTCGCCGAACAGCGTGAAGACGAGGTCCCTCGGTCGTTGCGAGGTCATGAGATCCGTGAGGGTGGGGCGGGTCGGGCCTAACATCTGTGTCGAACGACGCCCGCACAAGGGAGGCCGGCAAGCCGGCCTCCCTCCCCCCGGATCTTCCCTTCTACGACTCGGATCGGGCGTGCCCGCCGAACCTCTTCAGGATCCAGTCGGTGACCGTCGAGAGCGCCGACGGGTCCATCGTTTCGGCGATCTTGGCGTACTCGGACGGCGCTCCCGTCTCGGCCTTCTGGAAGAGGTGGTTGAGTCCGGGCAGTAGCACCGTGGTCACGTCCTTGTCACCCCCGCGCCGGAGCGCCTGCTTGATCTCGGCCAGGTTCTGCTTGGCCGGTACCTGGAGATCCTTCGAGCCACCGATGGCCAGAACGGGCACCTTCACCCTCTCGAGCGTGGGACGTGGATCGTAGCTCAGGAAGAACCGGAACCAGGGAGAGTTCACCTGCCGGATGGTGGCGTCCATCGTCCGCGTCGCTTCTTCTCGCGCTTCAGGGGGGAGGCTGTCACGGGCCTCTTCTAGGATCGCGCGCAGCTTCGGCACCGCGGCGGCCCGGTCCGGCTCCTTGGCGACGACCTCCGCCAGACGGGCCTGGACTCGCCGGTTCAGGGCGAGGATATCCTTCGGCGTGCCCATGGCGGCACCGATGAGCTCGCCCTGCTCCTGGATGATCTGCTCGCCGGGGAGCCCGGGTCCGGCGAGGAGGACGATGTAGGCCACGTCGGACGACTCCGCGGCCACCATCGGCGCGATGAGCCCGCCTTCGGAGTGGCCGATCACGCCGATGCGGTCGTGGGCGATCTCCGCTCTCCGGTGGAGGAACTCCACCGCAGCCAGTGCGTCCTTCGCGAAATCGCGCGTGGTGGCCGCGGCGAAGTCTCCGGTCGACCTTCCGACGCCTCGATCGTCGTAGCGGAGCACGGCCACGCCGTGCCTCGTCAGGTAGTCGGCCAGCACGAGGAACGGCTTGTGCCCCATGATCGTCTCATCGCGGTCCTGGGGTCCGGAGCCCGTGACCAGCACCGCCGCCGGAAAGGGACCGGATCCTCGGGGCAGCGTGAGGGTGCCGGCGAGGACGACGTTCGTGCCGGGGACCGACACGTGCACGTCCTCCGCGCGGTACGGAAACGGCGGCTTCGGCTCCTGCGGCCGGGCCGGCGCCGGTGCGCCGGTGCCCCGCTCGAGCGTGAGTGGCAGCGACACCGTGCCCTGGCCCCACGTCCCGACGATGGAATCGTGGCTCTGGGAGAGGGTGCCCTCGAACGCGCCGTGCACCGAAGCGACGCCGAAATGGACCTTGGGGTCGCTCAGCGTCACGTCGGACAGGGGAATGCCGGTGGCGCCCTGGTCCGGACTGTCCATGGTGCCGCTCAAAGATCCGTTCTTCGCTCCGGTGACATGGAAGACCAGACGCAGGGTCGCGCCGTGGCCGACCGAGAGTGCGCCGGACCAGGTGCCCACGAGCGGGTTGGTCTGCTGTGCCGATCCTCCGACGGGCATCGTCGCCAGACCCACGGCGAGGGCGAGCGGAAGAGACCACGAAGGAACGCGGGTGTTCATGTGTGGAACCTGTGTTGGTGTTGACACGAGGGAGCCCCGGGAGGGAGGAGGCCGATCCTGTTCGACCTGAGGGCTACGATTGTCGCGCCATGAGCCTTCACGGCACGGGGCTGTGCCGTGGCCGGAGCTTCTAGAAGCTCACCAGCGAGTGGAAGACCTCGGTTCCGTTCTTGATCCAGTGCTCGCGGAACGGATAGGCCGGCATCTCGTGACGAAGCATGACCTCCGTCATCGGGTGGGGGAACAGGGTCATGTTGCCGCGCTCGTTCTCGTGCACGGTGTACTGCCCGCTGATCTGCAACGTCGTTCTCAGCCGCTTCTCCCCGTTCATCATGAATCCCTGGAGAAGATGGCTCGTGGACTCCCACCAGTCCTGGGTGACGCTGAAGTCGATGATGGGGCGCTGATCCGCGCCCCACACGCGCACCCTGAGACGGTCCGCCGTCTCGATGAACTGAGCCTCGATGTCTTCCTCGAGGTAGGGGAAGTGGAATCGCTCGGACCGCCGACGCCGGGCCTCTTCGGAGCTGGTGGCCGCGAGGAACGGGTAGAATCCAGCCTTCGCATGCTGCCCCCAGGCCGCCACCGTAGGCGGCACCACGACCGAGAACATGAGCTCGGTGTAGGGGCCCACCTCGCTCTCCTCGAAGAGAAACGCCGTGACCGACAGAATGCTCCTCTGGTGGCGTACCTCGATGGGTTGGAGGTGATCGGGCAGGAGCGCCAAGGCGTCCGGAGTCGCCATCTCGAAGAAGGCGCTCACGCCCGTGCGAAAGGAATACCTCACGACTGGCATATCCCGTACCTCGACAGCACCCGGCCGATGATCTCGGCCCCGCGAGCCAACTGATCCTCGGTGTGGGCGGCCGATATGGACATGCGGAAGCGGGACTTGTGCTTACCCACCGCCGGGTACTTCACCGGGTTGATGAAGACACCCTCATGGAGAAGGTCCTCACCCATGGCCAGGACCCGGGCATCGTCGCGGACCATGATGGGGATCACCTGGGAGGTCGAATCGCCGGTCGGAATGCCCAGCTCGTGCAGTCGGTTCTGCATGAAGTGCACGTTGCTCCACAGCTTGGTACGCAGCTCCGGCTCGCTGCGCGCCAGCTCGAGTGCCTTGCGCAGGCCGGCGACCACCACGGGCGAGAGCGCGCACGAGAAGAACCGCGAGCGCGAGAAGCCACGCAGGTAGTTGATGAGCTGCCGCGAGCCGGCGATGTAGCCACCCTGGCCACCGAGGCTCTTGGAGAACGTTCCGAGGTGGATGTCGACCTCGTCTTCCATCCCCTGGTCCTCGACGACACCTCGGCCATTCTCTCCGTAAACGAACGCGCTGTGGGCCTCGTCGATCATGAGACGAGCACCGTGCTTGCGGCAGACCTCGACGATGTCGGCCAGAGGCGGCACGTCGCCGTCCATCGAGTACACGCCCTCGAGGATCACGAGCTTCTTGCCGTCGAAGCCCTTCAGCTTGCGGTCGAGGTCGTCCACCCGGTTGTGGCGGAAGAACCTGGAGGTCGCCTTGGACAGGATCATACCGTCGACGATACTGGCGTGCGCGTACTGATCGGCGACGATCAGGTCACCAGAGCGCATCAATCCCGAGATCGTGCCCACGTTCGCGCTGTAGCCGGTGGGGAAGACCAGGGCCGCCTCTTTCTGCTTGAAGTCGGCGATCTCCTCAGACAGGAGCCGATGCAGCTGCGTGGTGCCGCTCAGGATCGGCGAGCCGGACGCACCTCCCCCGTAGATCTCGGCGGCCTCCTTGATCGCCTCCTTGACCTCCGGTCGGTAGGACAGTCCGAGGTAGTTGTAGGACGCGAAGTTGATGAGCCCGCGGCGGAGCTCGTGGGTCTTGGTGTCTTCGACGTCGACGACCGTAGAAGGCGAGCTGTGGAGCGGGAGCTCGTACAGGTAGTAGCCGGCAGGCTTGACTTCGGACCACCAATCGTCGAACGGGCCGAGGAGCGCGAAGGCGTCCTCGCCGGCGCCGAAGTAGAAGTTGGTGTAGTCGTACTCCATCGGTCCGGGCACGGTCGGCGGAGCCGCCTCGGGCACGGAGGGGACGTGGGGGGCTCCGTCCGCGTCGATACGCTTCGTGACAGTCGCGTCCCGAACCTGGGGCTCGGAGACCGACGATCTGTCCTTGTTGGTGTCGGCCATATCAGTTCCCGAAAGGGGGATACGTCATCAGCCGTCAATCTTCAAGAAACGGCTCTCCGGTTCAAGCCAGACGACTCCATCGATGGCCTTCGGCCCGACGCTCACGCATCGTCGAGCGTGCGGAGATCGACGTGCGGTGTCGACCCCCGGTAATGGACATGCACCTGCCACGGACGACAGCAGACCTCGCAATCCTCCACGTACTCCTGGTCGGAGCCGCCGCCGGGATCGAGGATGATCTCGACGCTCGCGCCGCAGTACGGACACGAGACGACCTGAGATTCGATGTATTCAGCGGCGTTCGCAAACGGTTCATGGTCCGAAGGGCTCATGGGTCGTTGAACACCGGGAGGCGTCGGCGGGGTCCCTTCAGGCCGCTCCGACCCGGGCTCATCCCGGCGGCGACAACCGCTCCGGATCGGCCTCGACGGAGGCGATGACGGTCTCGGTCAGACGCTCCGCGAGGTCGCTCAGGATCCTTCTTCGGCGTGCGACCACGGCGCGATAGATCTCGCGTGCGCCGAGATAGGACAGCCCGGCGATCCCCAGTGGAAACGCCAGCGCGAATGCCACCGATCCTAGCGTGACCACGCCCACGGGTACGCCCACGCCGACGCCTACACCCAGGCCGACGCCCGCCGTGATGCCACCGAACAGCCCTCCGGCGAGCTGGTGGAGGCGCTCCTCGACCCGGATGCGCGTCTCGCCGTCCCGCGAGCTGACGACGACCTGGATCGAGCGCGTCTTCGTCGGTGTCTCCGCCCGCCACGTCAACGTCCGACCCAGAAGGCTCGGCTGGCCGTAGTCCAACGAGCTCTCCTGGATGACCGCCGCCACCTGCTCGAACGCCTGGTCGGGAATCTCCCCGGGAATCGCGCGCTCGTAGACCAGCGTCGTTTCCTCTCCCACGACCCACCGCCACCGGGAGGTCCCTCGCACGCCCTCCCGGTCGATCTCGAAGGCCGCCCGGCGCAACCGCGCCGGGTCGATTCCGGCTTCGGCCGCGATCTCTTCCAGATCCTTCAGGGTGAGGCCGCCGCTGGACCGCGTGCCCGCCGGCTCCTCGCGATGGAGCTCCGTCGCGCGCTTCAGGATCCTGGCGACCTCGTCCTCGTCGTAGAGGCGCGTAAGGCTGGTTCGCTCGTCCATGGGGCGAAGTATGCGCTGAACGGGGGTGGGCGTCGAGGGCGCGGCGCGGCGCGCGCTCGCTCGCTCAGAGCGTGACCACGCGTCCCGTCATGTCGCCCTCGACCAGCTCGACGTAGCTGTGCGCCAGGTCGTCCGCCGCGATTCCGGGGGCAGGATCGACCCCCTGGGCCACCATCGTCTCCTTGACCCACCGCGGACTCACGGCGTTCACCCGGGCACGTCCCTCGAGGTCGAGCGCCGCCGCTCGCACGAACGACTCCACGGCGCCGCCCGCCATCGCCACCGCAACCGTTCCCGGAGAAGGCTTCTGTGACAGATCGCCGCTGGTGAGCGTGAATGAGCCCCCGCCCGCCATGTAGCTCAGTCCGACACGCACGAGGTCGACCTGTCCCATGAGCTTGTGGCGGAGGCTGAACGCGAAGTCTTCGTCCGAGAGCTTCTCGACGCCGCCGAATCGGGCAATGCCCGCGGTGCACACGAGCGCGTCGACCTCTCCAGCCGCCTCGAAGAGCCTCTCGATGGAGCTCTTGTCCGCCATGTCCACACGCAGATCTCCGTGGGTGTGCCCCACCCGCAGGACTTCGTGACGGACATCGAGGGCGCTGGCGACGGCGGAGCCTATGGTGCCGGTGGCGCCGATCAAGAGGATCTTCATGGCATGCTCCCTGCGGGCTTATTTTGCCGGAACGGAAAGGTGCTCGGGTCTCTCACCTTCAGGGTACCAGGGAAGGCACGGTATGCTCCGAAAGCGAACCCTCGCCAGGATACGGAACCGGATGGCTTCCGGCCTCGTCGTTCTGGTTCCCGTGGTGGTGACGGTGCTCGTGCTGCGACTCGTGCTGGCCGCCACCGCGAGCATCCTGCTCCCGATCATCGATCCGGCGTTCGAAAGCTGGTCTCCGTTCCTGCGGGCCGCCCTGTCGCTGGTGCTGCTGGTGATGATCGTCTACATCCTCGGCGAGATCACCACCCATGTCGTCGGCCGCAGGATCCTGGGCATGGGCGACGCGATCCTGCTGCGGGTGCCCTTCGTGAAGGTGGTCTACAGCGCCTCCAAGCAGGTCGTGACCGCATTCCGTCGTCCGTCGGCGCGGGCGTTCAAGTCGGTGGTCTTCGTGGATTTCCCGCGGGAGGGGATGCGGGCGGTCGCGTTCGTCACCGGAAAGATCGTGCGTCCGGACGAGGAGACCTGGTATACGGTCTTCGTGCCGACCACACCGAATCCCACGACGGGCTTTCTCCAGGTCGTGCGCGAGTCCGAGGTCGTGCGTACCGACTTCACGGTCGAGGAAGGCATCAAGATGATCATGTCGCTCGGGGTGCTCGTTCCGGACCGGCTGTCGCGGATGCGTTGACCGGCAGAAGGCCGGTGCAGCGAACAGAGGGCCCCGGCGGCCATGTCGTCATCCCGCTCCGGTGAAACCGAGGAGGCGCGCCGCTCGTCGGAGATGGGAGAAGCTCGGCCCCTCCTCCATCCCGGAACGCTCATGGAGTCCTTGTTCAGAGATGTGCGGTTCGGTCTGAAGCTCCTTCTCAAGGAGAAGACCTTCAGCGCCGCCGTGCTCCTCACGCTCGCCATTTGCATCGGCGTGAACGTGGCGATCTTCAGCGTGGTTCACACGGTGCTCCTGCAGCCGCTGCCCTACGCGCATCCGGACCGCCTCGTCACGATCTACAACAGCTATCCGGGGGCGGGTGTACCGCGGGCGGGGGAAGGCTCGGCCGACTACTTCCTCCAGCGGGGGAACATCGCCGCGCTGAAGGGCGAAGCGCTTCTGCAGCAACGTGGCGTGACGGTCGGTGAGGCCGGAAGCACGCAGCGCATCCAGAGCCTGCGCGTGACGCCCTCGTTCTTCGGACTCCTCGGCATCGATCCGCTGCTGGGGCGCGGGTTCACCGATGACGAGATGGACCCGGGCAAGAGCCATGAGGTCGTGCTGACATACGGGTACTGGCAGGAGCAGTTCGCGGGAGCGCACGACGTGGTGGGGCGCGATCTCCGGATCGACGGAGTGCCATACTCGATCGTGGGGGTCCTGCCCGAGAGCACGGAGATCGTGGGCTACCACGACATCCGGTTCCTCCTGCCCATCCCGATCCCGCCCGACCAGCGGACGATCCAGGCGTGGCACAACAACAACTACCGGATGATAGGCCGGTTGGCTCCCGGATCCACGGTCCAGCAGGCAACGGCGCAGATCGCGGCCCTGAACCAGTCGCTCATCGAGCGGTGGCCCGTCCAGAACGGGCGCCAGCTACTGAAGGATGCAGGGTACAAGACCGTCGTCGTGGGCCTCCAGCGCGATCTGGTGCGTGACATACGGCCGATCCTCTATCTCCTGTGGGCCGGCGTGGCGTTCGTCCTTCTCATCGGGTGCGTCAACGTCGCGAACCTCATGCTCGCGCGGTCGCAGGTCCGCGTGATCGAGCTCGCCACGCGGCTGGCCCTCGGGGCCGAGCGCACGCGTCTCGCGCGGCAGATCCTCACCGAGTCGGTCGTGATCGGGCTTCTGGGCGGCGCGCTCGGCGTCGGGATCGGCGCGCTCGGGATCCATCTGCTCGGGACGCTGGGGGCGGATAGCATCCCGCGATGGAGCGACGTGTCCGTCGACGGCTCTGTGCTCCTCTTCGCGCTGCTCGTGGCGGTCGGAGCCAGCGCACTCTTCGGTAGCTTGCCGGTGGCACGCGTGATGAAGAGCGACTGGAACGCCGTGTTCCGGTCGGAAGGACGCACGGGCACCGCCAGCAGGCGGGCGGTCCTGGCACGCAGCACGATGGTGGCGACGCAGGTGGCGGTGGCGTTCGTCATGCTCATCGCAGCCGGACTCATGCTCATGAGCTTCCGCTCCGCCCTCGCGGTCGATCCGGGCTTCCGTCCCGCCGGCGTGCTCACCGCGAACATCGCGCTCCCGGGCGTGCGCTACGGAGACGGAGCCAAGCGGAGGCAATTCACCGATCAGCTCCTGGAGGCCGTACGCGCGCTTCCGGGTGTCCGGGCGGCGTCGGTGACGAGCAGCCTGCCGCTCACTGACAACACCTCGTCCAGCGTCATTCTTCCGGTGAACTACGTGCCGCCGGCGGGAGAGTCGATCCTGTCGCCGTTCCGGAGCCAGGTGGGACCGGGCTACTTCAAGGCGATGGGGATTCCGCTCCTGGAGGGTCGCACCTTCCAGGACTCCGACGGGCCGGACGCGACGCGGGTGATGGTGATCGACCAGTGGCTCGCCCACCGGTACTGGCCCCATGAGAGCGCCATCGGCCACCGGATGGTGTGGGGCGTGGCACCCGGAGACAGCGTGCCTCCCGACCAGATAGCGACGATCATCGGCGTGGTGAAAGACGTGAAGCAGGTCAGCCTGACCGAGCCGACTGCCGAGCACGTCGGGGCATACTACTTCACGTACCGACAGCAGCCGTTCGGATTCCTGACGCTCGTCGTGCGCACCGCGACCGATCCCTCCAGCGTGACTTCGGGGGTGCGGGCGGTGCTCGAGCGTATCGACCCGGAGCTCCCCCTCTATGGCGTGGAGACCATGGCCCGGCGCGTCTCGGATTCGCTCGCCTCCCGCAGGGTACCGCTGGTGCTGCTGTCGGTGTTCGCGGGCGTCGCGCTCTTCCTGGCGATCGTGGGAATCTATGGATCGCTGGCGTACACCGTGACGCAACGCACTCGGGAGATCGGCATCCGCATGGCGATGGGCAGCACGCCCGAGCAGATTTTCCGCGTCGTCGTGGGGCAGGGCATGCGCACCGCGACCATGGGGCTCGTGGTGGGCCTGGTGGCTTCGATCCTGCTCACGCGCTTCATGGCTACGCTGCTGTTCGGCGTGAGCCCCACCGACCCCGTCGTGCTGGGATCGGTGGTGGTCGTGCTCGCGCTGGTCGCCCTCGCAGCCTGCCTGATTCCGGCACGCCGCGCGACCGGGGTGGATCCGGTCACGGCGCTCACCGGCGAGTGATGGCGGAGCGGGGCCTGCGCCCCGGCCCGCCCCGCCATCGCCCTACTCGGCGCCAGGCGCGGAGGCCGCCTCGCGGCTCGCCCGGCGCAGGACGCTGTGCTTGCGCCCGTACAGCCAGTAGAAGACGAGCCCGACCAGGAGCCAGATGGCGAATCGGAGCCAGGTCAGGAACGGGAGCCCCAGCATGAGCCCCAGGCAGGAGATGATCGCCACCAGCGGCACGAGCGGGACCAGCGGGGTCCGGAAGGGCCGCTCCCGGTCGGGCTCCATGCGGCGGAGCACGATGATGCCGATGGAGACGAGCACGAAGGCGAACAGCGTGCCGATGTTCGTGAGCTCGATGATCTCGGCGATCGGCATGAAGGCGGCGAAGAACGCCACGAAGACCCCGGTCATGATCGTGGCCACGTGCGGGGTCCGGTGCTTGGGGTGCACCTTCGCCACCACCGGTGGGAGGAGCCCGTCGCGAGCCATCGAGAACAGGATGCGCGGCTGGCCGAGCTGGAAGACCAGCAGCACGGACGTGGTGGCCGTGAGCGCCCCCACCGAGATGATGCCCGCCGCGATGTTGAGCCCGCGCTCGCTGAACGCGGTGGCCAGCGGCTCGGCCGTTCCCAGGTGGTTCCAGGGCACCAGCCCGGTCAGCACCAGCGTCACCGCGATGTAGAGGATCGACGTGATGACCAGGGACGCGATCATCGCGAACGGCATGTCCGTCTGCGGGTGACGGGTCTCCTCCGCCGCCGTGGAGACGGCGTCGAAGCCGATGTAGGCGAAGAAGATCAGCGCCGCCCCGGTCCAGATCCCTTTGATGCCGTTCGGGGCGAAGGGCGTCCAGTTGGCCGGACGCACGTAGAGGGCGCCCGCCACGATGAAGAAGCCGAGGATGGCGAGCTTGATGACCACCATGACGACGTTGAACCAGGAGCTCTCCCTGATCCCGATGACCAGGATCCAGGTGATGAGCGCCACGATGGCCACGGCCGGGACGTTGACCACGATCGGGATCCCGAACACGTGCGGGGCTTCCTGGAGCGCGTGGGCCGCCCGGACCACATAGGGAGCCACCGACGAGAGCGTTCCGGCGCTGGTCGCCTGTGCCACCGTGTGCGCGGCCTTGGTGGCCGTGATCGGGTCGGTGGCCATCCACTCGGGAAGCGCGAGCCCGAAGCCGCGCAGGAGTTGCTGGAGGTAGCCCGACCAGCTCACCGCCACGGCGATGTTGCCCACCGCGTACTCGATGATGAGGTCCCAGCCGATGATCCACGCCACGATCTCGCCCAGCGTCGAGTAGGCGTAGGTGTAGGCGCTT
>JBJKRT010000061.1:0-13097 GCA_046704545.1 Longimicrobiales bacterium
AAAAGAGGCTACTCCGCACGCGATCGTGGCCGGGTTCGGTTGACGATGGAGGTTATGGGCCGTGGGGGCGTCCCCCCGCCGGCCCTTCTATCGGGCGGAAAATCCTCGCCCCCGCGCCCGGGGGCACGATACATTGAAGGTTGGTCCGTTTCGGGCCAGACGCGATGCACGATGCCGCGTGCCTGCGGACACGACGGATCTCCGGAGGGAGAACAGTCCTTGAATTCGGCGACCGACACCGCGCCATCGGCCCCACGGCAGGCCCCTGGCGCCGACGCTCCCGTCACCCTGCGCTGCTGGGGCACGCGGGGCTCCATTCCGAGCCCCGGGCCCAAGACGGCACGCTACGGTGGCAACACCACGTGCTTCGAGATGCGCGTGGGGGGGCACCGTCTCGTGTTCGACGCCGGAACCGGTATGAGGCCGCTGGGACTCGATCTGATGCAGCGGGAGGACGTGTTCGACACGCCGATCTTCCTGACGCACTTCCACTGGGACCACATCCAGGGATTCCCGTTCTTCCTGCCTCTGTACCAGCCGGGCCAGGATCTGCGGATCCTGGGTCCCAAGCAGAACAATATCGACATCCGTAGCCTCTTCGCGGGCCAGATGGGCCCCATCTACTTCCCCGTCCCGTTCAGCGCGGTGGCCGCCAACCTCACCTTCGATCATCTCAACGAGGGCACGTGGGAGGGACACGGCATCAAGCTCCAGACGCTGCGCGTCAAACATCCCTCGTACGTGATCGGCTATCGCATCGAGGTCGGTGAGCGTTCGGTGTGCTTCATCCCGGACGACGAGCTGGAGGGCGAGGGATACGAAGTGGAGCATGGGTGGCGCAGGCGCCTGGTGGACTTCATCCACGGCGCCGACCTCCTCATCCACGACTCGATGTACACGGACGAGGAGTACCCGTCCCGCAGGGGATGGGGGCATTCGACGTTCAACCAGACCCTTCGCCTGGCCGAGGAGGCGGAGGTCCGCAAGGTCCTCTTCTTCCACCACGACCCGGAGCGCTCGGACGATGAGCTCGACGAGATCGTGAGCCGCATGCAGGACGAGGCGGCGGCCAGGGGCTGTCCTGTCGCGATGGACGCGGCCTCCGAAGGATCGGATTTCACGCTCGAGGAGAATTGACGTGAGACGATACGGACCGCTCGCCGTGGCGTTGGCCGTGGTCCCCCTTCTGGCGTTCGGGCCTGCTGAGCGCATCACGCCCACGCACTGGGCGCTCGTCGTGGGGATCAGCGACTACATCAACTTCGGAAACGTGAAGGGAGGCGACCTCCCGGGCGCGGCGCACGACGCGCGCTCGATGCGCGATGCGCTGGTCACCCGTTACGGTTTCCCGCCAAGCCACGTGAAGATGCTGATCAGCCAGCAGGCCACGCGGGCGGCCATCAAGAACGCCATCACGAAGTGGCTCCCCGAACACGCTCGGCCGGCCGACAACGTGGTGATCTTCTATGCGGGGCACGGCTCGCAGGTCTGGGACGGACCTCCGACGCCGGCCCATCCCCACGTGATCGCAGGCGACGAGAAGGACGGGCTGGACGAGACGCTCGCACCCGCCGACGCGATGATGAACTCGGACAAGAACGACATCATCGACGACGAGTTCAACCGGTGGCTCGGTGAGCTTCCCACGAAGAACGTCGCGGTGATCCTCGACATGTGTAACTCCGGCACCGCCACGCGCTCCGTCACGCCGTTCTCGCACGAGCGCAAGCTGCCGAGGAAGGTGAGCGAGCTGCCCAAGCCGCCGGGATTCTCGACCCGGGGTATCGAGAGCTCGACCGACAACTCGGGCCTGGCCGACGGCGAGGCCCACGTGCTGGAGCTGGGCGCGGCGCAGGACGGCCAGTCCGCGGTCGGGATGTACTTCCCGGGCGAGGACGGCGCACAGTCGTTCTACGGAGGCGCGTTCACGACGTACCTCGTGCGCGCGATGTGGCGTGCTCCGGCGACTGCCACGTACGAGCAGGTCTTCGACCGGGCGCGCGAGGCGATGAAGCGGAACCGCCTGGCTCAGGACCCGGCGATCACGAAGGACGTGGCCCTCAGGAACCAGCCGCTCTTCCACGTGGAGGGCGGAACCATGGGTGCGGCCTACGCGACCTTGCCCGTGCGCTCGGTCCACGGCGCCACGGCCGAGCTCGACGGTGGCCTGGCCCTCGGCATCACGAAGGGCTCGGTCTTCGAGACGCCCGCCGGTGCGAAGCTCATCGTTCGCACCGCCGATCCCGACTCGTCCAGCGTGACGGTGGCGTCGGGCTCCGTGAAGGACGGAGACAAGGCGCGCATGGTCGGCTATCGGTACGTCGAAGGCCCGCTGCTGGTGAACGTGGCCGGTATCGATTCGGAGAGCGCGGCGGCTCTGGCCCACGAGCTCGAGGGCGTCGGCTCCATCAAGCTGGTGACCCAGCCCGACGCGTTCGCCAATCTACTGGTGCGACGCAGGGGCACGGAGCTGCGCGTGATCGGCGCCGACGGGTTCGTGCGGCACAGCGGCATCCCGAGCGGCCTGAAGGGCGCGAGCCAGCTCGCCGGCTACCTGAAGCAGGAAGCCGCGGCCAAGCGCCTCGCCGACATGGACAACCCGGCACAGAGCTTCGGGGTCAAGCTGAGCCTGAAGGGCGACAAGACGTCGTTCGGCATCGGCCAGGACATCGCCTTCAAGGCGACCTCGGAGCGGGACGGCTACCTGACGCTCCTGGACCTGGGCACCGACGGCAAGGTCGTCATGCTCTTCCCGAACGCGGAGCACAAGTCCGCGCCGATCAAGGCCGGGCAGACGATCACGTTCCCGACCCCGGACATGGGATTCGATCTCCAGATCTTCCCGCCGGCCGGACGCGGCCTGGTGCGGGCGTTCGTCACGCCCAAGCCGCTCGACATCCCGATCGGCGGAGGCTCCGACTACGCGGAAGGTGACGCCACATTCGCCAAAAAGGTCGCCGAGGCGGTGGAAAAGGCCGCCGGCATGGTGCAAGGCGCTCCCGGCGCGGTGCGCCTCGACACCTGGTCGACGGCCTCGCTGGTGTACGACATCCACAACTGAGCCCGTCGGGAAGCTGAACCCTTGAAGGTCCGGCGCTTCCTCGCCCTGGGTCTGATCACGCTGGCCGCCGGAGGCCTCGCCGAAGCGGCGGGTCACTTCGGCGGCCTGACCGGCGTCCGTGACCTCGAGAACAAGACGCTCGACTGGCGCGAGCTGACCACGGCCGAATCGCTGGTGCCCGGCGCCGGTAAGCGCACGAGCGATGTGGTCCTCGTGCTGTTCGACAAGTTCTCGGTCATGGACAGCACCGATGGGTGGCCCTACCTGTCGCCCTTTCCCCGCCGGAATCTGGCCGAATTGATCAACGCGGTCTCGGCCGCCGGCGCCAAAGCCATCGGCCTCGACGTCTACCTGGACCGCCTGTATCCCCGGTTGAACTCGTGGGACGGAGGCGACGATTCGCTGCACGATGCCATCGAGAAGGCGGGCAACGTCATCCTTGTCGCGCCCGTGACCCAGACGGATTCCGGACCCGTCCTCGCCCCGCCCCACCCGTACTTCGCCGACGTCGCGGCGGGGGTGGGCGCGGCGGATCTGCCGACCGCGTTCGAGACCGTTCGGGATGCCACGCTCGCCGTGCGCTCGGGTGACGGCCTGAAGCCGTCGTTCGCCCTGGAGCTCTACGCCAAGGCGAAGGGCCTCGACGTCGACTCGCTGCTGCGCGCCGCACGGCGCACGGGACGGCTCTCGCTTCCGGGCCTGCCCTCGGACGAGGGTCGCATCCCCGCCGATTGGTGGAAGAAGGGGACGTCCGCCGCCGACAACGTGCTCCCGTTCACCCTGCGCTTCATCGGCCCGCCCTCGACCACCCAGGCGGACAGGCCCCCGGGTGCGTTCCAGGCGTTCCCGTCGTCGACGGTACCGACCACTGCGTCGCTCTTCCCCGACTTCTTCAAGGGGAAGATCGTCCTGATGGGCACGGGCTTCCACGACTCCGACAAGTTCCGCACCCCGTTCTTCAACCACCCGGTCGGCCCCGACTCGACCGAGACCTGGGGCTACACGTTCGGCGTCGAGATCCACGCCAACGCGCTTCAGGACATGCTGGACCGCCAATATGTGCATCGGGCCCGGGACGTCTTCCTGCTCCTTCTGGTGATGGCGCTCATCACGGGCGGCGTTGCCTTCTGGAAAGGTGCCGGGTGGGGCGGAGCGGCGACCGTGCTCGCCGTGCTCGGTGTGACCGCGGCGGCGTTCTGGCTGTGGGCGGGACAGATCTACGGCCCGTGGGGCTCGGGCGTCACCCTGCCGTTCGTCCGACGCTTCCTCTGGCTCCCGATCGTCACCCCCGCGCTCGCCGCCGTTCTGGGTTACGTCGGCTCGGTGGCCTATGTCTCCGTCGTGGAGGGCAAGGAGAAACGCTTCATCAAGGGCGCGTTCGGCAAGTACGTCTCTCCGGAGGTCGTCGAGGAGATCGCCGAGCGTCCCGAGGCGCTCCAGCTCGGAGGCCAGAAGAGACCGCTGACCCTCCTCTTCTCCGATCTGGCGGGCTTCACCACGCTGTCCGAGCGGATGGATCCGCAGGACCTTCTCGCTCATCTCAACGAGTACCTCTCCGAGATGACGCAGATCGTCCTGCACGAGAGGGGAACGCTCGACAAGTACATCGGCGACGCCATCATGGCGTTCTGGAACGCGCCCAAGGAGATCGACGATCATGCGGAGCGGGCCCTGCGTACCGCGGTGCTCATGCAGCGCAAGATGGCCGAGCTCAACGCGCGCTGGCGCGCGAAGGATCCGGACAGCGAGCCGCTCGTGGTCCGCATCGGCATCAACACCGGCACGGTGGTCGTCGGAAACGTCGGGGGTGCCGAGCGCTTCGACTACAGCGCCATCGGTGACGCAGTCAACCTCGCCGCACGGCTGGAGCCGGCGAACAAGACGTACGGAACGCTCATCATGGTGTCCGAGCTCACGCTCGATGCCGCGGACCGCACGCAATTCCGTGTTCGCGAGCTCGACCTGGTGGCCGTGAAAGGCAAGAAAGAGCCGGTCAAAGTCTACGAGCTGATCGAGCTGGCGGGTGCCGAGCTGGCGCCCCACCGGGAAGAGGCGCTCGATCACTACGCCGGCGGATGGAAGGCGTACAGGAACCGCGACTGGGAGCTGGCGGCGCAGTATTTTCGAGCCGCGCTCGAAGCCGATCCCGAGGACGGACCGAGCGCCGTCTACCTGGAACGGTCCGCCGAGTATGTGACAAGCCCGCCCCCCGCAGATTGGGATTTCGTGGTGCGACGCACCGTGAAGTAGAAGATTAGAAGGTTGGAAGATGAACAGGTCGCCGGCCGGACACGCCTCCGCCGACGACCCGCCGGTCTCTCGACAGGCTCCCGAGCTTGCAGGTGGAGAACATCATGAGGAAGCTTCTTTGCGTAGCGGCAGTCGCGGCCCTGGCAATCGCGCCGTCCATGGCCCGAGCACAGGACGCTCCCGTCGCCCTGGTGGTCCGCGTCCAGGGCAGCGTACAGGTCAAGCACGGCGGGGCGGGTCCCGCGGCCGCGGCGGTCGGCGAGCGCCTCTCCGTGGGCGATCAGGTGATCCCGGCTTCCGGCGCGCGCGCCATCCTCATCACGCGTACCGGTGCGCAGCAGATCGTCACGTCCGACTTCACCGTTCCGAAGCCCTCGACGAGCGGGAGCACCCCGCTGTTCGATCAGGCGCTTCAGACCCTGGCCATGGCGGCCTCGTCCAACGCGCGTACCGCCGGCGGGCGCCAGGGGATGATCCGGCCGGTCCCGGGCGAGCCGACGCTCGTAGCCCCGCGCAACGCCCTGACCGTCAGCTCGAACCGTCCGACGTTCGAGTGGGGAGCGGTCCAGGGCGCGCACGCCTACACGATTCAGATCCGCCGCATCGGCGGTGGCCGTCCGGTGCGGTACCAGGTCGGTGACGTACATACGTGGACGCTCCCGGCCGACGCTCCCGGACTCATCCCCGGAGCCACCTACGCCTGGACCGTTGCGCCGAACAGCAGCGGCAGGGCGGCGCGAGAGCAGCGCTTCAAGGTGATCGGGCCGGAGGCCTACCGGAGCCTGGCCGAGACGCTCGACCGCGTAGCCAAGGCGGGCTTCGATCCCGCAAGCGACGGCCTCTTCCTGACCGCTACCGTGTACACCGACCTGAAGCTGTACTACGACGCCCGGGCGGCCCTGGAAGCGGTCGAGAAGCAGGGTGCGATGAACGCCGACGCCTACATGCTCAAGGGTGAGGTGCTCAACGAGCTCGGGCACGCCGACCAGGCGAGGAAGGCGTTCGACCAGGCGGACCGGATGATGGGACGCTGACGTGGCGCGCACCATGACCACGGAGGACGCCCTCCGCGAGGAGCTGGAACGCGCGAGGGAGGAGCTCCGCGAGCTCAACCGGATCGGCATGGCGCTCATGAGCGAGCGCGATCCGGAGAAGCTCCTCGGCCTCATTCTCACGCAGTCTCGCCGGCTGACGACGTCGGACGCGGGAAGTCTCTACCTGGTGGAGACCGACGGCGACGAGAGCGACCGCCTTCACTTCCTGCGATCTCAGAACGACACGCTCCCGGACCTGCCGTCGCCACGGTTCACGCTTCCGCTCGACGAGACCAGCATCGCTGGATACGTGGCGCTGACCGGAGAGCCGCTCATCATCGACGACGCGTACGAGATCGCCGCGGACATGCCGTTCTCCTTCAACCGAGCCTCGTTCGACGAGAAGTACGGCTACCGCGCAAAGTCGATGCTCGCCGTCCCGATGGTCGACCACAAGGACCGGGTCGTGGGCGTCCTCCAGCTCATCAACCGCAAGTCGGACGTCGGCGCCACGGTCCGTACCGAGGCCGACGCCGAGCGTTGGGTGCTGCCGTACGGGGAGCGCGAGGTCACGCTGGTCCAATCCCTGGCCGGCCAGGCCGCGGTCTCCATCGAGAACGGCCGACTCTATCAGGACATCGAGAACCTCTTCGCCGGCTTCATCAAGGCGGCGGTCACCGCAATCGACCGACGGGACCCGACCACCTCGGGCCACTCGGTCCGGGTGACCGAGCTCACCTGCGACACCGCCGAGCTCATCGACCGGCAGACCGAGGGCCCGTTCGCGGACGTGCACTTCACCGAGCAGGAGATGAAGCAGCTGCGGTACGCAGGCCTGCTCCACGACTTCGGCAAGGTGGGCGTCCGCGAGGAAGTCCTGGTGAAGATGCGCAAGCTTCCGCCCGTGCTCGAGGCGAGGCTGGATGCGCGCTTCATCCTCATCCGCACCACCCTGAAGGCAGACTGCCTGAAGCGGAAGGCCGAGCTTCTGGAGCGACGAGGGCCCGAAGCGTCCGAGGAGATCGCGGAGCTCGGAGTCCGGCTCGAGGAGGATCTCGAGCGCGTCGACCGCTACTGGGATGCCGTACGCGAAGCCAACATCCCGAGGGTGCTTCCCGAAGAAGCCGCCGGCATTCTGGAGGAGATCGCTCGCCAGACGTTCACGGACGAAGACGGCAACGAGGTTCCGTATCTCACCGAGGAGGAGCTCCACTTCCTCTCGATCCGTCGGGGTAGCCTGGACGAGAGCGAGCGCAAGCAGATCGAGTCGCACGTCATTCACAGCTACGACTTCCTGGTCAACATCCCCTGGACCGACGAGCTGAGCCGGATCGCGGAGATCGTGCGCGGTCACCACGAGAAGCTGAACGGCACGGGCTATCCAGATGGCATCACGAAGGAGAACCTCTCCCTCGAGACGCGGATCATGACCGTGTGCGACATTTTCGACGCCCTCACCGCATCGGATCGCCCCTACAAGAAAGCGATGCCGGTCGAGAAGGCGCTCGACATCCTGCGAATGGAAGCCGAGGACGGGGCGCTCGAGAAGGACATCGTCGAGCTGTTCGCCTCTTCGGGTGTGTATCGCAAGGTGCTGGAGCGGGACTGGAGGGAGTTCTAGGGAGGAGGGAGCGGGGGCGCGAGGATCGGCGGACGCGAGGACGGGCGGACGCGACGGGTCCCCCTCTCCACGCTCCGCCAACGGCGGTGCGGCTTCCGGTCGGCAGGCCGTCCGCGAGCACTTCCGGATTCGCGGGGTTCCAGGCCCGGGCGCCGGCATCGGCGGGACCTCCTGTAGCTCGCTCCTGTCCTCATAGGTCTTCCGGGCCGCGGCCGTTCGCGGGCGCGGGCTGCGCGTTGCGAGGGAAACCCGTCACGCCCGCCCCACTGCATGCAGGTCGTCCGGCCAGCGCACCCACCGTTCGTTGGGGGACCAAACCCACCCACCCCCCACCACCGCGCGAGGGTCGGGGACCGACGCAGACGCCCCTCGCCCAAAGCTCCCCGAGCAGCTCGTGGGTAGCGGATACCTCCCACGGTCGACGCCCGAGCAGCCGAAGGAGTAGGTGCACGATGCCCGTAGTCCCCCTCTATGTCCGCGGAGGGCCCGGGGAGGGGTTGCCCCTCGCAGGGCGAACCGTGGCCCGCGAGCGAGCCGCGCCGAGGCGGGGATGCATGGGGCGGTGAGGGCGCAGGCGGCGAGGACCGCGCCGGCGCAAGAACATCCGCGGAAAGCCCGCGGCGACGACACCCCCGATTCAGGTGAGCCCGAAGAGGGACAACCCCTCTCCGGGCCCGACCACACAAGAAAGCGAGAACCGACCCGCCCGCCTACTCCTTCGGCTCCGCCGCCGCCGGCACCACCGCGAGTGGGATGTCTCCCAATCCCGCGCGCTGCGGATTCTGTCTTCCCTCGGTGGCCTTCCGAACCGACTTCGACACGTAGTCGAACAGCTCCTGGAACGACACGATGCCGTTGTGGTTCTCGTCGGCCTTGCCGTCCAGCCCCTCGATGAGGTAGTGGGTGAACACGCCGTGTCCGCCCCACTGCGGGCCCTCGAGCGAGAACTCGTTGCTGTTGGCGGCCGTCATGATCAGGCGCCGCGACGGCGTGAACAGCTGCGCGAAGCTCCCGGCGATCTGGTTCGACTTCGCCCCGCCGAGCGCACCCTGCGTGGCGCCGGCCGAGTGACACGCGTCCGCGATCACCAGGACCCGATCGGCCGAGATCTGCCTGCGCAGAGCCGTCTTCACGTCCCACATCGGGAACGCGGTCGAAGCCATCGCGTCCAGCTTGGCGTCGGTCGGCAGCAGATACAGGTTGTCCGGCCGGTTCGGATCGGGCGCTCCGTGGCCCGCGAAGTAGATGACGACCAGGTCGTTCCACTTCGCTTGCTGCAGGTAGACGAAGAGCGCCTTTCGCATGGCGGCTCCGGTGGCCGCGCTGTCCGTGAGGAGGAGCACGTGGTCGAACGGCCCGGCCCTGTCGCTCTTCAGGAAGTGATAGAACGACCGCGCGTCCGCGCTCGCGTATTTGAGGCTCGGGATGTTCTTCGATTCGTACTTGCTCACCCCGATGACCACGGCCCAGCGCTGCCCGATACGGGGCGAGGCGACCGTCATCGTCTTGGCCCCGTCGGTTCCCGTGGCGATGATGGGCACGCTGTCCTGGCTGATCGGGAGGTCGAAGCGACGCACGAACCGCTGCGCCTGCGCCTTCTCGACGCCGAGACGCCGCGCCTCCGTGGTGTCGATCGGCGACAGGACCGCGTCCTCCCCGTCGACCTTGACGTCCCGGGTCTTCCCGATCACGACGCCCGACAGCTGCACGGTATTGCGCAGGCCTGTCTGGTCACCGCTGCCGCGCTTCACGACACCGATGCCTCGCGTCCCCGCCTCGCCGGACGGGAGCACGTCCGTCTGCAGGACGGCCACACCGGGAGCGCCGGTCCCCTCCGCGCTCGCCGCCTTCACCTGGGCGGCGACCGATCCGGGGTCCGGCTTCCAGTATCCTGCATTCGACCAGGGACGGGCATCCCAGTCGTTCATCACCTTTCCGATGAGCGGCGAAGTCGTGAGGATCTTCTGCGTCGCCACATGGATCGCCTTGGTGCGCGCGGCCTGCCGTGTTGCTTCGATGACGCGCGAATCCGCAGTCGCGCTCGACACGACGTCGCCCCTGTCGAGCCGAAGCGCACGGATCGACACTTCGGTCGTCGCCGTGATGAGCGAGCCGTCCACCGGATCCGGTCGGGCACCCCAGTCCGCGGTTCCGAGGAGCAGCACCTGCGCTCCGAAATCGCGTCCGAGCGCGGTCGCGGCCGTCTCGTCACCCGAGAGCGCCTGCTGAACGAGCTTCCGCTGCGCGGCCTCGTGCGCGAGCGCGGGGTCGATGACCGGGAAGCCCGCCTTCCGGAGGAAGTCGTTCATCTCGGTGGTCGCGACCTGACCCGTCCCCTTCTCCTGGATGAAGACGAGCACGCGCGGAAGGTCACTCTTGAACGCGATCTGCTGGGCCGCTGCGGGACGGGCGAGCGACACCGCGCCCACCACCGCCAGAATCAGCGCCGACAGCCCGGTCCTAACACCTCGCATATCCATCAGGAGCCTCCTCCCTGCAGCCGTTCGAGCGCGCGCTTCGCAGCGCGATGATCCGGATCGATCTCGAGCGCCTTCTTGTAGTGCTCGATGGCCTTCGCCGTATCACCCTTGTCCTCGTAGTCGACCCCTCGCGAGAACTCGATGGTGGCCTTCACCGGAATCGGCTTGATGGCCGGCCGCTCGGAGGGCGGCGTCAGATGGAGCTTCTTCGAGAACTGGTCGGCGACCCAGACGACCACGTTCAGGAGATTGTCCGTCTTATCCATCTTCTTGAGGGTCGCGACGACCTTGGAGGTCTCCACGTCGATGGCACGGATGTCGATACGGAGGTTGCCAGCGATGCTGGAGACCTGGCCGTAGAACACGTACTGGGCACCCAGCATCTTGCCGACCTGGATGGCGCTTCCCTGCTCCACGCGCCCCGACAGAGCCAGCTTCTGCTCCGTGAGGATCGAGTTGAGCTTGTCGCGTTCGACGACGCGCATCCCTGGTCGGTTCGAGAACTCGGTGACGAGCATGGCCGAGACGGCCTTGCCCAGGTTGACCGAGTTCCCCGCCTCCCCCAGCATGAACCCCGTGAAATCGAGAACGGCGACCGTAGGGACGTCTCCGGTGCTGTCCGCGCTCTGGGCGAACGCATTTCCAGGAGCCACTACGACCGCCGCGAGGGCAACCGCAATCAAGGTCGTGTGAACGCGCAATCGAACCTCCTGAACGGGGCCTCGCGGCCCCTGGAACCACCGCCTTCCGAGGCGCAAAAAGCGGGCACACAAGGAAAATTCCTTTGCCCGCCCAATACCGTAACCTTAAATTTACCGTGGCCTCAACGGGGATGCGAGAAGTTTTTCCATTCGTCGCGTGCCCGTCCTCCACGCTCCACAAGCCCGCTCCTAGAGGAGCCCCCCATGAGGTACCGTATCGTCGCGCCCGTGCGAATCGCCGCCACGACGCTCGCCGTGTCGGTGGCGTTGAGTGCGTGCGCGTATCGGATTCCCAAGGTGAATCCGTCCGAGATCCCGCACCTCCGGCAGGAGATCACGGCCAATCCCCAAAATACGGATCTCCAGGTACGCCTGGGTATGGCACAGTACGAGGCTCAGGCCTACGACAGCGCGCTGACCTCGCTTCAGGGAGCCATACACGCCGGAAATCAGTCCGGCGCCGCGTACCTCTACCTGGGCCTCACTCAGGAGCACTTCAAGCATTGGGCGAAGGCCCGGGATGCGTACAACAAGTACCTGTCCGTCGGTACCTCGAAGCCCGTGAAGCAGGAGCTGCGCAAGCGCCTCGAGCTCATCGCTCAGAACGTGCTCAAGGAACAGGCGCGCCAGGCGCTCGCACAGGAAGCCCAGCTCTCGTCGGAGCCGCCTACGCCGCACTCGCTCGCCGTGCTGCCGTTCCGATTCAACTCGGACCGAAAGGACCTCGAGCCCCTCGTATACGCGCTGTCGGACATGATGATCACCGACTTCTCCATTTCCGACGCGCTGACCGTGCTGGAGCGTGCGAAGATCCAGACGCTGCTGAACGAGATGGCGCTGACGCAGGCCGGATACGCGGACCCCTCCACAGGGGCCAGAGCGGGACGCCTCCTCCAGGCACAGGACGTGGTGCAAGGCGTGATCACGACGGTGGGGAAGGACAATCTCCGTCTCGACACCGACGTGCTCAGCACGACATCCGCGTCGTCGGTGGGCCGCGAATCCGTGCAGGACCCGGTCAAGAAGCTGTTCGACATGGAGAAGGAGCTCGTCTTCCGCACGCTGCGCGATGTCCTCCACATCGAGCTCACGCCCGCCGAGGAGCAGAAGATCCGGAACAACCGTGCGGACAACATCCTGGCGTTCCTGGCGTACGGCCGCGGCCTGAGGGACCGGGACCAGGGCAACTACGCGGCCGCCCTGGAGCAGTTCCGTGAGGCGGAGCGGCTCGACCCGGGCTTCGGTGCCGCCGGCGACGCCGCGAACAGCACGCACGACATGGAGCAGGCATCGGGAACGGGCACGTCCCAGATCACCAAGGTCGCGACCGGGGGCGGGACGGTGGGGCCGGCCACCGGAGCGGTGACCGGCGGAGCGGGCGGTGAGAACACCATGACGCAAACGCTGGCCGGCGCGGACGCCGCGGTGAACCCCACCCCGACGTCGGCGACAATCGACCTGGGCTCGACCCAGAGCGCGGGCAAGACCAGCTCCACACAGAACACCGACAACCGCAACGATCCGACGCAGGAAGCGAGCGGCACCGAGGGCCCGACCAACACGACATCCGAGATCCACATCGTCATCAAGAGCCCGGGTGGAGGTGGCAAGTGAAGATGCGCACGGTCGCCTCGTCAGCCGCCGCCCTCATGCTCGCGGCCGGGCTCGCGGCACCCGCGTCGGCCCAGCGCACCGTCGGCGGGGGTCCCGACTTCATGGGCTACTCGTTCGGATCGGGTCTTAGCGCCACGGCGGCACAGCTCTTCATTCTGCCGATCGCCGCGCGCGTCCCGATCGGTCGCAAGTTCACGGCCGACCTGTACGGCGCCTGGGCGAGCGGCCGTGTGCAGGCGAACAATCTGGCGTACTCGCTGAGCGGCCTGGTGGACACGCGGATCAAGGCGTCGTATCAGGCCACCCCGTGGGCGCTGGTTAGCGTCGGGCTGAACC
>JBJKRT010000062.1:0-47649 GCA_046704545.1 Longimicrobiales bacterium
TTGGCGTGTTGTTGTGGATGTCGAACGGCGCGCTCGTCGCCGACGAGAGCCCGCTCGCGCTCGCCACCAGCGTGTAGCCGTTGCCCGCCTTGTTCACGCTCAGGTTCCCGAACGTCGCCACACCGGACGTGGCCGCCTCGCTCGTCGTGCCTCCGAGCGTCGCACCACCCGGGTTCGAGCCGAACGCCATCGACACCGAGTCCGCGGCGTTCGTCGCCACGTTGCCGTACGCGTCCTTCTCCGTCACGGCCACCGCGGGGCTCAGCGCCGTCTGCGTCGCCGTGTCGTGCGGCTGGGCCGTGAACACCAGTTGCGTCGCGGGGCCCGGCACCACGTTCACCGTCGCCTTCGCGTTCACCGCGTCGTCGAACGCCGTCACCTGCGTCACGCCCGTGTGCCACGCGTGCACCACCCCTGCCGGGTCCACCGTCGCGAGCGTCGCATCGCCGATCGTCCAACGGATCGGGGCGCCCACCACCGGAGCCCCGCTCGCGTCGAACGCCTCCGCCGTGAACACCGCGCTGTCGCCCGCCACCACCTTCGCCGTGTCCGGGCTCACCGCGATCGACGCCACTGCCTGCCTCACCTCGACCACCCGCGTCGCACCGCAGCCCGTCGCGCACAGCGAGGCCGTCGCCTTCACCGTGTCCGTGCCCGCGCCCACCGCCACCACGCTCGCCGAGTCACCCCCGGCAAACGGCGTCACGCGCACCACACCCGTGCCCGCCACCGACCAGGTGAGGCCCGCGTCCGCCACCGTGTTGCCCGCCACGTCGAGGCCGCGGCCCTGCACCACCCCGCTGTCGCCCACCGACGTGAGCACCAGCGGTGTGCCCGACTGCTCGATCGCGACACCGGCCAGACGCACCGTCACCTGCACGCTCACCGACGATGCCGTGCCCGTGCCGCTCTCGCTCGAGGCCAGCCCGACGGTGAGCTGCACCGTGCCGGGACGCACGGCCGTCACCACCGCCTGGGTGCCGCCCTCGTTCTTGACCCGCAGCACCGTGGTGTCGCTCGACGAGTACGTCAGGCTGATCCCGCTCACCGGAGATCCGCTCGCGTCCGTCACCTTGGTCTGCAGCACGGCGCTCTGGCCCACCTCCGCGTCCGCCTGCCAACCGGATGGCGTCAGCGTCAGGCTCTGGATCGCCGGGTTCGTCGCACCGTTGTTGCTCGACGAGCAACTGGTGCTCACCGCCACCAGGCCTACGGCCAGGGGCAAGAGCGTGCACAGGCACCGCCCCCTCGGACGGGCGGAGCGATTGAAACGACGGAGGAACTCCGGGGGGATCGCGATCGAGAGGAACCTACCGAGCGCGCGAGTCCACGAACGATCCGAATGCATCGGTCGGTTATCCTCGGGAAGAAATGTGGGGAGGCACACATCTTCGGCGTTTTGCGCCGATCGTTCCCGAACGCTAAAGCCGGGGCATTAACCGAGCCTGCAACGCTGCATTAATTCCTGCGCGGACATCCACGTTCACGGCCCCGGACCGTACCGGAACGGTCGTTCGTGCGGTCCAAAGCACGCGCGACACCCGCTGAGCGACAACATCGACCTCGCTCAACTGGCTGCCCCCATCTCCCGCCCAATACTGCTCCTCCTTCCTCCTCAATGGATCGCGATGCCTGTCGGCTCGCTCCCGACCCCGATCGTCTTCGTCACCAGGCCGGATGCGACGTCGATCACTGAGACGGTGTTGGACGATTGGTTCGTCACGAGAGCCTTTGTCCCGTCCGGCGTGATCGCGACGTATTGTGGGCCGGCCCCGACGCCGATCGTCTTCATCACCGTCCCGGTCCCAACGTTGATCACCGAGACGCTGTTGCCGCCGTTGTTCACCACGTACACCTCCGTACCGTTCGGCGTGACCGCGACACCAGCCGGGTAGTTTCCGACGCCGATCGTCTTCGTCACCGAGTCCTTCGCCACGTCGATCACCGAGACGGTACCGGAGTAGGAGCCGTTGGCCACGTAGGCCTTCGTCCCGTCCGGCGTGACCGCGACACCAGCCGGGTAGCTTCCGACGCCGATCGTCTTCGTCACCGAGTCCTTCGCCACGTCGATCACCGAGACGCTGGCGGCGTAGTCGTTCGTCACATACGCCTTTGTCCCGTCCGGCGTGACCGCGACGTCCTCTGGAAGCTTCCCGACGGCGATCGTGTTCGTGAACACGGTGTCCGCCGCCACGTCGATCACCGAGACGGCGTTGCTGCCGTAGTCGATCATGTAGGCCTTTGCCCCGTCCGGTGTGATGGCGAGGCCGTCCGGATTCGTCCCAGCCCCGATCGTCTGTGTCACCGAGTCCTTCGCCAGGTCGATGACCGAGACGGTGTTGGAGGCGTAGTACGTCGTGTATGCCTCCGTCCCGTCCGGCGTGATCGCGATGCCGTACGGATCCGAATACGCTGGCGCCCCGATGGTCTTCGTCACCGTACCCAACGCCATGTTGATCACCGAGACACTATAGCCGAGGGTGTTCGCCACGTAGGCCACCGGCCCGACCGCGATCGTGAATGTGGTGGACGCCGTGTCCACCCCGCCGTTCGCCGTGCCCCCGTTGTCCTTCAGCTTGACCGTCACCGTGTCCACCCCGTCCGCCGCCGTGACCGGCGTGAACGTCAGCGTCCCGGTCGAGCTGTTGATGGCGGGCGCCACGGTGAATAGGGTGGTGCTGGTATTCGTCATGCTGAGCGTCACGATCTGAGACGACTCGTTCGCCGGTCCCGGGCTGATCGTTGCCCAGCTCGTCAGCGTCTGCGCCCCAGCGCCGTTCCACACGGCGGGATCCGCGCCGTGTGTGAACGTCGGCGGCTGGTTCACGTGCGTCACCGTGATCGTGAACCGCGACACCGTCGTGCTGTCCACACCTCCGTTCGCCGTTCCTCCGTTGTCCTTCAACACCACGCTCACCGTGTCCACCCCGAAGGAGTCCGACGCCGCCGCGTACGTCAGCGTCCCGCTCGCGCTGATCGCCGGCAGCGCGCTGAACAGCGCGCTGTTCGTGCTCGTCACCGTGAACGTCAGCGTCTGGCTCGACTCGTGGGGAGACCCTGTGCTGAGGTTCGTCGCCCACGACACGCTCTGCGCGGCCGCGTTCTCCAACACGGTTTGGTTCGAGCCCGCCGTGTAGCTCGGCGCGTCGTTGACCGCCGTCACCGTGATCATGAACGTGTGGCTCGTCGTGTCCACGCCGCCGTTCGCCGTGCCTCCGTTGTCCTGTGCCGTCACCGTCACCGTGTCGGTGCCGATCGAGTCCGTCGCGAGCGTGAAGGTCAGCTGCCCGTTCGTGTCGATTGCCGGAGCCGCGCTGAAGATCGTGGCGTTGCTGTTCGCCACGGAGACCGTCACCGTCTGGCTGGACTCGTTCGCCGGACCGGCGCTCAGCCCTGCGAGGAAGCCGGGCATCGTGTCGGCCGTCGCATCCTCGAGCACGGTCACGTTCGTGCTGTCCAGCGTGAAGCTCGGCGCGTCGTTCACCGCCGTCACGCTGATGACGAACGTCGAGACCGTCGTGCTGTCTACGCCGCCGTTCGCCGTGCCGCCGTTGTCCCATAGCTGCACGCTCACCGTATCCACCCCGTTCGAGTCCGGCGCCGCCGTGTAGGTCAGCGTTCCGCTCGGGCTGATCGCCGGCTGCGCGCTGAACAGCGTGCTGTCCGTGCTCGTCACCGTGAAGTGCACCGTCTGGCCGCTCTCGTTCGACGGGCCCGCGCTGATGCTCGTCGCCCACGCCACGCTCTGCGGGCCCGCGTCCTCCAGCACCGTCTGGTTCGAGCCTGCCGTGTAGCTCGGCGCGTCGTTGACCGGCGTGATCGTCAGCGTCACCGGCGTCGCCGCGCTCGTGAACGTCCCGTCCGTCGACTTGTACGTGAAGCCGTCGCTGCCGTTGTAGTTCGCCGCGGGCGTGTAGGTGAACGAGCCGTTCGCGTTCAGCACCAGCGTCCCGTGCGATGGGCCCGTCACCAGCTTCGCCGTCAGGGGATTGCCCGCCGGGCTCTTGTCGTTCCCCAGCACGCCCGGAGCCGCGACCACCAGCGCGCTGTCCTCCAGCGTCGTGTCCGCGTCCGCACCGGCGATGGGCGTGTTGTTGTGGATGTCGAATGCTGCGCTCGTCGCGGACGGCAGCCCGCTCGCGCTCGCCACCAGCGTGTAGCCGCTGCCTGCCTTGTTCACGCTGAGGTCGCCGAATGTCGCCACACCGGACGTGGCCGCCTCCGTCGTCGTGCCTCCGAGCGTCGCACCACCCGGGTTCGAGCCGAACGCCATCGTCACCGAGTCCGTCGCGCCCGCCGCCACGTTCCCGTACGCGTCCTTCTCGCTCACCGCCACCGCGGGGCTCAGCGCCGTCTGCGTCGCCGTGTCGTGCGGCTGGGTCGTGAACACCAGCTGCGTCGCCGGGCCGGGCACCACGTTCACGGTCACCTTCGCGTTCACCGCGTCGTCGAACGCGATCACCTGCGTCACGCCCGTGTGCCACGCGTGCACCACGCCCGACGTGTCCACCGTCGCGAGCGTCGGATCGCCGATCGTCCAGCGGATCGGAGCACCCATCACGGGAGCACCAGAAGCGTCGAACGCCTTCGCCGTGAACACCGCGCTGTCGCCCGCCACGATGGCCGCGGAGTCCGGGCTCACCGTGATCGACGCCACCGCCTGCTTCACCTCCACCACCCGCGTCGCACCGCAGCCCGTCACGCACAGGCTCGCCGTCGCCTTCACCGTGTCCGTGCCCGCGCCCACCGCCACCACGCTCGCCGAGTCACCCCCGGCAAACGGCGTCACGCGCACCACGCCCGTGCCCGCCACCGACCAGGTGAGGCCCGCGTCCGCCACCGTGTTGCCCGCCACGTCGAGGCCGTGACCCTGCACCTCCCCGCTGTCGCCCACCGACGAGAGCTCCAGCGGGGTGCCCGAGCGCTCGATGGCCACGCCGGCCAGGTCCACCGTCACCTGCACGCTCACCGACGACGCCGTGCCCGTGCCGCTCTCGCTCGACGCCAGCCCGACGGTGAGCTGCACCGTGCCGGGCCGTACGGCCGTCACCACCGCCTGGGTGCCGCCCTCGTTCTTGACCCGCAGCACCGTGGTATCGCTCGAGCTGTAGCTCAGGACGATCCCGCTCACCGGAGATCCACTCGCGTCCGTGACCTTCGTCTGCAGCACGGCGCTCTGGCCCACCTCCGCATCCGCCTGCCAACCGGATGGCGTCAGCGTCAGGCTCTGGATCGCCGGGTTCGTCGCACCGCTGTTGCTCGACGAGCAACCGGCGACGAGAACCAGCAGGGAAAGGAGGAGATGCGCGAGCGTGCGTGACGGCCCGGACCGGACCATCGAGGAAGGATGGGCGCCCCGAGTGAACGGAGTGCGCGCATGGGTCCAGGAACGATGCGAATGCATCGGTCGGTTATCCTCGGGAAGAACTGTGGGGAGGCACACCGTCGGCGTGTTGTGCCGATCGTTCCCGATACGTTAAAGCAGGGGCATTAACGGAGAGTGCAACGCTGCATTAATCCCTGCGCGGACGCCCACGACAACGATCCCGGACTGTACCGGATCGGTCGTTCGTGCGGTCCGGAGCCCGCCCTCAACCGAGGGCGCGAAGCTCCTTCTTCAGGGCGCGCGTGTACACGTCACCCCGTACGTAGTACGCATGACGGAGCGTCTGGAGATAGGGCCTCCCACCACGGAGGTCCGGGCGGGCATTCCTGCGGCGCTCATCGAACGGCTTCACCGCCGGCGACGCGCGCCTCCGCGCATCGAGGGACGCGGCCACCAACTCCGCCTGCAGGCCGAACATCTCGTACGCGGCGCCATCCGTCTCGAACAGGCCCATGAAGAACAGGTCGTCGCGCGACCGGTCGAACAGCTCCAGGTAGAGATCCAGCTTCTCCTCCCCACCCTGCACGTCCAGAAACGGAAAGCGGCGCTCGTAACCGGTGGCCCAGACGATGAGGTCCACCTCCTCTTCGCGCCCGTCCACGAAGGCCACCCTTCCGCCGCGCAGCTCCGCCACGTCCGGACGGTACTCGAGATCCCCGTGGCCCAGGTAATGGAGGATCTGGGTGTTCATGATCGGGTGGGTACGGAGGATGGGGTGGTCTGGCTTCGGCAGGCCGTACCGCTTCAGGTTGCCCACCAGGAGCTTGTTGACGAGCCACCCGAAGACGATCTCCTCCAGGCGCCAGGGAAGCTGCGGGCCTTCGTGGGCAAAGACGTCCGAGGGCTTTCCGAAGACGTACTTCGGGAGGAAGTGGTAGCCCCGGCGCAGACTGATGAAGGCGCGCTCGGCGTTGCGCGCGGCCTCGCACGCGATGTCCGCGCCGGAATTCCCTCCCCCGACCACGAGGACCTTCCGACCCCGGAAGACATCGCCGGACCGGAAGTCGAAGGCGTGCATCTGGTCTCCGTCGAAGCTCCCCTTCACGGACGGCCGGTGCGGATGCCACGTGACGCCCGTGGCCACCACCAACGCCGACCAGTGGCGTTCCTCGCCGGAGTCGAGCCGCACCGTCCATCCCCCGTTCTGGGGCTCGGCCCGCTCCACGCGCGTGTTGTGCTGGACCCTGGTCATGAGCCCGTGATGCTCGGCGTAGCTCTGGATGTAGCGAAAGATCTGGTCGTGGCGCGGGTAGTCCGGATAGTCGTCCGGCATGGGAAAGCCCGGAAACCCCGACACGGTGCGTGACGAGATGAAGTGCGCGGCCTCGTACATCGGGGTCTCGGCGCGGTCGATGTCCCAGATTCCGCCCACCCGGTCACCGGCATCGACGATCTCGAAAGGAATCTTCCGCTCGGCGAGAGCCACGGCCGCGCTGAGGCCGGAGGGGCCGGCCCCCACGATGCCTACCGGCTCGGGGCCACTCAAGATGCTGGTTGCCGGTCCAGCGCCACGTCGTCCTCGAACACGAAAACCGCCTCCTGATGCTCTCGCCTCGGTGTCATGGGCCTGAGCGCGCTCGCACGATCGACCTCAGGCTCGCGAGCGGATCCGCTCGTGCCGACCGGCTTCGGACGGCGCTGCGAGAGTAGGCGCTGGCGGGTCCCGACGCCAGGAACGGCTGGTTCGCCCCACCCACGCGTCCTAGGTTGGCCGGGTCGCGACCGCCCCCCGGCGGTCCGTCGAGCTCCATGAGACGAACGCGCGCACCCGCGCCGCACGCCACCGAGGCCCACCATGTTGCTCCCGTCGCGCCGATGCTCCGTCCCGACCCTCATGGTCGGTGTGCTCGCGGCCATCGCCTTCACCGCGCCTCGCGCCGTCGCCCAGACGCCGCGCATCGACCCCCAGGTCGCGAAGGCCATCGCCAACATCTCCGAAGATTCTCTGCACGCGTACCTGGCCAAGCTCGTGAGCTTCCAGACGCGCAACGCCATGTCGATCTCGGACCGCCCGAACTGGGGGGTGAAGGCGGCTCGCGAGTACATCATGAAGGAGATGCAAAGCTTCAGCCCGAAGCTGCAGGTCTCGCTGGACTGCTACCAGGTCGAGAAACAGGGCCGCATCACCCAGCCGACCCAGATCTGCAACGTCATGGCGGTGCTGCCGGGCAGGAGCCCGCGGCGGATCTACATCAGCGGTCACTACGACAGCGTCGCCCGCCAGGCCGACGGCCGCTTCGACTGGTCGAAGTGGGACAACGTCGCCCCCGGAGCCGACGACGACGGCAGCGGCACGTCGCTCACGATGGAGTGCGCGCGGGTGCTCTCGCAGAGCGGCATGGACTTCGATGCCACGCTGGTGTTCATCGCCTTCGACGCCGAAGAGGAAGGGCTTGTCGGCTCCAGCCTGCACGCGGCCCGTGCGGTGAAGGAGAGATGGCGCATCGACGCGGACCTGAACAACGACATCGTCGGCGCCGTGCAGGGAGGCAACGGCATCTACGACTCACGCACGGTACGGGTCTTCTCGGAGGCGCCGATGGACTCACCGTCCCGCGAGGTCGCGCGCTACGTCCGCCGGTGGGCCGCGGTCTACGTCCCGTCCGACGAGGTTCGCCTCATCGCGCGGGAGGACCGCTTCCTGCGGGGTGGCGATCATACCTCGTTCAACCTCCAGGGCTATGCCGGCGTGCGTTTCACCGAGTCGCGGGAGAACTACTCTCGCCAGCACATCAAGGACGACACCATCGGTGCCATCGACTTCCGGTACCTGGCCAAGAACGCGCGGATCAACGCGGCAATCGCGGCGAGCCTCGCGCTGGCACCTCCGGCACCGGTCGTGATGGGCCGGCGCGGACCGACGCTGGGGCGCGGCCGTTCCGGCTACGACGCCGACCTGCACTGGGAGGCGTCGCCGGGGGCCACGGGGTACCGCATCGTCTGGCGCGAAGCCTGGACACCGGACTGGCAGCACGAGCTGGACGTGGGCGACGTCACCGGGTACACACTGCCCAACATCTCGATCGACGACTATGTGTTCGGCGTGGCGGCGGTGGACGGAGCCGGCCACGAGAGCGTCGTGGCACCCTACGTCCGACCGCAGCGGCGGCGGAGCAGCGTGCGGCCGGGCGGGCGCGGCCAATAGGAGCGCGAGCCGGCGGCTCAGGCATCGAGATGCGACGAGGCGGCACCGTGACCGACGGTGCCGCCTCGTTCAACGTTCGCGCGGAGCGGATGACCTCCCGCTAGAAGGCCGCCGTGCCGTCGGGCGTACCGTTGCCGGTCGGCCCGTCGTACCCGGCAGTGGCCGTGCACAGATATGAGCCTCCGCAACTGCCGTTGCTGCCCGACGTGACGTCGAACAGCGACGAGGTGTGGGCGTACGCATACGAGCCGTAATCGACCGAAGAGGCGTTGCCCGCCAACGCGTAGACGCCGGCGATGATCGGCGCCGAGACACTCGTTCCGCCGAACACCAACCAACCGCCCGGATGCAGGCGGTACGTGTCGTAGACCGCTACGCCCGTGTTCGGGTCCGCGACCGCCGATACATCGCCCACCGTGCGGTTGGCGCAGCCGCTGTCCGTCTGCCAGCTCGGCTTCGAGATGTAGGCGCTGCAACCGCTGCCCGCACCGCTCCACGCGGCCTCGCTGTAGCTGTTGCCGTTCTTGTACAGCGACGTGCCGCCCACCGCCGTCACGTAGCGCGAGGCCGCCGGGAACTCCACACCGTAGCCGTTGTCGCCCGTGCTGACCGTGATGGCGATTCCCGGGTGGTCGTAGTGCGACTGGTCGCTGGTCTCACTCGAGTACTCGCTGCCGCCGTACGAATTCGAGATCTCCGTTGCACCCATCGCCGCGGCCCGATCCACCGACGCCGCGAGATCGGCGAACGAGCTCGACGACGCCTCCACGAGCAGGATCCTGCAGTCGGGGCAGATCGCGCTGACCATATCGAGATCGAGTGAGATCTCCTCGGCCCACCCCGAATTGGCGCGCGGATAGTTCGTGCCACCGTTCTGATCCACCTTCTGGAAGCAGCCGTTGGCCGTCGTGCACGCGGGCAGGCCGAACTGGCTGCGATACACGGCCAGGTCGCTCTCGGCGTTCGGGTCGTCGTAGGCATCGACGATGGCCACGAGCTGACCCGAGCCGCCACTCGTCGGAAGATTGTAGGCGGCGTGCAGGTCGGCCGGCGTGTAGCCGCTCGGCGTGGGATTCGGCTTGGGCTTACCGCCCCTGTCCACCTGCACGATGGAGTGACAGAGCGCATTGCCGGCCGCGGCCGGACCCGGACATACCCGGGCGTGAAGGGCCTTCATCGCAAACCCGGTAGCGCTGCGCGCGGCGCTCGGATTGGGGCTGGCGATACTGGTCGGTTGGGTCGCGTTCTCGGAACACGCGGCCAACGCGACCGATGCCGCCAGGGCGAGCAACACTCGAGCCTGGTGTCGCATGGGGACTCTCCTGGGCAGTGGAGGGCTGGTTGAACCCGTCTGCTCCACGCTACGCTCTCGAGAATGCCGCAATCAATGTTCGTCTCCATCGGCGGCGTCGATTGGGCATCGACGCCGCCGACGGTTGCCGCCTGGATCGCGCCCCTCCTACGCCCCCGCTCCCCGGCGATCGCCGATCGTCACCAGGCTCGGCATCCGTCCGCCACGGGCCAGCGTCTGCAGGGTGATGGAAGCGTAGGTGCTGCGGACCTGCTCCTGCACCTCGTCGAAGACCCTGCGGATCCGACACGTGTCGGGCGTCGGGCATGAGAGGTCGTCCGGTTCCTGGAGCAGGCACGCGCCCACCGTCGGCGTCGGCTCGAATACCTCGATGATGTCCAGCATCGTGACCTCCGATGCTTCGCGGGCGAGCTGATATCCCCCTCCCGAGCCCCGCGTGCCAAGGGCGATTCCGGCCCGAACGAGCTGCTGGAAGACCTTGGCCAGCACGGTCGAGGGAATGCGGTAGCGCTCGGCCACCTCGGAGGCCGTCACGAAGGCGTCGGTGGGCGCCGACGCCATCTCCACGGCTGCGTACAGGGCGTAGCGGGTGCTCTTGTTGTGGATCACGACAGATCCTCTTCCTCCTCCGGATTCCTTCTCGGATCCAGCTCCAGGCAGAGACGATCGGACAGCATGAACCCTTCCCTGCGGAAGAAGCCCAGGAGGGCGGCGTCGTCCCAGCTCACTTCGGTCTGCACCTTGCCTACGCCGATCCCCGCCAGGTTGGTCCTCAGCTGGGCCAGCAGGGCTGCGCCCACGCCGCGGCCGTGGAACTCCGGATGCACGGCGATCGTGTCGAGCACGGCGGCAGGCTCCATCCTCCCGAACTCGCCGTAGTACACCCTGGCCAGGAGGAATCCGCAAAGGACGCCGTCGACCTCCGCGGCCAGCGACACCCGGATGCCGGTCTCCGACAAATTGTCACGGAACTTCAGCTTGAGGTACTCGTCGCGCCGACGGCCCGTGTTCTTCGCGTCGATCGCGACCACCGTATCCAGATCCACGGGCTCGAGGCTCCGCACCCGTACCTCGAGATCCTCCTCCCTCGTGCGCTCCATCTCGATCTCCTTGCTGGGCCGCCCTGATCAGAACGCCACGCCACTGGCAGCGAGCTTCCGTGCCCGGAAGGCGCCCCACAGGGCGGCGCCCAGGGCTCCCGCGAGCACCGAGTCGGGGTGCGCGCGGATTTCCACGTCCAACCCTGCCTGTTCCGCCTCTTCCCTCAGGGCGGCGAGAAGCCCCGGGTCCGCGGAGAGCCCGCCGGTCACCAGCACCGCTCCCCGCTCCTCGACCGACGAGATGAGCCGGGTGACCAGCCTCATGTACCGGCCCGCCATGGACTGGTGGATCCCCTTGATGATGTTGGGAGTGGAGATCCCCCTCGAGACCATGTTGATGACGTCGGTCTCCGCCAGCACGGCGCAGATGGACGAGCACGGCTCGGGGTTGTCCGCCTGCAGCGACAGCGGCCCGATCTCCTCGATGGTGATCCCCAGGTACCGGCAGATGTTCTCGAGGAACTGCCCCGAGCCCGAGGCGCACTGGCTCGTCATGCGATTGCCGAGGACCCTGGCCCGCTCGTCCATGAGGATCGCGCGGGCGTGCAGCGCCCCGATGTCCAGGACGGCCCGCGCCTCCGGATCCAGGAAGAGCGCCCCCCGCGCGTGCGTGGTCATCCCGTAGAAGTGCCCGGTGCGGAACGGCGCCATCTCCCCCTCGCCGGTGGTGGCGATGTAATCGAAGGCCTCGCGCTCCAGACCGGCCTCGGCCAGGCATGCATCGAAGAAGAGCGACACGACCTGCTGCGGATCGCGCCGCCGGATGCGCTCGCGCTGTCCGAGCAGAACCCGGGCCCCCGCCTCTCCCTCGTCCTCCACGAACACGACCTTGATGGCCGAGGTGCCTACGTCGATGCCGGCCACCAGGAGCCGGTCCGATGATGTCTCGCTCATGCGGCGGCCTCCTTCTGGGTGGGCCTTCCTTCCTCGCGCCGGGCGAAGAGGGCGGCACCGAGGGCTCCGGTGTAGATGCTGTCCGGAGAGATGTTGATGGTGAGGTCCCCGTAGTTCTCGGCGATCAGCTGGGTCAGCGCTTCCACCGCGGCCAGGTTCTTCGCCACGCCTCCGGTGAACGTGAACTCGCTCTCCACCCCTCCCGACCGGGCCAGGAGCGAAAGGGCCCTCAGGATGATGGCCCGGTGCAGCCCGAGCAGGATGTCCTCTCGTCGCTCACCGAGGGAGAGCCGCTCGCGCAGCTCGGCCCCTGCGAAGACGGTACAGGTCGAGTTGATGCGCACGGTGCGGCTTCCCGTCTTGGCGAGCGGCCCGAGCTCGTGAACGCCCAGGTTCATCTCGTCGGCGATGTAGCCCAGATACCGTCCACATCCGGCCGCACACCGGTCGTTCATCTGGAAGGAGGTGACGATGCCCTGGTCGTCCACCTGGATGGCCTTGGTGTCCTGGCCGCCGATGTCCAGAACGGTGCGCGTCCCGGGAAACATGTGATGCGCCCCCAGCCCGTGGCACAGGATCTCCGAGCGGATCTTCTCCTTCGGGAACGGCAAGGTCTGACGTCCGTAGCCGGTGCCCACGCTCGACGCCTCCTCCATCTCGACCTGAGTGGCGGCCTCCAGCGCTGCGGGCAGCGCGTCCGGAGGCTCGGCCAGGCCGGCGAGCGCGGCCTCCATGTTGGCGCGGAACGCTCCGGGAGCAGGGGGAAGGTTCTCCACCACGAGGATGGCCTTGTCGAAGAGACCGACCATGCGGTCGAAGTCCACCCCGTCCTCGGCGGAGCGCTCCTCGGCGAGCGCGAGGTAGCGCCCGCCGGACAGGTCACGGAAGAAGTCGCTCTTGCGCTCGCTGTCGTCGCCGTAGAGCTCCGAAGCCTCACCGATCATCGTGCCGAGGATGCCGTCCACGGCTTCGGCGACGTCCGAGCCCGGCGCCACGTCGCTCTTCCCCATGAGCCCGCGGATCGTCTCCTCCAACTGGATCAGGTGGTGACGGTACTGTTCCTTGCGGAGCCCACGCTCGAGACCGGCGAGAACGCGCCGCTTCTCGTCCTCCCCCACGCCCGCGCGATCCAGCTCACCGGCGAGCAGACCGAAGCGGGCGTCGATGAGCCCCTCGCTCAGAGCGATGTCGCAGGCCACCGAATAGCTGCTCCGACTGTTCGTGATGCCGCGCCCCAGGATCTCGCCGTCCTCACCGAGGATGATGGCCTTGGTGGTCGTGGATCCCAGGTCGATGCCGACGGAGTATCTCATGCGGCCCCTCCCACCCGCTTCTGCTCGAGCATCTGGAAGTACGATTCCAGGCGGGTCTTGATGTTGGCGTGCGAGAAGTAGCGGGGGTCCACCAGGTCGCTCTCGATGAACCCTCCTGGGCGTCCGGTCCGCTTTTCCACCTCCCTGAGGATCATGAGCTGGCCCGCGCTGAACGAGTTGCAGCTCTTGATCGAGTTGATGAGGAAGCCGTCCGCATGGTAGTCCTGGACGTGCCGCGAGAGCATGGACACGCGGTTCGGCAGGTTGTGGTTCGTGTAGCACCCCAGGCAGTACTCGGCCAGCGTCTCCAGAGGACGGTCGGGGTCATGACGGAAGCCGAAGTCGTAGACGCCGCCCACCTTCACGTAGGTCGACGCCACCACGACCGCGCCTTCGTCACTGAACATCTTCCAGAAGTCCCGGAAGCTGGTCCAGTTGGGGGGGCCCTCCACGACGACGCGGTAGCGCTCCTCGGTCAGCGTGCCTCCCGGCGTGACCGGGCCGAGGCCCTCGTCGATGCGAGCTTGCACCTCCTGCCGGAGCAGTCGGTAGTAGTCGACCGCGTCCTGGGTCCCTCGGAACGCGCTGAAGATCGGACCGATGTAGTAGACGCCGCCGAAGTAGGCGTCGATCGGTGAGGGGCGGTTCTTCGCCGACTCGAAGACCCATACCAGGTCGTCCTCGGCCTGGGCCGATCGGGCCAGGAGCTCCTTCAGCCGGTCCTCGTCGTAGGCCTTGCCCGACACCTTCTCCAGGGTGGGGATGACGGTGTCACGCAGCTGGGTCACGACGTAGTCCCGCATCTCCTCGGTGATCACGCCGTCGCTCTGGTAGGGCACGTGCAGCATGACGACCGGGCTGTCGTACTCCTCGCGCAGGATCTCGAACCACTTCATGAACGTGAAGCAGCCGGTGTAGGAGAGCAGCAGCACGGAGGGGTCGGGCAGCCGCTGCCCGGTCGGCCCGATGTTGCCGGACTTCATCATGCCCACGTCGCACTTGACGTAGGTGCAGACGTCCTCGGAGTGTCCGAGCTTCTCGGCCGTCTGGATGTACTGCCGGGACTTGCCCCGCATCGCCGACTGGAGCGCGTTGATCTCCGGGAGCACCGGCAGAAGGTCGAAGCTCAACAGGAGCTCGGTCAGGTTGCCCGGCACGAACGTGTAGGCGCTCTTCTCGCCGGTCTCCGGGGCATGGGCCAGTCGGTCGAAGTGGTGCGCGAGCATCTGCTTCTGCCGGAGCTGGCTGTCGTCCTTCTTCGCTTCGGCCGGGGGCTCGACGGTAGGTAGCTTCCGGGTCATGGTCTCACTCCCCGCTCCAGAGTTTGATGGAATCGGCGAAGGTGCCGGCCTGCTCGCGGATCGTGTGGAATTGCCCGCTGTTCTCGGAGTACTTGAAGGCGGTCCAGGGGATGTTCTCGGACTCGACGGCCCGCACCTGCATGGGCTGGTCCAGGAGCGCCGGATCGCAGAAGCTCGGCGCGCAGAACAGGACCCCTTCCGCGGCGGAGCGTCGTACCCGCTCCACCAGCTCCCCACCCTTCTTCTTCTCCGCGATGTAGCGGGTCGGGCTCTCCACGGCGTCGTCCAGGAACGCCGTCACCAGGTTCTCCAACGGATCGCCCTCCTCCCGGACGGCGTGCCGGATCCAGCGGTGCACCTGGACGAAGTCGTCGTCCACGATGTAGCAGCCGGCCCGCTCGAGCGTGCGGATGAGGCCCAGCGGCGGCTGTTCGCAGAACGAGCCGGTGGTGAGGACCCGGGCCTGGTCCAGCGGCCTGCGCGACTCGTCGGCCCGGACGGCCGCCAGGTAGTCCTCCAGCATGCCGGTGAACGCCTCCACGGGCAGCACCAGGCCGGCCCGCAGCACCAGATAGAGCTCCGAGGTCGGGACCTTCCAGGGCGCCTCCCGACGCAGGTCGTACAGGTCGCGCACGAGCGCGCGAGCCCGATTGTAGACGACGATCGAGTTTCGCAGCGCTTCGGTGTCCAGCGCCCTGGCGCCCAGCTTCTCCAGCTCCCCTGCCAACTCGAGCAGCTGCGTTCGATAGAACCGCCCCCCGATCTCCGGCTCGAAATTCTGGGGCAGGTCAAGGTAGAGCGAGAGCTTGTCCGGGAACTGGAGCTTCCACATGCCCGACAGGTTCCGGACCACGTCGCAGATGGCCGGAAAGACCATCCCGTCCAGGCAGTCGAGGGCGCCGTTCAGCCCCATCTCGATCGTGCTCCGGGGGATGTGGCAGATGTAGGACTGGTAGTAGGCGTCTCCCCGGATGATCTCCAGGCCCTCCCCTCCCCCCATGAGCCCCACGGGCAGCACGCCCTGGGCATGGAAGATCTCGCCGGGCACGTAGATGGGCATGAAGCCCACGGCCAGCCCTCCGGTCTCCTCCTTCCAGCGCCGCACCGACCCCAGTGAGTTGTCCCGGTAGAGCGCCTCGGCCCGCTCCAGGATTCCCGCCAGATCCGTAGCCATTCGTCCTCCTCTCTCGGGCTCGACGCCCTTCATCGGTTGCTCCATTCGGGCCGACGCTTCTCCAGGAAGGCCTTGAGGCCTTCCTGCGCGTCCGACGTGGCCATGAGCTCCTTCAGGTAGAGACGCTCCACGGCGTCCAGCTCCTTCCGGAACCGGTCGGCGAATCCGGCCCGCGCGGCCTCCACGGCGAAGCGGAGGCTCGACGCGGACTTCGGCAGCAGGTGCTCACGCGCGTACGCCAGCGCCGCCGCCGCCGGGTCGTCCGCGACCTCGTCCACGAGTCCCATCGCGTGGGCCTCCTCGGCGGAGACGGAGACCCCGCTCAGCAGGAGGTGCTCGGCATGGCTCCGGCCCACCCGCTCGCACAGCATCACCGACGCCACCGGAGCCAGGACGCCCAGGACGATCTCGGGCTGGCCCAGCCAGGCGTCGGGCGAAGCGAAGATCCGGTGGCAGAACGTGGCCAGCTCCATCCCACCGCCCAGGCACTGGCCTCGCACGGCCGCCAGCGTCGGCACGCGGGCGTCCAGCATCCGGTGGAAGAGCCCGTGGAAGCCGTGGATCATGTCCTCGACCCGTTCGGGCATATGCTCGGCCACGCTGGCTCCGAACGAGAAGTGCGGTCCCTCGCCCTGGAGAACGATGGCCTTCAGGCCCGCTTCCTCTCCGGCCCGCGCGAAGATCTCCGAGAGCAGGCCGCACTTCTCCATGTCCACGAGGTTGGCCTTCGGGGTGTTGAGGACCACCCGCCAGATGGCGCCCGCCTCGAGCGTCTCGACCCGCACCGGCCCGTCCTTCCACACATCCACCGTAGCGCTCATCGCGGCTCCTCCGTCGCGTCCGGGAGGTCCAGCTCCAGCTGAACGAAGCTCCCTCCCACGAACCCGTTGGCCCGAAAGAAGGAGAGCACGGGAACGTCGGCCCGCTGCACCATCGTCCGGACCTTCGTCACGCCGGACTCCCAGAACCGCCGGCACGCCGCAGCCAGCAGGCCCGACGCGATCTTCTCGCGGGAGCATGCCGGATCGACCCCGATGGTGAGGATCCAGCCACAGGCTTCCGAGCCGAACTCGAAGGCCCGGATCTCGCCGGTCACGTATCCGATGAGGGTTCCCCCGCGCTCCGCCGCCAGCCCCACCCGCACGACGTTCGGGGCCGGATCCAGGGTCTCGCGGAAGATCCGCGCCCAGTACTCCGGCTTGCGCGTGCCCGTGCGCAGGGCGTCGATGGCGACGACGCCCTCGAGGTCGTCGGACCGGAGGTCCCGGATCTCCGGCGGCGTGGGCGACCGCCGGATATCGGGCGTCTCGCGCGGCGATACTTCGTGATCCGTCATACGCCGGCCGGAACCTTCCCGTGGGCCCGCTGGAGGATCTCCTCGGTGAGCTCGTCTCCCCAGCGGGCGCCTTCCGCGAGCCGTCGGCGGAGAAGCACGAAGTCCGCTTCGCGGCATGCGCGCGAGCCTTCGTTGAAGGCGCGGAAGCCGGCCCGGGCTTCGGTCATCATGTTGAGTCCGAGCCAGGCCCGATTCGTCTCGCGATTCCGATCCCAATGCTCCAGCTTGTGCTTGCGCACGCTCTCGATGGTCTTGGACAGGCACCCGGGGAACGTCATCGTCAGCGACGTGATGAGTCCGTCCACGGCCTCGTCGAGAGCCGAGAGGTCGACCTCGCCCTGAGAGAGGAGCTCCTTGCCCCGGGCCTTCGCCTCGCCCGAGCGGAACTCCCCGAACACGATCTGCCCCATCTCGTCGACCCACCGGTCCGTGATCGCGAGCGGGTTCGGCACGAACGCGCCGTCCACCTTCAGGGCGGGCACGATCTTCGTGAGAAGGCCCATGCGGTACGACTTGTGGGCGCTCCAGTGCTCGCACAGGGTGCTGCTCTCCATGGCGGCCTCGATGCCGACGAACAGGGGCAGGAAGTCGGTGCTTCCCCCGTCCGGGGCCGATCCGTGGCGCGGACCGGCCTGGCCGAACAGCGCCAGGTCCTGGGCCACGGAGAAGTCGCAGGCCATCCCGATCTCCTGGCCGCCGGCGATCCGCATTCCGTTCACCCGGCAGATCACCGGCTTGTCGCAGTGCAGGATGGCCGTGACCATGTCGTTGAACAGGCGCATGTACTGCCGGTACTCCTCGGGCTGGCCCGCGTAGTACTCGGCGTACTCCTTGGTATTGCCGCCCGTGCAGAACGCCTTGCTCCCCGAACCGGTGAAGACCACCGACGTGCACGCCCGGTCGTTCGAGGCCCGGCGCATCCCGAGGATGACGCCCTTGACCATCTCGGTCGTGTAGGAGTTGAACTGCTCCGGGTTGTCCAGGGTGATCTGGATGGCGTGCAGGCCTTCGATCACATCGCCCGAGGGATCGTAGACGGGACGTTCTTCGTAGCGCACCCCTTCGTAGTCGAAGGTCGAGGTGAGATCATGATCCTTGAACGACATGGGTCTATTGCTCCGGAGTGAGGATCACGCGGCGCGAGGCCTTGCCCGCGTGGATGTCTTCGAAGACGTCGTTGATCGACGAGAGGGGTCGGAACTCGATGAACGGATCGAGCGCCACCTTGCCCGAGAGGACGAGGTCGACGATCGGGGGATAGAGCTCCGGGAGGCAGCCCCACACCCCCTCGGCGGTGGCGTCGAAGGCCATGAGGTTCGAGAGCCGCACCTCGACCTTCTTCGGGGTGAACCCCACGACCGACAGGTACCCTCCGCGGTTCAGGAGCCCGAAGGCCGTGCTCTGGCCGGCGTCGGTTCCCGAGGTCTCGAAGATCTTCTGCCTGTATGTGGGGATTCCGTGCTCCTTCGCCAGCCCGGCGACCGCGCCCCGCAGCTCCTTGAAGCCCATCTCGTCGGGACGGAGCGTGAGCTCCGCGCCATGGGCGGCGGCCAGCTCCAGCCGGTCGGCACGCACGTCGATGGCCACCACGTGCGCGCCCAGGGCCGCGGCGAGCTGAACGCCGAAGCAGCCCAGGCCGCCCGCCCCGGTGAACACGGCCAGGTCACCCGCCCCCAGACCGCTGCGGACGATGGCCTGGTACGGCGTGGACACCGCGTCGGCGATGACGGCGAGGGCGGCCAGCGAGATCCCGTGCGGGTTGACGCCCCCATCCTCAAGATCCGGCACGAGACAGAGGCCTACCGCCGGCACTCTGAGGTGGCTGGCGAACCCTCCGTGCACATCACTGCCCGGAAAGATCTGCGAGGGGCAGATACGGCCGTGCCCGTCCCTGCACGTGGGACAGGTACCGCAGGGCGTCACGGCCGGAACCACCACGCGGCACCCCATCCAGGCTTCGGCTCCCTCCCCCGCCTCGACCACCGTGCCGCTCACTTCGTGGCCCAGCGTGAGGGGAAAGCCGTGCCGTGTGGGCACGCCGTCGTAGTAGAAGCCGAGGTCGGTGTGACACACCCCGCATCCCGCGACCTCGACGATGACTTCGCCGGCGTCGGGCGTCTCTTCCCGCTCCTCCAGGACCATCGGTTCGCCGATGGAGTGGACGGTCCATGCTTCGACGTTCATGGCTCACCTCGGACGTGATGATGACCATAATAAGAAATAGGACACCGAATTCCTAATTCTTTCGTACAGACGGACCGATCAGGGCCCGTCGGTCAGGTTCCGATACAGGTCCAGCACCTCCTCTTCGGTGAGAAGACGCTCGGATTTCTTCGCCTCGGCGAGGATGGCGCTACACACCTCGTCGCTGTCGGCCAACCCCCGGGAGGCGAGGAAGTAGTGGACGTTCGACGCCCCCGACATGTGGCCGATCTCGATCTGCTGGGCCCGGCCGACCAGGCCGGCCGGAACGCCCGAGTAGACGCGGTCCGCGAGCCAGGCCTCCCCTTTGCGCTGCGCCTTGATGACCGCGGCCGCGTGGACGCCGGTGGCCGTGCGGAACGCATCGCGTCCCACGATCGGCTGGTTCGCCGGAATCGGGACCCCGACCGCCTCGGAGACGGCCTTCACGTAAGCAGGCAACGCGGAGAGATCGTCCTCTCTCCAGCCCAGGAGCTGGAGGTTGACCAGGAGCTGCTCCATCGGCGTGTTGCCGACTCGCTCGCCGATGCCCAGAGCGGTGCCGTGCACCCGTGTCGCCCCGGCCTCGACGGCGGCGATCGTGTTGGCCACGTCCAGCGCCCGGTCGCGATGGCCGTGCCAGTCGAGACCCACGTCGTCCTCGACGCCCAGCTCGCGGAGCAGGTCGACCGTCCAGCCGACCAACCGGCCCACACCTCGGGGCGTCGCCGTGCCGACCGTGTCGCACAGGCAGAGCCTCCGCGCCCCCGCGTCGACCGCGGTCTGGAACAGGATCCGCAGATCCTCGGGACGCGCCCGGATCGTGTCTTCGGTCACGTACATGACCTCGAGACCCTCGCCGACCCCGAACCGGATCGCCTTCTCGCTCAACTTCCGAATGAACTCGAGATCCCACTCCTCGGCGTATTGCCGGATCGGGCTGCTCCCGATGAACACGCAGGCCTCGATGGGCACGCCGGTGGCCTGGCTCACCTCCGCGATCGGGCGGATGTCCGCCTCCAGGGTGCGGGCGGCGCAATTGGCCCGGATGGAGAGGCCCGCATCCGAGATCTCCCGGCACAGGCGCTCGACGGCCTCCCGCTGGCGGGGTCCCGAGCCCGGCAGGCCCACGTCCGCCGTCTCGATGCCGAGGCGGTCCATGAGGTGCAGGATCTCCACCTTGGTATCCAGCGAGGGATCCAGCACGGAAGGGCTCTGCAGGCCGTCCCGCAGGGTCTCGTCATCCAGCATGGCCTTGCGGGGCGCGGGGACCTCCCCGGCTCCGTGTCTCGACCAGTCGTAGACCAGACGATCCTCGGAAAGGGCCATCTTCGTTCCCCCTGACGGGTTCGGGAAGTGGTGCGCGGAGGGTACGGGAATATGACCCGAGCCCGTGTCCGGCACCAGCCGGTGCCCCCGGCGAGCGGACGCGCGTCGGGTGCCCTCCAGCCCGGGTACCTTTCCAACCCTCGCGACGTTGGGCACATTAGGTGGTCCGGTGCTTCCAGGCCTCGCCCGGCACCGATCCCTCCCCTCACACCCACTCGAGCAAGGGAGGAAGCGGATGCTCCCTGGCGCACGAATCCCCTACGGAACGTGGGGCAGCAGCTACTTCCCGGCCTGGCAGACCTCGCCTCTCGCGGAAGTCAACATCGGACAGTTCGCCGGCGAGGCCACGGCCCGGATCCTCGGCCTTCGGCGCGTACCCACGAGCGAGCTGGACTATCTGGTCATCGGCTCCACCGTCCCGTGGCACTGGAAGTTCTGGACGGCCCCCGTGGTCTCGAGCTGCATGGGCCGCCGGCTCCCCGGCTACCACGCGGAGCAGGCGTGCGCGACCGGCCTCAAGGCGATCCTCGCGGCCGGAGCCGAGATCGATGCGGGATCCTCCGACGTGGTCGGCGTCGTGACCTTCGACCGGACCAGCGACTCCCCCGTCGGGGTCTTCCCCGAGCGCCGCTCCTACGAGCGCACCCAGGTCCTCGCCGACGTGTGGGACAACTTCGGCTTCGACCCCGCGACCGGGAACGCCATGATCACGGCCGCGGGCATCACCGCCCGCAAGTACCGCACGGATCGGCGGGAGACCGACGAGATCGCCTACGTCCGCCACCAGCAGTACTTCGAGGCCCGAGACTCGGGCTTCCTCGATCGGGTCCTGGTTCCCTTCGACCTCCTCAGCGTGCAGGGCCGTCCCCTCGGACGCGTCGATGCGGACCTCGGCGTCAGGCAGGTGACCCTGGACGGGCTGCGGGCCATGCGGGAGCTGGACACGTGTGTCACGAGCGGCACCCAGACGCATGCCTCGGACGGCATGGCCTGCCTGCTGGTAACGACGGAGGGGAAGGCGAAGGAGCTGAGCACCCGGCCCGAGATCGACATCCGCTTCGTCGCCAAGACCGAAGTGCGGACGCAGCCGAGCCTCATGCCGGAAGCTCCGGCGCTCGCCGTACAGAAGCTCCTGGCCCGGACGGGCCTCACGATGGCGGACATGGCCGTGGTCAAGAACCACAACCCGTTCGCGGTGAACGACGCCGTCTTCGCGCGCCTCCTCGACTACGACTGGAGGAAGATGAACAACACGGGCTGCCCCCTCGTCTGGGGCCACCCCCAGGGGCCCACGCTCACGAGGGTGGCGATCGAGGCCTTCGAGGAGGCGGTGGATCTCGGAGGCGGGCACGTGCTGATCTTCGGATGCGCGGCCGGAGACGTGGGCATCGCAGCCGTCTTCCAGGTCTCCTGAGGAGGAGAGGCATCATGACTCGAACGCTGAGAGAGCCGACCCTCGCGACCCTGGGCCTGGGAACGGTTCTGGACGTCTTCCGGAGCGGACGCCTTCCCGCCGATCCCGCGGATCTCGTGGATGAAGTCTTCGGTACCGCCGGGGCGCGAGGCTCCCTCGTCATCTCCGGCGCCAACGGCATCGTGGGCGCCGGCAAGACGATGCAGCTGGGCTCGCGGCTCCATCCATTCGGTGTGCCGGTGGTGGCCCTCGACCTGCCCGGAGCTCCGGACGGGATCGGAGCACGCTACGGGGGGCTCGTCGCATCCTTCGGGCGCGAGCAGGCCGACGCAATCATGGGCGGCATCGTGCGCATGAGCTACGACGGCAAGAGCCTGCCGGGGGAGCTCCGCGAGATGAAGCCGAGGTTCCTCCTGGAAGCGATCCCGGAGATCCTCGATCTGAAGAAGGCCCACTATCAGGTCTTCCGCGACGCGTTCCCTGGCATCGAGATCCGCTCCGTGACCTCGGGATTCCCCAGCGCGGAGCTGGGTGTGGGCGTGGCGCATCCGGCGTTCCCCCACGAGATCAACAAGATCTGGGAAGTCGTGGAGCCGGAGCCCTCCGCGGTGACGCGCCTGATGTGGGCGCTCGGGCTGATCCCGGTCCCGGTGAGCGACCACTGGTCGTTCGTGCTGGACGTGCTCTTCTGTGGCGTCGCGCTCGCGGGGCTCCGGTATCACGACGCCAGCAACATGCCCTTCTGGAAGATCGACAAGCTGGTCCGCAAGCTGGTCGGCCCGAACCCCTTCCGGGCCCACGACGTGATCGGCTCGAAGGGCGCCGACTTCCTCACCTGGTCCTGTCTCCACCATCTGAGCCAGCGCTACGGCGAGGTGTTCACGCCGACCGCCGACCTGGTGGAGCGTAAGGAGACGGGCGAGAGCTGGTATCCCCCCAACCACTTCCGGCCGCTGGTGGACTGGAAGCTGGAAGACGACGAGGAGGAGACGTTCCGCACCTGGATCCTCGGCCCCCTCTTCCAGATGACCAGCCTCCTCGTGCACGAGCACAGGAGCCACTTCGCGAACTTGAACGCGATCGGCGAGCTGTGCGCGCAGTTCCGCCATGGGGCGCTGGCCCTGGCCCGCGAGTACGGCCCGGACGAGATCGTCCGCATCGTCGGGTCCTACCACGAGCTCCATCCCGAAGCGGCGGCCGATGCCTGGCACCCCGAGGCCTTCGAGGGCATGGACTCCCCCGAATGGCAGCAGCTCTACGTCAACGCGGAGCACGACGGCGAGGTGGGGGTGGTGACGATCAGTCGCGAGACCTACGACTGGGAGGTGGACGCCGAGCTGAACCGGGCCGTGGACTGGCTCCGCGCGGAGGGGATCGACCGCGTGATCCTCACGGGAGACTTCCACCTGTCCACCCAGATGGTCGGGGCGGACACCGCGGCGTTCTTCCCCGCCCTGGAAAAGGAGGACGAGGGGCTGCGGATATGCCGCGTGTGGTCCAGGACCGCCCGTCGCTTCCACGACGAGTTCCGGACCTCGGTGGGTGTCGTGAATGGCAAGCGGTGCCTGGGCGGGATGCTCGAGCTTCTTCTTCACTGCCACTACCTGGTCGCGGTGGACTCCGCCCGCCTGGGCATGCCCGAGGTGACGCTGCCCGTCGTCCCGGGGATGGAGGGTTGCCACTGGGCCTTCCGGAAGAGCCGGTCCGAGGATTGGCCGCGCGTCCTCCGCATGCTCCTGAGCGGCGAGACCGTTCGTGCCGCGGAGGCCGTCGGGTGGCTCGTGGACTACGCAGGTCCCCTGGAGGAGACCCTGGCAACGGCCTGGAGCATGGCCACGGGCGCCTCAGACGCTCCGGCTCGACGTGAGCTCGCGGGAGACGCCCTGGACGGGGTCCCCAGCGACGTGCCGGGTCTCTCGAACGACGGTGGCCCCGCCGGAGCGGCGGCCGCCCACGCGATCGTGGAGTGCGTCCAGGCTGCCTGCGGTGTCCCGCTCGGAGAGGCGCTCGAGCAGCAGGCCAGGCATGCGGCGGGCTTCCTGGCCGGACCCGTGTGCCGGAAGGGACAGGTGGGCGGCGAGTACATGAAGACCGTGATGGTGTGAGGTCGTGGACCTCGGATTGCGGGGCAAGGGCGCCATCGTCACCGGAGGCAGCGCGGGAATCGGCGCCGCCATCGCCCGGGGTCTCGCGAAGGAAGGGTGCAACGTCGCCATTGTCGATCTCCGCCACGACGGCGCGACCGGCGAGGTCGTGAAGGACATCGAAGCCACCGGCGTCCGGGGGCTGGCCGTTCAGGCCGACGTCACGTCCTTCCAGGACGCGGAGACGTCGGTGCGGACGGCGGTCGAGGAGCTCGGACGCCTCGACATCATGGTCTGCAACGCGGGCATCACCCGGGACGGGCCGGTCTGGAAGATGACCGAAGAGCAGTGGGACCGGGAGATCGAGGTCAACCTGAAGGGCTGCTTCAACTACGCGCGTGCCGCCGCGGTCCACTTCAAGGAGATGCGCTACGGCAAGATCGTCGCCATCTCGTCGATCAACGGCCTGCGGGGAAAGTTCGCGCAGGCCAACTACGCCGCCAGCAAGGGCGGAATCGTCGCCTTCTCCAAGTCGTTGGCCCGTGACCTGGGGCGCTTCAACGTCAACGTGAACGTGGTGGCGCCCGGCATGGTCCTCACCGAGATGATGGAGCGTCTCGCTCCGGAGTTCCGGGCAACGGCTCTGGCGGAGACCGTGCTCGGACGGTTCGCCACCCCCGAAGACTGTGCCAACCTGGTCGCCTTCCTCTGCTCGGACGCGTCCCGCCACATCACGGGAGAGGTCGTCAAGATCGACGGCGGACAGTACATGTAAGAGCCTGTACGCGGCGCGCCAGGCGCACGCGCCAGGCAGGGCTCCAGGCCGTCAGCGGAGAAACGGATGCCACGAGTCGGAGTCATCGGAATCGGACACGGACGCTTCGGCCGCCGGTCGGACGCCACCGTGCAGGAGCTGGCCTTCGAGGCGTTCCGGGACGCGCTAGGCGACGCAGGCATCGGGCGTGAAGAGCTCGATGCCTCGGTGATCGCCGCCGTCCCCGAGTACCACAAGCAGCGCTCCGTCGCCGGCGTCGTGCAGGAATACCTGAACCTGAACCCCCTGCCCACGTGGCTCACCGAAGTGGCGTGCGCTTCGGGCAGCGCCGCCATCCGGACGGCCTGGATGGCCATCCAGTCGGGGCTGCACGACGTGGTCGCGGTCATCGGCTGCCAGAAGATGACCGAGCTGGAGACCGCCGACATCCTGGCGCTCATGGGCCGCGTCGGCGAGGTGCAGTGGGAGAGCGTGTTCGGCACGACGTTTCCCGGCTACTACGCGATGTTCGCCACCCGGCACATGCACGACTTCGGAACCACCCGGGAGAACCTCCTCCAGGTCGCCGTCAAGAACCACCACTACGGAGCCCGCAACCCCAACGCCCTCTTCCAGAAGGAAGTCACGCTGGAGAAGGCGATGGCCTCCGATCCGGTGGCCTCCCCGTTCTGCGTCTACGACTGCTGCGCCAACGCGGACGGGGCCGCCTGCCTCATCCTGGCCTCGGAAGACCGCGCCCGGGCGCTGGCCCCCGACAAGGTCGTGTGGCTCGACGGGCTCGGATCCGCCACGGCCAGCATGTCCGTGCTGCGGCGACCGAACCTCACGGGTCTGCCGTCCGCGGTGGAAGCCGCGGGCCAGGCCTACCGCCAGGCCGGCATCGAGCCCGGAGACGTGAAGGTGGCCGAGGTGCACGACTGCTTCACGATCGCCGAGATCATGGCGTACGAGGATCTCGGATTCTGCGAGAAGGGAGAGGGAGGCCGCTACATCGAGGAGAAGCGGTCGTGGATCGGAGGCGGTGGCGTGCCGGTGAACGTGGACGGGGGCCTGAAGGCGAAGGGCCACCCCATCGGGGCCACCGGGGTGTCGATGGCCTATGAGATCTGCCGGCAACTCCGCGGGGAGTCCGGAGCGCGTCAGGTGCCGGACGCGGACGTGGGGCTGACCCACAACGTGGGTGGGATCGGCCAGTACACCTTCGTCCACGTCTTCAGGAAGGAGTGAGGCGAGCCATGTTCAGCTGGTTCGGCAAGGTCAGCTTCGTACCGTACTCGAAGGTCCAGGGCTTCGCCGCCCACCTGCGCGACGGCCGGATCATGGGCTCGCGCTGCACGGCATGCGGCCACCAGACCTTCCCGCCACGGGCGGACTGCCCCGAGTGCATGAGCGGCGACTTCGAGTTCGTGGAGTACACGGGCCGGGGCACCGTGTGGACCTGGACCCGCATCGAGGCGCCACCCACCGGCTTCGAGGACGACGCTCCCTACACCTGCGTGGTGGTCGAGCTCGAGGAAGGAGGCCGCCTGCTGGCCTGGTCCGGCGAAACGCTTCCGCAGGACGAGGTGGAGATCGGGATGGAGGTGCAGGTGGTTCCCCGCATCTTCGAGGACACGCCGGACATCCGCGTCTACTACACGGTCGAGCGGCCCGGCACGACCTGGCACACGGCGCCGGAGCCGCACGTGGCGGGCGAGGCCGCCGCCCCGCCGATCCAGTCAGGAGGATAGCTCATGGCAGCGGACACCGTGCGCGTCGCGGCGGTGCAGGCTTCACCCATGTTCTTCGACACCCCCGCCGCCGTGCAGAAGGTGTGCACCCTGACCGCGGAGGCCTCGGCGCAAGCGGCCCGTCTGGTGCTCTTTCCCGAAGCGTACGTGGGCGGCTATCCGTGGGGGCTCGCCTTCGGCACCGCCGTGGGTGGGCGCTCCGATGCGGGGCGGCGCACCTGGGAGCGCTACTGGCGGAGCGCCGTGGACGTGCCGGGCCCCGAGACGGCCCGGCTGGGCGAAGCAGCCCGGGAGGCGGGGGTGCACCTGTGCGTGGGCGTCATCGAGCGCGACTCCACGTACAGCGGGGGCACGCTCTTCTGCACGCTTCTCTATTTCGGCCCGGATGGAAGCCTCCTGGGCAAGCACCGCAAGCTCAAGCCCACCGCCGCGGAGCGTCTCATCTGGGGCGAAGGAGACGGCAGCACCCTCACTGTCGTGGACACGCCCCTGGGCCGTGTAGGCGGACTCATCTGCTGGGAGAACTACATGCCGCTGGCGCGTATGGCGATGTACGGCAAGGGTGTCGAGATCTATCTCGCGCCGACCGCCGACGCCCGCGGCCGGTGGCAGGCCACCCTCCAGCACATCGCCCTGGAGGGACGCTGCTTCGTGCTGGGGTGCAACCAGTACGTGACCCGGGACATGTATCCGGCCGACCTGGAGATCGCCGGCGAGCTCGAGGCGTGGCCGGAGACGCTGTGCCGCGGCGGCAGCGCCGTCTACGATCCGCTCGGCGAGTGTCTCGCGGGACCACTGTGGGACGACGAGGGGATCGTGACCGCCGACCTCGACCTTTCGGCCATCCCCCGGAGCAAGTTCGATTTCGACGTCACCGGACACTATGCCAGGCCCGACGTCTTCCACCTGGACGTGGACGAGCGGCCTCGGCGTCCGGTCGGCGGGTGAGGGCATGAGACGGAGGCGAACCCGGCGGGGTGCGCCCCTGCATCCCGGAGCATCCGCGGGCTGACATGGACCGACCCTCCCCGTCCGACAGCGCCGCGGTCGAGTCGCGCAGCGCCGAGCTCAAGCGGGAGCTCCGCCTGGGTGACCTCGTGCTCACCCAGATCATGTTCATCGTGGGCGCGCAGTGGGTTGGCACCGCCGCGATGCTCGGCCACCAGCAGATCGTCTACTGGCTGCTCGCCATGGCATCGTTCTATCTCCCGCAGGCGGCCGTCGTGATCTACCTGAATCGACTGATGCCGCTGGAGGGCGGGCTGTACCAGTGGGCCAAGCTCGGTTTCAACGACGGGATGGGATTCATCGTCGCGTGGAACCTCTGGGTGTTCGCGCTCATCCTGCTGTCGTCGTACGGGGTCGTCATTGCCGACACGTTCAGCTACGTGTGGGGACCGAGCGGCCATTGGCTCACGGGCACGAAGTGGTACGACGGCGCCGTGACGGGATTCGTCGTCGCGATGATCATCCTCGTGTCGCTGTTCGGGCTGCGCATAGGGAAATGGGTGCACAACGCCGGCGGGACGGCACACCTCCTGACGTTCGGTGCGCTCATTCTGATGCCCATCGTCGCGTTCGCGCACGGCACCGTGGCCAACCACCACCCGTTCGCCGTCGCCGTACCGAAAGCGAACCTCCTCTCCATCAACATCTTCAGCAAGATGGCGCTGGGTGCGCTCACAGGTTTCGAGTATGTCGCGATCCTGGCCGGTGAGACCAGGAACCCGGCCAAGGCGATCGGTCGCTCGGTGGTCATCGCGACACCGATCATCGCCCTGATGTTCATCCTCGGGACGAGCGCCGTGCTCGCCGCGACGCCGCCCGGCAAGATCGACCTGATCGCGCCGATTCCCCAGGCGCTCACCTACGGGCTGCGGTCGTACGGCTTCGCCGTCTACATCGTTCCGGTGCTGACGCTGCTCCTCCTGATGCGGCACCTCGGGAACGTGAATCTCCTCTTCGCCGGCACCGCACGGCTACCGATGGTGGCGGGGTGGGACCATCTGCTGCCCGCGTGGTTCACGCGCATCCATCCGCGCTTCCGCACACCACTCAATTCGATCCTCTTCCTCGGAGCCGTAACGCTGGTGTTCGGAACGCTGAGCCTCATCGGCGTCGGGCTGCAGGAGGCGTTCCAGCTGCTCGACAACGCAGCCGGGATCCTTTATGCGGTGTGCTATCTCGTGCTGTTCGCGCTGCCGATCGTCGGCATGCGCAAGTTCGACCGGGCACCCATCTGGCTCCGGTTCGCAGCGGCGTCCGGGTTCGCCGTCACGGTCGTCTACATCGTCATGGCGGTGTTCCCGATCATCGACGTGAAGAGCTGGGGTAGCTTCGCGGCCAAGATCATCACCGTCGTGGTCGGCGCAAACGCGGTCGGCGTGGCGATCTACCGGGCCGAGAAGCGGCGGCAAGCGGAGCGGCAGGCGACGGGGCCGGAGCTGGACAAGACCTGGGCGTAGATGGAGTGGTCGCGAGATCCTCGCGGCTGCGATGCAGGTCTGCCTCCGCGGGCATGCGGTCCGTTGCGCCGCCGCCGGGCCCACGCAATGATGCCTGACTTCTCAGCACCACAGGTCTTCGACCCCGGACTTATCGGAGCAAAGCGATGGCGTTTGGCGTGAAGGGCGAAGGGCGCGTAGCGGCCACCGACCGATCCGGAAAGATCGTTCCCGCGATCACGACCGAGACGGTGGTCGCGCTCGCCCTCCTGGTCGCGCTTTTCGGCGTGTTCGCATGGAAGATGGGCATCGCCTTCACGTTCAAGACGATGATGGCGACCGCGCACGATCTGATCCTGAACACGGTCCTCTTCCTGATGGGCGTGCTCATCATCATGTCGGCGTTCACTTCGTTCATCGCCGAGTTCGGCATCGTGGCGATCGCGAACCGCGCGCTCGCTCCGCTCATGAAGCCGCTGTTCGGACTGCCCGGCGCGACATCGGTCGGCGCGGTGGCGTGTTACCTGTCCGACAACCCCGCGATCATGCCCCTCGGCACGGACAAGGCGTTCCTGAAGTACTTGCGACGATGGCAGGTCACGACGCTCGTGAACTTCGGAACCGTGTTCGGGATGGGTCTGATCGTGACCACGTTCATGCTCGCGCAGTCGACGCCGGGACGCTCGCTCGGCATGGCTGTCCTGGTCGGCAACGTGGGCGCGATCATGGGCGGCGTGGTGGGCGTGCGTCTCATGGGCATCTTCGGAAAGCGCAAGTACGGCCCGGACGAGATGGCCCTCTCCGCCGAGGAGGAAGGCTACGACGCGCTACGCTTCCGAGAGGTCCGACCCGGCAACGTGGCGCAGCGCACCATGCAGGCCCTCCTGGACGGCGGAGCGCACGGCGTCCAGATGGGCCTCGACATCATGCCCGGCGTGATCATCTTCTGCACCCTGGTGATGATGCTTTCCTACGGCGCGCCGGCCGGCGGCTACACGGGTGCCGCCTACCAGGGGATCGCGTTCTTCCCGTGGATCGGCGCGAAGCTCTCGTTCCTCATCAAGCCGCTCTACGGGTTCTCCGATCCGCGCGCGATCGCCTTTCCCGTAACCTCGTGGGCGTCGGTCGGCGCCGCGCTCAGCATGATCCCGCAGTTTCTTCACACGGGCGTCATCGGCCCGCCGGAGGTCGCGGTGCTGACCGGCATCGGCATCTGCAACGCCGGCTTTCTGAGCACGCACGTCGGGATGATGGACGGCCTGAAGGAGCGCGACCTCGCCACCGTCGCGATCGCCACCCACTTCATCGGAGGCCTGACGGCAGGTGTGTTCGCCCACGCATTGTTCCTGCTGGTAAGGTAGCCGGCCCCCGTTGCCTGCGGAGATGCCGGTCGGAGGATCCACCGAGGAGTTGAGCGAGATGGGGTCAGAAGAAGGGCGAGAGGCCTGGGTCAGCATGGTGAGCACCGCCCGTTACCTGCCGGGCGTGCTGACCCTCTTCGACAGCCTGAGGCGGACCGGAACGTCACGGCCTTTCTGCTGCATGATTACCGAAGGGATCGACGGACGAATCGACCCCATCCTCCGCAAGCTGGCGGTCCACCCGGTACGGGTTCCGGCGATCGACAATCCGGCCTGTGACGATCCCGCGAACCGCCACCGCCACACCTACAGCAAGCTCCATGTGTTCGGGCTCTCCGACTTCTCGCGGGTGGTCTACCTCGACGCCGACATGGTCGTTTGCCACGACATCGATGACCTGTTCGACCATCCGCACCTCTCATCGACCAACGCGGGCGGCCTCGTTCATCCCTCGTGGAGGGAGCTCAACTCGGGCCTGATGGTCGTGGAGCCGGACCGCCGACTCTTCGAGGACATGATGTCGAGCATCGGGCGGCTCACGGTCGAGGGCCTGGGCGACCAGGAGTTCCTGCACGCGTTCTACCCCGATTGGCCCGACCGGACCGAGCTTCATCTCAGCCACGTCTACAACGTTTTCCACGACCACCTGGACCAGTATTGCGGAGAGCTCGGGTTCATGATGCCTGGATCCACGGGAGGCGGCTCGGCCGACGACGAGCGTTCCATCCGCATCATCCACTACATCGGCACCTCGAAGCCGTGGATGGAGATGGAGAGGATCGCACGCAGCCGACGACGCGACCGGCGAACGCTGGGAGAGAAGCTCTGGGTCGAGGCCTTCGACGCCATGATGGCCGAGGTGCCGTGGACGGACGAGGAGCGGGCGTTGATCGAGAGCGAGGCGTCGGCGGGTGCTGTCGGAGCGCGTGCCGTGGGGCGCCATGGGGTCCTCGGAAGGACCGTCGAGTGGCTCCGGAGTCGTCGCCACCGCCGGTAGGAGACGGATCGAGGGGGGAAGCTGCACGGTGGGGCCTTGACATGGCGTCGAAAGCGACGTGACGTATGGTAGCCTGCCCTTGCGTATCTCCTGCGCCTCAAGGGCTGAGGCGGCGGACAGATCGCCCGATCGTAGGTCCGTGGGAGGCAGAACATGCTCACGCATCGATGCTCGTCCGCATTGCTCGCCATCGCCGTGTTGTGCCCGGCCGGGGCCCTCGCCCAGGATCGGACCTCGACCTGGGAGGAGATCCGGGCGGACCGGAGCTTGAACGTCCAGGCTCAGACGGTGGCGTTCGACGGAGTCTTCGTCCCCGTCTTCGATCTCTGCACCGAGCAAGGCCAGATCCGGGCAATCGAGGCCGACTTCCCCGTCTGCAAGGATCCCGCGCTGGGCGAAGCCAACTGCGACATGATACACGTGCGCCTTTCGCGCCCGCTGGTGAGCCAGGCGTACATCTGCATGCGTCCGCTCGGGACCGACGGCACCTGCGACGACGGCGGCAGGGATCTCGTCACCGTGACCATCCCGATCCGCTACGAAGTGCCTGTCCATACGATGAACTGGTCGGATCCGGCGTCCGGCGATCTGCTCTTCACCAAGTCCTTCGAGGTTCCCGCCTGCGACGCAGGGCGAAACTGAAGCCACGCCGACGGTGCACACACGGAGTCTCCCATGACTCAACCGCTGGACGAATTCACCGAGGTGTTGAGAGATCGTTACGTCGTGGAGCGCGAGCTCGGTGCCGGCGGCATGGCCACGGTCTATCTCGCTCACGACCTGCGGCACGACCGTCTCGTAGCACTCAAGGTGCTCCGCCCTGAGCTGGCCGCCGTCGTCGGAGCAGAGCGATTCCTCCACGAGATCAAGACCACGGCGCACCTGCAGCACCCCCACATCCTCCCGCTCCACGACAGCGGTGAGGCCGCCGGCAGCGTCTTCTACGTGATGCCGTACGTGGAGGGAGAGACGCTGCGTGACCGGCTACGGCGCGAGAAGCAGTTGCCTGTAGAGGATACGCTGCGGATCGCTACGGAGGTGGCCAGCGCACTGGACTACGCGCACCGGCATGGCGTGGTGCATCGTGACATCAAGCCGGAGAACATCTTGCTGCACGAGGGGCAAGCGCTGGTCGCGGACTTCGGAATCGCCCTCGCGGTGAGCCGGACCGAGGGCGGCACCCGGATGACGGAGAGCGGGATGTCGCTGGGAACGCCCCATTACATGAGTCCCGAACAAGCGATGGGAGAGCGTGAGATCACGGGCCGGTCCGACATCTACGCGCTCGGCTGCGTCACGTACGAGATGCTCACTGGTGACCCACCGTTCACAGGTTCGACCGCGCAGGCAATCGTGGCGCAAATGCTGACGGAGCAGCCGCGCGCGATCTCCGCCCAGCGCCGCACGGTCTCTGCGGCCATGGAAGCGGCGGTCCTCAAGGCCCTCGAGAAGCTGCCCGCGGACCGGTTCACCAGCGCTGTCGAGTTCGCCGAGGCGCTGGCCGGAGACGGCGCCGTCACCGTGGTACGGCCTGCCCCCGGATCACCTCCGAAGCGACACCGCGCGCGCTCCACGGCTGTCGTCGCTCTCGCGCTCGTGCTCGGCGTGGCGTTCGGGATGTGGGCGAGGTGGCCCACCGAGCGCTCGGGTGCAGCCTCACGGGCTGTCCCGCTGACACTCGATCTCGTCCTGCCCGACTCGCTCCCCTTCGCGTTCCTCGGTGCCGCCCCGCTCGGGGTGGAGCAACGCGCTCTGGACGTGTCCCGCGACGGTCGCCACCTCGTGTACGTGAGCGCAACGGCGTCGGACACGATGCTGGTAGTGCGGGACTTGATGCACGGAGGATCAAGGGTGCTCGCCGGGACGGACGGAGCGTTCAGTCCGACATTCTCACCCGACGGCCGTTCGATCGCCTTCTTCGCGGCGACGGTGCTGAAGAAGGTCCCAACTGGCGGAGGTACTCCTCAGGCACTCGCCACGGTCGATGAGCCGTGGGGGGCGGTCTGGCTGGATTCCGCCCGCATCTTTGTCGCCGGGCGCCAGGGTGACAAGCCGATGCTCATCGATGCGTTCGCCGGGTGGATCGACTCGATACCCGGAGGACCCAGGCGAGCCGGGAGCATCACCCCGGACCGCTCGGGCATGCTCTACAGCTTTCAGCATCTGCTCCGATACTTCGACTTCGGGACACGCTTGGAGTGGGTCCTGACGAGCGGCGGCCGCGTGCCGACCGACTCTGTCGTGGTCGATGAGGCAATCTTCGGATTCGGTCCCACGCTGCTTCCCTCGGGACATCTCCTCTACGTCCAACAAGGCGGAGCCGGAACGCTGCTCGCGGTACCGGTGGAGCCCAGCACTCTTCGGCCGATGGGGAGTGCGGTGCAGGTCAGCGCCGACGTGCGGTTCAACAGCCAGGGAAGCGCCCAATACGCCACGAGCGAGGATGGTGCGGTGGTCCTGGCCAGCACACCGGGGTCGGGACGGACGGCACTCGTGGTCCGGTCGGCGTCCGGATCCATCGCGCCGCTGGGCCTGCCTCCCGCAGACTATGGAACCTTCGAGATCTCACCCGACGGGCGCCGGGTCGCCGTCACCATCTGGCCCGTCAAGGGACCACCGGACCAATGGATCCACGATCTCGCGCGAGGGACGAGCGAGCGCACCGGCAGGGGGACCATCCACGGCCCCGTGTGGCTGTCCGGCCGACAGGGACCGGCATCGCTCGATACCGCTCGGAACGGTCTCTTCGTCACATACGCGGCCTCACCGGACGGCACACTCCTGCTCCAGCGTGGCCCCGGCGCGGAGTACCGCATCGCACGACTGGATTCAGTGGCTGCCCGAGCGATCCCGGTGCCCGGCATCAATACGCTCTCACGGTTCTCCCCGGACGGCGCGTGGCTCGCGGCGACATCCCTTCAAGCGGGGCAGTCGGAGGTCTACGTACTCTCGACGACGGACCCCACCATCCGATATCGGGTCTCGATCAACGGTGGCGAGGAGCCTCGGTGGAGTGCGGACGAACGGCGTATCTCCTTCCGTTACGGATCGCAGTGGTTCGAAGCCTCGTTCACCCAAGGCGATCCGCCGACGATCGGCCTCCCGAAACCCGTCTTCAGCGGGCAGTACGAGAACGTACCGGGGTATTCCTACGACGTCTTTCCCGATGGGAGATACCTTCTTCTCCTTCAGCCGACCGAGCGCGCTACGCATCGTCTGACCGTGGTGACGGACCTACCGGAATTGCTGAACAACAGTGCGGAACCCTGGCGCCGACGCTGACTCCACGATCACGATCCTCAAGTCTACGGACCGACCTGCCGATACTGGCAGCCATGACTGCCGCCGATCGGCCCCGCACCGGGTCCGCCATGCAAAGGGCGTACGCCCTCTACGACGAAGGCCGGTTCGAAGATGCTGCCGCAGATTACCTGCGGGTGATCGAAGCCACACCCGAAAACGCCGATGCCTGGTGCATGCTCGGGACGTGCCTCCTCGTCCTCGGCCACGCGGAGGATGCCTCTGTCGCCCTGCGTACCGCCCTGACGCGGCAGCCGGACCATGTCGACGCTCTGAACAACCTCGGAGGCCACCTCCTGGGGCTCGGAAGAACCGAGGAGGGCCTGGAGCTCTGTCTCCGCGCCGTGAAGGCCGCGCCGGAGCACTACGCAGCCCGTGCCAATCTGGGCGCAGCCCTGCTGGACAGCGGCTGGCTGATCGAGGCAGAGGTCCATCTGCGTCGTGCGATCGAGATCGACCCGGGACCGGCGATGCCGCACGACTCGCTCGGCAGCGTATACCTGCGGGCCGGCCTGCTCGAGCCCGCCGCGGAGTCGTTCAGAGCGGCGCTGGAACGAGACGGACACGACCCGGAGACATGGGTTCACCTGGGAATGGCGCTTCACGATCTGGGACACCTGGAGGAGTCGGAAGCGGCCTATCGGCGGGCACTCGCCCTCTCTCCGGAGCACGCAGATGCCCACGCCAACCTGGGCATCCACCACCTCACGGTCGGTAGGCGAAACGAGGCGCTGCACGAGTTCGAGATCGCCCACGCGAACGACCCGCAGAACCTGACCGCGTTGTCGAGCATCATCGAGCTCAGAGAGATCGGGCCCGACGATCCCAGATTCGGGTTGCTGGACTCGGCGGTGAGCGCCGACGGAGGGCCACCTGGCCGCAAGATGCTGGCACATTTCGCTCTGGCGAAAGCGTGCGATGGGGCCCAACGGTACGACGAAGCGTTCGCACACTATCGACAGGGTCACCGTGCCAGGGCGCGCCACCTCGGACACCGGTACGACGCCGAGCGCTACGACGACCTGCTGCGCCACGTCCGCAGCTCCATCACCCGCGACTTCTTTCGGGAACGGGCCGACTGGGCGCTGGAAGACGCGAGCCCGATCTTCGTCGTCGGAATGCCCCGCTCCGGCACGAGCCTCATCGAGCAGATCCTCGCGAGCCACTCCCTGGTTCATGGCGCAGGCGAGCTGCTCGACCTGGCCGACGCCGCGCGACGGCTCACGGGTGAGGAGGACGCCCCGCGTGACGGCGGGAAGCGTCCATTGCCGGACTTCGAGGCCCTCGTGCGAGAGGCGGCGCGCGATGAAGGGCGAGCTTACCTACGGACGCTCCATGGCCTCGGCGGGGACGCCGTCAGGGTGGTCGACAAGATGCCTCACAACTTCGAGCACCTCTGGCTCGTAGCTCTGCTCTTCCCCGGGGCCACCGTGCTCCACAGCGTGCGGTCGCCCCTGGACACCTGTGTCTCGTGCTACTTCCAGAAGTTCACGGTCGGACACCCGTACACCGACGACCTGACATCTCTGGGGCATCACTACCGGTACTACCATGCGCTCATGGAGCACTGGAAAGCGGTGCTCCCCCTGGAGATTCACGACATCGTCTACGAGCACCTGGTCACCGACCCCGACGCGGAGATCCGGGCTCTGGTCGAGACGTGCGGCCTGGACTTCGAGCCCGCTTGCCTCGACTTCCACCGCACCAAGCGGGCCGTGCGCACCGCAAGCGTGACGCAAGTGCGGAAGCGGGCTTACTCGACCTCCGTCGGAAGCTGGCAGAAGTATCGCGCGCATCTGGAGCCGCTCGTCGAAGCGCTGGAGCCGGTGTTGGCTTCAGACGACCTGGCCCCCGACGCTCCACGGTAGGAACGGCTTCACCGCGTCGGTACGATCACCGCTGCCTTCCCCCCGAGCAGGTCGTTGAATGCCTGCACCTGGGCACCGAGTAGGGCATCGACCTGTGCCTGGACGGCGGGCCACTGCGCCTGCAGATCCGACAGCCGCTTCTTCATGCCCTCCGTGACTGGCATGAAGGAGCCGTCCATGTTGCTGGCGAGGTAGACCCACTGGTCCACGACTCCATTCGGGAAGTTGATGATGTCCTGGCCGTTGGTGTGCTTGGGCTGCACCAGCCGAAGACTCATCGAGTCCAGGCGGGCCGCGAGCGTCTTACCCGCGGCCTTCACCGTATCCGTGTTCGGCAGGTCCTTGGCATGGGCGACGATCGCCTTCACCTGATCGCGCACGTCGTTCAGTCGCTTGGCGTCGTGGAAGATCGTGTTGGCGCCGCTGTCCACGGCGGCGATCAATCGCTGCTCCTCGGCGATCTGTGCGGCGGTCAGGTGGACGCGCGGATCGAGCTTCACGATGAGCGGCGCCGTAGACGCCTTGCCATCCACCGTGAGTCGCACGGTGTACTGTCCGGGAGCCACGAGGTGTCCTGACGTGGAGCCGAAGAACGTGATGCCGTGCGGCGCGTCGAGCCGGGCCGTGCGCAAATTCCAGACCGCGCGGTGCATTCCGGAAGCCCCGTCGATGGCCTGCTCGCCCTTCTTGGCCTTGCTGTGATAGGTGCGGACGACCGCGCCCTGCGCATCGAGAACCGCGAGCGAAACCTTGGTGGAGTCGGTACCGGCCGCGATGTGGTAGTAGAGAATGGCCCCGCTGGGCGGGTTCTGCCCGACGTCGGCACCGCGGCCCCCGCCCCACTCGGTGAGGTACGCGGCACGCGGCCGGAACAACCGGGTCGTGCCCGAGCCTACGCTGTCCGCCCCCTGTTCCAGGGGAGACACGTCGTCCAGGATCCAGAAGGCGCGACCCTCGGTCGAGGCGACCAGATCGCCGTCGTGCACCTCGAGGTCGGTCACCGGTACGCTGGGCAGGTTGGCCTGCAGGCTCTGCCAGTTCCGGCCATCATCGAACGACACGTACGCGCCGGTTTCCGTGCCGGCGTACAGGAGCCCGCGGCGTACCGGATCGACGCGCACGACGCGCACCTGGTCGCCGGCTCGAATGCCGTGCACCAGCTCCGTCCACGAGTGGCCGTAGTCGGTGGTCTCGAAGATGTGCGGCGAGCGGTCGTTCCACTTGTAGCCATCGAACGTGATGTAGGCCGTACCCGCGTCGAACGGTGAGACCTCGATCGCATTCACGAAGCCACGTCCGACGCCTTTGGGCGTCACGTTGGTCCACGTCTTCCCGCCGTCGCGCGTGAGTTGGACGAGCCCGTCGTCGGTACCCACCCAGATGGTGCTGGAGTCGTGCGGAGAAGGTGCAATGTAGTAGATGGTGTTGTAGACCTCGCCACCCGCACCCTCGTTGGTGATGGGTCCACCGCCCCAACCCTGGTGCGCCTTCTCGTTCCGCGTCAGGTCGGGGCTGATCACGCTCCACGACTGGCCCCGATCGGACGTCTTGAACAGCACGTTGCCGCCCCAGTAGATCACCTGCGGATCCTGCGGCGAGGTGGCCATCGGCGCGCTCCAATTGAAGCGGTAGCGCGTGGAATCGGACGGCTCGTTCAGGTTCATGGCCGCATACGCCTGGATGTTCCGGTCCATCCGGGTCTTGCGGTCGAATTCGTCGACGATGCCCTGATAGCAGTCGCCGTAGATGTAGCGCGGGTCGTTCGGGTCGAACACGAGATGCGAGCTCTCGCACCCCGCCACGGAGTACCAGTCGGCGGCGGTGATGCCGCCCGGCGCGGCGCTGGGTATGGCGATGGAGCTGTTGTCCTGCTGCGCGCCGTACACCCAGTAGGGGTACAGGTCGTCGGTGTTCACACGATAGATCTGGCCCGTGGGCTGATTGTCCTGCGTCGACCACGATTTGCCACCGTCGAGGGTGATGGTGGCACCCCCGTCGTTGCCGTTGATCATGTCGTCGTGGTTCCGCGGATTGATCCACAGATCGTGGTTGTCGCCGTGCTTCGCCCGCAGCACCTGGAAGGTCTTGCCGCCGTCGATCGACTTGAGAATCGGGGCGTTCATCACGTAGACGATGTTCTCGTCCTGCGGGTCGGCGATGATGCTCGTGTAGTACCAGGCGCGGGAGCGGATATTCCGCTGTGCGCTGAGATGACGCCAGCTCCGGCCACCGTCGTCCGAACGATAGACACCGCCGGTGTCGCCACGGGCCTCGAAGATGGCATACACGCGGTCCGGGTTTGCACCCGAGACGGAAACGCCGATGCGGCCGACGAGCCCCGAAGGGAGTCCATGTCCGGTGAGCCGCGTCCAGTGCCCACCCCCGTCGGTGGTCTTCCAGATACCGCTCCAGGGCCCACCGCTCACGATCTTCCAGGGCGTCCGCTGAAAGTCCCACATCGCGGCGTACAGGATGCGCGGGTTCGACGGATCCATGCTCAGGTCGATGGCCGAAGCGCTGTCGCTGGGGTGGAGGATCCGAGTCCAGTGCGCTCCCCCGTCCGTGGTCTTGTAGATCCCGCGATTCGGGCCGGGGCCCCACTTGCTTCCCTGCGCCGCGACGTACACCACATCCGGATCGCGCGGGTCGACGCGCACCTTGGCAATCGAGATCGAGCCCTCCATGCCGATGTGCGTCCAGGTCTTGCCGGCGTCCGTGGACCGGTACATGCCGTCGCCCCAGCTGGAGGACTGGCCGCGCGGCTCCGACTCGCCCATCCCCGCGTAGACCACGTTGGGATCGCTGGGCGCGACCGCGAGCGCGCCGATGGAGCCCATGCGGATCTGGTTGTCGGACACGTTCTTCCAGGTGATGCCGGCGTCGGTGGTCTTCCAGATGCCGCCGCCGGTCGCACCCATGTAGAAGGTGTTGGGCTGCTGCGGCACGCCGGTGACCGTGGTGACGCGACCGCCGCGGTAGGGACCGATGCTGCGCCAGTGCAGTCCGCCGAAGCGCGTGGAGTCGAACGTCGAAGCGCCCGTGACGAGGTGCGGCGGCGTCTGGGCGGTGGCGGACGGGGGCGTCAGGGTCAGCGCGACGACGAGCGCGCCGATCGCGAACGGAATCCGGGAAGATCGCATGGATGGGAGGGCACGAGGTGCGAAGCGGGCGAACCGAAAATCGACGGTTTCGATTATACGGTGCGATCACCAGGCGTGCGAGCCGGTCCCGCGCGTCGCCTTGCGCGTGGATCGCAATCCATTGACGAGGCACGTCACCGTGCCCTGAAGACTCAGGTTCCGCCTTCGAGCGACCGATACTGGCTGCAGAGCCATGCGGCTGCGCAGCAGGTCGTTCCCCCAATCCACGGGAGCCGGAATGAAAGCCACCGACTTCAACTTCGAGGCGGACCTTGAGTTCGACCTCGAGACCGGCATGACGTCCTTCAAGGACGAGCGGTTGGTCATCTTCAACGCCAACGCCATCGGCCTCCTGCGCCAGAGCCTCCTCGAGGAGCTGGGCTGGGACAAGGCCCGGCGGTTCTTCCTTCGGTTCGGCTTCCAGAACGGGTACTCGGACTTCCTCCAGATGAAGCTGGGCTACACGTTCGACTCGGAGATGGACCTGCTCGCGTCGGGCCCGATGATCCATACCTGGGAGGGCATCGTCCAGGCGTCGCCCGCAGTGTTGGAGTTCGACCGGGAGGCGGGCTCGTTCCTGTTCACGGGCAAATGGACCAACTCCTACGAAGCTCAGCAGCACCTGACGTTCAACGACCACGCCGACGAGCCGGTGTGCTGGAGCCTCCAGGGCTACGCGTCGGGATGGTGCACCGCGTTCTTCGGGTCACCCCTGCTCGCGATGGAGCCGGTGTGCGTTGGGAAGGGCGACGATCACTGCGAGTGGAAGATCCAGCCGCCGGAAGCCTGGGGGGACGAGGCCGAGCCGCATCTGGAAGCCCTCGACGACCTGCTCGGATAGGAGGAGGAACCCATGGCCGAGAAGCTCATGAAGTACTACACGTACGTCGGGCAGGAGAAGGGGTTGGGCGCGAAGATCCAGTTGGCCACGGCCACGAAGATCCCCTCGACGACGGCCGCCACGGCTCCGGACAGCGCGGAGAACCTGAAGCTCTTCCGCACCGCAGTGGAGCACATCACCGGAAAGGCGCCTCCCATCTTCTGAGGGACGTCCCCTCGGGTGGTGCCGGCTGCATGTCGGGAGAATCCATGACCGATCTGAAGATCGTCGACCAGCCTCTCGTCGATGTTGACGAAGCGTACACGCTGAGGGGCCTGGCCTCCCTGATGACCCGAGCCTTTCGCGGCGAGGACCTGACCGACCTCGGCAACCAACTGGTCCGCTACGCCAACAGCCACGGCGGCGCGTCGTGCGCGAACGCAATGATGGACCTGTCCATCCTGCTCCACCTGAGGGGGCAGTACGACACCGCCATGAGCGTGCAGGCCGAGGCGCTCAAGCTGCGCCAGGTCTACCGTCTGCCGGCCGGAGGCACCCCGGCAATCCGTCTTCTGGCGTTCATGACCCCGGGCGACCTCGGCGCCAACACGCCCCTGGAATTCATCGTCGAGAACACCGACATCGAGCTGACGATGCTCTATGTCGACCCGAGCCTTCCGCTCCCGGAGGAGGTCCCGGACCATGACGTGGCCTTCGTGGCAATCGGAGAAGCAGGCTCCGTGCAGCCGGCGCTGCGCCTGGTCGAGCAGTTGGCTGCCCTGTGGCCACGCCCGGTGCTGAACGCCCCGGAGCGCATCGCGCCGCTCTCGAGAGAGCGCGCCAGCAAGATGCTCCAGGCGCTGCCGGGCGTGGAGATCCCCAACTCGGTCTGCCTTCCGCGCGAGCGCGTAGAGCGCATCGCCCGGGGGGCGGAGCCCCTGACCGACGTCCTGGGAGACGGCGACTTCCCGACGATCGTGCGCCCGCGCGACTCACACGCAGGCAAAGGGCTGGACAAGGCGGACGACCCGGCCCAGCTGGCCGCATATCTGCGGACCAGGCCGGAGGCCGAGTTCGTGCTGGCGCGATTCGTCGACTACCGGAGTCCGGACGGCCAGTTCCGGAAGTACCGCGTCGTGCTGATCGACGGTCGGCCCTATGCCAGCCACATGGTCATCTCGGACGATTGGGTGGTGCACTACGTCAGCGGTGGCATGCCGGAGGATGCCTACAAACGCGAGGAGGAAGCGCGTTTCATGGCCGAGTTCGACACCGCCTTCGCGCGCCGCCATGCCGCGGCGCTCGACGCCATCGCGGAGTGTGTGCGGCTCGACTACCTGGTGGTCGACTGCGCCGAGATGCCGGACGGCCGCCTGCTGGTCTTCGAGGTCCACAACGCCGCCGTTGTGCACGCCATGGACCCGATCGAGATCTTCCCCTACAAGCACACGCAGATGCGCACGGTCTTCGATGCGTTCCGCGCGATGCTCGTCGAAGCCCGGGAGCGCGGGAGGAATGTTCCCGAACATCGGGATGTGGACGGAGCCGACCGCAAGGGATAGGATGGGAGCTTCCATCCAGCCATGCCTCCCCATTCGGAGACCCTCCCTTGTCGACGAAGTCCTACCTCCGTGCGTTGGTCTGTGCCCAGGTCGCGGTTCTCGTGACCTCGTGCAGCTCCGACGCCACCGGGCCCCAGCGGCCAGCGTCGCAGCCTCCCGATAGCAGCGCCGTCATCCTGCCTTCGGCATCGCATGCCACTATCCAGGAGCTCTTGATCACGATCTCCAGCCCCGATTCCAGTGGACAGACTGGAGATCCTCCGACGTACACCTTGGCCCTTCCGGACACCGTGACCGTCGGAACCGCCATGGAGAAGACCATCCAGTTCGGCAACACGCCCTTCGCTCCGATCGCCGCGGTCGACTACGGCGACGGTGGCGGACCGCAAAGCCTCACGGTGTCGGGGGGGCAGCAGCTCATCGATCCGACGACGGGCACGGCCACGACGCAGCCCTACACCGTCACGCTGAATCACACCTATACCAGGCCCGGCACGTTCGTGGTGGTGATGGGAGCGAGCGACACCGAAGGCACCAACGTCCAGGCCGACACCGTCTACGTCGTCTTTCCGGCGGACAACTCGCACCCGCCGGTCGTCTCGCTCCTGGGCGACACCAGTGCTGTCGCGGAGCAGGCCTACACCCTCGGGGTGGACATCAGCGACCCCGACGCCGCTGGCACGTACAGCGCCTCCGTGGACTGGGGTGACGGCACGACGACCAGTCAGGCCATGTCTGTGAACAAGTCCGTGGACTTCTCCCACACGTGGCAGAGCGCAGGAACGTACCAGGTCCGCGTCATCGGCTCCGACGGAATCGAGACGGACACCGTGTCGCGTCCCGTTACGGTGACCGCGGGCGGCCCCACTCCGCCCGTCATCCACATCCTGCAGGGTGACTCCACGGCCATCGCCTCCACGGCCTTCACGAAGCTGCCCTACACGTTCTCGTTCGACTGGGCGGACACCGATCCCGACGACACCTTCGCCATCTCGTTGAACTGGGGTGACGGCTCGGCGGCGGTGACGACGACGACGACGGACACGACGACCATTTCCCGCACCCACGAATGGCAGAGCCTCGGCACGGACACCATCACGGCGATCGTGTCCGACGGGGTCACCGCCGATACCGTGACCCACGTCGTCAGGGTCGACGACACGCCCTTCAAGGTCGTGACCGACTCGGTGTTCACGGGCCCCGACGGATACCCGCTCGCCATGGTACCCGCCGGCTTCGTCGTCCATATCGACGACCCCGACCCCAGTGGGAACTACAGCATGTCCATCGATTGGGGCGACGGCACCACCGAGTCGAGGTCCGTCCAGAACGAGGAACAGGAGAAGTTCCTGCACACCTACCAGGCCGCAGGAGTAGACACGCTCACTGCCATCTTCTCCGACGGGATCTGGGCCGACACCATCGTGCAGGCCAACAAGATCGGGCCGGCGCCCTGCGGGCCGGGCACGTACACCGACACCAGTGGCAAGTGTGTCCAGGCGCCGGTGGGTACCTATACCGACGTCTACGGCGCGACGCGTGCGACGCCGTGTGCGGCCGGCACCTACCAGCCCAGCACCGGACAGACCTCCTGCCTGCCGGCGCCGGCGGGGAGCTACGTGAGCCAGGTGGGTGCGATCGCCGCCACGAAGTGCGTGGTGGGCACCTACCAGCCCGGGACCGGGGCCACGTCCTGTATCGCGGCGGAACCCGGACACTTCGTGGACACCGTGGGCGCCACCAGCGCCACGGCATGCGCGGCGGGCACCTTCCAGGCAAGCTCCGGCGCGACGTCGTGTGAGGAGGCTCCTGCCGGAAGCTACGTGGCAACGACGGGCGCTACATCGGCCACGCCCTGCCAGGCCGGCACGTTCCAGCCGGACGCGGGCACCACGTCGTGCACGTCGGCCGACCCGGGGCACTTCGTGGCCCAAGCAGGCTCCACTGCGGAAGCACCTTGCCAGGTGGGCACCTTCGCGTCGGGATCGGGATCCAAGTACTGCGATCCTGCACCGGTGGGGACCTTCGTGGCTACGATAGGCGCATCGGCGGCGACGCCCTGCGCGGTGGGCACCTACCAGGATCAGGTGGGACAGACCTCCTGTAAGGACGCCCCGGCAGGGACATTCGTGAATGTGCAAGGCGCGTCGGCAGCAACGCCCTGCACCGTGGGCACCTACCAGCCACAGGCCGGCCAGAGCGCGTGCATCCCGGCGGAGCCCGGGAGCTACGTGAGCATCACGGGCGCCGAGGCAGCGACACCCTGCCCGGCGGGCACGTATCAGCCCGAGTCGGGACAGGCCTCCTGCATTCAGGCTCCGGTGGGATCCTACGTGGAGGTGACAGGCGCCACCGAAGCCACCGCATGCCCGTCGGGCACCACCACGCTCGCCACGGGCTCCACGTCGGTATCCGACTGCATCACCTACGGCCAGGTCGCACAGGACCGGATCCAGCAGGCAGTGAGTACCGGAACCATCTATCCCGCTGCCGGGGGCAAAGGCGCGCAGCAGACCTTCGACCACTGGATCACCGACCTGCATCGCTCAGCGAACTTCCTGACGGGTCCGCAACACCAGGCGGGCTGCGTGGGTGTTCGCAACCTCTACCTGAGGGCGGACGGCAAGCCATCGCCGAAGGACGCCATCACGGGTCCCGGGCGTGCAGGCGTGGCGGCCACCCTGGTGTGGCTCATGCAGGAAGACAGCTGCGGCAGCTGACGCAGAGCACAGCGAGTGATGGGCGCAGGGCCCCGTCCGGTCGAAGGACCGGGCGGGGTCTTGCGCTGGATACCGCGCCTACGGAGCGGGCGCTCCACATCCGCTCCTGCCCAGCTACCTTCAGCACCCGAGCGACCGGAACCGCCGCCTTGTCGGCGGAGGGTGCCGAACCCTAGTCTTCGACAAGTGGTCGTCGTCCGCGATCCCGGCCCGGCCGGAGCGCGTAAGTCCTCATTCGAGAAGGGCAGTTGCCATGGCAAGCTCGAAGCCTCAGCGCACCTTTGGGCTGATCGTGGCCGCGCTCGCGACGCTCTCGTCGTGCAGCGCCCCGCAGCAGCCGATCGTCATGAAGCCGCCGGAAGCCCAACTGGTCGACGCGGTCAAGACGGCGTGGGCCTCGCCCGGCCTCCCCTTCCTCGAGGGCCTCACCAGCCTCGATACCATCTCGAAGGTCACGGCCACGGGACCGAGGAGTTGGGCGGTTACCGTTCCCGATCCGACCGCGCTCGGCGGAGCCGACCACTGGGCGCTCGACCTCACGCGCGTCCAGGTCCTGCCCGTGGACTCCGGAAGCGCGTTCGTCCACTGGTTGGACAAGCGATCTCAGCAGCTGGCCCCCCGGCTCTTCTTGCCGGCCAACGTGGCCAGACTCCTGAGCGAGGGCCGTCTGCTGGCCGTCGGAGACGTCGAGGCCAGCTTCGGTAGGACCGACAGGGCCGGCCGCTCGACGGTCCGTCGCGTGGCGTACCTGGAACGTGCCGGGAGCTCGAAGAAGCCGCCCCACTGGGCCATACAGGCCGAGGATCGCTCGTCCGTCGTGCTGCGCGACATGCTGGACACGGTCTACGATCACATGGTCAACAACGACGAGCACGTGATGACCTGCATGGGTGAGGCCGAAGCCGACGCGGCACGTTACGTCACCGAGCGAAACTGCATCACCGACGCGCTCACCCGCCGCTTCGGCGGGAATCTGGGCGCCTCGTTGCCGGGGATGCCCGCGAGCCTCTCAGGCATCGTGAAGCGCCTCTCTGGAGGGTCGTAGGAGAGCGGGTGACGAGCCCACATCCCGAGGACGCCGCGATCCGGACGCTCTACGATCCGGACGTCCGTCGAGACGTGATGCGGAGGCTGTCGAGCCTTCAGCCCTCGAACGCCCGGCAGTGGGGCAAGATGACGATCGCGCAGATGCTGGCCCATTGCGCGACCGACCTGGAAGTGCCCTGCGGAGAGCGCGTCGAGCGGTTCTGCGACGGCGGCCCGCCGGCCGCCAACGGCATTGTGCACGCCTTCTTCGGCCCGCTGACCGGGAAGCAGTGGGGCCGCCTGCAGTACAAGCACCTCGACCACCACCTGCGTCAGTTCAGCGCCTAGCCGCGCGGTCGGCCCGCGGGTGGCGAGATCCCGTGCGGATCGCATCCTCGGCATCGGCACCGAGGAACATCGCGGTGGACACGATGGTTCTTAGGGCGTCGGGTTCGCGCGGGCGAAGAGCCTTGGGGTCATGCGGAGATCGGCGGCAGACAGGATAGCACGACGCGCACACTCGGATCCGACCCCACCGAGGCCACGGAGACACGGGAACGTATGAAGGCTGAGCGAACGCGACTGAACCGCCAGGAATGGTGGGCCGTCGGCACATTGAGCGGAGTGTTCTTCCTGCGCATGCTGGGGATCTTCCTCGTGCTGCCGGTGCTGGGCCCGTATGCCAGCAAGCTCCAGGGAGCGACCCCGATGCTGGTCGGGCTGGCCTACGGCGCGTTCCCGCTGCTGCAGACGGTGTTCCAGGTCCCGTTCGGCTGGATGAGCGACCATATCGGCCGTAAGCCGATGATCGCGCTGGCGCTGGGCATGTTCACCGCCGGCAGCGTGTGGGCGGCCTTCGCGCACTCCATCTGGATGCTCATCGGCGCCATGGCGCTGCAGGGCTCCGGAGCCGTCGCCGCGGTGATCCTCGCGCTGGTGGCCGACCTGACCCGACCGGAGGTCCGGACGCGCTCCATGGCCATGATCGGCAGCAGCATCGGGCTTGCCTTCGGCGTGGGCTTCGTGGGCGGTCCGCTTCTGGCCGGCCACCTGGGCGTCGCGTCGATCTTCGAAGTGTTGGCCGTGCTCACGCCCATCGCGCTGCTCGTCGTGCTGTTCGTCGTGCCGACCCCGGCCAAGGAGCAGCACCCCGAAGCGGCCGACAACGCCGCCGGCGGCTTCAAGCAAGTGATCACGAACCCCGACCTGTTGCGCATGGACAGCGGGATCTTCGTGCTCAACGGCACGCTACGCGGACTGTTCCTGGTCGCGCCGTTTCTCCTGACCACGTTGGTGGAGCAACAGCACGAGTGGCTGGTCTACCTGGGCGCGCTGCTGATTGCCGGCGTCGTGATGGTGCCGGCGATCATCTTCGCCGAGCGCGATGGGTACATGAAGGAGGCGCTGTACTTCTCGCTCCTCTCGCTCGGTGCGGGATTGCTCCTGTTCACGGGTGCCGGCCGCAGCGTCACCTGGTTCTTCGCAGCCATCGCGCTGTACTTCATCGGCTTCAGCCTGCTCGAAGCCATCATGCCGTCGATGTTGACGCGGCTGGCCCCGGCCAACGATCGCGGCAAGGCCACCGGCGTGTTCAACATGAGCCAATACCTCGGCTCGTTCGGCGGCGCTCTGCTCGGCGCCGCATTCCTCAGGGGCGACAAAGCAAAGGATATCGTGGTGGGGTCCCACTACGGCCTCCTGTTCCTGGTCCTGGCCGCCACCGTCGTGGTATGGGCCTGGATCGCATGGAAGCTCCCCATGCCCACACGCCACCGAGTCGCCACCGCCGAGCCGGTTCTCGACGGGGAGAACTAGTGGACTGTAACATGTGAACGTTTAGTACCGAGAGTGCCGAAGCGCCGCTGGGGCGAGGCGCGCCGACGCAGGAATAGCAACGCTATTTCAAGGAGGTGCAACGAAGCATCCCGCGGATGCAG
>JBJKRT010000063.1:0-3454 GCA_046704545.1 Longimicrobiales bacterium
CGTAACCGGCTCCAACTCGACGACGGTCACGAAGGAAGAGAGGGGCCCCCCCGCCGTGAGGGCGGGGCGGCCCCTCGAGCCCTCGGCGAGAAGGACTACGCTACGAGATCTTGACGACGTTCTCAGCAGCGGGGCCCTTGGTTCCCTGGACGACCTCGAATTCGACGCGGTCACCCTCGTTCAGGGTACGGAACCCCTCGGACTGAATAGCCGAGTGGTGCACGAAGCAGTCCTTGCCACCTTCGTCCGGCGTGATGAAGCCGAACCCTTTCTGGTCGTTGAACCACTTCACGGTTCCTACGGTACGCATCCATCCCTCCGTGGTTCGTCGTTCGTCGGAGTGCGGTGCGATCCGTAGCTTCCGACTCATGACTCGTGCGGCTGTGCGCCCCCGCACGTTGGGCTGTGGCGGAACGGCCACCGCGGCAAGGGCCCCAAGAAGCGTCCATGCCGCACTCGAACCTGCGAATCGGCGAGTGGCGGGTCAAGCACTTTTTTCGCCCCTTTCTTGTGCCCGTCGCGGCGGCGCGCGAACGTGGAGCGCCTTTGCGTGGCGATGGACACTGGACGGATGACCTCGATGATCGATTTACGAAGTGATACGGTGACGCGTCCGACCCCGGAGATGCGCGAGGCGATGGCCGCGGCGGAGGTCGGGGACGACGCGTACGGTGAGGACCCGACGGTCAACGCGCTCGAACACGAGGTCGCCCATCTCCTGGGAAAGGAGGCGGCCGTCTTCGTTCCGTCGGGGACCATGGCCAACCAGATCGCCCTGCGGACGCAGACGCACGCGGGCGACGTGGTGCTGATGGAGCGCGATGCCCACATCGCGGTGAACGAGGGCGGAGCCGGTGCGGCCCTCTGGGGACTGACGATCCGGGGTCTCCGGGGGGTGCGTGGGATCTTCACGGGTGGCGACGTCGAGGAGGCGATCGAGGTGCGCCACCCCTTCAACCCTTCTCACCTGAGCATGCCGATCCGGCTCGTCTGCCTGGAGAACACACACAACGTCGGTGGCGGGAGCGTGTGGCGCCTGGATGCGATCCGGTCCGTGACCGCGGTGGCGAGGGAGCACGGGTTCGCCACCCATCTGGACGGTGCCCGACTCTGGAACGCAGCGGTCGCGTCCGGAGTCTCGGAGGCGGACATCGCATCCCACTTCGATACCGTGAGCGTGTGCTTCAGCAAGGGATTGGGCGCTCCGGTGGGCTCGGCGCTCGTGGGGTCGCGTGAGCTCGTCACGCGGGCACGCCGCTTCAAGCAGCAGCTGGGCGGTGGGTTCCGGCAGGCCGGCATCATCGCGGCCGGCGCGCTTCACGCACTCGAGCACCATCGCGAGCGACTGCGCGACGATCACGAGAACGCCGGGCTCCTGGCGCAGGGGCTTGCCGAGATCCCGGGCGTGCGGATCGATGCCGACCACGTACCCACGAACATCGTGCGGTTCGACGTCACCTCCATGACCGCCGGAGCGTTCGTGGAAGCGTGTCATGCGAGAGGACTCTACGTGCTTCCGACGAGTCCCCACGGCGTGCGCGCCGTCACCCACCTGGACATCACCCGAGAGGATGCCATCGCTGCGGTCGATATCGTGCGAGCGGTGGTCGAGGGAGGAGAGCGATGAGCGAGACCGCGACGCTGGCCGGTGGCTGCTTCTGGTGCCTCGAGGCCGTGTTCGAGCAGGTCGAAGGCGTGCGGGCCGTGAAGTCCGGCTACGCAGGCGGGCACAAGGAGCGTCCGACGTACCAGGAGGTGTGCACGGGCACGACCGGGCACGCCGAGGTGGTGCAGGTGACGTTCGATCCCGAGGTCATCGAGTACCGGGATCTGCTGGGCATCTTCTTCTCCATCCACGATCCCACGACGCTGAACCGGCAGGGCGCGGACGAGGGCACGCAGTACCGTTCGGCCATCTTCACGCACTCCGAGGAGCAGGCCGCCGTGGCGCGTGCGGTGATGGCGGAGGTGGAGGCCGAGGCGATCTGGGACGATCCGATCGTCACCGAGGTCGAGCCGCTCGATACCTTCTGGCCCGCCGAGGGCTACCACGACGAGTATTTCCGAACGAATCCGGACCAGCCCTATTGCCGGCTCGTCATCGAACCGAAGGTGCTGAAGTTCCGCCAGCGCTTCGCGCACCGGCTGCGCGTCGGAGACTGATGAGCGTCATGTTACAGGCAGGCCGGGGAACATCTGGGGGTGCAGCGGTATAAGGGCGGATCACCCGCATTCCTTACCCGTAACCCATAGGAGGGTGCGCATATGCCCAAGCCCCCCGGCGCGCTCGTCGTCAAGTGGCGGGATCTGGCCGAAGAGGGCTACCTGTACGCCGAGATCGCCCGACAGTATCCAGAGTATTCCGTGGATCAAGTACGCCACTACTGCCTCGGACACACCGGCCGCAAGCTCCCGGGTCCCATTCAGACCGTGGATCGTTGGTACGGCTCGAACGTGTGGCTTCGTGGGGAGAACTCTCCGCACGCCGAGATCAGTGAAGAACAGGCAAGGGCGGTCCTGGACGATTGGGATGAGGAGGCGGATCGGTGGGGGACGTCAGGAGCGGAATGGGCCAGACGGCTCGGCGTCTCTCCGAGTACGATCTACATGCTCCGCAGGGGAGAAACCTGGGGCTTCCTGAACCATCCCAATCAGGGGCGGAAGCCGCGCAAGCGGCGGAGGCGCAGGAAGAAGGCCTGATCAGGTTCCACCTGTTGGGCTTCAGCCCCGCTGCCTCGGCGCCGCATGGTGCCGGGGCAGCGTTCGTTTCCCCCCCCGCCCGCGTGTGGCGACGCGTGGAACTTGCCCGACATGGGTGTCAGCCGTTTCCCGATGGCCGCCGCGGAGGCGGTGAGCATAGGCTTCTGATACTGCCAGTCCTCCAGCGGGAGGTTTTCCCATGCCAGTCGAGCGACTGCGTCAGTATCTCGAGGAGCACCACGTCCGATACGTGTGCATCAAGCACCCGCCCGCCTTCACAGCCCAGGAGATCGCCGCTTCGGCGCACCTCGGCGGGAAGGAGCTGGCCAAGACGGTCGTGGTGAAGCTGGACGGGTCCTTCGCGATGGCCGTGCTCCCCGCGCCCGACAAGGTGAGCGCCAACCGGTTGCGCGAGCTCAGTGGCGCGAAAGAGGTCGAGCTCGCCACGGAGAAGGAGTTCACGGAGCTGTTTCCCTGTTGCGAGGTCGGGGCGATGCCCCCGTTCGGCAACCTGTGGGGCATACCCGTGTTCGTCGACGAGCGTTTGCTCGAAGACGTCGAGATCGCCTTCAACGGGGGGAGCCACACCGAGCTGATCCGGCTCTCCTATGCCGACTACGCGAGCCTCGTGCAGCCGCGCGTCGGTCACCTGTCGACTCGCAACTGACCTCGCGTCACCCGGCCCGAAGAAGTGGGGGCGCCCCGCCCGCGCGGGGGGGGCCGCGGGCGGTGGGGCGGGGGGGGGGCGGGGGGG
>JBJKRT010000064.1:0-7898 GCA_046704545.1 Longimicrobiales bacterium
GGCCCCGGCCTCCGACTCTTTCAGGATCCCGATGATCTGTTCCTCGGTGAACCGGCTCTTCCTCATGATCCCTCCGGTTGCCTGAGGAATCAGACAATAGCTGGGTCAGATCTCGGGTGTCACCTCAGATGAACCGCTCGATCGCAAAGTCGAGTTTCGGATCGAACGCGAAGCGCTTGCTCATGATTCTGATTCCTTTGCGTCGAGTTGTTTGACGTATTCGTCGAGCCGGTCCAGTCGAGCTTCCCACAACCGACGTCGCTCAGCCAGCCAGTCCTCAACGACCTTGAACCGTTCGGGGGCGATCTCGTAGGTCCGTACTCGCCCACGCTTCTCCGACCGCACCAGCTTGCTCCGTTCGAGCACCGAGAGGTGCTGCACGAACGATGGGAGTTGCATGTCGAACGGCGCCGCCAGTTCACTGACGGTGGCGGGACCGGCGGACAGTTGCTCCAGGACCCTGCGCCGCGTCGGGTTGGACAGAGCGCGAAACACCTCGTCAGCGGCTGCGAGTTGAACCATTTCCGGCACATCCATGTGCTGGGTGATCCGACCTGACCGCAGCATTCTACAGCGGCGAGACACTTATGTAAATACCTAAGTATCTGCTTCCCGGAAGCGCCGGGCCCTCATCACTGGACAGGAGCCCACCGGAGTCGCTGGCGACAGCCGGATCCGGCCGTACGCAGCGCCGTGCCCTGGTTGAGTTTCGAGGTGCGCGAGCGTATAACATACGCGCCTCGGTTCACAGCTAACGCTGCTCCACGCAACCGGGGCCCTGACGTACGAGATCGGGCTGCGGCTGGGCGTAGTAGGGGCACGCCGGTCCATGACTCCGACGTGCTACGTTGGTTCGTAGTGATCGCTGTACAGACCCTGAGGCCCACCGTCACTCATGGAGCGCACCGTGGCCGTCGATGACATCATGAAGCTGCTGCTCTTTGTCGTCCTCGTGGTACTCCCTCTCCTCACCGTCACGATGCGGCTCTCACTGAAGCCCATTGTCGAAGCCGTGATCCGACTGTCTGAGGGACTCCGTGGGTCCGCCGAGTCACGGATCGGTCATGAGGATGCCGCCGCGCTGGAGCGAATGCGGGAGGAATTGGCCGAGCTGCGCGAGAAGGTGGCGGAGATGGAGTCGGCAAACAGCTTCTACCGGCGGCTCATCGAGACTCAGAGCTCCTCGGACGACGCGACGCCGTGAGGCTCCGGCATCACAACTCCTGGGCCGCCAGGTGCGGGGGCCCGTCGTCCCTCGGGCGGTGGCTGGCCGCCTTGACGCTTCTGTCGACCGTACTCGTGCCGAGACCGTCACGGGGCCAGGTCCCCGACTCCGTGGCCCACCCGATTGGCACGAGTTGCGGCGTTCGCCTGGACCCGGTCGGATACGTGCTCGGTCGAACGCAGGCACTGAAGCTGAGCACAGCCCAGATCAGCGATCTCGAGATCATGGAGCGCGAGCTCAGAGCCAAGAACAGGCCTCTCGGTGAGAAGTGGTGGGCCTTGCACAAGGCGGGCAATGATGTGGCAGCGGCACGAGAAGAGGTTCTTGTCCAGCTGAAAGCCAATTACCAGGTCGTCATGGAGAGAATGAAGGCCGTGCTGACTGGCGAACAGTGGAGAGAGGCGCTACGTCCTTCTCGAAAAGAGGTTGATCCTCGAGTACGATGCCTGGCGCGCTCCGTGCTGGTGATTCTCGGTACGGGCCAGCCAGGCCCATGAGGTGCAGGAGGTGGGCATGGTGAAGCTCGTATTCGGAATGAACCAGTCGCTGGACGGCTACGTCGACCATATGGCGTTTGCGCCAGGCCCCGTGCTCTTCCGCCACTTCATCGAAGAGGCCCAGAGGCTGGCCGGCAGCGTGTACGGTCGCAAGATGTATGAGGTCATGCGTTACTGGGACGATGATCATCCTGAATGGGATGCAGAGGAACAGGCCTTCGCGGCAGCCTGGCGGAGCCAGCCGAAATGGGTCGTCTCGCGCACGTTGAAGTCCGTCGGACCCAACGCCACGATTGTCGGGGAGGATCTCGAAGGCACGATCCGCGCTCTGAAGGCCGAGGGCGAGGGTGAGATCCAAGTCGCTGGCCCGGACCTGGCGCAAAGCCTCACCGAACTCGGGCTGATCGACGAGTATCGGATCTACCTGCACCCCGTCGTGCTCGGCGACGGCAAGCCTCTTTTTGGCGGACCTCTGCCGCCGCTCCGTCTTACGGCGCATGATCGGATTGGCGAGGATGTGATCAGGTTGACGTACATTCCTGCTTGATTTTGCGACCTCCCGCATCTGATTCGCTGGACCAGGATTGCTGCATGCAGCCTCGTCAGCAGCACGCGAAGGATCTGAATGCGCAGCCGTGGCCACCCAGGAGGTAGTGATGCGCACGCTGGCGATTCTGTCGAGCCTGTTTGTCTTCTACGCAACGGGAATGGCGGCGCAGCCGTTGCCGGCAGACTCGGTCTTCGATCACATGATCGGTCATTGGGTGCTACGCGGGACGATCGGGGGACAGAAGACGACCCACGATGTGGCCTTCGAATGGTTGCTGGGCCGGGAGTACGTCCGAATGCACGAGGTGTCGCGAGAAAGAGCCGCCGACGGAGCGCCTGCGTATGAGGCCGTGGTCCTGTTTGCGCGCGACCCGAAGACAGGGGAATATGCGTGCCTTTGGCTGGACAATACCGGCGTCTCGACGTTCGACGCTCGAGGTGTGGGACGCGGGTCGCTCGCGGGAGACTCCATCCCGTTCCTGTTTCGGGTCACGGCTACGGACGCATTCCACACGACATTCCTGTACCAACGTGCTACGGATTCGTGGCAGTGGCACATGGACAATGACAGCGCGGGGGTGCGGCAGCCCTTTGCGCGAGTCACCCTCACGCGTCGCGCTCGATCGCACTGATTCTTCGATGGTGGGGATGCATGAGACTCCCCAGAACGGTTTGGAGGCTTGATCATGACAGGATACGCGGGACTCGTGCCGCGTCTGCTGAAAGTCGTGCCGATCGCCACGATCATCGCGCTCTCGGCGTCGTGCCGTAACCAGGCGCCGCGCATCCCGACACAGATCGTCGTCTCACCGAGTGTGTCGTCGGTGGAAGTCGGCCAGACCCAGACCTTCTCCGCAAAGATCCTCGACGACCACGGAGGCGTGCTCCCGGACACGGTGATATGGACGACCTCCGACACCGACAAGGCAGTCATCGACGATCACGGCATCGTGAAGGGAGTCGCTCCCGGTGAGGTCCGGGTTGAGGCACGATTCCAGGATCTGACCGGAGCCGCAATCCTCAACGTGACCGACAGCACGCCGCCGACCGTCTCGATCGCACAGCCGACTGCAGGGAGTACGCTCAGCGGGACGGTCACCGTGCGGGCCGATGCCGCGGACAACTATGAAGTGGCCTCGGTGGTGCTGGGGGTCGACGGAGTGCCTCAGGACACTCTGCGACAGGGTCCTTGGGACTTCCAATGGTCGACCACGGGCGTCAGCAACGGTAGTCACTCGCTGCGGGTGACCGCGACGGATGCCAGTGGCAACGTCGCCACATCAGCAGCGGTGGGCGTCACCGTGGCCAACCCGGTGTGGGAGGCATTGACACCGTTGCCGTATGCCGTGCGAGCGGCCGCGGTGGCCACCGATGGCAAGAACGTATATGTGGTCGGAGGAACGGGTGCTACGGGTCGAATGGGCGTGTTCCAGATTCTCGACCTGGCCACGGACCAGTGGCATCTGGGCCCGTCCCTCCCGAGCGGTACCGACTGGGCCACGGCCGCATGGGTCAACGGTTCTCTGCATCTGATCGGAGGCGCTACGGACGCGCTGGGCATCACCGACCAACACCTCGTATACACGCCAGGCGACACGACATGGAGGCAAGCAGCACGCGCACCGCACAAGATCGCAGGGACTGCCAGCGTCGCGGCCGGTTCGCGCATCTACGTCTTCGCCGGCAACATCGGCCAGCCACAGGTCTACTCGAAGGCCACGCTCATCTACGATGCCACAAATGACACGTGGACGTCGGGAGCGGACGTTCCGAGCCCCCGAATCAACTGGGCCGGGGCAGCGCTCAACAACAAGGTCTACCTGGTGGGTGGTGGCACTCCCGGCTTGAATACATCCGCCGACCTCTTGATCTACTCCCTCGATACGGGGTCCTGGCAGGCCGGTCCGCCCATTCCGATCGCGCGTGAGGCGCACGGTGTGGGGGTTCTGGGAGGGAAGGTATGCGCGGTCGGAGGCCGGCGCGCGGCTTCGGGCAACTTCAACACCCCGTTCGATGATGTCCTGTGCTTCGATGTGACGACCCAGGAATGGCTGCCGGGTCCTCCGCTCCCACGCGCCGTGCAGGAGGTCAATGTCGTCACGCTCACCAATGCCATCGTGGCCGTCGGAGGAGCGGACGCGAACGGGCAGCCGGTGAACGACGTATCGATTCTTCGCTCCGGCTCTGCCGCACCCGTGCAAAGCCACTGAGCTGCATCATGAGTTCGAGGCAGGAGAGCACATGACACGCGTTCGCGTCGAGAGCTTCGCAATCTCGCTCGACGGATACGGAGCCGGACCGGAACAAGACAGCGACAATCCGCTCGGCGTGGGCGGAACCCAGCTGCACGAGTGGTTCTTTCCGACACGCACATTCCGGCGGGCTCATTCCGGAGCGGAGGATGGTACGACGGGCGTCGACGACGAGTTCGCTGCGCGAGGCTTCGAAAACGTCGGCGCGTGGATCCTGGGCAGAAACATGTTCGGCCCGATCCGTGGCCCTTGGCCGAACATGGACTGGAAGGGCTGGTGGGGAGACGACCCGCCGTACCATGTACCCGTCTTCGTCTTGACGCACCATCCGCGCCCGCCGATCCGAATGCAGGGAAACACGACGTTTCACTTCGTCACGAGCGGGATTCACGAAGCGCTGACGCTGGCGCAGGAAGCCGCGGCGGGAATGGACGTACGTATCGGCGGTGGGCCCAACGTCATTCGGCAATACCTTCGCGCCGGTCTCATAGACGAGCTGCATCTTGCCATCGCGCCGGTTCTTCTTGGCAGTGGTGAACCGCTGTTCGAAGACCTCGATCTGCGGGCGTTGGGCTATGGATGCGTTCGGTTCGCGGCGTCCGACAAGGCGACCCACGTGGTGCTCCGACGCCAGGCGCCGTGACGATCGTCCATGGTCCGTCCGTACAGGCGAGCAGGAGGCACGGCGAGGCCACGCGGCAGAGAGAGGCAATGCAGAAAGACTTCGAAGTCTCCGAGCTGGTCCAACGGTTGGACGCGCTCGACCGCGAGCTCAGTGAGCTCCGGACGACTCCGAGGCAGATCGCGTTGGACCTCACGACCGTTGTGATGGTGCCGACCGTTGTCGCCCTCTCTCACGCCCCCGCGTGGATCTGGGCCGGGGGTGGTGCGATGCTCGCGGTGGTGAGGGCCTCCCAGATGCTGGCCAGGCGGAGGAGGGTGCAGCGCCTGAACGCTCAACGGGACCACCTGCTCGAGCGAGAAGAAGGCGGCGTTGAACATGGGCTCCGGCAGACGTAGGGTGTTGCGCGCCCTGGGTGCTCTGTGCTGCGTGTGCTTGCTGTCGGGCGCCGGCCGGCGGCCGACGTCGGCTGCTACGCGTCGCCGTGTCGTGCATGTGGCAGCGCCGACGGGCGACCGCGCGACGGACCGCTCGAACATCCTGGCGGCGTTCACCCGTGCGCGGCCCGGCGATACGGTCCAGTTCGTCGAAGGCGCGTACGTCGTCGGCGAGATCATCCCGGTTTCGACGCCAGGCCTCACGATCCTCGGCGACGCACACGGCACCGTGCTCCGCGGCTGCAGCCCGGCCGCGTACGAGAAACTGCGGCGAGAGGAAGCGGACGTGATCAGGGCGGCAATCAAGTCCCATCGCACGTCGCGTATGCCGGCCGGCGAAGCGGCGCTCATGAGGCGCTGCGGCATGTTCCAGTTGACGGGCGGGCATGACACGGTACGAAACCTGACCTTCGAGTACATGCGGCTCGGCCTGATGCTCGGCGACGAGTACCAGCAGGGACACTGGCGAGCCGCAGGGGGCTATCTCGTCGAAGGCAACACCTTCCGCAACACCGACAACAGCATTCGCGTCGGCGTGTCGTCGCCGGACCCGACGGTGATCCGTTCCAACACGTTCGTCGATACGTACCACGCGGTATCGGCGGGGGGAAGCAACATCCACGTGTTGCGGAACACCGTCCTGGCACCCGCGCCCGACCGCGTGCCCGCCAATCAATACCCGAGCGACGCGATCGGCATCACGGCGATCGCCCCGCGCAAGGGCACGCCCCGGCCCACCCATGGACGATGCGACCACAACGTGGTCGCCGGGAATCTCATCGACGGCTATCCCGACGGCGTCACCTTGACCGCGCTCCCAGGAACGGCCTGCCGCAACAACGTGGTTCGCGACAACACGATCGCCGTTCGCAGCGTCTCCATCCCGCACTCATCGGTCGATTGGGGTCTCTTTCCGGACTCCACGTTCGTGGGCGTCCCCATATCGTTGGCCGCGCTCGCGGTGGACGGGCGCACGGGTATTGCCGAAGACAACCGGATCGAGGGCAACCGGGTGCTGGGCGCCGAAGGCTACGGCATCAAGCTCGGACATGCCTCCCGCAACCGTGTCGCGGGCAACACGATCGTCGGCATCCTCCGGCGGAGTCCCCCGGGGGGCGACACCGCGTCTCCCTCGAAGCCGGCCACGGCCGACGGCGCCGGCATCTGGGTCTCATCCGGCAGCGACGGGAACGAGATCGCCGACAACACGTTCGAGGACATCGCTACGTATGCGGTCGTGCTCGAGGGCGATGACAACACGGTTCGAACTCGCCGAGCGAAGGACACGGTGCGGGACCTGGGACGTGGAAATCACGTGAAGAGATGACTCACGACGAGGGCGCGTAGACCTCACCATCCAGCTCATCCAGCTTGCGCTGCATGAAGACCCGGGCATCCTGAACGGCCTGGTTGTAGATGGGAGGCCCCAGCGACGTCAGCATGAAGTCGAGGATCTGCTCCGCGCGGAAGCGGCTCAGTCGTTCGTCGAAGTCTTCGAGGTAGAAGCCCTCCAGGGCGAGTAGCAGCTGCTCACGTCGGTCGTCGGAAAGGCTGATCCCCATGGTTTCGGCCTCGGCGTGTGAAGGTCATCCGTATCGGTGGGAGCCGTGGGATCCGAAGATCGTCCTTCACCTCGCGGATGTCACTCGCTTGCGTTCACCGGAACGGTCTTTCTCAATCAAGCAGCTTACGCGAATATGTCATGGCGATGGCTGTCATCCGTCTACCTGGATTGCCCTGATGGTTCCGAACGGGAATAGGTGGTGGGCCGTGGGTCCGTTGGCGCTCCTCCTTGCCACCCCGCGTGGCCTGGCGTCGCAAGCGCACACGCCCATCTCGGCAGACTCTCTACCGCAACTCGTGGTCAGCGTCAGTGCCGAGTCGTTGCCCCGGGCTCTGGTGCCCGTGTGTGGCACGACGAGCGGGCGAATGGGCGCCGGAGCGCTCGGCCTCTCGTTGCTGATGCCCGTCGCCGGCATTCAGGTGGAGGTGGGCGCAGCGAAGTACGGTGGCGGAGGATCGGCCTGTGCGTTGGTTCTCGTCGATCGCAACGGCGTGCAGACCGTGGGCGCGTCACGGGCCTCGCGCGAGGGACCGATCACGATGGGCGTATCCGTGCAGAAGTCGTTCGGTCCGGAGCGAGCCTGGGTCGTGGGCGTGGGGGGAGGATGGACGGTCCAATCGAAGCACGTGCCGTATCTGAGGTCCCGGATCGGTGTGCAGGGCGGTCGCCGCACCAGCTGGGGACTGGATCTCGTCTGGGACGTCTTCGGGGTGCCTTGGGACGAGACGACCGCGGAATACGACCACGGCACG
>JBJKRT010000065.1:0-32796 GCA_046704545.1 Longimicrobiales bacterium
GGTCTTCCTGGCATTCCTCATCACGCTGGTCAACTTCGTCCACATGCTCGGCACCGGGCTCGAGGAGCCGGTGGTGAGGACGTACTGGACGTGGATGTCCACCGGGACGTTCAAGGTGCCGGTGGCGTTGCAGCTGGATCAGCTCTCCATGGTGATGATGATGGTCGTCACCGGGGTGAGCTCGCTGATCCACCTGTTCAGCGTCGGCTACATGGAGGACGATCCGAGCTACGCCCGGTACTTCGCCTACCTGAACCTCTTCGTCTTCTTCATGCTCGTCCTGGTCATGGGGTCGAGCTATCCGCTCATGTTCGTGGGCTGGGAAGGCGTGGGGCTCTGCTCGTACCTGCTGATCGGCTTCTGGTTCGGTGACCGGGAGAAGGCGAACGCGGGCAAGAAGGCGTTCATCGTGAACCGGATCGGGGACTTCGGGTTCCTGCTCGCGATGTTCCTCCTCTTCCGGACGTTCCACACGCTGAGCTTCGTGCCGATCTTCCACGGTGCGCCGGAGCAGCTGGTGTACGGCGGGGGCATCGTCACGGCGGTGACGCTCCTCTTCCTGCTGGGCGCGACGGGCAAGAGCGCGCAGATTCCGCTCTACGTGTGGCTGCCCGACGCGATGGCCGGTCCGACGCCCGTGTCCGCCCTGATCCACGCGGCCACGATGGTGACCGCCGGCGTGTATCTGGTGGCGCGCTCCTCCGTGCTCTTCTCGCTTTCGCCTGTCGGAAGCGTGACGGTCGCGGGCATCGGGGCGCTGACCGCGTTCTTCGCGGCCACCATCGCCCTGGCTCAGTACGACATCAAGAAGGTCCTCGCGTACTCCACGGTCTCCCAGCTCGGCTACATGTTCCTGGGCGTGGGTGCGGGGGCGTACGCGGCAGGCATCTTCCACCTGATGTCCCACGCCTTCTTCAAGGCGCTGCTCTTCCTCGGCTCCGGCGCGGTGATCCACAGCATGCACCACGCGCTGCATCACACGCACTCGGACCAGGACGCGCAGGACATGCGGAACATGGGAGGGCTCAGGCGCTTCCTCCCGGTCACCTGGATCACGATGTGGGTGGCCACCTTCGCCATCGCGGGGGTCTGGCCGTTCGCCGGGTTCTTCTCGAAGGACGGGATCATCTGGGCGTCGGGTGCGGCAGCGGTCGGTCCGTACGCCGGGTTCTACCGTGTGTACTGGGTGCTCGCGCTCGCCGCCGCGATCCTCACCGCGTTCTACATGACCCGTCTCATGGTCATGACCTTCCACGGTTCGAACCGAACCGGGGAGGAGGAGGCCAAGCACCTGCACGAAGTGCCCTGGACGATGACCGTCCCGCTCATCGCGTTGGCCGTGCTCTCGTCGTTCGGTGGGTGGATCAACGTTCCCGAGGAGGTCCACAAGTCGTTCTTCGGCCTCTTCGGGGCGCTGCCCATGGGCGAGTGGCTGCACCACTGGCTCGAGCCCGTCACGGCCTCGGCGCACCAGATCTACCTCGCGCATGTCGGCCCGGTCGCCACGACGGCCCCGGTCGGGGGGGGTGAGGTGCTCTGGGGCGCGATCTCCACGCTGCTCGCGATCGGCACGATCATCGTCGGGGCGCGGATCGTGAAGGGCTGGACGATCGTGCCGGCCGCGGAGTCTCCCGAGCCGGCCGGGTTCAAGCGGGTGCTCTACCGTAAGTGGTACGTCGACGAGCTGTACGACCGTACCGTGGTCCAACCGGTGATCCGGACGTCGCGCTTCCTCTGGAAGTGGATCGATGCCGGCCTCATCGACGGGATCGTGAATGCCGCCGGATACGTGACACGCGGTGTCGGGTTCGTCGGCAGCATGTTCCAGACAGGAACCGTCAATACGTATGCCTTCATCCTCACGGTCGGGGTGCTCGTGATCCTCGGCTCGGTGATCTTCTGACGATGACCGCACTTCTGCAGTCCATCGGCTACGGCGGCTGGATCCTCCACGCCCTCATCTGGCTTCCCGTCCTCGGCCTGGGGCTCGTGCTCTGGGCGGACGAGGACAAGGCCAAGATCCTGGCGTTCTGGTGGTCCCTGGCCGTGTTCGTGCTCAGCGTGGGCCTCTGGTGGGCGTTCGACCCCACGAAGGCCGGCATGCAGATGCAGAGCAGCGTTCCGTGGATTCCCGCCTGGGGGATCAACTATTCCCTGGGGCTGGACGGAATCAGCCTCTTCATGGTGCTGCTGACCACGCTCACGACGCCGCTCGCCATTCTCGGATCCTGGAACTACATCAAGAAGCGTGAGCGCTCGTTCTACGCGCTGATGCTGTTTCTGGAAGCCGGGGTGATCGGGGTCTTCACCGCCACGGACCTGTTCCTCTTCTACGTCTTCTTCGAGCTGACCCTGGTCCCGATGTACTTCATCGTGGGCATCTGGGGCGGTGAGCGGCGCATCTACGCGGCCATCAAGTTCTTCCTCTACACCGCGTTCGGCTCGCTGCTGATGCTCGTCGGCATCCTGTACCTGTTCTATCGTGCGAAGGCGACGCTCGGCATCGACACGTTCGCCTACGCCGACCTTCTGCAGGTGCCGCTCTCGGGCCACGAGCAGATCTTGCTGTTCATCGCGTTCGCGCTCGCGTTCTCGGTCAAGGTTCCCATCTTCCCGTTCCACACCTGGCTTCCGGACGCCCACGTGGAAGCGCCGACGCCGGGCTCCGTCGTGCTGGCCGCGGTTCTGCTGAAGATGGGCACCTACGGTTTCTTCCGGTTCCTGCTTCCGCTCTTCCCCGTGGCCGCGAAGAATCCGGCGGTCGTCTCGACCATGCTCACCCTGGCCGTGATCGGGATCCTCTACACCGCGTGGGTCGCGGCCGTCCAGCCGGATGCGAAGAAGCTCGTGGCGTACACTTCGGTGGCGCACATGGGGTTCGTGATCCTCGGCATCTTCGCGCTCACGGTGAACGGCCTGCAGGGTGGACTCGTCGTGATGATCTCCCACGGGGTCAGTACGGGGGCTCTGTTCCTCCTGCTCGGCATGCTGTACGAGCGCCGCCACACGCGCCTGATCGCCGACTTCGGCGGTATCGGGAGGGTCACGCCGTGGTTCGCGACGGCCTTCATGATCACGGCGTTGGCGTCCATCGGGCTGCCGGGCACGAGCGGGTTCGTGGGTGAGTTCCTCTCCCTCCTGGGCACGTTCGAGCATCACCCGGCCGTCGCGGTCTTCGCGGCGGGTGGCGTGATCTTCGCTGCGTACTACATGCTGCCGATGGTTCAGCGCGTCTTCTTCAACGCGCTCGACAAGCCCGAGAGCCGCCAGATGAAGGACCTATCGCGGCGCGAGATCGCCATCCTCGCACCGTTGTGCGCGCTCATGATCTGGATCGGGTGGGACCCGACGCCCTTCCTGCGGAGGATGGAGCCGAGCGTGCAGGCCGTGCTCGAGCGGGTCGAGACCGCGGGCCCCACCAGCGCGATGGCGAACCAGATTCATTTCAAAGGGTCGACCGTGCTCTACGCTCCCTCCCCGACGCGGTCCGCTGCCCCCCTCGCACAGGCTCCGAACGGCGACTGACCATGGAACTCGACTTCAGCCGAAACCTGGACTACGTCTGGGCGCTCCTGCCGGAGATCGTCCTCTGCGCCTGGGGAATGGTGGTCCTGATCGCCGGCGTGTCCGGCAAGCATCGTCCCGGAAGGGAGCGCACCACCGCGGACCGTGATCCGGCCTTCGGTGCGGGTACCGAGCTCGGATGGCTCGCGCTCGTCGGCGTGCTGTTGGCCGCGGCCACGAACGGTTGGCTCTACGGGGTCACCGAGTTGGACCGCACGGGCATGATGGCCGTCGACCGGCTCAGCCTCTATGCGAACTGGGTCTTCCTGCTCGCGGCGGCGCTCACGATCCTCATCTCGTTCGGCTACGTGATGCGGCAGCGCCTCCAGGCCGGCGAATTCTACGGGCTCGTGCTCCTGGCGACGGCCGGCATGATGTTCATGGGGTCGGCGCGCGACCTGATCGTGATCTTCCTGGGCCTCGAGGTCATGTCGATCTCGGTGTACGCGCTCACCGCCTTCAACCGTCGGGATCGCAAGTCGGCGGAGGCCGGGTTGAAGTACTTCCTCCTGGGCGCGTTCTCCACGGGGTTCTTCCTCTACGGGATCGCCCTGGTCTACGGCGCCACCGGCAGCACGAACGTCTGGATCATCGCCAACTCCGCCAGCCAGCTTCCCGGGTCGCATGCACTGCTCACCGCGGCCATCGTGTTCCTCGCCGTGGGCTTCGCGTTCAAGGTGTCGGCCGTTCCGTTCCACATGTGGACGCCCGACGTCTACGAGGGTGCGCCGGCTCCGGTGACCGCATTCATGTCCGCGGGGGTCAAGGCGGCCGCGTTCGTGGCGTTCCTGAGGGTCTTCCTCGTCGCGTTCAACGCGGACTACAGCACGTGGTTCCCGATCGTGTGGTGGCTGGCGGCCATCACGATGGTCGTGGCCAACCTCGTCGCGCTGGTCCAGTCGAACGTCAAGCGGATGCTCGCGTACTCGAGCATCGCGCATGCGGGATACCTGCTCGTGGCGCTGTCGGCCGGCAACGAGATCGCGACGTCCGGAATCCTCTTCTACCTGCTCGTGTACACGCTCATGAACATCGGCGCCTTCGCCATCGTGATCAGCGTGGGCAGGCAAGGGGAGGAGCGGTTGCAGATCGAGGATTACGCCGGCTTCGGATGGGCGCAGCCGTTCCTCGGCGTGCTTCTGACCATCTTCCTGCTTTCCCTGGCGGGATTCCCGGGTACGGCCGGCTTCATGGGCAAGTTCTACCTGCTCCAGGGCGCCGCGGACTCGAAGGAATGGGTCCTTTCGGTCATCCTCGTCATGGCCACGCTCACGTCGTACTGGTATTACCTGCGCGTGGCCTGGTTCATGTGGATGCGTGACTCGGCGTCCGAAGAGACCCACCGTGGCGTGATGGCGCCGCTGCCGATGCGCGTGGCGCTTCTGGTGAGCGTGGCGCTCATCGTCTACCTGGGAATCTTCCCGTCCTCGGCGCTCCAGTTCGCGCACATGAGCGTGCATGGACTCGGATTCCCGAGCGGCAGTGTGCTGAGCGTAGGCCCATGACGATGGAGGGAGGTCCCTCGGAGCGGATCTTCCGCCAGTACGACATCCGCGGGATCGTGGGTGAGGACCTCGATGCAGGCGTCGCCGAGGCTGTAGGACGCGCGTTCGGATCCCACCTGCGTCAGGTCTCGGGCAAGGACGTCCCACGCGCGGCCGTGGGCCACGACAACCGGCTCACCTCGCCCGAGCTGGCCGAAGCCCTCATCGCCGGGGTGCTCGCCTCTGGCGTGGACGTGCTGGATGTCGGCATGGTGCCGACCCCCACCCTCTACTGGGCGCACGCGACGGCCGGCACGGACGGCTCCGTGCAGATCACCGGGTCGCACAATCCGCCCGAGTGGAACGGAATCAAGATGGGCGTGGGGACGGGCTCCCTCTGGGGAGACACGATCCAGGACCTGCGCCGCCGCATCGTGGAAGGTGATCTGAGCTCCGGCGAGGGGACGCGAGAGCGCGCCGAGGTACTCGATCGCTACGTGCGGGACGTGAGTGGACGGTTCGATCTGGCGAGACCCCTTCGCGTAGCCGTCGATGCGGGGAACGGCACGGGCGCGCTGGTGGCGGTGCCGCTTCTGGAGGCTCTGGGCGCGGAGGTCACGCCGCTCTTCTGCGAGTCCGACGGGAGCTTCCCGAATCACCATCCCGATCCGACGGTCGACGAGAATCTCGCCGACCTCATCGAGGCCGTGCGCGCGGGCGGGCTCGATCTGGGCGTGGCGTTCGATGGCGATGCCGACAGGATCGGCGTAGTCGACGAGAACGGAGCGATCCTGCGCGGCGACATCCTGCTCCTTCTGCTCGGCCTCGATCTGCTCGACAAGCGCGGGCCGGGCCAGAAGCTCGTCTTCGACGTGAAGTGCTCGCAGGTCCTGCCGGAGGTGTTCGGAGCGGCGGGCGGCGAGCCCGTGATGTGGAAGACGGGTCACTCCCTCATCAAGCAGAAGATGAAGGAGACCGGATCCGTGCTCGCCGGGGAGCTTTCCGGCCACATCATGGTCGGCGACGACTACTTCGGCTTCGACGACGCTCCCTATGTCGCGTGCCGCCTCATCGACCTCGTGGCACGCCAGGGCCGGGCCCTGTCCTCCATGGTCGCGGAATTCCCGAGCTACGTATCCACAGCCGAGATCCGCATCGAGGTTACGGAGGAAAAGAAGTGGGAGGTCGTCGAGGCGGCCGTTCGCCACTTCAAGCAGGATCACGACGTCATCGACGTGGATGGGGCGAGAGTCCTGTTCGGAGACGGGTGGGCGCTTCTGAGGACGTCCAACACACAGCCCGTGATCGTTGCTCGCTTCGAGGCGCGAACGGAGGAGCGGCTCTCCGAGATTCGTGCCGAAGTGGAGCGGTGGCTCGCTGACCAGGGGGTCGATGCCTGAGCCCGGCCGGTTCCTGTCGAAGCTTCGGGGCGGGCGGCTGGTCGTAGCCGTCGTTGTCGTCCTGGGGCTTCTGGTGATGGTAGGGCGCCTCGTGGCCGGCGCCTACGTCGAAATCCTCTGGCAGAACCACATGGGATTCGCCGCCGCCTTCTGGCAGCGGATGATCTGGGAGTGGGGCACCCGCTTCGTCGCCGGTGTCGCGGTGGCCATCGTCGTTTTCGCCAACCTGCGCTTGGTCGCCCGTACGCTGTCCGGCATCCAGATCAAGCGGCGGTTCGGCAACATCGAGATCTCCGAGCAGATCCCCCACGGCTACGTCTTCTGGGCGATGGTCGCCACCTCGGTGCTTCTCGGGAGCTGGTTCGGCGCGGCGGTCCCGTCGTCGGTGGGACTGCAGCTGCTGCTGCTCGCGAAGGGCGCGACGTGGGGCATGCACGATCCGATCCTGGGCAAGGATATCGGCTTCTACGTATTCAATCTGCCGGTGCTCGGGAGCATCGTGACGTTCGGCCTCATCGTGGTCTTCCTCGTCTTCTCGCTGGTCGCGGCCGGGTACGCGGCGACCGGCGTGCTTCGGTGGGGCCGGGGCAGGGTGGTCGCCCACAACCTGCCGAGGCTCCACCTCGGCGGGATCCTCGCCACGTTCCTCGTGCTCCTGGCCACCAGGATGTGGCTGGGCCGGTATCTCGCCCTCCTGCACGGGACGTCCGCGGTGCAGGGCATCTTCGGATACGCGGACGCGCAGGCGCGTCTGCCGGCCCTGCAGACGATGACGATCCTGTGCGTGGCCGCCGCCGCCGGCGTGATGTGGGGCGCCTGGAAGAACCGCGGCTGGCCGGTCGTCGTTTCTCTGGTGTCGCTGGTGGCCGCCTCCGTCGTGATCCTGGAGGTGTATCCGGGATTCGTGCAGCGCTTCCGGGTCCAGCCCAACGAGCTGGAGCGGGAGACGCCCTACATCCGATACAACCTGGCGTACACGCGCCGCGGCTTCGACCTCGGTCGGATGGTCAGGCGTCCGTTCCCGTACGAGCCGGACCAGGAGGTGGAGTGGCCGTTGGCGTCGAAGCAGTTCGCCGGGCTCCCCGTGTGGAACCAGAACGCGCTGCTGACCACGTTTCGCCAGGTGGAGGCACGCTACCCGTACTACAACTTCCACGAGGTGACGATCGACCGGTATCCCGGCCCGAAAGGCCCGAGACCGGTCGCCTTGTCGGCGCGGGAGGTCGATCCCTCGGGAATCAAGAACCAGAATTGGCAGAACCTGCACCTGCGGCAGCTCTACATCGAGGGAGCGGGGATCGTGGCGAGCCTCGCCGCGCGGCGCACGCCGCAGGGCCGGCCGCTCATGGTCATCTCCGGCATCTCGCCCGACACCATCGTGAGCGCGAGCCGGGCGACGGTGGACTCGAGTCTGGACACGATGGCTCTGAGGCTCACGCGGCCGCAGGTGTTCTTCGGTTCGAGGGAAGAGCCGTACGCGGTCGTGAACGCATCGTCGACACAGTTTCTCGCGCCGGGAGGCGGCCCGGGGAAGGTGGGGGTCGACTATCCCTCGGGGATCCTTCTCAGCTCCAAGCTGCGCACGCTGGCGCTCGCCTGGTGTTTCCGTGACGCGAACCTGCTGTTCTCCTCGGAGATCTCGTCCACGAGCCGGTTCGTCTATCGTCGGCGCATCTTCGATCGGGTGGAGGCGGTTGCCCCGTTCCTGCGTTTTCCGGAGCCTCCGTATCCCGTGATCACCCACGGGCACGTCGTGTGGATCCTCGACGGCTTCACCGCCACGCGAATGTTCCCGCTGTCCACCCCGACCGCGCTCCAGTTCATGCGGCCGGTGTCCTACGTGCGCAACAGCTTCAAGGTGACGATCGACGCCGTGAGCGGCGTCATGCACTTCTACCGGGTGCCGGCGCCGGATCCACTCGCCGACGCCTACGAGAAGGCGTTTCCGGGACTCTTCGAGCCGATCGACTCCATGCCGACGGTGCTGCGCCGGCACCTGCGCTATCCTCGTGCCCTGATGAACATCCAGGCCCAGGTGCTCCTTCGTTATCACATGAACACCGCCCCGGCGTTCCACCGCCAGCAGGACGTCTGGGAGGTTCCGCACGAGCTGGCGCAGGGCACGAATCCCGTCCCCTACCGCCCCGAATACGGCCTCTACCGTCTTCCGGGCGAGGACTCGGTCCACTTCAACCTCACGACCGTCTTCATCCCGGCGGGCCGCCAGAACCTGACGGCGATGCTGATCGCCCGGACCGACGATCGCGGGGTCCCGAGCCTTCTTCTCTACGACGTGTCCGTGGACGACCAGGTCCCGGGACCACGCCAGGTGGAGGCGCTCATCGAGCAGGATCCCCACATCTCGCAGCAGTTCTCCCTGTGGCGGACCGGAGGGAGCGACGTGTGGACCGGTCATCTCCACCTCGTGCCCGTGAACGGCCGGCTCGTGTACATGGAGCCCGTATTCCTGGCCGCGGCCGCAGATGCGATTCCCGAGCTTCGACGCTTCGTGGTGAGTGACGGAAGCCGGGTGGCCTTCACGTCGGAGCTCTCCGCCGCGGTCGGGGAGCTGGCGAGCGGCAACATTCCGCCTCCGGCTCCCACGCCCGCGACCGCCGGAGCCCGCGCGGCCGCCGGACCCACGGGCGGATGGCCCGCGCGGGCGCTCGACCTGTTGGACTCGGCCGATGCCCACCTGCGCCGTGGGGAGTGGAAAGCCTATGGGGATGCGCTTACGAAGCTGCGAGGAGTGCTCGAAAAGGCGAAGGCGGGTGGGGCCGGAGGGCGACGTTGATCCCCTTCCGGGCCGCTGGTAGCTTCAACAGTCCCTCCCATCCAGGAGCCGGCGCTGTTAGCGCCGATGCACGTACCTGAACGCGAAGACGTCATGAATATTCACGAATTTCAGGCCAAGGAGCGCTTCCGCGCCGCCGGGATCCCGGTGCCGCCGGGCGAGGTGGCGACGACGCCCGACGAGGCGGAGGCCATCGCCCGCAAGTTCGGGGGGATGGTCGTCGTGAAAGCCCAGGTGCATTCGGGCGGTCGCGGCAAGGCAGGCGGCGTGAAGCTGGCGAAGACGGCAGAGGAAGCGCGTGAGCACGCCTCCGCGATCCTCGGTATGGAGATCAAGGGCCTCACCGTACAGAAGGTTCTGGTGACCCCCGCCGAGGACATCGCCACCGAGGCGTACGTCGGGGTGCTGATGGACCGGAAGACGCAGGCGCCCATGTTCATGGTGTCGGCCGCGGGCGGGATCGACATCGAGGAGGTCGCCCGGACGCAGCCCGAGGCGATCCGCAAGCTCCAGGTCGACCCCCGTTACGGTCTCCTGCCGCACCAGGCCCTCTGGCTCGCCAACTCGCTCTACGACGATCCCGACCTCGTCAAGCAGGCCAGCAAGGTCATCGCCCAGCTGTATCGGGCGTTCGTCGACTCGGGAGCCTCGATGGCCGAGATCAATCCGTTGATCTCCACGACCGACGGAACGATCAAGGCGATCGACGCGAAGATGAGCATCGACGACAGCGAGCTCGGACGCCGGCCGGACGTCGCGGCGCTCCGCGACACCTCGGACGAGCCGTGGTCGGAGACCAAGGCGCGCGAGGCCGGGCTGAGCTTCGTGAAGCTCGAGGGCGACGTGGGCTGCTGCGTGAACGGCGCCGGCCTCGCCATGGCGACCATGGACCTGGTCAAGTACTACGGTGGCGAGCCGGCGAACTTCCTCGACATCGGCGGCTCGTCGAACCCCGAGAAGGTCGTGGCGGCCCTGGAGATCATCACCGCCGACCCGAACGTGAAGGTCATCCTCTTCAACATCTTCGGGGGCATCACCCGCTGCGACGACGTGGCCAACGGAATCGTGGAGGCCACCAAGCGCATCGAGATCGGGCCGCCCATCGTCATCCGGCTTACCGGGACCAACGAAGCAGAGGCGCTCGAGATCCTCAAAGAAGCCGGCTTCTCCGCGTTCACCTCGATGGACGAGGTCGTGGAGAAGGCCGTGGCGATGGCAAAGGCATAGATCATGGCAATCTTCATCGACGAGAACACCCGGCTGGTCGTCCAGGGCATCACGGGACGTGACGGGTCGTTCCACACGAAGCAGATGATGGAGTACGGCACCCACGTGGTGGCCGGCGTGACCCCCGGCAAGGGGGGGCAGACCTTCGAGGGCCCCGACGGCAAGACCGTTCCCATCTTCAACACCATGGACGAGGCGGTCTCGGAGAGCGGCGCGAACACGTCGGTGATCTACGTGCCGCCGGCGTTCGCCGCCGGAGCGATCATGGAGGCCGTGGACTCCGGTGTGAGCCTGGTGGTCGCCATCACCGAGGGCGTTCCCGTCCAGGACATGGCACGCGCCCATGCGTTCGCCCGCGACAAGGGTGTGCGGGTGCTCGGGCCCAACTGCCCCGGGCTGATCTCGCCCGGGAAGTCGAAGGTGGGCATTCTCCCCGCTCAGATCGTGAAGGAGGGGCGCGTCGGCGTCGTGTCTCGCTCGGGCACGCTCACGTACGAGGCCGTGTTCCAGCTCACCAACGTGGGTCTCGGCCAGACCACATGCGTCGGCATCGGCGGCGATCCGCTGATCGGGACCAACTTCGTGGATTGTCTGAAGGCCTTCCATGAGGATCCCGACACCGAGGCCATCGTGATGATCGGCGAGATCGGCGGCACGGACGAGCAGGAAGCCGCCGCCTACGTGAAGGAGCACGTCGACGTGCCGGTCGTCGGCTTCATCGCCGGCCAGACCGCTCCTCCAGGCCGCAGGATGGGCCATGCGGGCGCGATCATCAGCGGCTCCGCGGGTACGGCCGAAGAGAAGATGAAGGCGTTCGAGGACAACGGCATCGCCGTGGCCCGACGGCCGGCCGACATCGTGGATCTGCTCCAGGAGCGGATGGCGTAGCGCGTGAGGCCCGGGGGTCCGTCGGAGCCCCGGGCCACGCTCCGTTCTATAGCAGCCGCCCATCTCTAGGACGGATCGGACTCGGATGAAGCTCGCGGATCTCCTCGTTGATGCGTGGGCCGCGGTGCCTCTGGAAGCCGCGGACCTGGACGAGGCGCTCAGGCGTATCCTCCTGCAGGCCGTCGAGGACGGCACGCTGGAGGAGCACCGGGCGCTGAAGCTGGCGCGCGACCTGGCGTTCGGGAGCCAGGGCGAGGTGATCCGGGTCAACCCGGACGTCGTCATCGTGGTCGGGACGCTGGAGACGCTCTCGGGGCCGGCGGTCTCCATCGGCGTGTCGCGGGAGCGATTCACCGTGACGGCCGAAGGTCGGCCGATTCGCGGCGATGCCCGCGCCGTGGTGCTGCTCCTGGCATCGGGGAAGCTGACGGGCGCGAAGCAGCAGATCGTGCCCGCGATCGCGAAGGCTCTGCGCGATCGCGGACGCTCGGAGCGTTTGCTCGCGGCACGCTCGATCTCGGACATCCGGGGGATGAAGGAGTTGATGGGCACGGAGTTTCGGGCCCGTCTCCTGGCGGAGGATGCGCTGGTACCGGCGCGCTACCGGGTCTATCCCGATACCCCGCTACAGGAAGTGGTGGACCTGATGGTGCGACGGGGCGTGCGGGCGGTCCCGGTCGTGGGGGACCGCTACGAGGTGCTGGGAATCCTCACCGCGGGTGACGCGCTCGGGTATCTGCTGCGGACCGGGCGCCATGGCGAGGACGACGAGGCGCCCGACATCGGGACCGCCGCCGCCCGGGATCTCATGACCCGGACCGTGTTGTGCGTGTCCGAGGATCAAGCCCTGGTCGAAGCGGCGAACATGCTGGTGAACCGGGATGTGGAGCAGCTTCCGGTGGTGCGCGAAGGCGAGTTCATCGGCTTCGTCACCCGGGACACCGTGCTCAAGGCACTCTTCGGAGAGCCGGACGTAGACGGAAACGACGAAACCGAAAACGAAAGCGAGTCATGAACCAGACATTGGCCATCATCAAGCCCGACGCAGTGGCGTCAGGCAAGGCGGGGAAGATCCTGGCCCATCTCGAAGCCGCCGGCTTCAGTGTGCGCGCGCTCAAGATGACGCGGCTCAGCGCGAAGCAGGCGGGAGCCTTCTACGCGGTCCACCGCGAGCGTCCGTTCTACGAATCGCTCGTGCGATTCATGACGTCCGGACCCGTCATCCCCATGGTTCTCGAGGCCGACGGCGCCGTGTCGAAGCTTCGCGACACGATCGGGGCCACCGACCCGGCCGAAGCGGCCGAGGGCACGGTGCGCAAGCTCTATGCGGAGTCGAAGGAGCGTAACGCGATCCACGCGTCCGACTCCGACGAGAACGCGGCTGCCGAGATCCGCTTCTTCTTTTCCGAGCACGAGCGCATCGGCGTCTTCCAGGCGTAGGGCGCCCCGGAGCGCGCGCCACCGGATCTGCCGAAAAGAGGTAGACACCTTCCGGGGCGCCGGCTAGTTTTCACGACTATGCTCAGGCTCGATCTAGCTCGTCTCGCGCGGGAAGGATCCGCGCGTGTCGAGGCTTCGGTACGTGCGGACGATCCACTCTGGGAGGACATCGGGGTGACGTTCGCGAGTCCTGTGGAAGTACGCCTCCGGGCGTCCTACGCGGGCAGCGGCGAGGTCCTCGTGCACGGGTCCATCGAGGCGGATCTGAGCCAGGAATGCCGGCGTTGTCTCGAGCCGGTGGCGGGAAAGCTCGTGACCGAGGTGACCATGGCGTTTCTCCCCTCGGACACGCCCGGTCTGGAGGATGACGCGGAGGTTCGCCTCTTCGATCCGAAGGCCGGGGACGTCGATTTGCGAGAGCCGGTGCGCGAGGAGGCCATCCTCGCCATCGATCCCTACGTGGTGTGTGACCCGGAGTGCAAAGGTCTGTGCCCCCAGTGCGGGACGAACCTGAACACGAGCTCGTGCAACTGTACGCGGAGTGAGGCCGATCCCAGATGGGACGCCCTCCGGGCGCTAAAGAAGGAGTAAGTCGCACATGGCTGTGCCGAAGAAGCGGACCTCGAAGCAGCGCAAGCGGAAGAGGCGGACGCATTACAAGGCGGAGGCCGTAACGGTCAACGCTTGTCCGAGATGTGGCGATCCCAAGGCGCCGCACCGGGTCTGCCCCAACTGTGGATACTACCGGGGCGAGGCCGTTCTCGAGGTCGAAGTAGACTGACGCGGTGCGCATCGCGCTGGATGCGATGGGTACCGACCGGGCTCCGGCGATCGAGGTCGCCGGGGCGGTCGCTGCCCTTCGGGAGCTCGAGCCCGACCTGGAGATCATCCTGGTCGGGGACCGGGAGATCGTCGAGGCAGAAGTCGCGAAGCACGGCGATATCCCGGATGGGCGACTGCATGTACACCATGCACCCGACCGGGTGACGGCAAGCGACTCTCCGGCGTCGGTGCTGCGCCGCAAGCCCGACTCTTCGATCGTCGTAGGACTCAAGCTCCATCAGGAAGGTAAGGCCGACGCGTTCGTCAGTGCTGGATCGACGGGCGCGGTCATGGCCACGTCGCTCTTCACGCTGCGGGCGCTGCCCGGCGTGGATCGGCCGGCGGTGGGCACCGTGCTGCCTACGGCGTCGCTTCCGTGTCTCATGCTCGACGCCGGTGCCAACGTCGACTGCAAGCCACAGCATCTGGTGCAGTTCGCGCACCTGGGCAAGGTCTACGCGCGTGATCTGATGCACCGATCCGAGCCGCGAGTGGCGCTGCTCAACATCGGTGAGGAGCCGGAGAAGGGCGACGAGCGGACCATGGAGACCCACCGGCTGCTCGCCGCCGAAGAGGGCTTGAACTTCATCGGCAACGTGGAGGGGCGGGACCTCATCCGCGGCGTGGCCGACGTCGTCGTCTGCGACGGCTTCGTGGGGAACGTGCTCCTCAAGTTCTACGAGTCGGTGGCAGCCTTCATCATCGGCCTGCTGACCGAGAAGCTGGGGCCGGCGAAGGAGACGCTCGACCTGAAGGGTGTCTTCAGCGTCCTCGACTACGCGGAGTACGGTGGTGCGCCGCTCCTGGGCGTCGACGGCGTGTCGATCATCTGTCATGGAGGATCGCCACCCAAGGCGATCCAGAAGGCCATCGGGGTCGCAGCCCGGTCCGTTCGCGCCGGCATGGTTCGGCACGTCGCTCGCGAGCTACCCGGCCGGGATCGGTCGGAGGAGGCATCGGAAGCATCATGAGGAAGCCGAAGCCGATCGTCGAGATCGTTTCAACCGGCAGGTACCTCCCGGACAACGTCATGACGAACCACGACCTCGAGAAGATCGTGGAGACGTCGGACGATTGGATCAGGACGCGAACCGGAATTCGCGAGCGACGCATCGCGCCCGAGGGTGAGAACGCCGCCTATATGGGGGCGGAGGCCGCGCGCGTGGCCATGGAGCGCGCCGGCGTCCAGCCCGGCGAGGTGGATCTCCTCATCCTGACGACCGCGACCCCGGACCGGTGGCTTCCTTCTACGGCGTGCGATACGCAGGCGCTGCTCGGATGCACGAACGCCATGGCGTTCGATCTCATGGCCGCGTGCAGTGGCTTCCTGTATGGCGTGACGCTCGCCGAAGGGTATCTGACGGCCGGTCGCGGCGAGGTCGCGGTGGTCGTCTCCACGGAGAAGATGAGCGCGATCGTAGACTGGACCGACCGCTCTACCTGCGTGCTCTTCGGTGACGGGGCCGGCGCGGCGGTGGTTCGGCCGGCCAACGGATCCGGCCGGGGGATCGTCTCCAGCCATCTGCGCTCGGACGGGAAGCTGGCGAACCTCCTCTACCGGCCCGCCGGTGGCAACGCCGAGCCTCTGAACGAGGACGTGCTCGGACGGCGTGACCACCTGCTCCGCATGGAGGGACGGGAGGTCTTCAAGAACGCCGTGCGCTCGATGGCGGAAGCCTGTGACCTCGCCCTCCAGCACGCGGGGCTGACGGCGCAGGACGTCGACCTCCTGGTTCCACACCAGGCCAACATCCGCATCATCGAGGCGACGGCCAAGTACGCCGGTATCCCGATGGAGAAGGTGTTCGTGAACCTCGATCGATACGGGAACATGAGCTCCGCCTCCATTCCGGTCGCCCTCGACGAAGCGCAGGAGCAGGGGCGCATAACCCCGGGTGCCAACGTACTGTCCGCCGCCTTCGGCGCGGGTCTTACGTGGGGCGCCATGGTGTTCAAGTTCTAGAAGCTTCTGGAAGCGCGTTCTCGTAGATCGAACGAGCCTGGTTCTCGAACCCCCCACTTGCTCATGACGTTGGCACTTCTGTTTCCCGGACAGGGGTCGCAGTACGTAGGCATGGCCCGCCCCCTCGCCGAAGCCTTTCCCGAGGCGGCCCGCATCGTCGAGGAGGCCGACGACGTGCTCGGATTCTCCCTCTCGCAGCTCATGGCGGAAGGCCCGGAGGAGGAGCTCACCGCCACCCGCAACGCTCAGCCCGCCATTCTCACGCACTCCGTCGCGGTGCTGACGCTGGTGCGGGAGCGGATGGGGCCTGTCGCCCACGCGGCGGGACACTCCCTCGGGGAGTTCAGCGCCCATGTGGCTGCCGGTACCCTCGCCTTCGCCGATGCGCTCGACATCGTACGGCTGCGGGGTGAGCTCATGTTCGAGGCCGGACAGGAGAGGCCCGGTACGATGGCGGCGATCCTCGGTCTCGACGATTCCGCCCTGGAGGAAGTGTGCGCCTCCGTGACCGAGGGGATCTGCGTTCCGGCGAACTTCAACTCGTCCGGCCAGACCGTGGTGAGCGGAGACGTCGCCGGAGTGGAGCAGGGGATGGCGCTCGCTCAGGAAGCCGGAGCACGTCGCGTGGTGCGTCTCAACGTCTCGGGGGCGTTCCACTCGCCGCTCATGGCGCCGGCGGCGGAAGGACTCGCCGCCAAGCTGGCGTCCGTCGAGATGCACGATCCCGCCTTTCCTGTCGTGTCCAACGTGACGGCCGCTCCCGTTTCCTCGAAAGACGATGCGCGCAAGCTCCTGGTGGAGCAGCTGACCTCACCGGTCCGCTGGTCGCGCTCGGTGGAAACGATGGTGGAGGCCGGGGTAGACCGGTTCCTGGAGCTGGGGCCCGGCAGTGTCCTGACAGGCCTCAATCGACGGAACGCTCGGGGCGTACCGTGTACCTCCCTGGGTGAGCCGGCCGACGTCGAGTCGTTCGGAGGAGAACGTTGAGCATGCCGCAGCGCGAGCTGGAAGGGAAGGTCGCCCTCGTCACGGGAGGGTCCCGGGGGATCGGTCTGGCGATCGCGGGCAGCCTGGCCGAGGGCGGGGCACGCGTGGCCGTGGTGGCCCGGAACGGAGAACGGGCGGAGGCGGCCGCCGGATCGCTTCCCGGCTCGGAGCACCGGGGCTACGCATGTGACGTTTCGGACGCCGAGCAGGCGAAGGAAGTGGTGCGTCGGATCGAGGCCGACCTCGGACCGCTCGACATCCTCGTGAACAACGCGGGGATCACCCGGGACAATCTCCTGCTGCGGATGAAGGATGAGGAATTCGATGAGGTGATTGGCACCAACCTCAAGGGCGCCTTCAACTTGATACGGTCCATTGCCCGGGGAATGATGAAGCGCAAGGACGGGGTGATCATCAACATCACCTCCGTGGTGGGCCTCATCGGGAACCCGGGCCAGGCCAACTATGCCGCCTCGAAGGCAGGCCTGGTGGGCTTGACCAAGAGCGTTGCCAAGGAGCTCGCCCCGAGAGGGGTGCGCTGCAACGCGGTCGCGCCGGGATTCATACGCACCGACATGACGGACGTTCTGTCCGAAGCGCAGGTGGAGGAGCTCCAGGAGCACATCCCGCTGGGTGGGCTCGGCGAGCCGGATGACGTGGCCGGCGTCGTTCGCTTTCTCGCGGGCCCCGGGGCTCGCTACATTACCGGCCAGGTTCTGGCGGTCGACGGCGGAATGGTGATGTGACGCCGTCGGCGGGCCGATTTTTTGTCGTGAGAGACAGCCGGACTTCAATAACACGCAAGGAGGACACATGAGTGAGCCCACCGAGGCCAGGGTCAAGGAGATCATCATCAACGAGCTGGGCGTGGAGCCGGAGAAGGTGTCCAACGACGCTTCGTTCGTTGAGGACCTGGGGGCGGACTCCCTCGACACGGTGGAGCTCGTCATGGCGTTCGAGGAGGAGTTCGGGATCGACATCCCCGACGAGGACGCCGAGCAGATGCGCACCGTGGGCGACGCGATCGACTACCTGAAGAAGCACTCCGCCGAGGCGGGGGACTGAGCGGACTCCTGCACGGCGCATGGGCATGACGGGGAGAAACGGACCGGGTGATGGCCGACGCGTCGTCATCACGGGTATGGGCGTAATCTCCCCGCTGGGGAGTGACGTTTCCACGATGTGGTCGAGCCTGCTCGCCGGAACGAGCGGCGCAGGACCGATCACGGCATTCGAGGCGACCGAAGACTTCGCCACGCGGATCGCGTGTGAAGTCCGGGATTTCGATCCGCTCCAATACATGGACAAGCGTGACGCGCGTCGCTTCGACCGCGTCGCGCAGTTCGCGCTGGGTGCCGCTACCCAGGCCATGGCGTCGGCGGAGCTGGAGGGCGTGCCGGAGACCACGGATGCGCACCGCTTCGGCGTGATCTTCGGCAGCGGGATCGGAGGCATCGCGACCTTCGAAGAGCAGCACCGGAAGCTCATCGAGCAGGGCCCGAACCGCGTGAGCCCGTTCTTCGTGCCCATGTTCATCCCGGACATCTCGGCCGGCCTCATCTCGATCCGCTACGGTCTCCAGGGGCCCAACTACGCCACGGTGTCCGCGTGTGCCTCCTCGGCACACGCGATCGGTGACGCGATGCGGCTCATTCGCAACGGCGACGCGGACCTGATGCTCGCCGGGGGCGCCGAGGCCACGATCACGCCCATGACGATCGCGGGCTTCTCGTCCATGAAGGCGATGTCGACGCGCAACGACGATCCCACCCACGCCAGCCGGCCGTTCGACGCCCACCGCGACGGGTTCGTCATCGGCGAGGGAGCCGGGGCGCTCGTGCTCGAGGAGCTCGATCACGCGCTCGAGCGCGGCGCCACGGTCTTCGCGGAGGTGGTGGGCTACGGCCTCTCCGGCGACGCACACCACATCACCGCACCCCCGCCGGGTGGTCATGGCGCCCAGCACGCGATGCGAATGGCCATGGAGCATGCCGGCATCACCGCGGGCGACGTGGACTACGTCAACGCACACGGTACCTCGACGATGGCCGACGCCATCGAGACGAGCGCGATCAAGTCCGTGCTCGGTGAGCGGGCGTACGAGATCGTCGTGGGCTCCACCAAGTCGATGACCGGGCACCTGCTCGGGGCGGCCGGCGCGCTCGAGGCCATCGTATGTACGGAGGTTTGCCGCGAAGGTCGGATTCCCCCGACCATCAACTTCGAGGAGGCGGATCCGGAGTGCGATCTGGACTACGCGCACGGCGGGATGGTCGAGCGGGAGGTCGAGATCGCCCTGACGAACTCGTTCGGGTTCGGAGGGCACAACGTGTGTCTGGCCTTGAAGCGGTGGTCCTGAGCCGAGCCATATGAGATGAGAATCGGCAGTGGTTACGACTCGCATCGCTTCGGCGGGGACCGAACGCTCGTCCTCGGGGGCGTCCAGATTCCCGATCATCCGGGTCTGATCGGCCATTCCGACGGCGATGCCGTGGCTCATGCGGTTATCGACGCGCTGCTTGGCGCGGCGGCGGCCGGCGACATCGGCACACATTTTCCGCCGGACGACGACGCGTGGAAGGGAGCCGATTCTCTCGATCTCCTGCGCCGGGTGGTGTTCATCCTGGAGGCGCGCAACTATCAGGTCGTGAATGTGGATGTCACCGTCGTGTGCGAGCGGCCGAAGGTCTCACCGTACGCGGACGCGATGAGACAGCGACTCGGCGAGGTCCTGGGTACGGGGCCGAGCGCGATCTCCGTGAAGGGCAAGAGCAACGACGGGATGGGGTGGATCGGAGCCGGGGAAGGGCTCGCGGTCCACGCCGTCGCGCTCATCGACTCCGTCGGCGGGCTCGAGGGGGCCTGGGGCGCGACCGACGAGGGATTGCCACTGTAGCGGCCGCTCCGGCGGCGGCCGGAACGAGGTAGGTTGTGGTGGACGCCATCCTGGCCTGGGCCGCGGGAGTCCCGCGGATCCTGGTCTACGCGGCGCTGGGTGGGGGAGCCGCCCTCGAGAACGTCGTGCCGGCCGTTCCGGCCGATACGTTCGTCCTTCTGGGAGGGGTGCTTTCAGCCGCCGGCGGCCTCGAAGCCCGCTGGGTCTTCCTCGCCACCTGGATCGGCAACGTCGCGTCGGCGCTCGTGATGTACCGTGTGGGGCGTACGCATGGTCCGGTCTTCTTCGAGCTGGGATGGGGACGCCACCTGCTGAACGACATCCAGATGAAACGCATGAGGGGCTTCTACGCGCGCTGGGGCGTGCTGGCCGTCTTCTTCATGCGCTTCCTGCCCGGACTTCGCTCCGTGGTACCGGTGTTCGCGGGCGTTTCGCGCCAACGCTTCTTGCCCGTCGCGCTCCCGATCGCGCTGGCTTCGGCGATCTGGTACGGCGCGCTCGTGTGGCTCGGCACGCTCGCCGGTCACAACCTCGACAGGGTCTTCGAGATGGTCTCGAGCGTGAACCACGTCCTGGTGGCCGTCGCGCTGGTGGTCGGGGCCGCGATCGGACTCTGGTGGTGGCGGACCCGACACCATGAGTGATCTCCGTTCCTTCCGGCTGGAGCAGTTTCAGGACTACCTGACGTTCGAGAGAGGTCTGTCCGATCGCACGATCGCCGCGTACACCCGGGACCTGAGCCGTTGGATGACCTTCCTGGATGAGCGCGGTGTGCGAACGCCGTCGGCCGTGACCGCCGCGCACCTGCGAGCCTGGGTTCTCTCTCTGAAGGACGCGGGACTGGCCCCCACGTCGATTCGACGTGCGCAGTCGGCGGTGCGCACCTACTTCACGTTTCTCCTTTCGGAGGGCGCCGTGACGGCCGATCCGACCGATCGGCTTCAGTCTCCCAAGGTGGGGCGGCGTCTGCCGGACTTTCTGACCCGTAAGGAGGTGGAGCGGCTTCTCGACGCGCCGGACCCGGATCACGCGCTCTACTGGCGCGACCGGGCGATCCTGGAGCTCCTCTACGCTTCCGGGCTCAGGGTGTCGGAGCTCGTGGAGCTCCCGCTCACGAGCCTCGATGCGGACGAGGGCTTCGTAACCGTGTTCGGCAAGGGCTCGAAGGAGCGGATCGTGCCGGTGGGTGCGCCCGCCTTGCGGACCATCGAGCGCTATCTGCGCGACCTTCGCCCGACGCTGGGCCGCGGGCCTTCCTCATCGGACCGGGTCTTCCTGAACGCGCGCGGCCGGTCCCTGACCCGCATGGCGGTCTGGACGCTCGTCAAGAAGTCGGCGCGGCGCGCCGGGATCTCGAAGAAGGTCTCACCGCACACGCTACGCCACACGTTCGCGACCCATCTGCTGGAGGGAGGCGCGGACCTGGTGGTCGTCCAGCAACTCCTCGGCCACGCGGACATCTCGACCACGCAGATCTACACGCACGTGGATCGAGAGTACCTGCGTGACGTGCACCGCAAGTACCACCCGCGGGCGTAGCCCGGGGGCCCGGTCTCGAATCGGTCGGGAGGGCTTGTCGGCCCGCCCGTCAGTGGTTCGCGCCGACCTTCTCCTTGTCGGCCCGCCGGGCGTCCTGCTCGGCTCTGGCCTTGTCTGCCTCCGCGAACAGCGCCTTCTGGCTGTTCGCGGAAGAGAGCAGGTGCACGGCTTCGGTGAGCACCGGATCGCGCTCCATGCGGAACCGGGCTTCCCGGCCGACCTCGTCCATCTGTTGCGCCACGCGCATGCGGATCTCCCAGGACAGGTAGCTCCGAACGCCCGGAGCGTACACGGTCGAGTCCGGCAGGCCACCGGCGACGAGCGAGTCCATCCAGACGTGCAGGCTGTCCGGATTCAACGAGGCCTTCGTGCTGTCCGCGAGCAGATCCTTCGAGGTTCTCAGGGCGAACTCGCTGATCTTCTGCGCGAGGGGGAACTGTGCCTTGCCCGCCGCCCTCAGCAGGGCGCGCTCGTTCAGCGTGAGCGTATCGGGCTTGATCGGCAGGTCCGGGAAAATGCCGCCGCCCGCGCGCAGCTTGCGTCCATCGGCGGTCGTGACCACGGGTAGCGTATCGGTGTCTTCCGGCAGCGGTTGTCCGTCCATCGCACGGGGCCGGTGGAGCGAGCGCCCGAGCGGGGTGAGCCAGGTTCCGGTCGTGAACTTCATTCGCTGGCCGTGTGGCAGAGGGATGACGCTCTGCATGACGCCCTTCCCGAAGCTGCGCTGGCCGAGGATCAACGCGCGGTCGTGATCCTGCAGCGCTCCGGCGAAGATCTCTGCGCCGGAAGCCGTGTATCCGTCCACGAGCATCACGATCGGAAGATGCGGCACACGCGGAGGCATCCGCGCCTCGTACGCTTCGGTATCGACGTCGCTCTTGGGCTCTCCCGGAATGCGCTGCCGGGTGCTCGCCAGCGTGTCGCCTTCCGGCAGGAAGAGATCCGCGAGCCAGAGTGACTCGTCGAGGAACCCACCGGGGTTGCCGCGCAGGTCGATGATGAGGCCGTGCGTGTTGGAGAGGTGGCGGAGGGCACCGTCCATCTCGCGGGCGGCGTTGCGCGCCACACGGTCGAGGACGATGTAGCCGATGTCACCGTCGAGCACCCCGTAGCTCACGGCGGGCACGTGCACGGAGTCTCTCTGGAGCTCGAAGGTGAACGGCTGCGCGTAGCCGGGACGGGCGATCTTCAGCGTCACCGACGTGCCGACGGGCCCCTTGATCGAGTCGGACGCCATCTCCGTGCTCCATGAGGTCGCGTCGTGATGGTTGACTCCGATGATCTGGTCCCCGAGCTGGATCCCGGCGTTCGCCGCAGGCGTCTTCCGGAAGACGGCGGTGACCGTGACCCGCTTGTTCAGGAGCTGGATGGTGAGGCCGATCCCGGAATAGCTCCCGGTCGTCTCCTGGTCGAAGTTCTTGCCCTGCTTGACCGTATAGACTGCCGCGTAGGGGTCGTAGAGCGACTGGATCATCCCCTGGAGCGCGCCGGCCAGCAGCGAGGAGTCCGTGGGGGCATCCATGTGCATGCTGGCGATGGCGTGCAGCGCGCTGGCGAACACGTCGGACTCGTCACCGGACGGAAGCTTCCTGGCGGAGGAGTCCTGCTGCGCGTGGAGGCCCGGGGCGAAGACGGCCAGGGCCAGGAACAGGATCGGGATGCGTCGATTCATCGCAGGCGCTCTGAGGCTGGTGGGGGCGCTTCAGGGTCCACCCTCTAACACCCGCTCCTCGGCGTCGTTCCGGTTGGGACGGTCCCACACCGGTACCGTTGCGATTTCGGAGCGCGGGTCGGACGAAGGGGGGCTGACCACACGTCAAAGCTGCGCGGAGCCACCTGCACGGGTCAACGGGAACGCATACCTTTGGAGCGCCGGGATGCGGTGCCTTCCCGGCCGAAACCAGGTGGTCCGGTCCCTTCGAGTGGCTGTCGATGAACGAAAACGAGGCTCGGTCGCCCCTGCGGGTGGCAATGGTGCAGTTCAAGCCCCGCAAGGCCGACGTGAGCGGCAACGTGGCGGCTGTACGCTCCATCGTGGCGGAGCAGGCTTCGGCGGCGGACCTGGTCGTCCTTCCCGAGGCGTCCCTCAGCGGCTACTTCCTCGAGGGAGGCGTCGCGGAGGCCGCGTTGACGGCCGAGCAGCTGGCGGAGTCGCTCGGGAGTCCACCCCCCGACGCCCCGGACATCGTGGTGGGCTTCTACGAGCGCTGGCGTCGGCGCCTCTACAACAGCGTGGCCTACCTGACCCCCGACGGGGCGGTCTGGAAGACCCGTCACGTGCACCGGAAGATGTTCCTCGCCACATATGGGATCTTCGACGAGGCACGCTTCGTGGAGCCCGGGACGGCGTTGCGGGCGTTCGACACCCGCTTCGGGCGCATGGGGCTGCTCATCTGCGAGGAGATGTGGCATTCGTTGCCTCCGACGATCCTCGCGCTCGGTGGTGCGGAGCTCCTCGTCGTGGTGAGCGCGTCTCCGGCTCGTGATTTCGGACCGTCCGGGAACGGCCGCCCCGCGAATCTCGAGCGCTGGGAGCAACTCGCTCCGAGCGCGGCGCTCGAGCACGGCGTGTTCGTGGTCGTCACGCAGCTCGTCGGCTCGGAGGGCGGGAAGCTCTTTCCCGGAGGATCCTTCGCGGTTGGGCCCGACGGGCGGATCCTCGCGCGCGGTCCGCTACTCGAAGCGGGGGTGACGATCGCACCCCTGGATGCCTCGGCCATCGACAGGGCGAGGGTGGCGTCACCGCTGCTGGCCGATCTCGAGCAGATGCTTCCGCATCTGCAGCGGTCCCTCCAGGAGACGCACGCGCCCGGGCCGCCGGCCGAGCGTGAAGAGACGATCGAGGAGGAGCCGGCTTCCGACGAGGTGGTGCCTCCCACGTTGGCGGGGCGGGGGGCGGTGGTATCGGACGGTGCGGACCTGCACGCGCCGGGCTTGCTGGAGCTCGATCTCGACCTGGTCGAGCGGACGTTGGTGGAGTTCATCCGCGAGGAGGTGACACGCAGGCGTGGGTTCGAGCGCGTGGTCATCGCCGTGTCCGGGGGGGTCGACTCCGCGGTCTCGCTCTATCTCGCCTGTCGGGCGCTCGGACCCGAGAACGTGTTCGGGTTCAGGCTACCCTACCGCGATTCGAGCCCCGAGAGCCTCGAGCACGCGCAGCTGGCCCTGGAAGGGTGCGGCGCCGAAGGGCGCACGATCGAGATCACCGACCCGATCGACCGTTACGTGGAGGCCTGGGAGCCCGAGATCTCGCCGCTCCGGAAGGGGAACCTGATGGCGCGCCTGCGCGCGGTCATCCTCTTCGATCAGTCGGCGAAGCTCGACGCGCTTCCGCTCGGGACGGGCAACAAGAGTGAGCGCCTGCTCGGCTACTTCACGTGGCATGCGGACGACTCGCCTCCGATCAACCCGCTCGGCGACCTCTTCAAGACCCAGGTGTGGGCGCTCGCGCGTCACCTCGGGGTGCCGCAAGTGATTGTGGAGAAACCGGCGACCGCCGACCTCGTGCGCAACGTCAACGACGAGGATGAGCTCGGGATCTCGTACCACACGGCCGACCCGATCCTGCACTGGATCGTCAAGGGATACAGTGTGGACGACCTGGTGCGCGCGGGCTTCGCGAGGGAGGCCGTCGAGCTCGTGTGGCGCCGTCTCCAGTCGACGCACTGGAAGCGCGAGCTTCCCACCGTCGCGGTGCTTTCCTCGAGCGCGATCGGCGAGTTCTACCTGCGGCCGGTGGACTACTAGGAGGAACGCAGCGTTCGGGTCGGGGTCACCAGGCCGTTCGCCTCCCCGCCGCGAGCGCCACGAAGAACAGCGCGGCCGCCACGAGCACGATCGCCGCGCCGGACGGCAGGTTCCACATCCACGAGAGCCACAGGCCCGCGACCACCGCCACGACGGCCGAGCCTACGGCGACGCCGAGCATCCCGCGGAGCGAGCGCGCGACGGCCTGTCCGGTCGCCGCCGGAATGACCAGGAATGCGGAGACGAGCACGATGCCGACCAGGCGTACCGAGGCCACGATGGTCACGGCCAGGATCGTGAGGAGGAGGAAGCGGAGCATCGTCGCGGGGATCCCCGAGGCGCGGGCGGCCTCCTCGTCCACCCCGAGGAAGAGGAGCTCCTTGAAGAAGAGCGCCATCAGCCCGAGGGCCACCACGCACAGCCCGACCAGCGGGAGCACCTCGGCCGGCGACACCGAAAGGATGTTGCCGAACAGGTAGCCCATGAGATCCTGCCGGTACGCGGGCGAGAGGCTGATCAGGACGACGCCGAGCGCCATCGAGGACGGGAAGAAGACGCCGATCGCCGTGTCCTCCGAGATCTGGCTGCGCCCGCCGAGCCAGCCGATGACCCACGCGACCACCACGGTGAACCCCGTGGCCACGGGCAGCGGCGGAAGGCCCAGGACGACGCCGATCGCAACGCCGCCCAACGCCGCGTGCGAGAGGCCCACGCCGACGAACGCCATGCGTCGGAGCACGACGAAGAACGCGAGCACGGCCCCGGTCACGCCCAGCAGGATCCCCGTGAGGAGGGCCCGCTGAACGAAGCCGTAGGAGAGAAACTCGGTCATGAATCGTGCTCGTGGGGCGGGGGAAAGGGGTAGGCACGCTGGAGGGCGCCGCTGTGCAGGACCTCACCGGGGCTTCCCAGTGCCTGCACGGAGCGGTTCAGCAGGATGAGCGAGTCGGCGTGGTCCCCGACCACGTCGAGATCGTGCGTGGCGCACAGCAGGGTCAGCCCCTGCTGGTGCTGGAGGTCGCAGACCAGGGCGTAGAACCGGGCCCGGGCCGCGCTGTCCAGCCCGGCCGTCGGCTCGTCCAGGAGGAGGAGGCGGGGCTCGCTGCTCAGCGCTCGGGCGATGAGCACCCGCTGCTGCTGGCCTCCCGACAGGTCCTGGAAGCGGCGCGATGCCATGTCCGCCATGCCGACCCGGTCGAGGGCCGCCCGCGCGCGTTGCCGGTCGACCCGACCGGGTCGCCGCCCCACCCCGAGCGCCGCGTACCGCCCCATGAGCGTTACGTCGAGGACCGAGATGGGAAAGCCCTGGGGGATGACCACGCGCTGCGGTACGTATCCGATGCCCACGTTGCCGCGGCCCGGAGCGTGGCCGAACACCTCGACCCGTCCGGACAGGGGAGGCACCAGCCCCAGCAACATGCGGATGATCGTGCTCTTTCCGGCTCCGTTGGGGCCGATCAGGGCGGCGAACCGTCCCTCTCCCACCTGGAAGGAGACGTTGTCCAGGGCGATGCGCCCGTCATAGGCGACCCGGACGTTCTCGACCAGGACCGCGCCCGGACCGGGAGCTTCGGGGCTCACGGCGCCCCCAGGGCGCGCGCGAACGTGCGGGCGTTGGTGCGCATCATGGCGAAGTAGCTGTCTCTCCCTTCGACGTTCGGTCCGCCGAGCGGATCTACGATGGCGATGCGGGCTCCCAGCTCCTGGGCCACGGCCTTGGCCGCGGTTTCGGCGAGCTGGGGCTCGGCCAGGATCGTGTTGACGCCGGCACGTCGGGCGTTGTCGATGAGCCGGGCGAGGCTCTGGGCCGAGGGCTCGTGCCCCGGGTGCTCGTAGACGGTCCCGACGGAGGTGAGCCCATAACGGGCAGCAAAGTACGCCCACGCGTCGTGCGTGGCGATGAAGTCGTGCCGGGGTGCCCGGGCGAGATCGGCGCGAATCTCGTGGTCGAGGGCGGTCAGGGAGTCGGAGAGCGCCGACGCGCGGGAGCGGATCTCCGCGGCCTGATGCGGGGCGAGGGTGACGAGGAAATCGGTGAGCCGCGGGAGGATGCGGTCCCGTACGAGCACGGGATCCAGCCAGACATGGGGGTTTCCCGAGCTCATGGCCTCGGACCCCGACGCCTCGTGCAAGAGCGTGAGCCCGTCGGTGAGCACGAGTCGGCGGAAGTCGCCGCCCTGAGGCTCCATCCCGTCGAGCCACCCGTCGAGGCCGCCGCCCACGCGTATGTAGCCGGCGGCGCGAGAGAGGGCCCGGATCTGGGACGGTGTCGCCTCCCACGTCGCGGGCGAGGCGCGGGGCGGGAGCAGGGTTTCCACGCGTACGGCGTCTCCGCCGACCCGCGCGGTCAGATCGGCGATGGGGAAGATCGATACCACGACGAGGGGAGGCCCACCGTCCTGCGGGGCCTTCGCGCACGTCGCCAGCAACAGCGCCACGAGCGCTGCGGCGGTCGTTCGGATCGCGGTGCGTGGCGTCACGTCAGGTCCGGCCCGTCACCTTTCGTCTGAGGGATTCGAGGAGGGGGAGCGGGGTGAGCTCTCCGTCGACGATGGCGGCAAGCTCCTCCTCTTGCCTCCAATGCTCCTCGAGCTCCGCGAGTTCCAGCTCGAGCAGGCGTTGCTCTGCCGATTCGTTGACGGCGATCTCGAGCGCCACCGCACCGGTGCGCTGAAGGTCGCCCAGGCGACGTCCGTCCTTGACCACGATGCGGGTGAGATCGCGAGGTGAGCCCGCTTCCTCGATGAGGCGCGTCGCCGATGCGACCCGTCGCTCCGAGGCTCCGGCGAAGTGGTGGTACGCGAGCACGCGCCGCAGCGTCCGGTCGGCCTCTCGCCCGTCCAGGTGCAGGCCGCCGTCCCGGTAGTGACCACAACGCGGACAGCGGTAGGCCACTTCCGTTTCGCCGGTCCCCTCTCCGGGAAGCAGGATGAGGCCGCCGCGGCTGCGGTAGCGCAGCGACCGGAACACGTGCCCGCACTGCGGGCAGACCCGCTTGCCACGCCACGCCGCGCCGCCGAAGCGGAGCCAGCGCGCGGCTTCGGTCACGGAGTCGGGTGCATGTCCCAGGATGAGCCACATGCCCAGAAGGGTCATGCCTCCGCTCGCCCACCCACCCGCCACGACGGCGCCGGCCGCCAACGTTCCGGCGACGGACAGCTTGCGATAGCGCTGCCTCCGCGACGCGAGCTCACGGCCGTAGCGCCACCAGGCCTCCTCGGACAGGTTGGCTCGCCCGACCCGCACGATCTCCAGGTGCCCGACGCGCATCAGCGCGATGTTGTCGGTCTGCGAGAGGAGGTGGGCCCGATCCCGGGTGAGCTTCTCGAGCTCCTCCAGGGCTTCCCAGCGGTCCTCGATCGGCGCGAGCGACCACCGCTTGCACGTGCGGCAGACGGCCCACAATCGGCCTCGTCCCGGGTCGTACGCCAGCCGCTTCCCGTGCGGGAAGTGCTCGAGCTCTTCGTTCGGCTCGAACGGCGTGGAGCAGACGAGACAGCGTGTATACACCGGACTCTCCGAAATCGAAGCTGAGGCCGACCTGAAAAGGTACGAAGCGCGCGCGCTCCCTCGTAGGGCCTGACGCAATGGACTACATTTGCCGCTTCACGGACCTCTACGGAGCGCGGAATGCTTCTCGTCATCGACAACTACGATTCATTCACCTTCAACCTGGTCCAGTTCCTCGGGGACCTCGGAGCCGAGTCCACGGTCGTTCGCAACGACGAGCGGACCGTCGACGAGCTGCTCGAGCTCGAGCCCCGGCACGTGGTCGTGTCTCCGGGTCCGTGCACGCCGAGCGAGGCGGGGGTCAGCGTCGAAGCGTTCCGGGTCCTGGGGGCAGCCGGCATCCCGATGTTGGGGGTGTGTCTCGGTCACCAGGCCATGGGAGAGGCCTTCGGCGGCCGGACGATCCGAGCGCACAGGATCATGCACGGGAAGACCGGGCCCGTCCGACACGTGGGCGAAGGGATCCTCCGGAACGTGCCGTCTCCCTTCGACGTCGCACGTTATCATTCCCTCGTCACCGATCCCGACCGGCTCCCCGACGTCCTGGAGCCCGTGGCGTGGAGCCTCGCGCCGGAAGACGAGGGCGAGATCCAGGCGCTTCGCCACCGTGAGCTTCCGATCTGGGGCGTTCAATTCCATCCCGAGTCGCTGTTCAGCGAGCACGGGAAACGCATCCTGGAGAACTTTCTGGCTCTGTCCGGGAGCTGAGCGGCGCGCTGTATGCGGTACTTCGCTTGACCCCTCCCCCCGGGTCGAGGTACCTTCCGTGGCGTGAAAATTGCATGTGAATGGCGCGTTCTCGTCCTCGAGGGGGGCTCTTGAGCCGGCAGATTCTGGGCATCGTGCCTGCCCGGCTCGCCTCCACCCGTCTCCCCAGAAAACCGCTCTATCCCCTGCATGGTCGGCCCCTCATCGAGTGGGTGTGGCGTCGGGTGGAGAGCATGTCCGTGCTGGATCACGCGGTGGTGGCGACCGATTCCGAAGAGGTGGCCGAAGTCTGCCGGTCCCTGGGGGCTCCGGTGGAGCTCACGTCGGCCGAGCACCCTTCCGGCACGGACCGCGTCGCGGAGCTGGCGAACCGGCCTGCATACCTCGGATTCGACCTGATCGCCAACGTCCAGGGCGACGAGCCGCTGCTCAAGGAGGCGCACCTCCGGGCGGCCATCGATCTGGTACGTGAGAAGGGCTGGGACGTCGGCACCTGTGCGACGCCACTGATGGACGAGGAAGCGCGTAAGGATCCCTCGGTCGTGAAGGTGGCACGCGCTACGAACGGACGGGCACTCTACTTCTCCCGAGCGCCGATCCCGTACAAGCGGGACGCGAAGCCGACGCCGGACGAGCTGGAGCGTGAGCCGTTCCTTCGCCACATCGGGATCTACGCGTACACGCGCGAAGCGCTCGAGGACTGGGTGGCCCTGGCGCCGTCCCCCCTCGAACGCCTCGAGCTGCTGGAGCAGCTCCGGCCGCTGGAAGCCGGGCTGCGCATCGGGGTAGCCACGGTCGGGGCGGCGGACCCCGGCGTCGACACGCCCGCCGATGCGCTTCGGATGGAAGAGAAGTTGAGCCAGTTGGGCGTGACCACACTCTGATGACGGACACCATGACCCATACGCAGAAGAAGGCCACCAAGTACATCTTCGTTACGGGCGGGGTGGTCTCTTCGCTCGGCAAAGGCATCGCCGCGGCGTCCATCGGGCGGCTTCTCAAGGAGCGGGGCCTGAAGGTCACGCTCCAGAAGTTCGACCCCTACATCAACGTGGATCCAGGGACGCTGTCGCCGTTCCAGCATGGAGAGGTCTTCGTCACCGACGACGGGGCCGAGACGGACCTGGACCTCGGCCACTACGAGCGTTTCATCGACGACTCGCTGTCGCAGGCGAACAACATCACCACCGGGCGCATCTACCAGAACGTCATCAGCAAGGAGCGCCGCGGCGACTACCTCGGGTCCACCGTCCAGGTCATTCCGCACATCACGGACGAGATCAAGGCGGCCATCCGAAGGCTCGCTCCGGAGCACGACGTCGTCATCACGGAGATCGGCGGCACGGTGGGTGACATCGAGAGCCTGCCGTTCCTCGAGGCGATCCGGCAGTTCCGCGTCGACGTGGGACGCGAGAACGCGATCGTGATCCATCTGACGCTCGTTCCGTTCATCGCGGCCGCGGGAGAGCTCAAGACCAAGCCCACGCAGCACTCCGTGCGCGAGCTGATGCAGATCGGGATCCAGCCCGACGTCGTGCTGTGCCGCTCCGAGCAGCCCATGTCGGAGGAGATCCGCCGCAAGATCGCGCTCTTCACGAACGTGGATCTCGACGGGGTGATCGTCGCCAACGATGTCGAGACGATCTATGAGGTGCCCCTCTCGCTTCGCGAGCAGCATCTCGATGAGGTGATCGTCGAACGTCTCGGACTGGACGTGCCGCAGCCGGACATGGGCCCGTGGACCGAAATGGTGGAGCGGGTCAAGCACCCCAAGTCCGGCGAGGTTCGCATCGCGGTGGTGGGCAAGTACACGGCGCTCGTGGATTCGTACAAGTCCATCCAGGAGGCGCTCATCCACGGCGGAATCGCGAACGACGTGAAGGTGCAGACGGAGTGGCTCTCCTCCGAGCAGTTCGAGGAGGGCCGGGGCGTGGAGATCCTGGAAGACTACCAGGGGCTCCTGATCCCGGGCGGCTTCGGGCCGCGCGGCGTCGAGGGGATGCTGGCGGCGATCCGGTGGGCGCGGGAGAACAGCCTCCCGTTCTTCGGAATCTGCCTGGGGCTCCAGTGCGCGGTCATCGAGTTCGCGCGCAACGTGTGCGGGCTGGAGGAGTCGCACTCCTACGAGTTCGCCGAGGACGCGTCCGATCCGGTCATCTGCCTGCTCGACTCACAGCTCCAGGTGACCACCAAGGGCGGTACGATGCGCCTGGGCGCCTACCCCTGCGCCCTGAAGGAAGGCTCTCACGCCGCGGAGGTCTACGGTGCGAGCGAGATCTCCGAGCGACACCGCCACCGGTTCGAGGTGAACAACCAGTATCGGGCGGTGCTGGAGGAGCACGGGCTCACCGTGAGCGGAACCTCTCCGGACGGCGGTCTGGTCGAGATGATCGAAGTCTCCGAGCACCCGTGGTTCATCGCGGGCCAGTTCCACCCGGAGCTCAAGAGCCGTCCGACACGCCCGCACCCGCTGTTCGCGTCGTTCGTCGAGGCGGCGGTGCACTACGCGCGCGGCGAGCGTCCCAGCTCCGAGGCCCGCACGGCCGCGGTCTGAATCATGTTCGAGCGCTTTACGCTGATCGCCGGGCCCTGCGTCCTCGAGGACGACGCGCTGAACCTCGAGGTCGCGCGTGCCCTCGCCGGATGGTCCGCCGAGCGAGACCTGCCCGTGGTCTTCAAGTCGTCGTTCGACAAGGCGAACCGCTCGCGGCTCGACTCCGCGAGGGGGCCGGGCCTCGCCAAGGGGCTCGTGCTTCTCGAGCGCGTGAAGGACGAGACCGGGCTGCCCTTGCTCACCGACGTGCACGAGCGGGCGCTGGGGGCCGCGGCCGCCGGGGTGGTGGACGTGCTCCAGATTCCCGCCTTCCTCTGCCGTCAGACCGATCTGTTGCTGGCCGCCGGGGAGACGGGTCGGGCGGTGAACATCAAGAAGGGCCAGTGGATGGCTCCCGAGGAGATGGCCGCGGCGGTGGAGAAGGTGCGCCACGCGGGGGCCTCGGAGGTCACCGTCACCGAGCGTGGCACCTTCTTCGGGTACGGGAATCTCGTCGTGGACATGCGCTCCTTCGACCGGATCCGCACGGCGTGCGGCGTTCCTGTCGTGTTCGACGGGACGCACTCGGTCCAGCGGCCGGGCAAGGCCGACGGATCGAGCGGGGGCGACCCCCAGCACATCCCGGCGTTGGTCCGAGCAGCGGTTGCCGCGGGCTGCGACGCGCTCTTCCTGGAGATGCACCCGGTGCCGTCGCGAGCGCCATCGGACGGGACGAACATGCTCGCCCTTTCGCGCGTTCCGGCGTTGCTCGACGACGTACTCGCCATTCGCGGGGCGCTCGCGCCCTCCCGCCGACGAGATCCATGAGCGCCGCCGGCCCGCCCCTCTCTCCCGAGCTCGCTCGCCGGGTCAAGCTCGTCATTTTCGACGTCGACGGCGTGCTCACCGATGCGGCCGTCTACGTGGGCCTCACGGGTTCCGGGGAGCCGGTCGAGTTGAAGCGCTTCGACATCCAGGACGGGCTGGGCCTCAAGATGCTCCAGTGGGCGGGCCTCGAGGTCGCGATCGTCTCGGGGCGCATCTCGGCGGCGACGGACGTCCGCGCCCGGGAGCTCGGGATCGATTGTTACCAGATCGAGGACGGGCACAAGCTCGCCACGGTCCGCGATGTTCTGGCCCGCCTGGGAATCGGATGGGACGAAGTGGCGATGCTCGCCGACGACCTCCCGGACCTGGCGGTGCTGCGTCTGGTCGGGTTGCCTGCGGCCGTGGCCAACGCCGTTCCCCACATCACGGAGCTCGCCGTCTGGCAATCCACCGCACGGGGTGGGGA
>JBJKRT010000066.1:0-61891 GCA_046704545.1 Longimicrobiales bacterium
ATCTCACGGAGGTTTATTCGGTGGCGTCCAAGTCCGAGGTCTTCAGCTCACGGTGGGGGATGCTCCTGGCCATGCTCGGCATGGCCGTCGGAACGGGCAACATCTGGCGTTTTCCGCGCATTGCCGCGACGAACGGAGGTGGTCCCTTCCTCGTGGCGTGGGCCGTCTTCCTGCTCGCCTGGTCCGTGCCGCTTCTCATCCTCGAGTTCGCGATGGGAAAGGGCACGCGACAGGGCGCGATCGGCGCCTTCATCAAGACCCTGGGGCCCAAGTTCGCGTGGATGGGGGCGTGGATCGCCTTCGTGGCCACGGCGATCATGTTCTACTACAGCGTCGTGATGGGGTGGACCATCCGGTTCTTCTTCGCGACGCTGACCGGCTCCGTGCCCGCGGCCAAGCCCGGGGCGTTCTGGGCCGCCTACAACTCCTCCTCGACCGCGCTGCTCACCCACTTCGTGGCCATGGCGCTCGGTGTGTACGTCGTATCTCGCGGCGTCAAAGGGATCGAGAAGGCGGCCAAGATCCTCATGCCGAGCCTCATCGTCCTGATCATCATCCTCGCCATCAAGGCGGTGACGCTGCCCGGTGCCGAGAAGGGTCTGGCGTTCCTCTTCACGCCCAAGCTCAGCAAGCTGGCGGACTACCACATCTGGCTCCAGGCGCTCACACAGAACGCCTGGGACACGGGCGCCGGCTGGGGCCTGGTGCTGACCTACGCGATCTACATGAGGCAGTCCGAGGACACGGCGCTCAACGCGTTCGTCATCGGGTTCGGCAACAACTCCATCTCGCTGCTCGCGGGCATCACCGTGCTGTGCACGGTCTTCTCCGTGATGCCGCACGCCGCCAGCCAGATCGTCGGCGCCGGCAACGAGGGCCTGACGTTCATCTGGATCCCGCAGCTGCTCTCGCGCGTTCCGGGGGGGCGGTTCTTCCAGGCGGTCTTCTTCCTCGCGCTCTTCTTCGCGGCGTGGACGAGCCTGGTCGCGATGATCGAGCTCGCGGCGCGCATCGTGATGGATCTCGGGATGACCCGCGGGCGCGCGATCGCCCTCGTGGGCGTCGTCGGCTTCCTGTGCGGCGTTCCGTCCGCGCTCAACCTGAACGTCCTCCACAACCAGGACTGGGTGTGGGGCGTCGGGCTGATGCTCTCCGGCCTCTTCTTCGCCATCGCCGTATTGAAGTACGGCGTCACCAAGTGGCGTGAGACGTTCATCAACCAGGAAGGCTCCGACATCCACATCGGAGCCTGGTGGGACTGGGCGATTCGCTTCATCGTGATCGAGGCGATCGTGCTCATGGTCTGGCTGATCGGAAGCGCGTGGCAGGCCTCGAAGGCGAAGGGCTTCAGCGCCACGTGGAGCTTGTTCAGCCCGAACAACGTGGGCACGCTGCTGATCCAGTGGGCCGTCGTGCTCATCGTGTTCCTCCTGGCCAACGGCTGGATGGTGCGCACGATGAAGGCCCATACCGATCTGGAGGAAAGCGCGGGGTCGTAACGACCCGGCCGTTGCCGCGTCGCCCGACCGCCACCTCGAGAGGTGGCGGTCGGGCCGTGGCGCTCCCAGGGAGCCATGTCTGTGCGGAGCTTCCCGAGGTTCGAGCAGTTCGAGCGGGCCGCGCGCGAGGCGTTCGAGGCGGTGCCCGCCGAATACCGGGAGGGGGTCGACGGCCTCGTGGTAAGTCGCGAGGCGCTTCCCGATCCCGCGCATTCCGACGTGTACATCCTGGGTCACTGCCTGACCGAGTCGTACCCCTCCGACTGGAGCGGTCCCGAGACGACCCGCTCGCAGGTGGTGCTGTACTGGGGCTCATTCCGCGGCGTGGCGCGCGCCGACGAGGACTTCGACTGGGAGGAGGAGCTGTGGGAGACGCTCACCCACGAGCTGCGCCATCATCTCGAGGCGCTCGCACGAGACGACACGCTGGAAGGCGTGGACTACGCGGTCGAGGAGACGTTCAAGCGTGACGACGGAGTGGATTTCGATCCCTGGTACTATCAGCACGGCGAGGAGCTGGCCCGGGGCGTCTTCCAGGTGGAGCGGAGCTTCTACCTGGAGCAGGTCTGGCGCCCCGAGTCGTTCGAGCGCACGGAATGGATCGGGTTCGAATGGCACGGCGCGCGCTACCGGATCTCCCGGCCGGAGGAGCTCGGCGACGTCCACTTCGTCTGGATCGAGGGCATCGATGCGGGCGCAGCTTCGCTCGAGCTCGTGCTGGTGCGTCACCGCAGCTGGTGGGAGGACGTGAAGCGGCTGGGGGGTACGTACCGTCCCGTGGTCCTCGAATCCGAGGCCACGGCGGAACCGGACCCTGCCGCGGGGTAGGTTGGGCATGCCCCTTCACGACGCCTACGCACGCCTCACGCCGTTCGAGATCGCGTTTCCTGACGGTGCCGAGCGTCTGGTCTCCTCCGTGCTCGACGAGCTGGACGAGCCCGCCGACGCGGGAGACGTGCGCACATTCCTGACGTCGCGGGCCGTGGGCGCGGCCCTGGACGAGCTGGGCACGGAGCGGATGGGAGCGACCGCGATCCATCCGTTTGGCATGCTCGCCTATCACGCCTTCCACTTCGCGCGTGCGGGCCACCCCGTGATGCTGCTCGAGACCGGCCTGGCACGCCATCTCCTCGCCTCGGAGCGAGCCGGCGGTGAGCCGGTGCTCACTTCGGAGGCGGGATACGCACAGCTTCCCCAGCACCTGGTGTGGACCTCTCAGGCCGGTGCCGCCCCCGAGTCGGTGGACGGCTTCTTCTGGACGCGCTCGCCGGACGGGTTGCTGCACCTCCTGCTCGCGATGGGCGTGCGCCGCGACCGCCCCGGCCTGATCGTGGCGCCCGCCCCGGACGCACCGTGGAGCGACGCCACGACGTGGCTGGACGCGCGGATCCGGACCGAGGGCGAGGATTTCGCCACGACACTGCCCGGAGGCGAGCTCGAGGGCCTGCACTCGATCGAAGCCGCCGGAGAGCTGTTCAAGCTCGTCGCGCGCCTGATGGCGTACGTTCACGCCGCGCCCGAGGCGACGGCCGACGGTCGTCCGGGAGCGCCGGCCGCCGGGGAGCCTCCGGCGTCGCGGCTTCCGTACCGGAGGATCACCTTCACCGACACCGACCATGGCCAGAGAATCGAAGAAGGCGCGTAGGGAACGTGCCGGGGAGGTCTTCGACCTCCTCGCCGAGGAGTATCCCGACGCGGGCTGTGAGCTCGACTTCCACGATCCGTACCAGCTCGGCGTGGCGACGATCCTGTCCGCGCAGACGACCGACGAGCGAGTCAACATGGTCACGCCCGAGCTCTTCCGGCGCTATCCCGACGCGCGCGCGCTGGCCGATGCGCGCCAGGAGGACGTCGAGGAGATCGTGCGCTCCACGGGCTTCTTCCGGAACAAGGCCAAGAACATCATCGGGTTCGCGCAGGGGGTGACGGAGGAGCACGACGGACGGGTGCCGCGGACGATGGAGGAGCTGTCCGCGCTGCCCGGCGTGGGGCGCAAGACCGCGAACGTGATCCTGGGCAACGCCTTCGACGTCGACGAGGGTGTGGTCGTCGACACCCACGTCAAGCGTTTGGCCGGTCGCCTGGCGTTCACCGACGAGAAGACGCCGGAGAAGATCGAGCGCGACCTGATGGAGCTGTTCCCGAAAGAGCGGTGGACATTGCTCGCGCACCTGCTCATCTGGCACGGCCGGAGGGTGTGCGACGCACGCAAGCCGCGATGCGAGGCGTGCGTCGCGTCGCATCTGTGCCCATCGTCGCGGGTGTGAGCCCGCGGCGCGCCGAGGACGCCCCCGTCGTGCGTGGACGGGTGCACGATACCACGAACCGAGAGGACGGAAGACGATGCCGGATCGCAGCCAGGCGGTGGCGCTGCTGGAGGAGTGGGTCGACAACGAGGCCCTTCGCAAGCACATGTACGGGGTGGAGGCGGCCGTTCGCCACTACGCCCGCCTCAAGGGCCAGGACGAAGACCTGTGGGGCCTGGCCGGGCTCCTGCACGATCTCGACTGGGAGAAGGTACCGGAGCGCCATCCCCTGGCGGCCGTCGAGCGCCTGCGCGAGCTCGGCTATCCCGAGGAGGTGATCCACGCGATCCTGGCGCATCGTGCGGACTTCACGGGCGTCGAGCCGGAGACCGAGCTCGACCGCGTGCTCTTCGCGTGCGACGAGCTGTCGGGGCTGGTCTATGCGGCGTGCCTGGTGCGGCCGAACGGGATCGACGACCTGAAGCCCAAGTCGGTCGTCAAGAAGCTCAAGGACAAGACGTTCGCGGCGGGCGTGAGCCGCGAGGACGTGCAGAAAGGAATCGAGATGCTCGGCGTAGAGCGTAATGAGCATATCGCCAACGTCATCGAAGGGATGCGGACCATCGCCGCCGAGCTGGGCGTGCGGGCGGTCGACCTGGCGGGGTGAGCCGGTAGCCCTCCTCGGAGGCGGTCAGGAACCCGCGTTTCTCCGGACGTGTATCGACCAGATCCACCCTCCGGGAGTCCTTCTTGCGCCGCTCCGTCCTGCTCCTCGCCCTCGCTCTGCTCGCCGCGGTCCCGATCGCGGCCCGCGGCCAGGACGTCGAGATGCTGGCGAGGCACTACGGTACGAAGGTGCCCGAGGGCTACTACCGCACGCTGGCCAGCCACCCGGACGCGTTCCAGTTCAAGCGGGGGCGTGCGGGCCGAACGCTCTCGTTCATGCGGGCATACGCCGACGCGGCAGGCGCCGGAGGCCACGTACAGGACCTCATGAAGGTGCTGGGCCCCCGTGAGGGACCGGTCCAGGGCACCTTCACCATTCCCGTCGTGCTCGGCGAGTTCAGCGACACCCAGGGCCAGCCGCCGTTCGGCCCCGACACGGTCGCGAAGGCCTACTTCGGCAGCGGCCCGGGCACGGTCACGGCGTACTACCAGGAGGTGTCGGGCGGCAAGGTCACGCTGAAGGGCGACGTGATGGGCTGGATCCGGTCGACCTTGACGCAGGCTCAGTCCACCGGCGGCCAGAGCGGTCTCACGCCCAACACCACGGGCGACTTCATCGAGAGCCTCCTCTCGCAGATCCACGGGGTGGACTGGGGCAAGTACGACAACGACGGACCGGACGGCATCCCCAACTCGGGTGACGACGACGGCTACGTCGATGCGCTCGCGGTGATCCAGCCGACGGCGGGCGCGGAGTGCGGTGGGCCGAACACCAGCAATGAGATCTGGTCGCACAAGTGGAATCTCAGCGACGCGACCACGAGTCATCAGCCGTTCACCACCACGACGCCGTCGGCCAACGGCGGCTTCATCAAGATCGACGACTACTTCATCCAGCCGATCTACGGGTGCGCCAGCACCCATCTGAACGCGATCGGCGTGTTCACGCACGAGACGGGTCACGCCTTCGGGCTTCCGGACCTCTACGACACGAACGCCGGCGGCAGCCAGGGCGACGGCGACTGGGACCTCATGGCCACGGGCGCCTGGGGCTGTGACAACGCGTCGCCGTCCCGTCCCTGTCAGATGGGCGCGTGGAGCAAGGCGATGCTCGGGTGGGTGACCGTGAATCCACTGCCCAAGGGCGCCGATCTCGGCACGCTCGATCTTCCACCCGTGGAAACGAGCCACGAGGTCTACCGGGCCGACGCGGAGGACGGCTCGGGCGACTACTACCTGCTGGCGAATCGGCAGCGCATCGGGTTCGACGGGCTCATTCCCGGACAGGGGCTCCTCATCTGGCAGATCGATCCGGCGTGGATCGCGAGCCACTGGGCGAGCAATACCGTGAACGGCGATCCGACCCACCTCGGTGTCTGGGTCCGGCAGGCCGACGGGAGGAACGACCTCGACCGATCGGGCGGCAACCGCGGCGACGCGGGCGATCCCTTTCCGTACACGAACGGAACCCAGGTCAACCGGGTCTTCCACGCCTCCTCGAACCCGGCCTCGGTCTCGCATCTGGGCACGCCGACAGGGGTCACGGTCCTCGACATCAGGCGGGTCGGCTCGGACGTGCAGTTCCACCTGCTCACGCGTCTCAGCACGATCTCGGTCGGCACCGAGGGTGACAGCGGCAACGGCGGGCTGCTCACGATCAACGGATCGCCGGTGGCGGGCACCACCAAGACGCTCACGGCCGCGCCGTTCGTCATCCAGAAGCTGGAGCCCGCCGGAGGGGAGGCGATCTCGCCCGGCGTCCGCGAGCCGTTCGTAGGGTGGGCGGACGACTCCACGGCGCCGCGCGTTCGCGAGCTCCCGATGCCGATCGTCGACTCGACGTTCATCGCCCGGTACGCTGGCAAGCAGGTGCACCTGTCCGTCACCATGACGGGGGGGGTGAACGGCGTCAGCCCGGCGACGTTCTCAAGCGATCCTCCCTCCGAAGATCTCTGGTTCACCCCGGGCACCAACGCCCAGGTGCTGGCCGTCCCCCGCACCGGGTTCTCCTTCGTGCGCTGGACGGGCGTGCTGGCGGGCCAGGGCAATCCAGCCCAGATCACCGTCGACCAGCCGATCGATGCCGGAGCGGACTTCCGCCTGATCTACGACGTGAAGACGACCGCCTACTCGATTCCGGCCGCCGAGCCTCCGGACACGGTGCCGCTCCAGGTGGACAACGGCACCGATCCGGTGACCTGGACGCTGGTGGGCGGAACGCTGCCCAAGGGGCTGAACTTCCACAAGGACGGAACGTTCTCGGGCGGAGCCCTCGAGCTCGGGACCTTTCCCGTGACCGTGAAGGCGGTCGATGCGCTCGGCCTGTCGGCCTCCGGAAACGTCACCATCACGGTCACGCCACCACAGTTCTCCGTGGACCAGATCGCGTCTCCGTTCCTGAAGACGAACCAGATCGTCACCGGTCTCGAGCAGTTGTTCCTCGACTACCAGGGCAACCGGAACGGCAGCTACGATCTGGGCGACTTCCGCGCCTGGATCCTCGCCCACCCGGACATGCCGGTGAGCCAGCCTGCCGCGGCGCGCGTGCGGGTCGTGCGCGTGCCTGCCGCCGGGACCCACCGGGGAGGCTCCCGGTGAGGCGCGCGGCGTGGTGGGTCTCCGTGGCGGCGGCCGTCCTGGCGCTCTCGGCATGTGATTCCGGACCGAAGGGCCCGGGCACCCTCGCGGTCTCCGTGTCGGGAGGCGACCTGGGCGCCGTGGTGCTGGAGGCGTCGGGCACGGGCATCCGGGGCTTCCAGGGAAGCAACGGCACGAAGGTCTACAGCGCCCCGATCGGCCCCGTGCCCGGATCGCCCACGCAGCTGATCTATCGCGTGATCGTCGTGGGCCCGGCCGGGAGCGATCTCCACTTCGGGATCAAGGTCAACGACGTGGCGGGAATGAAGCCCGCGATCTCCGTCGTCGATGCCGTGGACGGACAGAACGAGCCCCTGGGCGGCGCGAACCTCCACGTGCGCGTTTCACGGTGACGCGACGGTGCGGCCCCGCTTGCCCGGGCGCTCCACGTGTCCCAAGTTGGTTCGGCCATACCGCTCGATCCTCTGCCCCTAGCACGCGAACGGAAGGGAAATGACGGCAGCGACCTGGATCACGATGATCGTGGTGATGATCTACGTCTGGGGTGGGCTCACCCTCGCTCTGACGACCGCCATGCGGAAGGAATCGCAGAAGCTGGTGGAGGATTAGCGGCACAACTTGCCAAGCATGTCCGTCCGCGCCACCATTGGTGGGCTTCGACGCGAAGACCCCCGAGACCCGAGCCAGCTCGGTTCCAGGGGGTTTCCTGTAGCGGCCCGCCACGTTCACGACCCTCCACGTTCCTGATTCGAGACGGCCTCCAGACTCTTGCCACGCCGCGACGACCTCGAAAGCATCCTCATCCTCGGCTCGGGCCCGATCATCATCGGGCAAGCATGCGAGTTCGACTACTCCGGAACCCAGGCTGTCCGGGCCCTGAAGGAAGAGGGCTACCGCGTCATCCTGGTCAATTCCAATCCCGCCACGATCATGACCGATCCGGATCTCGCGGATCGAACCTACATCGAGCCGCTCACGGCCGAGTGGGTGGAGAAGGTGATCGAGCGGGAGAAGCCGGACGCGCTCCTGGCCACGATGGGTGGGCAGACCGCCCTGAACATCGCCATGGACCTGCACCGCTCCGGCGTGCTGCGCAAGCACGGCGTCGAGCTCATCGGCGCCAACGAGCGGTCGATCCAGATGGCCGAGGACCGCGAGGAGTTCGCCGAGGCGATGCACCGCATCGGGCTGGAGGTGCCGCACGGCGGCTTCGCCAAGAGCATCGAGGACGCGCGCACGATCGTCGAGGACACCGGGTACCCCGCCATCATCCGCCCTTCGTACACGCTCGGCGGCACGGGCGGCGGGATCGCCTACAACCGCGAGGAGTTCGAGGCGGCCGTCCGTAAGGGACTCGACGCCTCTCCCATCCACGAGGTGCTCATCGACCGCTCGGTCATCGGGTGGAAGGAGTACGAGCTGGAGGTCGTGCGCGACGGCCTGGACAACGTCATCATCGTGTGCGCCATCGAGAACATCGACGCGATGGGCGTGCACACCGGCGACTCGATCACGGTGGCCCCCGCGCAGACGCTCACCGACGTCGAGTACCAGAAGATGCGTGACGCCTCCATCGCCATCATTCGCGAGATCGGCGTCGAGGCGGGAGGGTGCAACATCCAGTTCACGGTGAACCCCGCCGATGGCGAGATGCTCGTGGTGGAGATGAACCCGAGGGTCTCGCGCTCGTCGGCGCTGGCGTCCAAGGCGACGGGCTTTCCGATCGCGAGGGTGGGCGCGAAGCTCGCCGTGGGCTACCACCTGCACGAGCTCCCCAACGACATCACGAAGACCACCCCCGCCTCGTTCGAGCCGGTGCTGGACTACGTGGTGGTGAAGGTGCCGCGCTTCGCGTTCGAGAAGTTCCCCGAGGTCGACGACACCCTGACCGTCCAGATGAAGTCGGTCGGTGAGACGATGGCCATCGGGCGTACGTTCCGGGCCGCGTGGCAGAAGGGCTTCCGCGGGCTCGAGACGGGTCGGCACGGCTGGGTGAGCGGGAGCCGGCTCAAGGACGACGGCCTCGAGTCCGACGACAGCGAGGCGCTGCTTGCCGCGCTTCGGCGGCCGACGCCCAACCGGCCGTTCCAGATCAAGCGGGCCATGGAGGCCGGCCTCTCCGTCGAGGAGATCCACGAGGCGACGTTCCTCGATCCGTGGTTCCTGGATCAGTTCCAGCAGATCCTGGAGAACGAGCGCGCGTACGCCGAAGCCGACCAGGTGACGCCCGAGATTCTGCGCCGCATGAAGCGCGAGGGCTTCTCGGACCTGCAGCTCGCGGAGTTGCGGGGCGAGACCGAGAAGGACGTGCGCGACCGGCGTGGGGAGTGGGACATCCACGCCACGTTCAACGTGGTCGACACGTGCGCGGGCGAGTTCCCGGCCGAGACGCCGTACTACTACTCGAGCTACGAGTCCGAGTCGGAGAGCGTCGCCAGCGATCGCGACAAGATCGTGATTCTCGGCAGCGGTCCCAACCGGATCGGCCAGGGCATCGAGTTCGACTACTGCTGCGTGCAGGCCGTGCTCGCCCTCAAGGAGGCGGGGTTCGAGACGATCATGGTCAACTCGAACCCGGAGACGGTCTCGACGGACTTCGACGTGAGCGACAAGCTGTACTTCGAGCCGCTCACGCTCGAGGACGTGCTGGAGATCCTGCACCTGGAGAAGCCGCGCGGCATCGTCGTGCAGCTCGGCGGCCAGACGCCGTTGAAGCTCGCCGAAGCGCTCGAAGAGCTCGGCGCGCCCGTGCTGGGCACGTCGGTGGACGCCATCGACCGCGCCGAGGATCGCGACCGGTTCGCCGAGGTGTGCCGCAAGATCGGAGCCCGCGTGCCGGAGAACGGCATCGCCAAGAGCGAGGAAGAGGCGCTCGAGGTGGCACGCCGCATCGGCTTCCCCGTGCTCGTGCGTCCGAGCTACGTCCTCGGCGGACGCGCCATGCGCATCATCTACGACGAGCCCTCGCTGGCGCGGTATTTCGAGGAGGCCGCTCAGGCCTCGGAAGATCATCCCGTGCTCGTGGACCGCTTCCTCGAGGATGCGTTCGAGGCCGATGTCGACGCCCTGTCCGACGGCACCGACGTGGTCATCGGCGGCATCATGCAGCACATCGAGGATGCCGGCGTGCACTCGGGCGATTCGGCGTGCGTGCTGCCGCCGTATCTGCTGTCCGGAAGGGTGATGGACGAGATGCGCGCGCTCACGCGACAGTTCGCGCTGGAGCTCGGCGTCGTGGGGCTCATCAACGTCCAGTACGCGGTGCACGGCGACGAGGTCTACGTGCTCGAGGTCAATCCGCGGGCCTCGCGCACCGTGCCGTTCGTGAGCAAGGCCACCGGCGTTCCGCTCGCGCGGCTCGCCGCGCGGGTCATGGCCGGTGAGAAGGTCGCGAACCTGGACGTGCCGACCGACGCGCCGGTTCCGGGCGTGGCGGTCAAGGAAGCCGCCTTCCCGTTCAACCGCTTCGACGTCGACGTGCTTCTCGGACCGGAGATGCGCTCCACGGGCGAGGTCATGGGCTTCGACGACTCGTTCGGGATGGCGTTCGCCAAGGCGCAGGTCTCGGCCGGGAACCGCCTGCCGGAGGAGCCGGGCACGATCATCGTCACGGTCAACGACGGCGACAAGGCGACGGTCACCCCGATCCTGCGCCGGTTCCGCGACCTCGGGTTCCGCATCCTCGCCACGCGGGGGACGCAGGACTACCTGAGGCGCGTGGGCGTTCCGGCCGAGCGGGTCTACAAGGTCAACGAGGGTCGTCCCAACATCGTCGACCACATCGTGAGCGGAGACGTTCGGCTGCTCATCAACACGCCGCTGGGCAAGACTTCGCAGTACGACGACTACGCGATGCGGCGTGCCGCCATCATGTACAACACGCCGTACCTGACGACCATGTCGGCGACGTCGGCGGCGTGCGACGCGCTCATCGCGCTCCGGTCGCAGGACCACTCGGTCCGCTCGGTCCAGGAGCGCATCCAGTCGATCGGAGCGACCACACCGGCGTGAGCGCGCCGACCGGCTTCTACCTCCACCCCGCCTCGCCGCTGCACGACACCGGGTGGGGTCATCCCGAGCACCAGGGGCGCCTGCGCGCGCTCTCGTCCACCGTCGGCAAGGACCTGCTGACCCTCCACGGCTACGTCGTCCAGCAGGACGTACGGGAGGCCACGGAGGAGGATCTGCTGCGCGTGCACACCCCCGAGCTCCTGCGCATGGTGCGGGAGGCGTGCGGCATCGCGCAGTCGCGCCAGAAGCTCGTCCCGATCGACGCCGACACCATGGTCTCGCCGGCCACGTGGGACGCCGCCGTGGGGAGCGCCGGGGCGGCGTTGACGGCCGCGCTGGATGTGGCCGAAGGAACCGTGTCCACGGCGTTCGTGGCCACGCGCCCACCCGGGCACCACGCCACGTCCGGGCAGGCGATGGGCTTCTGCTTCTTCAACAACGTCGCCGTGGCGGCGCGGCGTCTCCAGGCCGACGGGCGCGCCGAGCGCCTGCTCATCGTGGACTGGGACGTCCATCACGGGAACGGGACGCAGGAGATCTTCTGGGACGATCCCACGGTCTTCTACCTGTCGCTGCACCAGTCGCATCACTATCCCGGTACCGGCGACGCGCGTGAGATCGGGGCGGGGGAGGGGGCCGGAACGACCCTCAACGTTCCGCTCCCGATCGGGACGCCCCGGGCCGAGTACCTGCGTGCGTTCGACCAGGCGCTGGACACCGCGCTCCAGCGCTTCAGCCCCGACCTGGTGCTGGTATCGGCCGGATTCGACGTGCTGGCCGGCGATCCGCTGGGCGGACAGCTCCTCGAGCCGGAAGATCTGTACCGCATCACGCGCCGGATCGTGGAGGACGCGGCCGGTGGGTGCGGTGGGCGGGTCGTCGTGGTGCTGGAGGGAGGCTATGTGCCGGCGCGCCTGGGCGCTGGATCCGTAGCGGTCATCCGGGCGCTGGCCGGACTGGAGGCACCGGGCTCGTGACCGGGCTCGGCCATCGCCGGCGTGCGCCGGCAAGCGCTGGATCGCAGGGCGCCCGCGCGGGTAGTAGCCCCCCCGAGAGCCTGCCCTCCTAACCCCGGCAACCACGTGCGGGCGCACGGGAGTACCCAAACATGACATCGCCAAGTCGGACCCTCCTCATGGCTCTGCTGTCGAGCTTCGTGCTCGCGGCCCACGCTTCGGCCCAGGATCCGTCGCCGTCGGGCAAGCCCCTTCACGTCGCACCGGCGGCACGTGAGGCGATCTCCAAGATCCGCTCGCCCTTCTGTCCCGGAGAGATGCTGGCCGTATGCACCTCGACGGGTGGCGCCATGCTGCGCGATACCATCCAGGCGCTGGCCGAGCGGGGCATGTCGGCGGACTCGATCGTCGCGATGGTCGTGCGGGCGTACGGTCCGGACGTTCGGGCCGAGCCGCTGACGAAAGGGGCCGGGCTGTTGGCCTGGGTGATTCCACCCATGGGCCTCCTGGCCGGCCTGTTGCTCGTGGGCGTGGTCCTCGCCCGTCGACATCGACGGGTCGCGCTCGTAGACGGAGAGGTGCCGGAGCCGTCCATCGATCCGGGAGACGAGAAGCGTCTCAAGGAAGCGATGAAGGAGATGGACGACTCGGAGGAGCCGGCCTTCTAGAAGGGCGATCTCAGAACGGGTTCAGGGCTTGGGCGGAGCCGGGTGCGTTGCCCTCGGCTCCCCATGCCCTACCTTTCTTCCATGCCTTCCCCCAGCACCGGGAGCGCGGAAGCGTACCCCGCGATCCCCTCCATGCTCGACCTGGTCCGGTTGAGTCCTCAACTGCTCTTTCCACCGGGTGGCGAGGATCTGTACCGCCAGATCGCGATTCTCACGGACATGTCGGAGGACGATGAAGTCCTCGATGTCGCGTGTGGGAAGGGTGTGCCCCTCGAGTACTTCGTTCGTGAGTACGGGGTGCACGGATCCGGTGTGGATCTGGACCCCGGGATGATCGAGCAGGGCGAGGAGCGCGCACGCAAGGAGGAGCTCTCCGGCCGGCTGCAGTTCCAGACGGGGCCGTCCGACGCGCTGCCCTACCGGGACGGGATCTTCGACGTGGTCGTGGGAGAGCTGGGCCTGGCCGCCCACTGCGATCCGTCGGATGCCGTACGCGAGCTCGTGCGGGTGACGCGGCCAGGCGGGCTGGTGGTGCTGGTGCAGCTCGTCTGGAAGGCGTCGGTCGACGCGGGGCGCCAACGTGTGCTCTCGGAGCACCTGGGCGCCCGTCCGATGATGATGGTGGAGTGGAAGCGCAGGCTCCGGGACGCGGGCGTGGTCGAGCTGCACACCGAGGATTGGGCGGACGAGGAGACGGCGTTCCGCCCGACCATCGCGAAGCCGTTCCCCGACTTCGCCGAGATGTTCAGCCTGCCGCAGAAGATCGGGATCCTGCGGCGGGCGTGGAGGCGTTGGGGGTGGAGGGGCGTGCGCACCGTGCTGGAGCGCGAGCGCGAAGTCCACCGTCTTCTGACGCGCGAACGGATCCTCGGCCTGGATCTGATCAAGGGGCGCAAGGTCGAGCAGCCGGCCGACTCCGACGAGCGTCCCAGGGAGAAGAAGGACGCCCCGAGCGAAGGAGAGGAGCGTGGCCGGCGTCCCGGCGACGAGGGGCGGAAGCCCGAGGAGCGGAGCCCTGAGGACGATTCGGAGGATACCGTGGGGCTCCCGCTGTTCGGCGGACATTCGTCCGAAGGTTGAGCGAGCCCTCGATCGCCCGGGTGGAGGTCGCCCTCCCCCTCCCGATCTTCCGGACGTTCACGTACCGCGTGGACGGATCGCCCCCTCCCGTGGGAAGCCGTGTGCTCGTGCCCTTCCGTCGCGACGAGCGCATCGGGTGGGTGGTGGGCCCCGGCGATCCCGGACAGTCCCGGGGACTCCGGCCCGTCCTCGACGTCCTGGACGAACGGCCGACCGTGCCCGCGGACATTCTCGAGCTGTGCCGCTGGATGGCGGACTACTACGTGGCGCCGCTCGGCATCGCCCTGCGGGCGGCGCTTCCGGCGGTCCTCTCGGACGTGTCTCGTGATTACGTCGCTCTGAAGGCGGACCTGCCCGGAGATCTGCGGCAGCGCGAGCGGCGACTGGCGGAGGGACTCCGCGCCCGTGAGGGGCCCCAGCGGGTGCGCACGCTGCGCAAAGCGCTCGGCATGGGCTCGATCTGGCCCGAGATCCGGAGCCTGGTCGCCCGTGGGGTGCTCTCGCACGAGACGGTTCCCCCGGCCGAGCCACCCGTGAAGACCCGCCGGGTGGTGCGGATCCACCGCTATCTCGGGACGCTCGCCGAGCGCGACGAGGTGTTCGGGCGGGCGGCGCGCCAGAAGGAGGCCTACGAGCTGCTGGAATCCTCGGGCGGAACGGTGGAGCTGGCTCACCTGACGGGCGTCGGTGGCTTCAGCCGTGGCGTGATCTCCGGCCTGGAGTCGAAGGAGCTCGTGGAGCTCGCCGACGAAGAGGTGCTGCGCGACCCGTTCGCGGATGTGCCGGCGGCCGAGCCTCCGAGGCTGGTGCCGACGCCGGCGCAACGCGCCGCGCTCGACGCCCTCGTCGCGGCGCTGGACGAGCCGCGGCCTCCCCCGTTCCTGCTTCAGGGGGTGACCGGGTCGGGCAAGACGCTCGTCTACGTCGAGCTGTTGCGCAAAGCGCTGGCGCGCGGGCGCACGGCGGTGGTCCTGGTGCCGGAGATCTCGCTGACGCCCCAGACCGTGTCGCGCTTCCGGGCGCATTTCGGAGACGAGGTGGCGGTGCTGCACTCCGCGCTCTCCGACGGGGAGCGCTACGACGCGTGGCGGCAGCTGCGCGCGGGCCGGCGGCGCATCGCGGTGGGGGCGCGCTCGGCGCTCTTCGCGCCGCTGGAGAACCTCGGGGTGGTGGTCGTCGACGAGGAGCACGACGGGAGCTACAAGCAGTCCGAGGCCCCTCGGTATCTGGCGCGTGACCTGGCGGTGATGCGTGCGCGCGCCGCCGGCGCCGTATGCGTCCTCGGAAGCGCCACGCCCTCGCTCGAGAGCTGGCACAACGCGCGCACCGGCAAGTTCCGCCACCTGGTGCTCCCCGAGCGCGTGGGGGGTGCCCGCCTCCCGGACGTGCGCGTCGTGGACCTGCGCGCGGGCCGGACGGAGCCCGGAGCGTCACGACCGTCCCGTGAGCGGCCGAAGCGGGGAGGACATGTGCTGTCCGGGGAGCTGGTCGAGGCCGTCGACGCACGGCTGCGGCGAAACGAGCAGGTCATCCTCCTGCTCAACCGGCGTGGATACGCCTCGTTCGTCCAGTGCCGGGAGTGCGGCGAAGTGGAGGAGTGCGAGAACTGCTCGATCTCGCTCACGTATCACCGGGTCACGCAACGGGTGGTGTGCCATCACTGCCGCTTCGAGCGCGAGGCTCCGAGGCGCTGCTCGCGGTGCGGCTCCCAGGACCTCTCGTTCCGCGGGCTGGGAACCGAGCAGGTGGAGCGGGTCACAGCCGAGACGTTCCCGCAGGCGCGCATCGCCCGCATGGACGTGGACACCACGTCGGGGAAGTGGTCGCACCAGAGGATCCTGTCGCGGGTGGAGCGCGGAGAGGTCGACATCCTGCTCGGCACCCAGATGATCGCGAAGGGCCTGGACTTTCCTCGGGTGACCCTGGTCGGCGTCGTCAACGCCGACGTCGGCATCCACCTGCCGGACTTCCGGGCGAGCGAGCGTGCGTTCCAGCTCCTGAGCCAGGTGGCGGGGCGGGCGGGGAGGGGGGCGCTGGGCGGCGAGGTTCTCATCCAGACGTCGCTGCCCGAGCACTACGCGATCCAGGCGGCGATGGCGCACGACTACGAAGGATTCGCGGGCCGCGAGCTCTCCGAGCGCCGGAGGCCGCAGTATCCGCCGTGGGTGCGGCTCGTCAACGTCGTGGTGAGCAGCCCGGACCAGGAGGCCGCCGCCGCCGGAGCGGAGGGGGCGGCCGCGTGGCTACGTCGTCGGCTCTCGCGCGAGGCCCGCCGGGGAAGCGGCGCGGCAGTCGAGCTCGTGGGGCCGGCGCCCGCGCCGATCGAGCGGCTGCATGGGCGGTGGAGGTGGCACTTTCTGTTGCGGGCCGAGTCGGCGGGGGCGCTCGGGATGGTAACGCGGGCGCTCGCGGAGGAGCACCGGCTGCCGGCGGGAGACGTGCGCATGGCGGTGGATCGCGATCCCGTGGCCCTGCTCTGACTTCTTGGGCGCTCGGGCGGGTGGGCACGGCGCGCTCCCCCTCCGGGCACGCTCGGCATGTGGGGGTTTATCGCTTCGGGCCTCGCTCTACGGTGCGGCGCGGATTGTTCGTCGTGTCTTCCGGCTCACCGGGCTGCGCCGCACCGACGGCCCGGCGGGGGAGCGCGCCGTGCCCACCCTTCCTCGCGACCACCATGGTCGTGTACTGCCACGGGCTCGCCGGGGCGGGGCTTGGGGATCCTGTGGCGGGGTCGTGACGTAGAGAGGATTGCCGGGGGGGAGGTTGCCGGAATATTTTCGGGCAACGCACAGCAATGGATTCTTCGGGAACAGGCAGGGGAATACAGGAGGGGGACGGTGAGCTGCCTGGCGTTGAACGCCTCGTTCGAGCCGCTCAATATCGTGCCGGCACGGCGCGCGGTTCGGCTCGTTCTCGACGGCAAGGCCGAGATTCTGGAGGTCGACGGAGACCGCCACTTCCGGTCCGAGAGCAAAGCGCTTCCCTGTCCCTCGGTCATCCGGCTGGTGCGCTTCGTGCACGTGCCACGTCGCTTCCGTCGCCAGGTCACGAACACGTTCCTGTTCGCCCGCGACGGGTATTCATGCCAGTACTGTGGCCGCCACCGGAGTGAGCTCCGCGGCCGGCAGTTCCTCACCCGCGATCACATCGTTCCGCTCTCGCGCGGGGGCGGCAACACGTGGGACAACGTGGTCACGAGCTGCTCCCCGTGTAACAACCGGAAGGGCAACCGGCTGCCCGAGGAGGCCGGCCTGCACCTGCTGACCGTGCCCGCCGAGCCCAACTACGTACACCTGGTGTGGGCGGTGCGGAGGGTGACGCCTGCGCAGGCCAAGTACGTCGAGATGTTCTACGGGAGCGATGCGCTCAAGGCCATCGCGCGGAGCCTTCCCGAGTAGGTCGGGGGCCGCCGGAAGGGCCATCGGACGCCCGCGCGGATGCGGGCGCGCCCGAGCTCAGTCGTCCAGCCAGGCGTAGGGGCGTTCGTAGAACTGCCCGTACCCGCGGATCGTGCCCCTGTGGGTGTACTCCTTCCAGCAGATCATCCAGCCGCGCACCTCGTCCTGGACGACCTCGAACGTGAACCCGGGCATCTGCGCCCGCTCGGCCAGGAACCGCTGCAGGTGCGCCGGCAGGTTCGGCACGCCGTCCACGGAGAGCGTCCCGTGCCGGTCGAAGATGGTCGCGCGCATCTGCGATTCGCCCATCTTGAGCCCGCGGATCGCCTCCTCCACCGACGCGACGATCTCGGAGAGGTCCGGCGCGGATCCTGTCCGCATCCGAATGGCTTTGAGGAGGGTGTTCGTGCCCGAGGAGCCGAGCTCGCCGAGGACCCGCTCGAGCTGGCCCAGAAGACGCTCGTGCAACCGCAGGAGCTGCGCGTACTCGCGGTTCGCCTTCAGCTCCTTTTCATCGAAATCGGCCATGCGCCTCCGGCAACCGCCGCCGCGTATCAGTCGTCTTCGGAATCGTCAGCCAAAAGGCCACGTTTGAGCTGTTCCTGCAACTCCCGCGCACGCTCGATCGCTTCCTCCACGACCCGGAGAGACTCTCCCAAGGTCGGATCGGGTGCGTCCTCTGTCCCCTCCTCCTCTTCGGAGTCGGGATCGGTCTGTCTGGCGCCGCGAACTTCGTATGCGAACACCATGCGACGCAACTCCCCGAGGTACTGCATGACGTCGGGGAGTGAATCCAGAAGAACGCCCTCGCGCTCACGCCGCAACACCATGCGAGCATACCGGACGAGATGTCGGCTCAGCTCTTCGGCTGTGATATCGTCGTATCGGCCCATCCGTCGGGCTACCCGCGACGCCCGCACTTCGGTCCGGCGCTGGAGCGTCGTACCCTCCTAGAGGCGAAGGCGCACACGGCAATCCACGGCCAGGCCGGCGGACGGGAAGGCCAGGAACGGATTGATGTCCAGCTCCTCGATCTCCGGATGGTCCACGACCAGCTGCGAGATCCGCTGGATGGCTTCCACGACCGCTGCCCGGTCCACGCCCGCCTCACCGCGAAGCTTGTCGAGCAGGCGGCTGCCGCGGATGGAGGTGAGCATCTCCTCCGCGTCCACCTGGGATACCGGTGCCAGGCGGAACGAGACGTCCCCGAGCGCCTCGACGTAGATGCCACCCAGGCCGAACATCAGGATGGGCCCGATCGACGGGTCGGTCGACATGCCGATGATCGTCTCCCGCCCGCCCGATGCGAACCGCTCGACGAGGATTCCCTCCAGCTCGATCGAGGCCTCGCCCATCGACCGCACCAGGTCACCGTACGCCTCGTCCAGCTCCTTCTGGCTTCGCACGTCCACGCGCACGGCACCCACGTCGGTCTTGTGCACCACGCCCGGCGCAACGGCCTTCATCACCACCGGGTACCCGCACGTGCGCGCGATCTCGCGGGCTTCGTCGAGCGTGGTGGCGAAGCCGTGCGCCACCACCGGCACGCCGTACGCCTGCAGCACACCCAGGGCCTCGTGCTCCTTCAGGGATGAGCGGCCCTCCGCGCGGGCGCCGGCCAGGATGCCCTCGACGGCCGCGTCGTCGACCTCGAACCGAGTGGGCTCCTGCACCGGCCGGTCGAGCCATCGGCGATAGCGCACCATCGCATCCAGCGCGCGGGCCGCCGACTCGGGAAACATGTAGACGGGGATGCCCGCCTCGTGCAGCTCCGCCCGTCCTTCGGGGAAGCCGTGGCGGCCCATGAGCACCGCGAGAACGGGCTTCTCCGTCTGATCGCCGCACGCCTCGACGATGGAGGACGCCACGTCGACCTGGCGTACGCCGAGCGGGGGCACGAAGGCCGCGATGGCGGCGTCCACCCCGGGGTCCGCCAGCACGTGCTGGAGCGCCAGGCGATACGACTCCGACGTGGCCGAGGCGATCATGTCCACCGGGTTGCGCACCGACGCTTCGGCCGGGAAGACCGCGCGCAGCGCGGACTGCGTCTCGGGGGAGAGCTCGACCACGTCGAGTCCTGCCGACTCGCACGCGTCGGCGATCATGATGCCGGGTCCGCCCGCGTTCGTCACGATCGCCACGCGGTTGCCTTTCGGAATCGGCTGGGCCTCCAACGCCATGGCGATGTCGAACAGCTCCTCGACGGATTCGGCCCGCAGCACCCCGCACTGGGCCAGCAGCGCATCGATCGTGACGTCGACGCTGGCCAGGGCACCGGTGTGCGAGACCGCGGCGCGGGCGCCCGCCTGCGTACGTCCGGACTTCACGACCACGATCGGCTTCGTCCGGCTCACACGGCGCGCCAGCGCCGTGAACCGGCGCGGGTTTCCGAAGTTCTCGAGGTACATGAGGATGACCTTCGTGGCCTCGTCGTCCTCCCAGTAGTCGACGAGGTCGTTGCCGCTCACGTCGACCTTGTTGCCCACCGACACGAAGTGGTGGATCCCGATCCCGTATTCGGACGCGTAGTCCAGGATCGTCACGCCCATGGCGCCCGACTGGCTCATGAAGCTCATCGGCCCCTTCGGCGGCATCGTCGGGGCGAAGGTGGCGTTCATCGAGTAATCCGGATCGCTGTTGAGCACGCCCATGCAGTTGGGGCCGACGAGCCGCATGCCGGCGGCCCGGGCGCGCTCGGACAGAGCCTCCTCCCGGGCGAGGCCGTCACCGCCCACTTCCTTGAAGCCGGCCGAGATTACGACGAGTGCCTTCACACCCTTGGCCACGCAGTCGTCGACGACGTCCAGGACGCGCTCCTTGGGGACGACGACGAGGGCGAGGTCCACCTCGCCGGGAATGGCCGTGACCGAAGGATACGACGGCACCGAATGGACCGCGGACGCGCCGGGGTTGACCGGATAGAGGACGCCGGTGTACCCGTGGCGGAGGAGGTTGTCGATGATCTGGTACCCGATTGTGTTCGGACGTCGGCTTGCGCCGATGACCGCGATCGAGCGGGGGCGGAAGATCGCGTCGAGCGACGACGACATGGTGATTTGACTCCGGTGAATCCTGGGCGGCTCGGACCGAGCCGCGCGCTGACACGGACAAGTCTCGCGCCTGAGGCATGCGAGTTGAAGGGGGATCATGAACGAGGCACGGCTGATCCGCAGGACGAGCTTCCGGGCGTCCCATCATTACGAACTGTCGGGGTCGGGGAAGGAGGAGAGCCGGGCGGTGTTCGGGGCCCAGGCGGAGCCCCACACACACGACTGGACGGTGGAGGTCCGGGTGTGCGGACCGCTCGATTCCGACACCGGCTTCGTCACCGACCTCGATGCGCTCGATGCCGCGCTCTCCTCCCTGGTGGGCGCCTGGACGGACGGAGACCTGAACCGCCTCATTCCGGAGGCCGCGTCCGGAAGGCTCAACCCATCCACCGAGAGCCTGGCGCGCTGGCTGTTCGAGCGCCTGTCGGCGAGCATCGCCCCTCCGGCGCGCCTGGAGCGGGTCGCCGTCTTCGAGAGCGACGACCTCGGTGCGGAGTATCCTGCGTGACGAGTCGCGGCAGGCGCCGCTCGCCGCGGGCGCGTTGATCGACGTCATCGGACCGCGATACTTTAAGCTCATGGCGAAGTCCACCGACGAGACCCGGCGGGAGTTCCTCGTGCGGCTGGCGCGAACCGCGGCGTTCGTGCCGCCGGTCATCGCGACGCTCGACGTGCGGCCGCTGATGGCACAGGGGAAGGGCGGCGGCGGCGGCAAAGGTGGTGGTGGCGGCAAGCCGAACGCCACGACCTCGAGCTCGACCGTCGGCTCCCTCTCGCCCACGGCTCCGGCGCAGACCGCCACGTTCCAGTTCAACACCCAGCCGAACGCGAGCCAGTCGGTTCCGTGGAACCCCGCGAAGGCGTCCCAGGCGCCGCCCTGGGCCGCGCCGCCCCCCACCCAAACCGGTCGCTGAGCACGCCATGGACGAGGATCCGGAATCCGGGAGACTGCCTCTTCCCGGGCTTCGCACCCGGATTCTCCTGAGCGTCTTCATCGTCCTGCACTGGGGCTCCGTGGCGGCGTGGATCCTCCCGGGCACCAAGGCGTCGCTCCAGCCTCTTCCTCGCTGGATCCGCGAGCCTGCGGCGGCGGTCTTCCCGCCCTACGTGCATGGCGTCTGGCCGGTCGCGGGGCCGTACCTCGATCTGACGGCCACGCGACAGAACTGGATGATGTTCGCGCCGACCCCGGCCAACTGGGTCAGCACCGTCGAGGTGGTCGCGTACTTCCCGGTCGGGCACGGACGGCATGCGTGGCTGCCCGACACGCTGGTGTTGCGGGGTGGACGGGAGGTGCCCTACCCCCACCTTCTGCACCACCGCTCCTACCGGATCCTCTACAACCTGGGCTACAAGGACTGGGGCGCGTACTACCGCCCGATCTTCGCCCGGGAGATGTGTCGCGAGATCCGTGACGCGCACGGCGACCATCCTGCCGGCGTGGTGCTGCGGGCCGACTGGGCGCGCATCCGGGTGCCGTGGGAAGCCCCGGCCGCCACCGACACGTACTACCAGCGCATGGGCGGGTACTCCTGTGGGAAGGTGAGCGTGGATCGGGCCCCGTGGCGGCCCTACGGGATCCCAGACTCGGTGAGCCTCGCGGGCCTCGAGCCCGTCGCGGGCGACGGCGCGCGCCTCGCTGCGAGCACGACTCCGGGGCCGGCATCCGCCGGTCCTCGTCCGACGCCCCGGGGGCACAGATGAGCGCCTGGCTGCGGGCATTGTGGGCTCGCTGGAACCGGCTCTGGTTCCGCAGCGTCGATGGCACGAGCTTCGCCCTGGTACGGATCGGCGTGAGCGTCGCCGGCTGGGTCCTCTGGTTCGGGACGCTGCCTCTCCTGCGCCATTTCTACTCGAACCTCGGCGAATTCCCCATCTCCGCCGCCCGTCGCTGGGGCCCCGAGTACGTCACGCGCTTCCTGATGCCCGACGTGCTCGGATCGTATCCGTGGACGGTCGCGCTCTTCGCGCTGTGGGGCCTCGCGCTCGTGGGACTCACGATCGGGTACCGGACCAGGCTCGCGGCGGCAGCCAACTGGGTCCTGTGGGTCTGGTTCTTCTACCGGAACCCGACGTTCGCGAACGGGGGCGACGAGATCTTCCGGATCACGTCGCTCTATCTCGCGCTGGGCTACCTGGTGATCGCTCCGGGGCGCCGCGCGCTCACCCTCGACCGTCGGCGCGCGGCCGCCGGAGGCTCGGCTCCCGCACCGCTCATGCCGGCCTGGCCGCTCCGTTTCGTGCAGATCCAGATCGCGCTCCTGTACTTCACGACAGGCTTCTGGAAGCTCATGGGCTCGTCGTGGTGGACGGGGAGCGCGCTCTACTACGCGCTTGGCAACAACAGCTTCAGCCGATGGGGTGTGCCGCACGCCGCGTGGCTGCATCCGATCTTCCTCGTCCTCACGCTGTGTGTGGCGTGGTGGGAGTTTCTCTTTCCGGTGCTCGTGCTGCGCGCGCGCACCCGACTGCCCGCGCTCGCATTCGGCGTGACGATGCACCTGATGATCCTGCTGCTGATGTACGTGGGGGTCTTCTCGTTCATCATGATCGGCTGCTATCCGGCCTTCCTCACGGCCGACGAGGCGCACCGGATCGTCCGGTGGATCGAGCGTCGCGCTCAGCCCAGCTCGGAGCGAAGTAGCGCTGCAGCCGGCGCCGTCTCGTCGTAGCGCAGCTCCGCGCATCGAGCTCCGTCCAGGGCGTGCACGACCGCATCGAACGCCTGCGGGTGCACGCGGTCGGTGAGCACGAGACCCGCGAGCATCCGGGGCAGCACCTCCGCGGGACGGCGCTCCACGAGCATCGGTGGCGCGCCGGTGCCTCGGCGGGGGAACACGATCCAACGCAAGGGCGCCGGATCGGCCCATGTGGTGCCGAGCTCCGAGGGATGGTAGAAGGCGGCGTCGGGCCACAGCTCGGCGAGCGGTCCGCGGCGCTCGGGGAGCCCGAGGATCGTGCGGGCGGGCTCCTCGACCTTCAGCAGGCGGCGGAACGCTCCGATCCGCCCGTCCGGGCTCAGGAGCACGACGTCGTCCCCCAGCACGGGGGCGCCCGTCATGCCCAGGGCCGCCGTGAGGCTCGATTTGCCCGCACCTCCCTCGCCCGCGAAGAGGAGCGCGCCCCCGCCCAGCACCACCCCACCCGCGTGGAGGCCGGGTCGCCCTCCTCGTCGAACGAGCGCTTCGGCCAGCGCCAGCTCGAGCCGGGTGAGTGCGGCGGCGAGGTCGGGGGCCGTCAGCGAGCCCGAGGGCACCGTGAGGTGGTAGCCCTCGGCGGTGCGCTCCAGCGTGAGTTCGGGCGGGTGCGAGGGCCGATGCGCTCGATCGTCGGGGAAGAGCGCCTCCAGAGGTGCGACCGCTTCGGGCGCGCGCACCTCCACGGTCAGCTGCTCCGAGCCCGCCCGCCACGACAGCAGCGTGGACGGGCCGGCGCCCTCAGGGCTCGAGGAGCCGGGCTTCACGGAAGTCCTGGAGAACGGCACGGACTCCGGGGTCGTCGACTTCGTCGCCGAACGCGCGGCGGACGTGCTCCTCGATGGTGGCGACTCCGTGCTCGCCGGTGCAGAAGGACCACACCAGGGCCGCGGTGAGGTTCAGGACGTGGAGTCGCTGTCCGTCCGGGTCGAACAGCACCCAGTCCTCCCCCACCCGCCGAAAGACGAGGTCGGAGCGGGCGCGGGGGCGCCAGTCGGGGTCGGGAGGGGCCGCGTCGTTGGGGGGCATGGGCGGAAGATGCCAGCGGCGTGGACGGACGAGCAAGGGAGGTCGACGCGCCCGTGAATGTGGTCCTCCCTTGAAGCGACCACCGCGACCCACCCATCTTGCGTCTGCCCTCTCCCTCCAACGGAGCGCCCATGACGGATCGGGATCGCGACAAGCCATCCAAGCCTCCGCGGCCCGCGCGGCCCACGCCCGCCCGTGAAGGCGCTCCGGCGCCCAAGCGGCCCTCGGCAGGCGGTGACGGAGGCAAAGGAGCGCCGCCCTCACCCGCTCGCCCCCAGGGCGGTGAGCCGGCCGGCCCGCCGCCGCCCGTCCCCGAAGAGGATGTCGAACAGGCGAGCGTGGACATCGACGGTCGGACCTGGATCGTTCGGGTGCTCGGACGAGCGGGCGGAGGAGCCAGCGTCGGCGTCCAGGCGACCGTCCCGCTGCTGATGCTCGGGTTCCAGCGGTTGGACGCGGAGGGCGGGGCCGAGCGTGAGTCGCTCGTGGTCGGCCGAGCTCTTTCGGCGCTCACCCCCGAGCAGCTCGAGGCGGCGTTCGAAAAGTCCACCCCGGCACGGAGCGATTCCGGACAGGAGCCGCCGGACGACCGGGGCAGACGCGGCGGCGAGAGGCACTGAGGGCGCTTCGACCTGCGCACTCGGTGTGTGCGAGCGACACGATAGCGTGTCCTATCGACACGCGCCGCCCGGTTCCGCATGTCTCGCGGATCTGTCGTTTCTCGTTGATAGACAAGCACTTGGGCCCATCGTGTCGTTTCGGCACGAAGCGTGCTTCTCTTCATCCTGATCCGGACGCCAGGAGCGTCGGACAGGTTCGAACCGAGACGAAGAGGCCCGACGATGAAGCTCGGACGGGAAAGGGCAACCTCCAAGGAGCCCAGGCGGCGGAGTGGTTTGCGGGGGATCGTGATCTCCCCGTCGAACGCTTCGGAGGCCGGGGCCCCGAGGCCCCGCATATCGGCGTTCATCTGGGGCGGCAAGGTCCGCCCGACCCCGACGCTTCCTTTCGGTCGATGGAGGGGCGCCGCGTAGGAACGCACATCGAGGCGGGATGAAACCCGACCCCCCCCGGCGGTACGTACCGCGGGGGGGGTCCTTTCGTATAGGGGTGCGCGACCCCCCCGCGCGACTAACGAATGAACTCGCACCCCGGTCCGTAGGAGTAGAACGCAGTGGGGTCGGTTCATTAGGTTGCTGGTCTCGCTTGCTGGTCGAGCAGACGACCGGGTTGTCTCTACCGATCGCCCGCTTCTCATCCCGGGGGGAGAGGATTCAACACGGTGCGACGATCCGGTGTCTTTGAAGAGGTCTGACACGGCTGGTGACGGCGCGTTGGTCCGACGGGCGCGGCAAGGGGACGAAGCCGCGTTCGGCGCACTCGTAGAGCGGTATCAGAGGGCGGCATACGCCGTGGCCTTCTCTGTCACGGGGCGCCATGAGGATGCCGAGGATGCGGCTCAGGAGTCGTTCCTGGTCGCGTTGGAGCGCCTTGAGGAGTGTCGGGATCCGGAGCGGTTCGCGGGGTGGATGATGACGATCGTGAGGAACCGCTCGCGGAACCTGGTGCGTCGCGAGTCGTTGAGAGCGACGGAAGCTGTGCCGGCGGCGGCCAGCTCGGCCGGTCCGACGCCGGAGCGCTCCGCCGAGACGGCGGAGCTGAGGGAGCGGTTGGACGAAGCGTTGAACGAGCTTTCCGACGTGCAGAGGCAGGTGGTTCTCCTGCACGACATGGAGGGCTGGAAGCACCGGGAGATCGCGAAGCTTCTCGGACTCCCTTCGGGGACGGTCCGGTCGCACCTGCACTTCGCCCGGAAGGCGTTGCGGGAATCCCTCGGGGATTCGGCGGCGACGCAGTTGAATAAGAGGAGGGCGGAATGAGCCCCGTCGATGACAGGCGTTCGATGATGAATCCGACGGACGAGCTGGGTCAGGATCCCCAACTCGCGTCGGTGCTGGGTCTCCTGGATCCGGAGCTTCGCGACCCCGGGTATTGGACGCGGTTTCGCGCCCGGGTGCTCCGAAGCGCGGCTCCGGAGTTGGCTCGTCGGCGCCTCATGGCCGATGTGTCCTGGTCGGATGTGATGATGTCCTGGGCCCGCACGATCGTTCCCGCGGCCATGCTCGCGGCCGCGCTGGCGAGCGTCTTCCTTATCAGGGAGCATTCGCCCGTGCCGCAGCCGAGCCCGGTGAGCGTGGAGGAGCTGTTGGCGGCGGGTGCGAAGGGTTCGACCATTCCGGCCGAGCTCGCGAACATGCAGGTCGCGTTCGCTTCGGAGTCCTACTGATGAAGGGAATCCTGCGTACCAGGCTCGTCACCGCGTTGGTCCTGGTTCTGGTGTTCGGGGCCGGGGTGGTCTCCGGGTTGGCCTTCGACCGAGGCGTGGAAGCCAACGATCGCCGGCCGGACCGGGGCTCCGACGTGCACCGGACGCCCATCTACATGAAGGTGAATCCGACTGCGCGGCAGCAGGCGCAGATCGACTCGATCCTGCGCGAGCATCGAGCCGCGTGGAAGGCGCTGCACGACGAGTTCCGGAAGGCGGTCGATCAGTTCCACAAGACGTACGACCCGCGTTACGAGGCGCTCGTCAAGAAGACGCGCGCGGGCATCGACAGCGTGTTGACCACCGAACAGGCGGCCAAGTACGACTCGCTGCTCGCGGCCTACGACCGCCGGCGATCCGAACGGGGGTCGTCTAGGCAGAGCCGGAAGTAGAGAGCGAACATGCATAGATCCGAGCGGGCCACGTCGGCCCGGCGCGAAGCCATTCTTGGGAGGGATTTCGGATGAGTAACGGGTTGGATGGCGTCGTCATTCGCACCGAGGCCCTGGTCAAGGACTACGTCCTGGGCGCCGAGACCGTACATGCCGTGCGGGGCGTCGACCTGGAGATCCATCGCGGCGATTTCGTCGCGATCATGGGGCCGTCGGGCAGCGGAAAGTCGACGTTCATGAACATGATCGGCTGCCTCGACACGCCCACCTCCGGCGAGTATTGGCTGAACGGACAGAGGGTGAGCCAGCTCACCGACGACGATCTCGCGAGAGTGCGCAACAAGGAGATCGGCTTCGTCTTCCAGACGTTCAACCTCCTCGCGCGCGCCACGGCGCTCCACAACGTGGAGCTCCCGCTCATCTACGCGGGCGTCGGCTCCAAGGAGCGGCGCCGCCGGGCCGCGGAAAAGCTGGCCCTCGTGGGGTTGGGCGATCGCATGGATCACAAGCCCCCGGAGATGTCCGGCGGACAGCGTCAGCGCGTCGCGGTCGCGCGGGCGCTCGTCAACGAGCCTGCCCTCCTGCTGGCGGACGAGCCGACGGGAAATCTCGACTCGGTAACCAGCCGTGAGATCATGGAGCAGCTCTCCGATCTCAACAAAGAAGGGCAGACCATTGTCCTCGTCACCCATGAGCACGACATCGCCGCATACGCGAAGCGGCAGGTGCACCTGAAGGACGGAAAGGTGGAGCAGGACTTCATGAACGAAACGGGGCATCAGCCGGTGGAGACCACCGCATGAACACGAAGATGAAGGTTTTCGGCGTCGTGCTGTTGGCGGCGCTCGGCGTGAGCGCCTGCCAGAAGGGCGAGGCCGCGGACGCGCCCAAGATGTCCACGGCAGTCGTGAATCGGGGGAACCTGGCGATTACCGTCGAGGCCAACGGCACCGTGCAGCCAGTGGACTCGGTGCAGGTGAAATCCAAGGCGTCCGGCCAGATCCTGAACCTGTACGTCGACGTCGGCGACAGCGTGAACGAGGGTCAGCTGCTGGCCAAGATCGACCCGCGCGACGTCAACAACAACTACGCGCAGCAGAAGGCGAATCTCGAAGTCGCCAAGGCGCAGGTCGAGAACGCCAAGGCGCAGCTCGACCGCTCGAAGGAGCTGCTCGACGCGGGTGTGATCACGCAGCAGGAGTACGACACCAACAACCTGAACTACGTGACGGCCCAGGCGCAGCTGGTGCGCGCGCAGAACAACTACGATCTGGCCAAGATCGAGCTCAACGACGTGACGATCACGGCTCCGATCCGGGGCGTGATCATCGATCGCAACGTAGCGGCAGGGACCGTCATCCAGTCCGGAGCCAGCGGCTTCTCGGGTGGTACGACCCTCTTCACGGTCGCCAACCTGGACTCGATGCAGATCCAGACGCTCGTCGACGAGACGGACGTGGGTAAGCTGAAGCCCGGCCTGGCGGCGACGGTGAAGGTCGATGCGTACCCGAACCGCACGTTCCAGGGCATCGTGAAGAAGATCGAGCCGCAGGCCGTCACCCAGCAGAGCGTGACGATGTTCAACGTCATCGTGAGCCTCGACAACCAGTCCAGGCTGCTCCTGCCGGGCATGAATGGTGACGTGACGATTCTGGTCAACCGGGCCGACAACGTCCTGCTCATCCCCAACAACGCGCTGGTTCAGATGAAGGACGTCGGACCCGCGGCGATGGCGCTCGGCGTGGACCCGGACTCCCTGCGTGGCATGATGCGCGGAGCGTTCCGCGGCCGGGGCGAGCGCGGCGGCACCGGTGGCAACGGAGGCAACCGCGTCGCGATGGCCGGACGTACACAGCAGGGAGGAGCCGCCCAGCGCGGTTCGGGGCGGTCCGAGGCCCAGGGTGGCGCGCGCTCGGGCGAGGCCCGCAACGGTGAGCGTTCGTTCGGGGCCGGGCTGCCCGACAGCGTGCGGACCGAGCTCGACACGTTGCGTGCCAAGGTGGCGCGCGGCGAGATCTCGCGCGACTCCATGCGTGCCGTCTTCATGAAGATGCGGGGTGGGGCGGCCGGTGAGGGCGAGGGTGCCACGAACGTCGCGGGCGAGGAAGGACCGGGCCGATCCGCCGTGGTGTTCGTCGTGAAGGGCGGGAAGGCGATGCCGAGAGTCGTCCATGTCGGGCTGAACGACTGGGATTCCACCCAGATCGTGAGCGGTGTGGACGCCGGTGACTCGGTCGCGGTGGTCGGAGCCGCCCAGCTTCAGGCTCAGCAGCAGGCGTTCCAGAACCGTATCCGCAACCGCCGCGGCGGTATGTTCGGCGGGCGGTAGGGAGGGGCTGATGCTCATCTACGAGATCATCATGGTGGCCATGGCCGCCATCCGCGCCAACGTGATGCGTGCCGTGCTCACCACGCTCGGCATCATCATCGGTGTGGCCGCTGTCATCTCGGTCGTGGCGCTGGGCACGGGTGCGCAGGCACGTGTGCAGGACCAGATCCAGAAGATCGGCACGAACGTGCTCACGATCCGGGCCGGGCAGGGGATGTTCCACGGAATCCGGACGGCCGACACGAAGAAGCTCACCCTCGACGACGCCAAGGCGTTGCAGAAGGGGACCGATCCGCCGCTGCAGATCGCCCCGGAGATCTCCTCGCACGTACAGGTCACCTACCTCCGGTGGAACACCTATTCGGAGGTCGAGGGGACCTGGCCGGAGTACTTCACCATCTACAACCACCACCTGATCGGGGGTCGGTTCTTCAACCAGGGTGAGGTCGAAGGGAAGCGTCGGGTCGCCGTGCTGGGGCACAACGTGAGCGACGACTTCGACTCGATCCCTCCCGCCATGATGGTGGGCAAGACGATCCATATCCGGGGCGTGCCGTTCACGGTCATCGGCGTCCTGGAGGAGAAGGGCGACGCGGCCTGGCTCAGGCCGGACGAGAACGTGTTCATTCCGGTCACCACGGCGCAGTACCGCGTCTTCGGCGGCCGGGACCGGCTGAGTGACATCGTCGCCGCGACGGCGTCGCCCAAGCAGATCGACGATGCGTACGCGGAGATCGACCGCATCATGCGCCGGCAGCACAAGATTCTGCCGGGCGCGGACGCGGACTACAGCATCCGCAACTCCGCCGACCTGCTCTCGACGTTCAACGAGACGAACAAGACGTTCACGTGGCTTCTGGCCAGCATTGCCGGAGTGAGCCTCCTGGTAGGCGGCATCGGCATCATGAACATCATGCTCGTGAGCGTTACGGAGCGGACACGTGAGATCGGCGTCCGCAAGGCGCTCGGAGCGACGCGCAGGAACATCCTCTTCCAGTTCCTGGTCGAGTCGCTGACGCTGTGCGTGCTGGGTGGTGTCCTCGGCGTGGCCGTGGGCTACCTGGCGGCGCACATCATGACGGTGGTGGCCCAGTGGAACACGGTCGTGGCACCCGCTGCGGTCGCGTTGGCCCTTCTGTTCTCGGCCGGCGTGGGCCTCTTCTTCGGGATGCTACCCGCCCAGCGGGCGGCCAAGCTGGATCCCATCGAGGCGCTCCGCTACGAGTAGACGGAGCGAGTAGGTATAGAACGAGGGGGGACGCCACCGCGGTGGCGTCCCCCCTCTCCGTTTCGGGTCCGTGCATCCGCTCAGGACCCGCGGGGAAGCACCTCCACCTCGAGCCCGCTGGCACGGCCGGGCGTACGGTACACGTGCTCGGTCGCGGTCACGAAGTCGCTCGCCTTGGCCTCGTAGATGTTCGGCACGTAGTGCTGCGGGTTGCGGTCGAAGGCCGGGAACCACGAGCTCTGCACCTGGATCATGATGCGGTGGCCCTTCTTGAACGTGTGCAGCACGTCCTGGAGCCGGAAGCGCACCCGCGTCACTTTGCCCGGAACGAACGGCTCCGGCTTGTCGAAGCCGTTGCGGTAGCGCCCGCGCATGATCTCACCCCGGACGAGCTGCTGGTAGCCGGCGTAGTGCACGGTCTTGTCCGGCCTATAGGGGCTGTCGGGCTCGTTCATCGGGTAGACGTCGATGAGCTTCACCACGTAGTCCGACGCATTGGTCGACGTGCTCACGTAGAGGTTCGCCGTCATCGGCCCGCCGAGCGTCACATCCTCGGTGAGCACGGGAGTCTCGTACGTGACGACGCCGCGGTCGTTGTCGAAGCAGCGCTGATCGTCGCTCATGTACTGGTACATGGTCAGGCCCTGGATCGTCGGGATCCGGCAGCGGCTGGCCTCCGGCTCCGAGGGGTCGCTCACGTACTGGTCGTAGCCCGAGCCCGACGCATGCGTGGGCGCCTCGAACGACAGCCCGCGGTCGGCGTGGAAGTAGAGCGTCCGGTGCACCACGTTCTTGGGCGGCCACGCGTCGTACGAGTTCCACGTCTTCTCACCCGTGTCGAAGATCAGTGCGTTGGGGAGCCCCACCGGGCCCTTGCCGCCGTCCTTCAGGAAGTGGTGGAAGAACCTGGCCTCGACGTCGCGCTGGAACTTGATCTCGAGCGAATCGCCGAAGTAGATGTCGCCATGGACCGTGTGCACGATGCCCTGGCGCGCCCAGCCTCCGTGGCGGAACGGACCTTCCACGAGCCCGTTGAAGTGCTCGGGATCTCCCTTCTGCACCATCCTGTGGACCTCGAGCGGTCCGTACAGGTCCTCGGCGTCGAACCATCCACCCACGGTGAGCATGGCCGGCATGTGATGCCCGGCGATGTCCGGGCCCACCGCACGCGCCTTCCAGAACGCGTCGTAATTCGGATGGTGGACGATCTGCTGCCAGAAGTAGTTGTTCTTGTAGTAGCGCTCGGTGGTGGTGGAGAGCGGGCCGAGCGAAAGCTGGAAGTCGTAGTCGTCCGGCAGGCCGGCCTGCACCATGCCGGAGCGCCACCATGCCTCGGCGGTGGGCTTCGGATGCTGGATGCCGAACAGCGGATACGTGTAGAAGTAGGCCTGGGTGAGGGCTCCGTTGTGGTGGAAGTCCTCGAAGTAGAAGTTCGTGACCGGCGCCTGCGGCGACACGGCGACCAGCGCGGGATTGCCGGACAGCGCGCCCATCGTGGTGAAGAATCCCGGGTAGCTGATGCCCCACTGGCCCACCTTCCCGTTGTTGTACGCCACGTGCTTCAGGAGCCAGTCGATCGTGTCATACGTGTCGGACGCCTCGTCGACCTTGGTCGAGTCCTGCGCCTTGATCGAGTCCGGGATGAACGGCCGCACGTTCTCCCACGTGCCCTCGGACATGTAGCGTCCGCGCACGTCCTGGTACACGAAGATGTACTTGTCGCGCATCATGAACGGGTCGGGCCCGACGTGGGCCGGGTATTTGTCGGGCCCGTAGGGCGCTACGGAGTAGCAGGTGCGCTCCATCACGATCGGGTACGTGTTCGACGCCGAGGCGTCCTTCGGCACGTAGACGATCGTGAAGAGCTTCACGCCGTCCCGCATGGCGATCCGGTACTCGTGCTTGACGTAGTTGTCGCGCACGAACGTGGCCCCGGCGGGACCGGAATCGTCCGCGCCGGTCGCGGCACACGAGGAGAAGAGGGGAACGAGCGCCGCGCACGCGGCGAGGGATATCAGGCCGGAGAACGTCCGCATCTTATTCATCCGGCCATAATGGCTCGCGCGGCGAGCCATGGCCAGAGGAGGGCGTGATCTACCGGCCCAGCATCGCCTGGACGGTGTGCCCCTTCCGGATGACCTGGAGCCTGAGCGTGTCGCCCGGCTCGGAAAGCCCCGTACGCAGGTCGGCGATCGAGCGTACCGGCTCACCCTGGACCCGGACGATCACGTCACCGGGCTGGAGCCCCGCGAGGGCTGCCGGTGTGCCGTTCGGAACGTCCACGACGAGCAGTCCGCTGTGGACCTTGAAATACGCGCCCAGGTCGGGCTTGAGCTCGACCATCTGCGCTCCGGCCACCCAGCTCTGTCCGAGCCGGTAGGGGGTCAGCGGGCGGAAGTCGCCGACCTGCTCGGCCCGCTGGCGCGCCTCGCGCAACACCTTCTGAGCAGGCGTCCCCCGATTCTGCATGTCCTGCATCGCACGGAGCTGAGCGTCGTTCGCCGCGTGTGGAGCCGCGTACAGATCGAACGACCCATGCTCGTCGGGGAAGACGATCCACCCCGGTCCCGCGTCCTGGCGGAAGAACGTGATCACGGGCAGACCCGAGGCCGAGTCGGTCTCCACGCTCCCGCCCTGTACGAAGATCCTGCCCGCGTAGATCTGGCGGGCCAGCGCCGAGATGGAATCTCGCAGGTCCGGAAGGCTGACCGTCACCCGGGTGCTGCCCACCACGTTGTCGAGGCGGTGTCGAAGTGAATCCATGGCGTGGAACATCAGGTCGACGACCGAGTCCGTGCTCACCGTCCACGTCAGCGTGGGGGTGGGGGGCACCACGTCGGGAGGCAGGCTCGCCGCGCGCAGGTCGAACCTGTGCCGCCGCCCGTTCCGCTCCACCACGATGTCCACACGGTCGCCCGGCTCGAGCGTTTGCGCGAGTCGTCCGAAGTCGGTCTGGTAGCCCGCGCCGTTGACCGAGATGAGGTGGTCTCCGGGACGCAGGCCCGCCTTCTGGGCGGGGCTGCCGGTCATGACGTCGGTGATCGTCGCCTCGGTGTGGACCCCCTGCTGGTCTCCGGTCGTGAGAATCTGGAAGGACACGCCGATCCAACCCCGCTGTGCCGCGGCCTGCGCGACGCCCTGGGCGGCGAGTGGTGACGCCGCCAGGGCGAGAGCCAGTCCTACGATGCCGCTCCGCAGCGCGCGCATGCTCATGCCTAGAACCAGTTGCCCTGCTGCGTCGAGATGCGTCGCAGCGTCGCCTGCCGCTCCGCGAGCGTCGATGCCAACAGCCCGTTCAGGAACGGGTCGGTCGGAGCCTGCCGCACCGCGGCCTGGCTGGCCGCCACCAGGTACTCCAGGGCCGCGAACCGGCTGCGTGGGTCGGTCTCCTGGGCACCCTGGTTCTCATCGGCTACGAGCTCGCGGTAGCGCGCGAGGGCGTTGACGTAGCTCTGCTCCGCCGAGTGCAGCGTCGCGGCCGCCTCGTCCACGGTGGCGGGCTTGGCCGGCCCGTTCGCGCTCGCCTGGGAGGGGGCGCTCGCTGCGGGCGTCGCGTTGCCTTCCAGCGCGGCGAGACGGGTCTGCGCGCTATGCGACGTGACCGTCGCTCCGACCGCGGCGCCACCCAGGAAGAGCACGATGGCCGCCGCCGCCCGCATCCACGCGGGCGTCTCGGCCAGCCCGACGCGGGCGAACAGGCCCGGGTCGCGGATCAGGCCTTCGGAGCGGAGCTTGGCTTCGACGACGTCCCAGTCTCCCTTGGGAGGAAGCAGCTCCGGAAGGGCGCCCAGATCGTCGGTCTGGGCACGCAGAGCGTCGAGCTCGGCGGTGCACGCCTCACACGCGCCCAGATGCTCCGACTCGTTCGGCTCCGGCGTCTCGTCGACCAGCCGGGCCAGCGCTTCACGGTTCAGATGCCCCATACTTCGACTCCCTCGTCCTTCATTGCGCCGTCCAGGGCGGAGAGCATGTCTCTCATCTTGGCTCTCGCCTTGAACAGCTGTGACTTCGATGTCCCCGGAGCCACCCCCAACACATCCCCGATCTCGTCGTGTGTGTAGCCCTCCACGTCGTGGAGGATCAACACCCTTCGCATCCCCTCGGGAAGCCGGTCCAGCGCTCCCTCGAGCTTCCTCTGGAGCAGCGCGTCACCGGAAGGCGGGGCCACCGGCACCTGCTCGGGGACCGGCCCCTCCCGCCGCCGTCGGGTCTCCGCCTTGCGCAGCGCCTGCAGCGCGGCGTTGACGGCGATCCTGTGGAGCCACGTCGAGAAGCGCGCGTCGCCGCGGAACGAGGGCAGGGCTCGGATGGCCCGGATCCACGCTTCCTGCGCGTAGTCCTGGGCCAACTCGTCGTCGCCGGCGATCCGTCGGACCACCGCGTAGACCCGTGGGGCGTACCGGTCGTACAACGTCCGCACCGCGCGGGCGTCGCCGTCGGCCGCCTTCTGGATGAGCTCGCTCTCGCTCATGCCCCTCAGAGGATGACTCACTGCTCTATCGATCTCACCCGGTTTTGATGCATCACCCTGCGCTCACGGTTGCCCGTTTTCGGTTGCCTCGTTCCCGTCTCACGCGCTAGCGTCCTTGTACCTACCCTGGGCGCGAACCCGGGGTTCTCGTGCAGGTCGCCGATCTGCCCGGTCTCCGAACGCGTCCTTTATGATCGAATTCACCGGTCTCACCAAGCGGTACGGAGCGCTCCCCGCGGTGCGGCGCCTCACGTTCGAGGTGCGGCCCGGCGAGATCTACGCGCTGCTGGGTCCCAACGGAGCGGGCAAGACCACGGCGCTTCGCTGCCTCGCCACGCTCCTGCGTCCCGACGAGGGAACGGCGTCCGTCGACGGAGCCGACTCCGTGCGCCAGCCGCTCGAGGTACGCCGCCGCATCGCCTTTCTCGCGGCCTCGATGGGTCTCTACGAGCGCCTCACCGCTCGGGAGCTGGTGCGCTTCTTCGGACGCCTGCACGGGCTCGACGGCCCGGATCTGGAGGCGCGCCTCGACGCGCTCGTCGAGCTCTTCGACCTCGGCTCGTTCCAGAACCGTCCGTGCGGGAGCCTCTCGACTGGGCAGGGCCAGCGTGTCTCCCTCGCGCGCGCCCTGGTGCACGATCCGCCGGCACTCGTGCTGGACGAGCCCACGCTGGGTCTCGACGTGATCAGCGGCCGCGCCATCCACGAATTCATGTTGCGCGAGCGGGAGCGGGGCAAGGCGGTGCTCTTCTCCACGCATCAGATGCAGGAAGTCGATCTGCTCGCCGACCGGGTGGGTGTGCTCTTCCACGGAGCGCTGGTCGCGGAAGGCACGCCCGGCGATCTCGTGCGTGAGACGGGCGAGTCGAACCTCACGCGCGCGTTTCTGAAGCTGGTCGAGGAGGCGCGGTCGTGAGCGCGTGGTGGATCGTCCTCGTCAAGGAGCTCCGGGAGACGCTCCGCGACCGGCGCACCCTCGTCATGATGATCGTCGTGCCGGTGCTCCTGTACCCGGTGCTCCTCGTCGTGAGCGAGCAGCTCCTCCTGTTCGGCCAGCGCCGGCTCGAGAAGCACACCGCACCGGTCGCCGTCGTCGGAGAGGCCCCACCCGGCCTCGTGTCGCTGCTGCGCCGGACGCCGGGCATCCGCCTGGTGCACCTGACTCAGGCGCCCGAAAAGGCCATCCGCGACGATTCCGCAGCGGCCGTCGTGGTGCTCGGCGCGCCCAGGGGCGTCGAGGGGTCGCGCTCCGTCACGCTTCTCTACAACGCCGCCTCGGACGTCTCCCGGCAGGGCCGAGACAAGGTGGCCGGGGTGCTCTCGGCCTGGGGAGACAGCGTGCTGGCCCAGCGGCTGCGCGCGCACGGTCTCGCTTCGAGCTTCGCCCACCCGGTGGCCGTGGCGGATTCCTCCATCGCGCGGCCCGCCGAGGTCGGCGGCTACACGCTCGGCCGGATCCTGCCGCTTCTGCTCGTCGTGGTCACGCTGCTCGGCGCGTTCTACCCGGCCATCGACCTGGCTGCGGGCGAGAAGGAGCGCGGTACCCTGGAGACGCTTCTGACGGCGCCGGTGCCGCCCGGGGCCATCGTGGCCGGCAAGTTCGTGGCGGTCGCGCTCATCGGGGTCGTGGCGGCGGCGATGAACCTCGCGAGCATGCTGCTCACCTTCCAGACGGGCCTCCTCCAGCTCACGCGGGCGATGCACCTGACGGTGTCGCTGTCCCCCGCGGCGGTCGTGGTGATCTTCCTCACCCTGGTGCCGCTCGCCGTCCTGTTCGGGGCGCTCTTCCTGGGTGTGGCCGTGCGCTCGGCTTCGTTCAAGGAAGCTCAGAATGCCCTCACGCCGCTCTACATGCTGGTCCTGATCCCGGCGATGCTTCCGCTCTTCCCGGGCATCGACTTCGGACCGCTTCTGGCCCTCACGCCGGTCGCGGGCGTCTCCTTCCTCTTCCGCGAGCTCGTCTCCGGCAACGTGGTCTGGTGGCAGGCGATCCTGGTCCTGGGCTCCACGACGCTGTATGCGGCCGGAGCGCTGGTCTTCGCGGCTCGGGCGTTCGGTGACGAGCGCGTCCTGTTCGGCGGGGGAGGAGACCGGGTCGAGGGCGCTCCTTCGTGGTGGGCCCGACTGCGCCGCTCGGCCCTGCGGGGAGGACACGGCGTCCCGACCCCGCAGGCCGCGTTCGGATTCGTGGTGGCCGTGGCCGTGCTCTTCTTCTACGTGGGCATCAACCTGCAGCTCCACCTTGGCGAGCGCGGCATCCTCGCGTCCGAGTGGCTCCTGCTGCTCCTGCCGGCGCTGCTCTTCGTGCGCCTCGGCGGCTTCGACGTGCGCCGCACGCTCTCGCTGCACCGGCCGTCGACGCGCACGCTCCTCGGCGCGATCCTGCTCATCGCCGGGTCGCTTCCGATGGCGTGGCTGATCAGCTGGCTCCAGAGCTTCGTGCTTCCGGTGCCGACGCAGCTCCTGCAGGGCATGGAGAAGCTCGTGACGGCGCACAGCCTGCGGCGAACCCTCTGGCTGGTGCTGCTCCTGGCGGTGACGCCGGCGCTGTGTGAGGAGACGGTCTTCCGCGGCGTGCTCCTGGGAAGCACCCGCAAGCTCGATCCGTGGAAGGCCATCGTGCTCAACGGCCTCGTCTTCGGTGCGTTCCACCTCTCGTTCCAGACCGCGATCCGGTTCCTTCCGACGGCCTGGCTGGGTATCGTCATCGCGTGGGCGGTGTGGCGGTCGCGGTCGCTGTGGGCGGGCGTGCTCATGCACTTCCTCAACAACGGGACCATCGTGCTCCTGGCCTCCGTTCCGACACTACGCTCGCTGTTCGCGAACCCGAAGGCCCCTCCGCCCCTGTGGCTGATTCCCCTGGCGCTGGCGTCCCTGGCCGCCGGCGTCCTCACGCTGAATAGACAAGACGACGAACGCGAGGCGACATGAACGACGACGCGAGGCTTTCCGGCGCGACGCATCTCGAATGCACGGCCACGGGAGAGCGCTTCGACAGTGAGGCGCTGGTGGGGCTGTCACCCGCCGGGAAGCCCCTGTTTGCACGCTACGATCTCGACGCGCTGAAGGGGCGCTTCACGCCCGGCGCGCTCGAGGGGCGCAGGGCCGACCTGTGGCGCTACGAGGAGGTGCTGCCGGTGCGGGACCGCTCCTGCCAGGTGTGCCTGGGCGAGGGGTGGACCCCCATGGTCGACGCGGCGCGCACGGCCGAGCGGGTCGGCGTCGAGAAGCTGTGGGTGAAGGACGAGGGACAGAATCCCACGGGGAGCTTCAAGGCCCGCGGGCTCAGCCTGGCCGTCTCGCGCGCCCTGGAGCTCGGAGCGGAGGAGCTGGCGCTGCCGTCGGCCGGCAACGCGGGCAGCGCGGCGGCGGCGTACGGAGCGGCGGCCGGCCTTCCCGTGCACGTGGTGGTGCCGAAGGACACCCCGGCGCCGATCCTCGAGGAGATTGCCTCGCTGGGCGCCGACCTGCAGCTGCTCGACGGGCTCATCACGGACTGCGGCAAGGTGGTGCGCGAGGGTGTGGAGAAAAAGGGCTGGTTCGACCTGTCCACGCTGAAGGAGCCGTATCGCGTCGAGGGCAAGAAGACGATGGGCTACGAGGTGTGGGAGCAGCTCGGTCATCGCCTCCCCGACGCCATCGTGTACCCCACGGGCGGTGGCACCGGGATGATCGGGATGTGGAAGGCGTTCGACGAGATGGAGCGTCTCGGGTGGATCGGCCCGGAGCGTCCAAAGATGTTCACGGTGCAGGCCGCCGGATGCGCGCCCATGGTGCGCGCCTGGGAGCAGGGTGAGGAGCACGCCGAGACGTGGCAGGACGCGTCGACGTACGCGGCGGGTCTGCGGGTCCCGGCCGCCGTGGGCGATTTCCTGATCCTGCGCGCGCTCCGTGAATCGGGTGGCGGCGCGGTCGCGGTGCCGGACCACCTCATGTCGGAGTGGGTACGTCACCTCGGCGCCGATACCGGCATCTTCGCCGCGCCCGAGGGCGGCGCGACGGTGGCGGCGGTGCCGATGCTCGTCGAGCGGGGCATGATCGCTCCCGATGACGAGGTCGTACTCTTCAATACGGGAAGCGGTCTCAAGTACGTAGGCATGAAGCCGGTCGATTGAACGCCGGTCGGCCGGTCGGCCGGTTGCGGAGGACGGGCGAATGGTGACCAGCCTCTTCTGGCTCGTGTTGTGGGCGGCGCTGGCGAGCTTGCTCCTGGCGGCGGGGATCCTTCTGCGCATCAGGCTGCGCAAGCGGCTCGGAACGGGAAGGAAGCCGGAGGTGGACGACGACGCCGTGCGCAGGATCCTGGAGACCGGAGCGCTCGACGACGGTGTGCCCGAGCCTCTGGATCTCGACGAGATCGAGGAGGAGGAGCGCCGGTTCTGGTCCGAGACCTGGGACGAGCCCGAGGAGTGGTAGCGGGTGGGCGACGACGAGCGGGAGGGCGGTCCCTCAGCGGGCCCAGCGGTAGTAGAGGCCCGGGAGGGGAACGAGCCTGTGGTTGAGCGGGAGGTTGTCCTCGGGATCGGTCCGCCGGACCGCCAGGGCCCGATTCACGTTGATGGCGAAGCCCACCGAGTGCCTGCCGGCCAGGTTCCAGTCGACGCCGATGGGCGCCTGGAGCACGGCGGCAAGGCCGACCCGCTCACCCTTCGGTGCCGCGCCCACCAGCCACAGCCCTCCCCCCACGAACGGTTTGAGGCGGCCGGCGCCGAGGTACTCCTTGGCCGCCACGGCCACGCTCAGGTCCCGGAACGACCAGGTGCCGACCGTGACCTCGTAGCCCTGGTGGCCGTGCACGTACTCGACCGTGAATCCGATGGTGCTGATGCCGCCGAACGTGATGCCGAAGCGCGTCGTCTCACCCGATCCGATCACCTGCGCGGCGAGCGGGCGGGCGCCGAGCATCACGGCGAGGATGGCGAGCGCGGCGACGAGGGCGCGCAGGGTGGCGCCGGGCGTGCGGCGACCCGTGAGCCCCGGAGGCGCGGAGCGGGTGGCGAGACGGAACGGAGCGCGAATCATCGGAGCCGGAGTATAGGGGCACCGGGCGGAACGGTCCACCGAGCGGCGAAGACCCTCGCGCTGGCGGCCATGGTAGCGCTCGCCGCGTGCGCGCCGGCGGACACACCGCCGGCCCTCGCAAACCGCCTTCCGGCGGCGGCGAAGGCGTTTCTGCATCCCGACTCGCTCCGTACGCTCACGCTCGCACCCGGCGTGTGGTACCGATTCGTCTGGTCGAAAAGGGGACCCTGGGCGATCCACGTGGTGGAGGCGGAGCTGCGGCGCTGCGACGTCGGTCTCGACGTGCTCAGGGCCGCGCCCCGCGAGACGGGGGGACGTGGGCTGGAGGAGGTGAGCGACATGGTGACGCGCTCGTCCGAGCGGGTGCTCGCCGCGGTGAACGCGGATTTCTTCACGCCGGAAGGTACGGCGCTGGGCACCGAGGTGGTGCACGGTCGGGTGGTCGCGGCGCGCGAGCGGCCCGTCCTGGCGTGGAAGCCCGGGCGCGCACCGTGGATCGGACGAGCGCAGATCGTCGGCGACTCCCTCGAGGTGGGGTGGGACGTGGCGCTGCACGGCACGGACGGGAAGACGGAAGCCGTGAGCGGATTCCCGGAGCTGCTCGAGGGTGGGAGCGTGCCCACCGCCCTCGACGCATCGGACCGGCCGTCGTTCGGCGCGTCGCGGCACCCACGCACGGCGGTGGGCTACGACCCGCGAACGGGCCGGCTGTGGCTGTTCGTGGTCGACGGACGTCAGGCGCCGTATTCGGTGGGGATGACGCTTCCGGAGCTGGCCCGGCTCGTGCGGGCCTTCGGTGCCGAGGAGGCGCTCAATCTCGACGGTGGATCGTCGTCGGCGATGGTCGTGCAGGGACGGCTCCGGAGCCATCCCTCGGACCCCGAGGGCGAGCGGCCGGTCGCGAACGCGCTGGCGGTGGTGCACGACGCTTCGATGTGCCCCAGGGCGGTGGGGCCGGCCCACCGACTGATTCGGCCCCGGCGCTTCAGCGCTGGTGCCCCCAGGTGACGCCGAGACCCACGGTCCAGCTCCGGCCCGGTCCCGGCTCGAAGTAGCGTCCTCCGTAGGCGTCGACCTCCACGGCCGAGACGTAGCGCCGGTCGAGCAGGTTCGCCACGTCGACGAACGGTGCCACGAGGAGCGTGCCGACCCGGACGCGCTCCAGGCCCGCCCGTACCCCGGCCAGGAAGTACGGCTCGGCACGCGCGCTGTTGGCGTCGTTGGCCGGGACCGCGTCCTCGTAGAGCCCTCGAACCTGGACGAACGCGGGGCTCCGCTCCCACAGGAGCACGGCGTCGAGCCGGCTCGGCGCCAGGCCCGGGACGCGGCGGTCCGCATAACTCACCCCGTCGACCGTGTAGGTCGTGAAGCGCGCATCGATGTGCGTCCACGCGACGCGCAGCGACGTCTCCGGGAGCGGGTCGGCGGACAGGGAGAGCTCCCACCCGTCGCGGCGGGAGCGGCCCGCATTGCGGTAGAAGCTGCGACCGGGGTCGGAAGGCACCTGGAACGGGACGAGCTCGTCTCTGAGGCGCGTCCGGAAGAGGGTCGCCTCCCAGCTCCACGCGCTTCCCACGCCGCCGCGCACACCCGCCTCCGTGGTCAGCCCGCGCTCCGGTTGCAGCTGCGGGTTGAAGCCCCCGGCGCCGCCGGGCCTGTTGGCGAGCTCCGAGGTGGTGGGGGTCTCGAAGAACGACGACACGGACCCGAACAGCTCGACGTCGCCGAACGGTCGCACGACCACGCCCGCCGAGGGGCTGAGCGCGCTCATCGTGCGCCGTCCCGAGTCGTTGGGGTCGGTGGCGGTGACGAAGTGGTCGACCACCTGGAATCGGAACCGGTCGTAGCGGAGCGCGGCCGAGGCGGACAGCCAACGGGTCGGAGCGAGCCGTGTCTGGACGAAGATGCCGATGCTCCGCACGCGCTCGTGCTGATCGAGCGTCAGGGCGCCTTTCGCTCCGGCCTGGTTCCGCCAGTTCCGGCGCGCGTCGCTCTGCGCCTGGAGCTCGAAGCCTCCGCCGACGCTCAGGAGTCCCAGCGCGGTCGGACGCGACCCCCGCAGCAGCGCGCGTACGCCGCCCGCGTCGCGCCCCAGGCCCACGATGTCCGAGGGGATGGGGTTGGTGAGGTCGCGTCGAACCGCCCACCCGGCGAGCTGGCCGTCGAGCCCCCCGAGCGCGCCCGACCAGGTGAGGCCGACCTGGCCCTGACCCACCCGCTTTCCGGTATGCTGGAGCACGTTGCCGCGGTACGCCTCCCGCCCGCCAGAAGCGAGCAGCGAGGCCGAGAGCGATCCGGGGTTGTCCGCGTTCAGGCTGAGCCCGTTCACGACGGCCTCCAGGGTGCCGCCGGCCAGCGGGGTGCGCACCGTTCCGTTGACGATCGCCCGATGGGCGTGACCGTACGTGCTGCCGTCGTTCGCGAGGGGGTCGCGCCGGAATCCGTCCCACGCGAGGTCGGTGCCGTCGATCCGGTAGCCGGTGCGGCCCACCGTGCCGGAGGCCGAGGCGTCCAGGGTACGCATCCCGAAGCTTCCGACCGTGGAGCGAGCCTGCAGCACGGGGCCGCCCGGTGCCGGTGGGCGCGTCCGGAAGTCGAGCACGCCGCCCGCGGCATTGCCGTAGAGCGCGGCGCTGGGCCCTCTCATGATCTCCACGCGCCCGAGGTCGGGCAGGTCGAGGTGCTCGAGCGTCGATTGCCCGTCGGGCAGCGTCGCGGGGATGCCGTCGACCAGGATGCGTACGCTCCGGACGCCGAACTGCGCCCGGGCACCGAACCCCCGCACCGCCAGGCGCTCGCCCACGGCGAAGTTGAACCGGTTCTGGATCTGGAGACCCGGCACGGCCCGGAGCGTCCGCGCGAGGAACGCGCCCGCCGAGGCGCGTCGCAGCTCCGGGCCCGCCACGACGCTCACGGGCACGGCCGGACCGAGGCCGGAGGGCGTGCGCAGCACCCGCACCACGATCGGCTTCAGCGCGACGGCCGAGTCCGGATCGGCCTGCGCCACGAGCGCCCGGGGCAGGGCCGCGAGCGCCAGGGCGAGCACGAGCCCGCGGATCGTCGGGAGGGTCGGTTGCATCAAGGTGGGTCGCTCGCCTCGCTATCGCCTCGAGATCGGTTCGCTTCTCGCAGAGGAGGGTGCCGCCTCGCCCGCCCAAACGCTAGCTTGGCGCCATGTCTGAGATCCATTCATCCGACGAGATTCCCGCGGACATCCTCGCCGCCCGCCGCGCCGAAGCGTGTCGGCGGCTCGGCCGCGGCGTGATGCTGCTGCCCGCGGCCCCTCCCGTGTACCGGTCGCGGGACACGGAGATCCGTTACCGGCCCGACAGCGAGCTTTACTACCTGACCGGGGTCACCGAGCCCGGGTCGGTGGCGGTGCTGCTCGGCGAAGAGGGACGCTTCGTGCTCTTCGTGCGCGATCGCGACCCCGAGGCCGAGCTGTGGACGGGTCCGCGCCTCGGCCCCGGGCGCGCGGCCGAGCGCTTCGGCGCCGACGAGACGTTGTCGCTGTCGCTGCTGGACGAGCGACTTCCCGAGCTGCTACACAAGGGCGCGCGCATCCACTACCGGCTCGGTCGCGGCGACCACCTGGAGCGGCTCGTTCTCGGGGCGCTCGCGACCGCACGGCGCCGTGGTGTACGCTATGGCGATGGCCCGCGCGGCATCGAGGACCCCGGCGAGATCCTGGACGAGATGCGTGTGGTAAAGGACGCGCACGAGATCGAGCGCATGCGCACCGCCGCGCGCGTGACCCTGGAGGGACACCGGGCGGGTCTGGCGGCCGTGCGTGCGGGTACGGGCGAGTGGGAGGTCGAGGCCGCGGTCGACGCCGCGTTCCGCGCCGGTGGAGCGGCGGGACCCGCGTTCGAGACGATCGTCGGATCCGGGGCGAACGCATGCGTCCTGCATTACGTCGACAACGCCCGCACGATCGCGGAGGGCGATCTCGTGTTGATCGACGCCGGCGCCGAGATGGGGCACTACAACGGCGACGTGACGCGCACCGTGCCCGCCGGTGGCCGGTTCACCGAGGCGCAGCGCGAGATCTACGATCTGGTCGAGTCCGCCCGCGCGGCCGCGGTCGAGGCCGCCGGCCCCGGCGTCCCGGTCGCCTCGGTCCACGAGGCCGCGGTACGGGTGCTGTCCGAGGGGATGGTGCGCCTGGGCCTGCTCGAAGGGACCGGAGGACGCAGCGCGGCGGACGGCGCCTACCAGCGCTACTTCCCGCACCGCACCTCGCACTGGCTCGGACTCGACGTGCACGAGCCGGGCGACTATGCGCGCGACGGCGAGTCGCGCCGTCTGGAGCCGGGGATGATCCTGACGGTCGAGCCCGGCCTCTACATTCCGGCCGACGCCGGCGGACCGGCTGCTCGCTGGGCGGGCATCGGCGTGCGCATCGAGGACGACATCCTCGTGACCGAGGACGGGCGGGAGAACCTGACGGCCGCCCTGCCCACGGACGCCGACGCCGTCGAGGCGCTCATGAGGGCGCACGGCTGATGCCGGAGGGACCGGCGGCCGGAGGGTCGCCGACGCCGCAACGCTCGCTGCTGCTGGACCGGCTGAGCCGGCCCGGCCCGCTGGTGAGCGTGGAGCTCCGCCCGCCGGCCACGGGCCTGGGCGCCGAGGAGGGCATGTCCGCGTGGATCGATCTCCACCACACGCTGGGCAGGCTCACCCGCGACGACCTGTTCGTCTTTCTCACGGACAACGCGGTCGGCGACGCCGAGGAGGAGAACCTCGCGCACGTCACGGCCAACGTGGGCGACGGTGTCGACCTCCGCCGCATCGTCCCGATCCTCACGAGCAAGCACAAGCTCGAGTACTGCCTCATGTTCGCCTCGCGCGCCTGGTCTCAGGGGCTGGAGGCGCTCACCGTGCTGGGAGGCGACCGCGCCGTCGGGCCCCCACGCTGCGTTCCGCACGGGCGCGACCTGCGTCAGCGCGTGCGCGGCCAGGTGCCGGGCCTCGCCCTCGGCGGATGGGCCAACTCCCACAAGGACCCCGAGCAGCAGGTCGGCTGGGTGAGCGGCCCCGGCGCCACGTGCGACTTCACGCTCACGCAGATCGTGTCGCACCACTCGCTCGCGGGCGTCGAAGGGTTCCTCGAGGCGCTCGAGAAGAGCGGGCGGCCCGTGCCGGCCGTCTTCGGGGTCTTCTTCTACCGGAGCGCCAATCCCCGCACGCTCGAGATGCTCGGCCGGTTCCTGCCCGTGCCTGCCGAGGAGATCACGCGCGAGTTCGAGGCGGGCGACAGCGCCGAGGAGATCTGCGCGCGCACGATCCGTGAGCTGCGACGCGTGGGCGCCGAGAAGGTCTACGTGAGCAACCTGGGGAGCCGGCGGGCCGGGGCGCGCCTGAAGCGGATCCTGGAGCGGGTGTAGGGCAGGGGGCTACCCCTCTCCCAGCCCGGCCTCCCGCATCACGCGGAGCGCCACGTCGACACGCTCCGACGGCGCGGCCAGAAAGAACCCGTGCACGAGCGGACGCACCTGCTCGACGATCGAGAGCGCGACCGCCACGCCTTCCTCGAGCGCGGCTTCCGGTCCCGATTTCTGGGCGCGCGCCATGCGGGCGACGACCGTCGCGGGCACGTGCACGCCCGGGACCTCGTTGGCCAGGTACTCGGCGTTGCGCAGCGAGAGCATCGGCCAGATACCGGCCAGGGCGGGCACCTCCTCACCGTCCACCTCTTCGAGGAACCGCTCCAGCTGCTCCACGTCGAAGACCGGTTGCGTGACGGCGAAGTCCGCGCCGGCTTCGACCTTGTAGCGGAAGCGACGCACCTCGCGGGCGCGGTCCACCGCGCCCTGATTTGCGGCCACGCCGATCACGAACTCGGTGGGCGCGCCGATGGCGCCGCCACCGGGATCCATGCCGTGGTTCAGGCCCCGCACGACGTTCGTGAGTCCGATCGAGTCGATGTCGAAGACCGCGGTGGTGTCGGGGTAGGGGCCCGCCGTGGGAGGGTCGCCGGTGACGAGGAGCACGTTCCGCAGGCCGGCGCCGGCGGCGCCCAGCAGGTCGGAGATCATCCCCATCATGTTCTTGTCGCGGCACGTGTAGTGCACGATCGTCTCGACGCCCACCTCGCGCTCGACGACGGCGGCCGCGGCGAGCGGGGCCATGCGGCTCCGCGCGCGCGGGCTGTCGACGATGCTCACCGCGTCCACGCCCGCGTCGGCCAGTGTGCGGGCCGGCGCCACGATGAGCCGTCCGTCCCATCCGTGCGGGGGGAGCAGCTCCACCGTCACGATCGGCTCCCCGTGCGCGAGCTTCGCGCCCAGGCCGCTCCGGCGCTCCAGCGGCACCGGCTCCACCGCTTCGTCGTGGTTGCGTGCGACGGCGCCCACGGAGACGGTGGCGTGGCGAGGCTGGACCGCGCTGACCGCGCCCCGGATGCGGGCGATGTGGTCCGGCGTCGTGCCGCAGCAGCCGCCCACGAAGCGCACGCCCACGTCGATCATGCGATGCGCGTACTGGGCCATGTACTCGGGGCTCGCCATGTAGATCTGGCGGTCGCGCACGGTGCGCGGCAGCCCGGCGTTTGGCTGGGCGGAGAGGGGCAGCGACGTGCTCTCGGCCATCTCTTCGACGGCATCGAGCATGACCGCGGGTCCTACCGAGCAGTTGAGGCCCACGACGTCCACGCCGAGCGCGGTGAGCTCTCGCGCCAGGTGGCGGGCGTCCGTGCCGTACACGGTGGCTCCGTCCTGACCGACCGTCATCTGGGCGAACACCGGCAGGTCGCTCTGCGCGCGCACGGCCCGGAGCGCGCAGCCGAGCTCGCTCACGTCGGAGAACGTCTCGAGCACGAACCCGTCCGCACCTCCTTCCAGGAGGCCCGCGACCTGCCGGGCGAACAACGCTTCGGCCTCGTCGAGCGCGGTGGGCCCCCACGGCTCGATGCGGATCCCGAGGGGCCCGATGGCGCCGGTGACCACCGCCTGCCCGACCGAGCCCTCGCGCGCGATCTCGACCGCCCGGCGGTTGATCTCCTCGGTGCGCTCCTCGAGCCCGAACGGCGACAGCTTCACGGGGTTGGCGCCGAAGGTGTTGGTCTCGAGGATCTCGGCGCCGGCGGCCATGTACTCCTCGTGGATCCCGCGCACCAGCTCCGGACGCTCGAGGTTCAGCTCGTCGTAACAGACGTTCACGAACACGCCACGCGAGTACAGGAGCGTGCCCATGGCCCCGTCGAAGACGTGGATGCGCCCGTCTTCGATCATGTCGCGCAGGCGGCTCACCGGCGTTCCTCCGGATCGTAGTCGAGGCTGGGCGCCAGCCACCGCTCGGCTTCCTCCACGCTCATGCCTTTCCGCTCGGCGTAGTCCTCGACCTGGTCGCGGCCCACGCGGCCCACGCCGAAGTAGCGGGCGCCCGGGTGCGCGAAGTACCACCCGCTCACCGACGCGCCGGGCGTCATCGCGCAGCTCTCGGTGAGATGGACGTCGGCGCGGCCCTCGGCGTCGAGCAGCGAGAACAGGGTGCGCTTCTCGGTGTGGTCGGGGCAGGCCGGGTAGCCGGGCGCCGGGCGGATGCCCCGGTAGCGCTCCCGGATCAGGTCCTCGTTGTCGAGCGACTCCTCGGGCGCGTAGCCCCACAGCTCGGTACGCACGCGCTCGTGCATGAGCTCGGCGAGCGCCTCGGCGAGCCGGTCGGCGAGCGACTTCGCGAGGATCGCCGAATAGTCGTCGTGCTCCGCCTCGAAGCCGGCAGCGAGCTCGTCCACCCCGTGGCCGGCCGAGACGGCGAACGCGCCGATCCAGTCGGCGAGGCCGGTGTCCTCGGGCGCGACGTAGTCCGACAGGCACAGGTTCTCGCGTCCCTTCTTCTCGAACTGCTGGCGCAGCCCGTGCACGACCGCGCGCACGTCCGAGCGGTCGCCGTCGCCGAACACCTTCACGTCGTCTCCGACCGCGGCGGCGGGGAAGAGGCCCACCACCGCCCTGGGCCGCAGAAGCCGCTCGGCCTCGATGCGCTCGAGGAGCGCATGGGCGTCGGCGAGCAGCGCGCGGGCCTGCTCGCCCACCTCGGCATCGTCGAGCAGGTCGGGATGCTTGCCGTGGAGCTCCCAGGCCTGGAAGAACGGCGTCCAGTCGATGTAGGGCACGATCTCGGCGATCGGCACCGGATCGAAGACGTGGATGCCGGGCTTTGCGGGCGCGGGCGGCGCGTACGACGACCAGTCGGTGCGGAAGCGGCGCGCCCGGGCCTCCTCGAGGTCGAGCAGCTCGCTCTTCGCGCGCTTCGAGGCACGCCGCTCGCGCGCCTCGCGGTAGTCGTCGCGCACCTCGCGCACGAACGCCTCGCGGCGGTTCCGGTCGAGCAGACGGCTGACCACGCCCACCGCGCGCGATGCGTCCAGCACGTGCACGACCGGGCCGTGGTAGCCCGGCTCGATCTTGACGGCCGTGTGCACCTTCGAGGTCGTGGCGCCGCCGATGAGCAGCGGCGTCTCGAAGCCGAGGCGCTCCATCTCCTTGGCCACGTGCACCATCTGGTCGAGCGACGGGGTGATGAGGCCCGAGAGCCCGATGACGTCGGCGTTCCGCTCGCGCGCCGTCTCGAGGATGGTCTCGGCGGGCACCATGACGCCCAGGTCCTCCACCTCGTAGCCGTTACACTGCAGCACGACGCCCACGATGTTCTTGCCGATGTCGTGCACGTCGCCCTTCACGGTGGCCATGACCACCCGGCCCTTGCCGCCCGACTCGCTCGTCTCGGCCTCGAGGTAGGGCAGCAGGTAGGCCACCGCCTTCTTCATGACCCGGGCGCTCTTGACCACCTGCGGCAGGAACATGCGCCCCGACCCGAACAGGTCGCCCACGACGTTCATCCCGTCCATGAGCGGACCCTCGATGACCTCGAGCGCGCTCGGCAGCGTCTGGCGGGCCTCCTCGACGTCTTCCTCCACCCACCCGTCGATGCCCTTCACCAGCGCGTGCGAGAGACGCTCCTTGACCGGCAGCTCCCGCCAGGAGAGGTCCTCCTCGTGACGTCGCTCCGTGGTGCCCGAGCGCTCCTCGGCGATCTTCGTGAGCGTCTCGGTGGCCTCGGGGTTGCGCGCGAACAGCACGTCCTCGACCGGTCCCAGCAGATCCGACGGGATCTCGTCGTAGACCGGCAACGCGCCGGCGTTGACGATGCCCATGTCGAGACCGGCGTCGATCGCGTGGTACAGAAACGCGGAGTGCATGGCCTCGCGCACCTCGGAGCTGCCGCGGAACGAGAAGCTCACGTTGCTGATGCCGCCGCTCGTGAGCACGCCGGGGCACGCCTCCTTGATGCGGCGCACGGCGTCGATGAACCAGATCGCGTAGCGGTCGTGCTCGGCGATGCCCGTGGCCACGGCGAACACGTTCGCGTCGAAGACGATGTCCTCGGGCGGAAAGCCCTCCTCCTCGACGAGGATCCGGTAGGCGCGCTCGCACACGGCCACGCGCCGCTCGACCGTGTCGGCCTGGCCCTTCTCGTCGAACGCCATGACGATGGCGGCCGCCCCGTAGCGGCGCACCAGGCGGGCCTTCTCCCGGAACGCATCCTCGCCGTCCTTGAGGCTGATCGAGTTGACGACGCCCTTGCCCTGGATCGCCTTGAGGCCGGCTTCGAGGACCTCCCAGCTCGAGGAGTCGACCATGACCGGAACCGTGGCGATGTCCGGGTCGACCGCGACCATGTTGAGGAAGCGCGTCATCGCCGCGGGCGAGTCGAGCATGCCCTCGTCCATGTTCACGTCGATGATCTGCGCGCCGCCCGCGACCTGGTCGCGCGCCACGTCGAGGGCGGTCTCGTAGTCCTCTTCCTTGATGAGGCGGGCGAAGCGACGGGAGCCCGTCACGTTCGTGCGCTCGCCGACGTTCACGACGAGCGAGTCGGGACCGATCGCGAGCGGCTCCAGGCCGGAGAGCCGGGTCCTCCGCTCGCGCTCCGGCACGGCGCGGGGCGTCACGTCGGATACAGCTTCGGCGATGGCGCGGATGTGGTCGGGGGTGGTGCCGCAGCAGCCGCCCACGATGTTGAGGAAGCCCGCCTCGGCGAACTCGCGGAGCGCCCGGGCCATGTGCTCGGGCGTATCGTCGTAGCCGCCGAACTCGTTGGGCAGCCCCGCGTTGGGGTGGCAGCTCACCGGCATCTCGGCCACGTCCGAGAGCTCCTCGACGAACGGGCGCAGCTGGTCGACGCCGAGCGCGCAGTTGAGCCCCACGCTGAGGAGCCCGGAGCGCAGGCCGGGGCCCGGCTGCGCACCGTGGCGCACGGAGTTGTAGAACGCCTCGGGCGTCTGCCCGGACAGCGTGCGCCCGCTCCGGTCGGTGATCGTGCCCGACACCATGACCGGGACGTCTTCGCCGTGCTCCGCCAGAACGCCGGACAGGGCGTAGAGCGCAGCCTTGGCGTTGAGCGTATCGAACACGGTCTCGACCAGGAGGATGTCCGCTCCGCCCTCCAGCAGCCCACGTGCCTGCTCGGCGTACGCCTCGGCCAGCTGGTCGAAGGTGACGTTGCGTGCGGCGGGATCGCCCACGTCCGGCGAGATCGACGCGGTACGGTTGGTCGGCCCGATCGAGCCCAGCACCCAGCGTGGCCGGTCGGGGTCCGCGGCTTCGGCCGCGTCGCACGCCGCGCGCGCGATCCGCGCCGCCTCCCGGTTCATCTCGACGACGACGTCCTCGAGCCCGTAGTCGGCCAGGGAGATCCGGTTGGCGCTGAACGTATTGGTCTCGACCATGTCCGCGCCCGCCGCCAGGTACGCCTCGTGGATCTCGCGGATCACGTCGGGGCGGGTGAGGCACAGGACGTCGTTGGCGCCCTGCAGCGCCTTCGGATGATCGGCGAAGCGACGGCCGCGGAAGTCCTCCTCCACGAGACCGTAGCCCTGGATCATGGTGCCCATGGCACCGTCGAGGACGAGGATCCTGCGAGAGAGGTGCTCGCCGAGCAGCGCGGCACGGCGAGCGCGGTTCCTGGCGTGCTCCGACGTCATCGTCAACTCCTCCACAGGTCGCTGCTGACGCTCCCCCCGACCTGTAAACCGAAAGCCCCGTCGCGACCAGCGCGGCGAGGCGATGGCTTTTTAGCGTGTTCATCGGCGAGGGAGATCGCCGATCGGGCCGCAATATGCCTCAAATCGCCCCGACTCGAATATGTAGACGGAACCTAGCATGGGCCCGGTGGGAGGCCAAGGCTCCCGGGCTTGATCGCACCGGGCGGGGGCGCCACACTCCGGGAACGTTTCCGAGACGAGGAGCACGATTGACGGCCCAGCGCGCGACCCCCGAACCGACCCGTCCCGCGGCGGGACTCAGCTACTACAAGGGCCACGGCCTGGGCAACGACTATCTCGTCTTCGAGGAGGGCGATGCGTGGACGCTCGAGCCGACCGCCGTGGCGCGGGTGTGCGACCGGTGGCGGGGGCCCGGAAGCGACGGGATCGTCGTGCTGCTCGACGACGACTCGGGCGGGCGCTTCCACCTGCGCATGTTCAACCCGGACGGCTCGGAGTTCGAGCGCAGCGGCAACGGGCTGCGCATCCTCGCGTCGCATCTCGCCCGCACAGGGCGTGTCGGGTGGGACCCGTTCGAGGTCGAGGTCGGCGGAGATCGCATCTCGATGACCGTGCACGCCCGCTCCGGACCGATCTACGACGTCAGCGTGGAGATGGGGCGTGCCCGCGTGGGTCCGGAGGCCGTGGCGCTCGACCCGTCCGCCCTGGACGCCGACGGCCGCATCGCCGGGCCGGACGGCACGCCGCTCACGGTCGTTCCGGTCTCGGTGGGCAACCCGCACCTGGTGGTGTGGGTCGACGATCCGAGCACGGACGCGCTCGCGCGCATCGGCCCGTTCCTGACGGCGCACCCCGCGCTCGCGCACGGCGCGAACGTGCAGCTCGCCGCGCCCGACGGTCCGCGCTCGTGTCGCGCGCTCATCTGGGAGCGGGGTGTGGGGCCGACCTCGGCTTCGGGCACGAGCTCGTGCGCGGTCGCGGTCGCCGCGGTGACGCGCGGGCTCGTGGAGCCCGGCGCCGTCGAGATCCACATGGAAGGAGGCACGCTGCGCGTGAGCGTGAGCCCCGAGCGCGACGTGGTGCTGCGCGGACCGGTGGAAGAGGTGTGCGAGGGAGCGCTCACGCAGGCCTGGGCCGCGACGCTATAGCGCCGAGGCGCGCCGCGGCCGCCCGAACGAGCTCCGGAGCGGCCGCGACCGCTCCCGTCTCTACTGCTTGTTCAGAATGAACGTCCGGTCCGCGGAATACTCCCGTTGGCAGTCGCCCGCGCACCACGTGTAATCGAAGTCGCCCTGGATGTTGTCCGTGGTGAAGCTGAAGCTCCCCGCGGGCGTCTGACCGCTCATCAGCGTCAACCGGTCGCCGTTGACGTAGCCCGTGAGGAACATGGGCGACACTTCCGGCACCACGCCCGTGTCCGGGCACCCACCCAGGTTCTGAAAATTCGACGTGCCGAACGTCATCTTGACGTCCAGGGAGTCGGCGTTGGTCGAGCGCCTCGTCACGACCCAGGTCACGTCCCAGACCTGCGACGCCACGCGCGACAGCGACGACGTGCACCACTCGTCGTCGAAATAGACGGTCACCGGAAAGGTCGTCTTCCAGGTGCCCACGAGGTCGCGGGCGGGATTCAGTGGGCCGGAGCCGGTCTTGCAGCCGGCAACGACGATCACGGCGAGACCGAGCAGGATGGTGGGTACCCTACGAAGCATGGGCCTGATCCTCCCCTCACGGGGTTCTTCGGAGGCCCGGGGCAGGAAGGTCGCCGACCGCGATCCCGCGCGAAAAAAGGAATACCCGATCGCCATGACCCGTAGGCGAGGTGATTACACATACGCTGCGATCGCCCGGACGACAAGAAGGGGCCGGCGGTGCGGCGCCCACACCCGGAGCGCCGTACGGGTTGTCTCCGGCGTTACGTCCGCACCCGCGCCAGCAGCACCGATCCGGCCACGAGGAACAGGATGTTGGGCACCCAGGCGGCGGTCCACGGCGAGATCGTGCCGCCCATGCCGAGCGCGCCGGCGATCTTGAAGAGCAGCATGTAGAGGATCGTCGTGCCCAGGGAGATGCCGATGCCGAAGGCCGTCCCGCCCCGGCGCGTGCTGGTCGCCAGAGGCGCGCCGAACAGCATCACCACGAGCGTCGCCACGGGGATGGCCAGCATCTGCTTCTGCTGCACGAGCAGCCGCTTCGCGTTGCCGCCCGTGCGGGCCAGCACGTGCGCCAGATGGCTGATCTCGGCGTACGTCATCTCCTCGGGCTTGCGTGGCGACTCGAGCAGCTCGGCCGGCTTCTCCGTCAGTGCCGCCAGCCTCATGCTGTCGAACTCGATCGTCGACTCGGTGCTGTCGGGGTAGAGGAGCCGCACGTAGCCGTCCTGCAGCGTCCAGCCGGCGATCGAGTCCCAGTTGGCGCGCTGCGCCGAGATGGCGATGGCCGGGTGGGTCGCCGTCGCCGGCTCCTGCGCGATGATCCCGCTCATCCGGTGGTCGTCGGCCTGCAGCTGGACGACCTGGAGCGAGAGCCCGGTGTCCGACACGTAGACGAAGTCCGACCGGTAGTGCTGGTGGGTGTCGTCGTTCTTCAGGATGCGTCCCGCGATGCGGTTCGAGAGCGGGACGGCGTCCATGAGTCCCAGCGCCGCGCCCGTGAGCAGGATGCCCACGACGAACGCCGGCAGGATCAGCCGGTGGAAGGAGATCCCTCCGGCCTTGGCCGCCACGATCTCCCGGTGCGTCGTCATGTTGAAGACCGTGAACACGATGGCGATCAGCCCGGCCACCGGAAACGACCACTGGATGAACTGCGGCAGCTCGAAGAAGTAGCCCTTGGCGACGTCCAGGCCGGTGAGCCCGCGGTCGATGTAGTTGTCGAGGTGCTCGGTCAGGTCGCCGAGGATGAACAGCGGCGGCGACGCCACGAGAAAGAGCACGAACAGCTTGATGAAGGTCCCCGCGACGAAGCGGTCGAGGATCCGGACCGGATTCTTCATCCCGTCGCCCTCACGGACTGCCGTCCGAAGAGCTTCTTCACGAGCACGCGGACCCGGTACGCGATCTCCTCCCATCCGCCGCCGCGCGCGGTGGCGCCGGTGCGCCCCATGTAGCGAAGCATCAGGACCCCCACGATGGCGAACACGATGTTGGGGATCCACATCGTGAAGAACGGACTGCCCAGGTTCTTGTCCGCCAGGCTCTCACCGCCGATGAGGCCCACCCAGTAGACGCTGAAGATGCCCGTGGACGCGGCGATGACCATGCCGACGCCGCCTCTCGGGAACCGGAGCGCTAGCTGAGGACCCAGGAACGTGAACACGAGGCAGGCGAACGCGATCGCCCACATCTTGTAGATCTGGACCTCGTAGCGATTGATCATCTCGTGGGCGGTCTGAACGCGGGCGGCCCGCGTGCGCTGCCAGACGACGAGGTCGCGCGTGTTTACGTCGCGCTCGAGGTAGTTGCGCTGCGAGGTTGCCATCGCCCGCTGGTGCAGGCGCTGGAGGCGCTCCTGGTCGCGCTGTTCCGCTCCGGGCGCCATTCGGGTGGGCCGCGTCGAGGCCAGCGCCATCTTCACCGCCTGCTCGGCCTTCCGCCGGCTCTCGGCCCTCGTCGAGTCGAGTCGGCTGCGCTCCTTGTCGATCGCCTGGTGCAGCATCGCGAAGTTCATCTCGCGATCGCTGCGCTGCGAGGCGTTCAGCTTGAGCTCCAGCTGCGTGCCCACTCCGCGCATCGGCACGACCTGCTCCTTGAAGAAGAGGCGCTGGAAGCCGCCCCCGTCACGATCGTTTCGAACCTCGCGGACCACCCCGTTGTAGAGCGTCAGATAGAGGTCCGTGCGCGCCTGGTTGAAGGCCATCGTCCCACTGTCGGCGTAGGTGGTACGCTTTCGCAGCGGGTCGTTGGAGTCGAAGATGGTGACATCCCGGAGGGTGTTCGTCGCCGGATCGATGCGCGAAGCGGTCAGATAGTACTTCACGCGGTCGTTGTCGGTCTCGATCTCATTGACCACGTTCTCGCGCAGCTGGAACGTCGGGCTCTTGCGACTGACGTCCACCAGGAGGTTTTTTAGCCGATGGTTCGACTCGGGCAGCACGGTGTTGTTGAAGAAGAGCATGATCATCGTAGCGACCGCACCCATCCCCATGAGGGGAACGAGAAGACGGGTGGGTCGGATGCCCCCGGCGGCCATCGCGGTGATCTCGTTGGAGGTCGCGAGATCACTGAACGCGTACAGCACGGCGACCAGGACCGCCATCGGGAGGGACAACGCGACGGTATGTGGTAAGGAGAGGACCAGGAACTCTACGATCACAGTCCACGGAAGCCCTTTGCCTACCAGCCCCTCGATCCTGAGCGCCACGGCGTTCAGGAACACCAGACCGGTGATCGCCACGAGGGCGAACAGGAACGGGCCTATGTGGGCCCGAATCAGGTGTCTGGTGAGTACTCCCATCCGCTTCACGACGTACCTCGCACGATGGTCGGCCCGCTCTCGGCGGTGCCAAGCTAGTTGGGCGCGCCCTGCGGCTTCAAGGCGTACACCCCGTACCCGGCGACGGTCCGGGCGCTGAGCGTCGATGAAACTGCGCACGTTCGCCCTGGCATTGGCGCTTGTCGCCCCGGCCGTTCCGGGGGCGGCACGTAACCTGGGCACGGGCTCCCGGGATGCGCTGCGCGACGCCGTTCCGCGCCCGCTCCCGGCGCCCGGTGACACGATCCTGCGCCGCGACCTCGCCCGGCCGCCGGTGTCGGTGCAGATCGGGCTCGCGGCGCCCCTCGGAACCCCCGCGCTCCGGCTCGGGATGAGGCGCGTCCCGCTCGCCGCCGACACCCTCCTCTTTCCGCCGATGCGTCCGGGTGCGGCGGCCCTCGGGCTCGAGGGTGCCCTCACCCGTCGGTCGGAGGAGGCGGCGCTCCTCGCCGCGATGCTGCGCACGCGGGTGGCCGAATGGGGCCGGACCCCGGCCGACAGCTCGCTCTTCCTGCCGCCGGTGCGCGACACGGTCGCCGTGCCGGTGGCCCAGGCCGACACGACCCAGCCGTTCGGCGGGCTGATGTCGCAGTACGCCAACCTCGCCGTTCAGGTGAAGAGCCGCATGGAGCTCGGCGGCGACTGGGCGAGCTACCGCCCGTGCGACGTGCAGTTCCGCGTCGGGTGCAATCCCGGGCTCGTTCCGCAGATCAGCCCCAACGCCCAGTTCGGCGTGAAGATCAAGGGGAGCATCGCCAACCGCATCCACGTCGACGTCGACTTCGACCAGTCGCGCGAGTACGACGCGGCCAACCGGATCAACATCTTCTACCAGGGCAAGCCGGACGACATCCTGCAGCGCCTCGAGGTGGGCGACGTCACCTTCAACCTCCCGCCCTCGCGCTTCCTCACCGAGGGCATTCCGGCGGGCAACTTCGGATTCCAGGCCGAAGGCCAGCTCGGCCCGCTCGACTTCCAGACCGTCTGGGCGCAGCAACGCGGCAACCTCAACTCCCGCGAGTTCCACCTCACCGGGGTGGGCGATCAGCGCGCCTTCGTGCAGGACGACACGCTCGCGCTCGACGACGCCGACTACGTGAAGGGGCAGTTCTTCTTCCTGGTCGACCCCTCGCTGATCCGCAACTACCCCTACATCGACGTGCTCAACCTGGACGCCTCGGCCGCGCCGGCGTCGGTCGAGCCCGGACCGCAGCCGATCCAGGTCTACCGGTACGAGAACGATCCGGTGCAGCGCCAGCAGGTCGAGGGCTACATCCAGGCCGACGCCAGCGCGACCAAGGACGGCAAGACCGTCACCGAGTCCGGGTGGTTCCGCTACCTGCAGCCCGGCGTCGACTACTACGTGCACCCGAGCGGGCTGTGGATCGCCCTGAAGTCGCCGCTGTCGAAGGACGAGATGCTCGCGGTGACCTACATCACGGCCACCGGCGACACGGTGGGCGACTACAACCCCGAGCGCATCGCGAACGCGGGTGGGCGGCCCAAGCTGAGGCTGCTCAAGGCCTCGGCCGCCAACCAGCAGCCGGGGATGCCGACGTGGGACATGGAGATGCACCAGGTCTACCGGGTGTCGGGCTCGCGCGACGTCGACCCCGGCTCGGTGAACCTCACGATCTCGCTCGGCGAGCTGTCGGCGGGCCGCACGTTCAAGCGCGGGCCCACGGGCCAGGTGCTCACCTTCCTGCGGCTGTTCGGGCTCGACGCCGAGTCACCGGCCGACCAGCTCGACCCCTCCTTCGTGTTCACGCCCTCGAGCGGGGCATTCAGCGACCAGCCGCCGGTCGAAGGCACGTTCGTTGTCTTCCCGACGCTGCATCCGTTCGCCGAGCCGCCTCCGCTCCCCTCGTTGGGGCTCACGGCCGAGGACACGAAGCGGATCCTGGGTCAGGACGCGAACCACAAGATCTACGACCAGACCGATCCGTACGAGCGCGCCGCGGCGGGCCTGTACCGCCTCACGCTCACGTACCGGATCCGGAGCCAGGGCGTGATCTCGTCGTTCTCGCTCGGCGCCATCGGGATCCGCCAGGGCAGCGAGCGCATCTACCTGGGCAATCGCCTGCTCACGCGCGGCGTCGACTACACGATCGACTACGACGTGGGACAGGTGCGCCTGCTCGACCCGCAGCAGCTCTTCATCAGCCAGCCCAACGCGGCCATCCGTGCGACCTGGGAGCAGCGCTCGCTCTTCCAGATCTCGCCGACCCAGGTGTTCGGGCTCCGGGCGCATGCCGACCTGGGCAAGGGGGGCATCAACGTGCTCGGCCTCTACCAGTCGGAGCGCAGCGTGCTGGCCCGGCCGACGCTCGGCACGGAGCCGGCCGCGGTGCTCACCGGCGGGCTGAGCGGAGACTACAGCACCCGTGTGCCCTGGATGGACCGCCTGCTCAACAAGACGCCCGGACTCCGCTTCACCGGACACACGAACCTCTCGGTGAACGGGGAGCTCGCCCTGTCGGTGCCGAACCCGAACACGCAGGGCGTGGCGTTCCTCGACGACTTCGACGCCGCCGACGAGCTGCCGATCTCGCTGCTCTCGTCGGACTGGGTGCTCGGGAGCGCACCGGGGACCAACCAGGGAGCCGAGGGGGTGCTCCCGGGCGCGCTCAACGTCGCGGACGCCGGCTCGATCGTCTGGCAGCACGCGTGGGTGGAGCAGTCGACCTCGGGCGACAGCGTGGGCGTGCACGAGGGCTATCTGCCGCAGACCGACATCGACCACCAGATCCGTGTGGCCGGCTCCGAGGTTCGCGAGCCCGGCCTCATGGTCACCTATACCGATCCGCATCCGGGCCAGGAGTCGTGGCGCTCGATCACCACCTCGCTCTCGAGCCAGGGCCTCGATCTGACGCAGACCGAGTACCTCGAGTTCTACGCGGCGGGCGGCAAGGACGAGACGCTCATCCTCGACCTGGGCGCGGTCAGCGAGGACGCGTTCTTCATCGACTCGGCGGGCCACACCTCGGGCACACGCGCCTCGGACGGACGCCGCTGGGGGCTCGGCGTGCTCGATCAGGAGGCCGATCCCGCGCTCGGCCAGATCTGGAACGACGCGCTCGACAAGATCGGGGTGTGGGACGAGTCGTGCCTGGCCCAGCGGGGGCGGATCTATCCGGTGGGCGACCCTAGGGCCGACTGCACGCGCGGCAACGGCCGCCGCGACTCCGAGGATCTCGACGGCGACGGCAACCTCGACGTGCTCGAGCGGCACCTCCGCTTCGTGGTCAAGCTGGGCGCCGGCTCGCCGTACCTGGCGCGCACCTCGCAGGAGACGGGGACCGAGTTCCAGCTCTACAGGATTCCGATCCAGGGCCCGAACGCGATCCAGGTGGGCGGCGCGTTCACGGACGCCGACCTGAGGGCCGTGAAGGACCTGCGCATCACGCTGGCGAGCACGCAGAGCGTGCACATCCAGATCGCCCGCATGCGCTTCGTCGGATCGCGCTGGCTCAAGCGTGCGGCGGACGGGGTGCTGGACGGCATCGTGGGCGACACGCTGGCCGACATCGGCCACCTCGAGGTGGGCGCGGTGTCGAAGGTGAGCGAGGGCAACGCGTACACGTCGCCGCCCGGCGTGCTCGAGCGGCTGCAGAACCCGACCAGCGCGTTCAGCGGGCAGGGCATCGAGTTCAACGAGAAGTCGCTCGGCATGACGTTCCGTGACGTGCCCTCGGGCGGTCGCGCGGAGGTCTACGAGCGGTTCCCGCAGCGGCCGAGGAACTTCCTCGCTTATCGCCAGATCCGATTGTGGGTGGCACCGCGCTCCGGCGATTTCGGGCCCGACCGGCCGCACTGGTTCTTCTTCAAGGTCGGCACCGACGCGGACAACTTCTATCTGTTCCGTGCCAAGCTGCCTCCCGCCGCCAACCCGGCGGGTGTGACGGCGGGCGACTGGTCTCCGGAGATCGTCATCGACTTCGGCGAATGGTTCGACCTGCGCCGACGGGCCGAGGAGGCCCTGCTGCTCTCGTCGCACGGGCCGAACGATCCGCCGGTCATGCTCTGGTCGGCCGACTCGACCTACGCGGTGGTGCTCAAGGACCGGGGGCGCGCGCCGAACCTGGCGGCGGTGCGCGAGCTGTCCATGGGGGTGTGGAACGAGGGGCCCGCACCCACCTCGGGCGAGGTGTGGATCGACGAGCTGCGCCTGAGCCGGCCCGTACGCGACGCCGGCATGGCCGGATCGTTCCAGGCGAACCTCGACGCCGCCGGCGTCCTCAACGCGCAGCTCTCGGTCACCGACCGGGGTGCGTTCTTCCATCAGCTCCGCGCCGATCCGAGCTACCAGGCGGACCGCGAGGTCAACCTGATCTCGACCGTGCACGTGGAGCGGTGGATGCCCTCGGGCTGGGGGGTCGAGCTGCCGCTCACGTTCTCGATGGACCGGACGTCGCAGAACCCGACGTTCCTGACCAACTCCGACGTGCGCGCCGACCGGCTGACGAACCTGCGGCCCACCGACGCGAGCCAGACGCGCATCGGCATCGGATTCCGCAAGACGTCGCGCAGCTCCAACCCCGTCGTCGGGTTCTTCGTCGACGGGCTCGACGCCGGGCTCAGCTACACGTCGGCCCGCGGCTCGACCGTCACCACGCGCAGCAGCAGCGGCATCGTCGACGCCCGCCTCGGCTGGACCCGCCTGCCCGCGCGCCGCGATCTGTCGCTCGTGCCCTCGTTCGCCCACGGCCTGGTGAGCGCGCTCCTGCCCGGCGAGCTGGGGCGCTCGCTCCTGGGGGCGCGCGTGCGATGGAGTCCGGAGCGCGTCTCGCTCGGCACCTCGTACGTGCGCCAGAACAGCCGCATCTTCCGCTACGACGAGATCATCCGCCGGCCCGAGGACACGCTGGTGGTCGCGACGCTCGCGCCGCGCGAGTCCGTCCAGACCGCGGCCGACGTGAGCTTCCGGCCGCTCGAGTCGCTCAGCACCGACTTCACGCTCCTGACGACCCGCGACCTGCTTCCGCCCGCGAAGGCCGTGGCGGACTTCAAGGTGCAGGACCTGCTACGGCAGCAGCACACCACGTTCGCCGGGATGGACCTCGGCTGGGAGACGAACCGGAGCCTCCAGACGCGGGTGGCGTGGCATCCCCGCTTCGTCGACTGGCTGCGCCAGGACGTCGATTGGAGCACCGGCTACAACTCGGACCGCAACGCGAACTACCTCGTTCGCGACCTTCCCGGTCCCGACTCGGTCGCGCTGGCCCGCAACGCGAATGGACAGCGGCACTGGCAGGCGGTCGTGTCGCTCGACCCCGGCCGGCTCACCCGCAGCGTCCTCGGAGCGCCGGCCGCCGACAGCGCGCCCGATCCGCACGGGACGCTCCGAGCCGTGACCCGTGCGATCCGGCCGATGACCGTGACGTACCAGGACGGGATCAGCTCGAGCTTCGTGCGCGATCCGATCGCGCCGGGAGCCGGCTATCAGCTCGGGTGGGGCGGCATGAGCGGCTTCCGCTTCATCGAGGGAGACACCGCGGCCACGCTCACCGACCGGGGCTCGTGGACGCTGCGCTCCGGGCTCCGGCTGCCCGGCGGGATGGGCATCGACGTCGGCTGGGAGCACGTCCTGTCGACGACGCTCGACACGCGCAGCGACCGCTCGACCCGAGAGGAGCACTGGCCGGACGTGCACGCCTCGCTGCCGACGTTCACGTTCGCCGAGGGCTTTCCGGTGCGGCGCGTGAGCCTCTCGTCCGGGCTGGTGCGGACATCGCTGCGCACGGTCTACGGGGGACGTGCGCTCCAGGAGCGCACCGAGGGCGACCTCCAGGTGCCCGTGCAGCTCTCGATCACCTGGCTCGGGAGCGTGGTCACGAGCTACCAGGGTGACTTCCACAACGGAAAGGGCTCCGATCCGACGGGCGACACGCGGCAGCGCGAGACCACCCACCGCGTCGCGGTCACCTCGCTGCTCCGGCCTCCGGGCTCGGTGTCCAAGATGCTCGACCGACCCATCAAGCTCTCGCTCCTGGCGGGCTACACGGCCCAGCGCGACTGCCGCTCCACCGTGTCGCGCCCCGAGTGCGTCGCGTTCGTCGATCAGCTCCGGCGCAGCCTCAGCCTGACGCTGGACACGAGCATCAACGGGTTCGAGATGGGGCTCGAGATGAGCTACGACGACCGCCAGTCCTACGTCGGCCAGCAGACGGGCTCGACGGAGTTCCGGGTGGGGCTCTACGGCCAGCTCCAGTTCTCGTACGGAACGTTCCAGACGCCGGCGGCCCCGAGCGCGCCCTCGACCTGACGCGGGGAAGGGCGCGACTCGAGCGCTCTACGCCAACCCGGCCGCCCCGGCGGCGCCGGCCCATCCGTCCATTCCAAAGTCCCGCCGCCCGGGCCTTCGTTTCGGGCATGGAAGACGTCGAGACCCGGGCGCTCGCGCGGGCCGCGGGGCTGCTCCTCGTCCTGAGCGTCGTGCGTCTGGGATGGAGCAGGGCGCGCCCTGCGGTGAAGACCGAAGGCGTAGGAGGAGACGTGCTCCCGGGCCTCCTGAAGCGGAGCCGCTCGGCCATGTCCGACGCCGCCGAGCGTCAGCGCACGCTCGCGCCCGGAGAGACGATCGACCCGAACCGCGCGTCGGCCGCCGAGCTGGATCGCCTGCCGGGGGTGGGCCCCTCGTTGGCCCGGGCCATCGTGGCCGACCGCAAGCGCAACGGCCCGTTCCGACGTGCGGCCGATCTGGAGCGGGTACCGGGCCTCGGCAGCGGCATCCGGCAGCGCA
>JBJKRT010000067.1:0-35578 GCA_046704545.1 Longimicrobiales bacterium
GCAGCGGAGGCGAGCCCCGAAGGATCATGTTACGAGAAGGCGAGACGGCCCCGGGCAGGGGTCCCTCGCCCCCGGACGCATGGGCATGCGTAACCAACACGGCCGGCGCCTGATGCCACTGCTGCGAGGTCGCGCCGGTGCCGGCGCGACCGTAGGTTGGCCGACCATGTCGGCCCCTGAATCCGCGCCTTCCGCAGAAGCCCTCCCGGATATCCCCCGGGACGCGCCCGCGTCCGTTCCGGTGGCCAGGCACCCGTGGGTGTGGGCCGTGCTGTACTTCCCGTTCGGTCTCTCGTTCGGGTTTCCGTCCATCGCCCTGGGCTACCTGGCGGCCCGAGCGGGTATCAGCGTCTCGGCCATCGCGGGCGTGGTGGGCATGACGCTGCTCGCTTCGGGATGGAAGTTCCTGTGGGCGCCCATCGGCGACTACACGCTGACGCGCAAGCGCTGGTACCTCATCGCGGTCGCGACCGTGTCGGCGGGGTTCATCGCCATCACGGTCGTTCCCCTGTCCGCCCGCACCATGCCGCTGCTCTCGCTGCTCGTGTTGATGTCGAGCGTCGCGGCGACGTTCATCGCCTTCGCGACCGAGGGGCTGATGGTGCACAACACTCCGATCGCGGCGCGCGGACGCGCGGCCGGCTGGTTCCAGGCGGGAAACCAGCTCGGACAGACGGCGGGGGGAGGGGTGGCGCTCTGGCTCATGCGCCACGCCATGCTTCCGTGGATGGCCGGCGCCGGCCTGACCGTGCTGCTCTTCCTGTGCGCGACGCCGCTGCTGCTGGTCGCCGAGCCGGCCCGACCGCTGCAGGGGGCGGCCGTCGGTGCCCGCGTGCGCGACGCGTGGCGCGAGCTGGTGGGCATCGTCCGCTCGAAGGTCGGGCGCATCGCGCTCATCCTCGCCATCCTCCCCATCGGCACGGGCGCGGCCAAGGAGCTGTTCGGCTCGCTCGGTCCCGAATGGCACGTCTCCGCGGATACCGTGTCGCTCGTGCTCGGGCTCGGCGGGGGCATCGCCATCGTCCTGGGCTGCTTCGCCGGCGGCCGCCTCGCGGACCGGATCAACAAGCCGTGGGCGTATGCGGTATCCTGCGCGCTGGGCCTGTTGGCGTGCGTCGTGATGGCCTGGTCGCCGCGGACGGTGGTGGGCTACACCGTCTCGACCGTCTTCTACACGTTCACGCTGGGGATGGTGGCGGCGTCGTTCACCGGAATGGTGCTGGCCATCGTGGGTCACTCGGCCGCAGCGACGAAGATCAACCTCTTCTTCGCGCTCAACACCCTCTTCACGCTGGGGATGCTGCGTGTGGACGGGTGGGCGCACGACGCGTGGCACACCAACGGCATGCTCTACACCGAGGCGCTGGCGGGCGTGGCCGCGTTGGTGCTGTTCGCGTGGCTCGTCGGAAAGATCCGCGGTACCGAGGTGCCGGGGCTGTGAGTCCCCGGCTTGCCGGGAATCGGCCGGAGCCACTCCTCGAGCGGCTTGTCGGCCGTGACGAGCACCGGGCTGACCGGGCGCTTGGGCGGCGGTCTTTGCCTGCTGTGGAGACGCTCGGGCTCGGGTCTGATGTCGCCGGCCAGCCCGAGCGCGCCCCACGATTTCCTGACCTGGGCCATCTCACGGGCGACAACCGCGGCTCCCGAACGATCAAGAAGTTGGCTTGGGCCCGGAGAACCGCTCGCGCATGTCCTGGATCTCGGCTTCCGAGAAGAAGTGACGTGCGAACCGCGACCCGCTGATTCGGCCGAGAAAGGGCTCGGGTACCACGGCGGCTCGTTTCAGAACTCGGTATTGATCGGCATAGGGGGCCTGGTCTCCGGGTCTCCCGGTGACGAGGGCCGGCTTGGACGACATGGCGCTGCCCGGCGGCAGCAGTTGGACCTCCGCTCCCAGGAACTCTGACACGACCTGCGACTTTTCGGCGTCCGGAAGCTCCGTTCGCAGTACCAGGACGTCGTAGGGCCCTTCCGTGAAGCGAGCGTAGCGCCGCTTCGTGTCGAACGGATGGCGATAGACATCCACTCCGAGTGCCACACTGAACTCCGTATCGAACCAGCGCAGCGGGTGCTCGAATCGACCCGGCACCAGGTAGTCATCCACGAACCTGCGGGACAGGGTCACCGGATCCGGCACTGCTTCGATGGAGCCGCTTCGGGCAGCAAAGCGCCCCAGGTCTTCACGGGCGAAGCTCGAGATCATGTTCGCGATCGGATCGCGGACGAGAGACATGACCTTCAAGGGCTTTCGAGGCCCGATGAGATGGCGCCACGCCCACAGGGCCGTTCCCGACACGTTTCCCTGCCTTGCTTGCGCCGGGGTCAGGTAGTGGGTTGCCACGGCGAGTACCCCACTCCGCTCGATCGATGAGAACAGCGCCACCGACCCGGATCGCTCCACGGAATAGACCAGGACGGGAAGACGTCTTCGGATATAGAGGTTGCCGTAGAGGCGAGAGGCGCGGAGCATCGCGCCTCCGGCCGGGATCCGTAGTGGTGACCTCATTCGGTGTGTGAAACGAGAACCGGTCGCTTGGCTCGCGCCTCCAGAAGCGAGTCGATCTGCCCGGCACCGTGCATCGCCTGATCTTCCGTCATGGCAGTGTGTCGTCCATGAGGTGTCCGACCTGTACCTCTTCGTAACGCTTCGCGCTCCGGTGGAGGATGTCTTCGACGTACATCGACTCGATCACGAGGTCTGGAAATCGATCGAAGATCGATTGTGGGGCGTTGCGTGAAGTCGGGGTGCTCGCGCTGGTATCCGCTCGCTCCAGAACGAGATGGCTGCATCCATAGTTTTGCCGACAAAGCGCGCTGAAGAGGGCCTCTCGCGGGCCAGCCTGCCGTGCATGGGCCGGGAACGCTGCAAACACGGCCCGGTCCGCCAACTTCGACTCCGATACGAATTCATCAAAACCGGCAATGAAAGCCTCAGGTGTGGATCGCCCGGCGCGCGTCGACCCCACCGCTGGGTGGATGAGCACGCCGTCGCCGTGCACGCGTCGCAAAGCCTCCATCATGATGAATTCATGGGCCCGGCTTGGCCCGTTGCGCGTGTGCAGGCCCACGACCACGGACCAGCGATTGGCTTCGAGCAGACGTCGGCACTGCGCTGGTGCCAGCTCGTATCGCTTGGTTGGCCGCGGGACGCGCTCGAACAGCCAGGTCGTTCCGGCGATTGCCACCGGTCCACCGTTCATGAACCGTTCCACCCCGGGGTGATTGGGGGCCCTGATCCCGAAGATGGCCTCGGCCACGGATCCCCAATCCCGCTCGAAGCATGAAGAGACCTCGAGCATTCCGATGGGGGCACCGCGGTAGGTGAGCATCCATCGGGAGCCGCGAGCAAGTGGCTCGGACCGCCTCAGTAGAATGGGCAGTGGCCAGATGTGGCCATTCGGTAGTCGCATCTCGTGAACGACAGATTCCAGCGTATCCTCGTCCATGAATCCCCGCAGAGGCGAATATGCTCCCAGGGCGATGAGCTCCACGTCCATCGCCTCTTCCTCCGACAGCGCCAGCGTATTCATCTCTTTGGGTAAGGGCCCCTCCCACCGCTGGTCGACCAGGAGGCCGCCATGCGGGGGAACGAGGCTGTAACCCACCGTCGGACTCGTGATGTAGTTAGCCTGGTGAATCCTTTGGAGGACGTCTCCTTCGGCAGTGGAGGACAGCAGCTCCCGTTGTGTCTGCCTCACCTCGTGGCACAGCGAAACGAGAAACGACACGGTCTCTACGGGGTGCAGCCCGATCGCCGTCTCCGCTGCCAGCACGAGTCCGTCCGCCCCGTCCAGCAGCGTATTGACCACGTCATTGGTTTCCGCGCGGCTGGGAGCCCGACGCCGGATCATCGTGTCCAAGAGGTTGGTCGCTACCACCACGGGTACGTTCGCTTTGTTGGCCCTCGCGATGATGTGCTTCTGGGCGAACGGGAGGCGTTCGATGGGCACCTCCCTGCTGAGGTCTCCTCGATCGATGAGGATTCCGTCGGCCTCAGCCATGATGCCGTCGAGATGATGAATACCGTTCTTGGTCTCGATTTTCGCGAGCACGAACGCGTTGGGGTGGATCTTTCTCAGAGCGAGCACATCGTCAGGATGGTCCACGAAGGATAGGCAGTAGCTGTCGATGCCGTTGTTCGCTCCGTACTCGACCGCAAATACGTCCTTTTCCGACAGCGGTGGGAGCACGATCGTGCGCTCCGGGACCGTCACGGCTTTGTTGCTCTGAACGGTTCCGCCGCTCAACACGGTGCACTGCAGGCGACCCTGGTGCGCCTCGGATGTGTCATCCACCCGAATCACCGCGGAGTCGAAGTCCACCGCCAGGAGGTCGCCTTCGGTCAATTGGCTGAAGACCCCATTCGGGCGAAGTGGCAGTTGGCCGGAAGACGCCTCGCCGTCGCGCACGACCCACACCGGTCGATTGTGGCCCAGCTCGAGGGGAGCCTCGAGCACGCCCGTTCGGACTTGTGATCCCTCGGTGTCGAGCATCAAGGGGATCGCGCAGTGCTCGCGTACGAAGTCGATGGTCTCAGGGATCAGATGACGAGCGGTGTGACTGAGGTTGATCCGAACGTAGGAGACCGATCGCCGACTCAGCCTATGCAGTATGTCGGGCTTCAGCGAACTGGGCCCCAACGTCACGATCACGAGGGGATCAACGCTCTTGCGCACGTGCGAGCCTACAATCATGGAGAGGATTGGATACGCCTGTGCGCGTAAGCGCCTGAGAACGCGACGGCGGGTAGGACACGATGATCGGCTGGTCCGCTCCGGGAGCGGAGGGTGCGGCAACGGCCTCATCCAGACCCGCCTGCTGCATGGTCCGCAGGGCCGTACGGTAGGCTTGGGCTGACGAACCCGATGAGTATGAGGCCCGTGTGTAATACACGCAACCGGCCCCGGGGACAATGTCCCCGGGGCCGGTCCGCCCATCAGGGGACTGCAGGCGATGTTCTACTTCAGGTCGTCCGCCCGTACCATCCGGAGCCCGAACACCGGCCGCACCCGGCTTCCCTCATCGGCCTGGAAGCGCACGGTCACCTTCTGCTTGCCCTTCACGAGGTCGGCCGGGATCGGATACGTGACGTCGTAGAAGCGGGTCGGATCGGATGGAGCGATGCTGGCGTGGGCGATGTTCGCCCCGTCCACCTGAATCTCGAACGAGTCCGCCTGCGCGCCCCGTCCCGCGCTCTCGTACATGCTCTTGCCGCTGTTGTACGTCACCACCAGCGCCATCGGATGGGACGGATCCACCGGGACGTCGTAGCTGAACCAGCTCCTGGCGGTCCGGCCGAAGCGCTCGTTCACGCGCACGGGCCGTCGGGAATCCCGCCCGCCCTGGAAGTTGAAGTCACCGCCGCGGCGGAAGCTGAAGACCGGAACGGTCGCGACGCTGGCCGCGTCGAGCATCGCCTCGTGCTTGGCCTCGGCCACGTACTCGGTGTGCTTCTTTGACCACTCGTCCGGCGTGTAGGTGTCCCAGTAGACCGTGTACGACCGCTCCTGGTTCTGGTAGAACGGCATCAGCTCAACCTGCCTCGGCTTCGCTTCGGCGGTCGGCTCGACCGTGGCGCCCGCCGCGGTGCGGTAATGACCCGGCTTGCCGGGGATCGGCTCCAGCCACTCCTCGAGCGGTTTGTCGGCCGTGATGAAGACCGGACTGATCGGGCGCTGGGGCGGCGGTCCCTGGCGACCCCGCCCACGCTGGGGCTCGGGACCGATATCGCCGGCCAGCACGAGCGGGCCCCACATGATGGCCGTGCGGCCCGGCATGTCGGGCGTGCGCTCGAGGCGGAGCGTCTTCGGCATGCTCACCTCGACGACGTCACCCGTCTTCCAGGTCCGCTCAATCGGCACCCAGGCGCTGAGCGGCGCCGCATAGTAGTAGGGGCCGTCCTCGCGGGCGTTGCCCTTGCCGTTGTTGACCGGCGGGGCTTCGATCGGCGTCCCGTTCACCTTGATCGTGAAGGCGTCGCCCGCCCACCAGGGCCGGCGCATCATGAGCGTGAACTTCTTCGGCTACTTCATGTCCAGCGTGAGCTTCGCCGTCTCGCCCACGGGGAAGTCGGTATCCATGTCGAGCTTCACGCCCGCGTCCGCCCACTGCGCCGTCGAGGGCACGTACACGCCAACGTACAGGTGCTCGTCGTCCTGGTAATAGATGCCGTCGTTGATGAGCGCGTGGTTCTCCATGCCCGTGCACTCGCAGCACGTGAAGGCATGGAACATGTCCTGGTACTCGTGCGTGACGCTGCGGCCCACGTCCACCATGTAGCACATGCGGCCGTCGTTCGGATCGATCGACGCCAGCTGGTGGTTGAAGAGCGCGCGCTCGTGGTAGTCGGCGTAGTGCACGTCCGGGTGGGTCGTGAACAGCCGGCGCACGAGCTTGAGCATGTTGTAGACGTTGCACGACTCGGCCGTGCGGCCGCTGGTGATGCCGCCGATCACGTCACGCGGACCCCACGACTCGTTCTGGCCGTGGCCGCCGGTGGAGAAGCCGTGGTGGTGGACCACCGTGTCGAAGAAGTACGACGCCGTCATCAGGTCGGCGGGCCGTCCGGTATACGCGAAGCGGTCCAGCGAGCCGATGACCTTGGGGATGTTCGTGTTGGCGTGCTTGCCACCCAGGTCGTCCTGGTGCCGCTCCAGCGGATCGACGAACGCCGTCTGCTCGAACTTCCACGCGAGCGCGAGCCAGCGCTTGTCGTTGGTATCCGCGTACAGATCGACCAGCGTCTCGTTCATCCCTCCATACTCGCACAGCAGCATCTTCTGGATCTGCGCGTCGTCGAGGCCCGAGAGGATCCCCTCCACCCACGCCGCGTACTTCTTCTCGAGGTCGAGGGCGGTGTCGTTGTTCTGGAACCGATAGGTATCGCGGAGGCCGGCGAACAGCTTGTGCACGGTGTACCAGGGCGACCACTGGCCGTTGAGGTCGAACGCGGCCACCTCGATCTTGCCTTTGGCCAGGTCGCCGAAGGACTTCCGTCCGTTCTCCAGGGCGCACAGATACCCGTCGCCGTTCTTGTCCTGGACGATCTTCAGCTGGCTGACGATGTAGTCGCCGCGCTTCTTGAACTCCTCGTCGCCGGTCGCGGCGTACATGAGGCTGATGGCCGAGAGGTAGTGACCGCACAGGTGGCCGGTCAGGTTGCGGCCACCGCCGTCCCATCCGCCGTACGGCTCCGCCTTCTTCTCGAGACCCGCCCGGATGCGGTAGTACGCGAGCATGCGGTCCGGCTCCAGCTCCAGCATGAACTTCCGGTCGAGCTGTTGGGCATGCCAGAGAGGACCCACCGGCTTGAGTCGCACCGCGTCGAGCGGCAGGCGGCGCACCTGCAGCATCCGGTCTTCCATGGCTCGCACATGGGGATCCTCGCGCGGATCCTGGCCGGGGTTTCGAAACAGCTCCGCCGCCCCGAGGGGCATCCGACCGAGGAGTGGGACGGTCCCAGCTCCGAGGCCGAGCTTCAGCACGTTCCGACGAGAAATGTTCACGATAACCCCCTCGATAAACTTGGCCTGACGTCACGTCGCTTCGGGCGCATTCGCCTAACGTAAGCCCGGGCCGGGACGCGGCAACCGCCACCTGTCGATCGACCGTCAGTCCCGGCACGCGTTCGGTTGGACCGTCGGGAGGGTTGGTGAGACCGTCCTTACCGAACCGCTGGCAGGGTATTAGATAGTGCAGGTGGAGATGTCGGGTTCCGCTGCCGAACGGAGGCACCCGCCCTGTCGCCCAAAGCGTTCCTGCCTTTGATGGCTCTGGCGGCCCTGGGCACCGTCTCGGGGTCGATCTCGGCACAGGTGCGCGCTGCGGACCAGGGTTCCTCCTCGGTCGTGGTGGGGACGGTGTTCGACCACGAGACGGGTGAGCCGCTCGTGTCGGCGCTCGTCTCGCTGGGGCGGGGACCCGATGGCACCCGGGACCGCCAGACACGCGAAACGGACGAGAACGGCAACTTCGCGTTTCCCGAGGTGCCGCCCGGGACCTACGTGATCCGCGCGAGCCTGTTGGGACGCCAGACGCTCGTCGACACGCTGTCGGTCGAGGCGAACGCGGATGTCCGGGTGGTCCTGAAGCTGCCGATCCACCCGGTCGACCTGCAGCCGATCATGGTGACGGTCAAACGGACCGGCCAGGGTTGGATGGAAGGGTTCGACGAGCGCCGGTTGCGTGGGCAGGGGACCTTCATCACCCACAGCGAGATCGAGCAGCGCCATCCGGCGGAAATCTCGGACCTTCTACGCTCCGTGCCCGGCGCGCGGTTCCTGCCGCTTCCGCGCGGCGGGTACACGATGCGGTTCTCGGACGGATGCCGCCCGGTCATCTGGGTGAATGGGCACCGCACGTTCGATTCGTCGTGGAACGGTACCGACTACGGGATCGACCGCTTCCTTTCGGTGGAGGATGTGGAAGCCATCGAGGTGTACCAGCACATAGGCGACGTGCCGGCTCAGTTCGGGCCGACGAGCTGCGGAGCCGTGGTGATCTGGACCCGTCCGCCCCATGCCGTGCCCGCGCACCGGATCCACTGGAAAGCGGTCCTGTTCGGCGTCGGGGTCGTCGCGCTCGGGGTGTTTCTGGTCCGCTGAGCGGCGTCTACGTCGCGACCCCGGCGTCGCTTCGAATGTCGTGTGTACAGGTGCTCGGACGCCCCGTACATTCGGGGCGTTCCCGACAGGCACGTCGTATTCCGCCCCTCCCGCCGGGCGTGCCACCGAATCCGTCCTCCATTCGCATCCGGAGACAGGCATGCGTTCTCGCCCTCCACGCTCCCGTACCTTCCTGCGGCCCGTCCTGGCGGCCGTCGCGGCGCTCGCGATGGCGGCCCCCGTGGGCGCGCAGCAGATCTCGTCCTCACTTCTCGACGCCTTCCATTTCCGCAACCTCGGCCCGTTCCGGGCGGGGGCGAATGTCACCGCGTTCGCCGTGCCCACCACGCCGGAGCATGAGCACCTGCGGACGTACTACGTCGGCGTGCGCAACGGCGGTGTGTGGAAGACGGTCAACAACGGGACCACGTTCGAGCCGGTCTTCGACGACGAGCCGACGCTGAGCATCGGTGCGCTCGCCGTGGCGCCGTCCGACGCGAACGAGGTGTGGGTGGGCACCGGCGAGATCACCGGAACCCGCTACAGCACCTACGGTGACGGGGTGTACAAGTCGATGGACGCGGGCAAGACCTGGCAGCATATGGGGCTGGCCGCGACCCAGCACATCAGCGTCGTCCTGGTCGATCCCCGCGATCCGAACACCGTGTACGTCGCGGCCATGGGGCATCTCCAGAGCACGAATCCGGAGCGAGGCGTCTACCGCACGAAGGACGGCGGAAAGACCTGGCAGAAGGTGCTCTACATCAACGACCACGTCGGCGTGATCGACCTGGCGATGGATCCCTCGAATCCGGACATCCTGTACGCTGCCACGTACCAGATGAAGCGGCTGCCCTGGACGTTCGATCTCGGCGGGCCGGAAAGCGGCATCTACAAGACCACCGACGGCGGCGACCACTGGACGCGGCTCCGGAACGGGCTGCCGACCGGCAACATCGGCCGCATCGGCATCGACATCTTCCGTGCGAACCCGAACATCCTCTATGCGGTCGTCGAGAACGGGAACCCGCGTCCGGGCCAGCGTCCCGGGGCCATGCGCGTCAGCGGAGGGTGGGGTCAGGTCTACCGTACGGACGACGCCGGGGCCAGCTGGCACATGACCAACCCGCCGGACGTCAACGTGGGTGGAAAGGCGCCCTATTCGTTCAACGTCCTGCGTGTCGATCCGAAGAACGACCAGCGCCTGTACGTCACGAGCGACGCGCTCCTGACGAGCCTCGACGGCGGCAAGACCTGGAGCGACTACAGCCACCAGCCGCTCTTCAAGCCCCGCGACATGTTCGGCGACGTGCGCCAGGTGTGGGTCGATCCCCAGGACGGCAACCACATGCTCATCGGCACCGACGGAGGTGTGAACGTCACGTACGACGGAGGCAAGACCGTCGACTTCCTCGAGAACATTCCGATGGGCGAGGTCTACAGCCTCGCGCTCGACAACGACGATCCCTACCACATCTATGTCGGCGAGCAGGACCACGAGTCGTGGAAGGGGCCCGTCAACGGCTTCTCCGGGGTCGTGAGCTCGATCACCGACTGGGTCACGATGGGCACGGGCGACGGGATGTTCCAGGCGGTCGATCCCACGAACAGCCGTTGGGAGTACAACACGTTCGAGTTCGGCGGGCAGTTCCGCGTCGACCAGAAGAACGCCACGATGACGCGCATCCAGCCGCCGCCTCGCCCCAAGGGTGAGCAGCCCTATCGCTACACGTGGACGACGCCGATCGTGCTGTCACCGCACGATCCGTCCACGGTCTACACGGCCGCCCAGGTCGTGCTGCGCTCGAAGGACCGCGGCGACACGTGGCAGGAGATCAGCCCGGACCTCACGACGAACGACAAGAGCAAGGAGAACGGGTCGGGCAACATCCAGTACTGCACGATTACGACCGTGGCGGAGTCGCCCGTCACGGCCGGCGTGATCTGGGCCGGGACGGACGACGGAAACGTCCAGGTCACTCGTGACGACGGTGCCCATTGGACGAATACGACGCAGGCGCTGTGGGCGGCCGGCGCGCCGAAGGAGTACTGGGTCACCGACGTCGTGCCGTCCTCGCACGTCGCGGGTCGTGCGTACGTCACGATCACGGGCTTCCAACGCGACGACAACGGCTCCTACGTCTACCGCACGGACGACTACGGCGCGACGTGGACGTCGCTCGGCGCGGCGCCGCTGAGCGGTGGAGCCAACGCGATCGCGGAGGACCCGCACAACCCGTCGCTCCTCTTCCTCGGCACGGACCAGGGGCTCTTCACCAGCATCGACGAAGGCGCGCACTGGGTGCGCTTCAAGAGCAACATCCCGATCGTGCCGGTGAAGGCGATCGCGATCCAGGCGCGCGAGCACGACCTCGTGGTCGGCACGTACGGGCGCGCGATCTGGCAGACGGACATCACGCCGCTCGAGCAGCTCACGCCGGACGTCCTGAAGCAGCCCGTCCACCTCTTCGAGCCGGAGGCCAAGGGGCTCAGGGTCGAGAGCGGATGGGGCAACTACCACTACTTCGGCGATCGACACATCGACACGCCCAACGAGCCGAACGGCGTGCTGATCGACGTCTACCGCCGTGACGCGGGCGGCGATACGCTCACGCTCACCGTGAAGGATGCGAAGGGCACGGTGGTTCACACGCTGAAGGTCGCGCCGGGCGCGGGTATCCATCGCGTGCTGTGGAACCTGCGCGGCGAGCCGCCGGCACCGACGCGCGGCGGCCGGCGCTTCTACCGGTTCCGGCGCGGTCCCGCCGTGGACCCCGGCACGTATACCGTCACGCTCACGGGCGCGGGCTCGCCGCGGACCGTCGACGAGGTGGTCAAGCCGCGGGTCGTGGTTCCGCGACCCGAGTAGGAGCACGCAACAGACATCTCACGCAAACACGGGACTGCCTCGGGGGGGGTGGCGGCGCCCAGGTCCCCGGCCCGATGCACGAACGAGAACCCATCGAAAGGGATCTTCACGATGACGTACGATGCATCAGGCACCGAGAAGCGGCGTCCCGTCCGAGCGCGCCGGTCGCCCGCAACGACGCTGCTCGCGCTCACGCTCGCGGCCGCGGTCCAGGCGTGCGGCACGGGCGCCGCACAGGAGAGCGCGCTTCCCGGGCCGATCGATCCGCAGAACGTCCAGGACCAGGACTCGATGACCTGGGCGGATTACCATCCGATTCCGGGCGTCAACTGGGCCGACTCGACGCACCCGAAGCGGGCGTTCCGGATGGCGCTGGTGGCCGTCGACTTTCCGGACGAGCCGTTCGTGATCACGCAGCCCAAGCACTCCGATCCGTTCGGCAATCCCCAGATCGACCCGATCGCACGCGCCGACGTCCCGCAGTTCTACGCCGACTTCTTCCTGAAGCCGGGCGCGATCAACCACGGCCACACGATCAACGCCTACTGGATGGAGCAGTCGCGAGGGATGTTCGGCATCACCGAGCTGAAGCCGTACGGCCCCTACCGGCTGTCGAAGCCGTTCTGGCGCTACGGCCTGGCCGAGTGGGGCCAGAACGACTACACCCCGGACGGAAGCCACGTGGGCGGGCGCATGCCGCTCGAGCACGAGACCGACTCGCTCTGGGAGGCCGATACCGGCGATTCGCCGAAGAACTACGACGCCGTGCTACGCATCTACGCCGGCTACGACGAGACGGGGGTGTGGCAGGAATTCGGCGAGATGAAGTTCAACTCGAAGGACGATATCCCGCCCGAGTGGGGCAATCCGAACCCGGATAAGCCGCGCTGGATCACGACCCGCTACGTGGATTGGACGAGCTGGCTCGCCGGCGCGCAGCTCTGGGGGCTGTCGTCGATTCGCCAGGGGGAGAGCTCCGGTACGATCACGCACGAGCTCGGCCACCACGCCTTCAGCATTCCCGACCTCAACAACAACCCGTACGTGAAGCCGTACCGGCGCGTGGCAGCGGGTCCGTGGGACATGATGGACCGCGGGTCGTTCAACGGACCCGGGGGGCCGCACCGCCGTTGGGTCGTGCCGCCCACGCAGGGCGCCGCGATGCCCGCAGGGCTCATGATCCGCGACCGCCTCGCGAACGAGTTCATCACCGACGCCGATCTGCTCACGCTCAGCCGCGACGGGCTGGCGCAATCGGGGTTGGCGGTTGCCGACGTGACGGCGCGCGCGGTCGCGCCGCTCCCCGGCACGTTCGCCGGCGTCACGGTGCGGCTCGACGGTCCGGATCCGCGGGACCATACCCCGCCCGACGACCCGGCCACGAACCCCCTCTCCGCCGGAACGCCGAACTACGACTTCTACTCGCTCGAGGTCGTGCAGCGCATCGGCTACGACTCCTACACGCCCGACAACGGCGTGCTGCTGGCGAAGAACAAGGACAGCATGCGCGGCCGCAACGGGGGACCGAACGCGTTCAACAGCTTCATCTGGGTCATCGACGCGCACCCGGAGGACATCGACGAGGTCGACTACGTGAAGCCGAACGGCGAGAAGGTGATGCGCACGATCGCCGACTACCGCCAGCTCAACGACGCGCTCTTCCACGCCGGTCTCCGCTCGGGAAGCCAGTACGAGTGGGAGGACGCGCCCAACCGGCTGCACTTCTACGTGATCGGCGTTCACCACGACGCACGGGGAGTCCTCTCGTACACGCTCGCCGTGCGCTCGCTGGATGGCTCCGGTCCGCAGCGGCGTGGCGTCGCGCTCGAAGCGCCGAGCGGGGCGGACGGCCGCGGAGTGACGTTCACGCTGAAGAACACGGGCCAGGCGGTGGCGACCGCCCCGGGCCTGCATCCCCGCGACGTGAACGCGTACCTGACGTCCGACGTGTATCGGCTGAAGGCGTCGGTGGTGGGGCAGGGGTGGAAGGCCGAGATCGTGAACGGGCTGGCCGCGGTGAAGTTCGGAGCGTCACAGCCCGTGACGGTCTACCTCGCGCACGATCCGGGCGCCGCTCGGTCGGCGACCGTGACCGTCACGGCGACGTCCGAGAGCGATCCGTCGAAGACGGCGACGGCCACCTACGAGGTCTCCATGTAGGACACGCGGCGAACGCCGGCTCGGGCAGCGCGGTCCGGGCCGGCTCGAGCCGCTGTGCGGCGGCGCGACTTGTTAACGTTCACAAATCCGTCCGCTTCGTCTTGCAGGCGCGTGGGCCCGCGTCTACACTTTCGACCGATCGTCTCCGGGCGGCCGGGGTTGGTGGACCGGCGGTGGGTGAGGCACCTGCAACCGAATTCTCAAGCGACTGTCGAGGTAGGTATCAGATGAAGAGCTACACGCTCGGTCTCGACTACGGGACCAATTCCGTGCGTGCGGTCGTCGTGGACTGTGCCGATGGATCGACGCTCGGAACGTCCGTATTCGACTATCCCTCGGGCGACGCCGGCATCCTTCTGGAGGCGGGCAATCCCCACCTGGCTCGGCAGAATCCCGCCGACTACGTCGAGGGCCTCAGAGAATCCGCGCTCGGCGCGCTCGCCGAGGCAGAGCGAACGGACGGCTTCTCGCGAGATCGTGTGGTCGGCATCGGCGTGGACACGACCGGCTCGACGCCGATCCCCGTGGACGAGACCGGTACGCCGCTCGCGTTCGACCCCAAGTGGAAGGAAAACCTGGCCGCGCACGCCTGGCTCTGGAAGGACCACACTTCCACGGAGGAAGCGGCGGCCATCACGAAGACCGCGGCCGAGCACGCGCCCCGCTACCTGATGCCGATCGGTGGCGTCTACTCCTCGGAGTGGTTCTGGTCGAAGATCTGGCACTGCCTGAAGGTCGCGCCCGACGTCTTCGACGCGGCCGCGAGCTGGGTGGAGCTCGCCGACTACGTGCCGGCCGTGCTCGTCGGTGCGAAGCGGGCCGGGGACGTTCGCCGCGGCATGTGCGCGGCGGGCCACAAGGCGATGTACTCGCGTGGCTGGGACGGCCTGCCCGACAAGGAGTTCCTGGGCCGGCTCGACCCGAAGCTCGCCGACCTGAGAGATCGGCTCTACGACGACGCCTGGGCCGCCGACCGCACCGCCGGCGACCTGTCGAAGGAGTGGGCCGAGACGTTGGGGCTCACGGCGGGGATTCCCGTGGCGATCGGCGCGTTCGACGCGCACTACGGAGCGGTCGGCGCGGGCATCACGAAGGGCACGCTGGTCAAGATCATCGGCACGTCCACGTGCGACATCGCCATCGCGCCGAGCTCGGACGAGCTGGGCGAGGTGCCGGGCATCTGCGGCATCGTGGACGGGTCGGTCATGCCGGGCTACTACGGCATCGAGGCCGGGCAGTCCGCGGTGGGCGACCTCCTGCGCTGGTGGGTCGAGGGCGTGTGCGAGGGCGACGACTCTTTGCACGAGGCGCTGACCGCCGAGGCCGCGAAGCTTCGTCCGGCCGAGTCGGGCCTGCTCGCGCTCGACTGGAACAACGGAAACCGCACGATCCTGGTCGACACGCGGCTGACCGGGCTGCTGCTCGGGCAGACGCTGCACACGAGCCGCGCCGAGGTCTACCGGGCGCTCATCGAGGCGACGGCCTTCGGGGCGCGTGCCATCGTGGAGCGCTTCGCGGAGCGCGGGGTGCCGGTGGAGCGCGTGGTGTGCTGCGGCGGAATCGCCGAGAAGAACGACCTCTTCATGCAGATCTACGCCGACGTGCTCGGGATGCCGATGCTCATTGCCGGCTCGCCGCAGACGCCGGCGCTCGGATCGGCGATCTCGGCTGCGGTGGCGGCGGGCTCGGAGGCCGGCGGGTACGACCGCTTCGAGGAGGCCCAGCAGAAGATGACGTCGCTGAAGGAGAAGCGCTTCGAGCCGAACCCGGAGGCGCGGGCGGTCTACGACGAGCTCTATGCGATGTATCGCGAGCTGCACGACACGTTCGGAAACGTGGCGTTCGCGAAGGCCGACCTGCCGACGCTCATGAAGCGGCTGCTCGCCTTGAGGGAGCGCGTCGTGAACGGGGCGGCGTCATGAGCGTCGGATCCGACGAGCTACGGGAGAAGGTGCTGAAGGCCAATCTGGACCTGGTGGCGGCGGGGCTCGTCATGGGCACGTTCGGCAACGTATCCGGCGTCGACCGCGAGGCCGGCCTCTTCGTCATCAAGCCGAGCGGGGTGCCCTACGACGAGCTGACCGCGGCGTCGATGGTGCCGGTCTCGCTCGAGACCGGCGAGGTGCTGGAGGGGACGATGCGTCCCTCCTCCGATACGCCCACGCACCTGGAGCTCTACCGGGCGTTTCCGTGCGGTGGCATCGTGCACACCCACTCCGAGTTCGCCACGACCCTCGCGCAGGCGCGGGCGCCGATCCGCTGCATGGGCACGACGCACGCGGACTACTTCCACGGCGACGTACCGGTCACGCGCGAGATGACGCAGGAAGAGGTCGACGGGCCGTACGAGAAGAACACCGGCCTGGTCATCATCGAGGCGTTCCGATCGGGCGGGATCGAGCCGATGGAGGTGCCGGGCGTGCTGGTCGCCAATCACGGGCCGTTCACCTGGGGTGAAGACGCGGCGGACGCGGTCAACCGAGCGACGGTGCTGGAGTACGTGGCGCGCATGGAGTGCACGGTACGCTCGGTGGCGCCCGACGCGCCCCGGCCGGCGAAGTATCTGGTGGACCGGCACTTCCTGCGGAAGCACGGGAAGGACGCCTACTATGGGCAGCGCTGAGGGGTCGGAGACCATGGCCGATGGACAGCCCCGCGCCGTGCTCTGGGATCTGGACGGAACGCTCGCGGACTCGACCGAGCAGCACTGGCGCTCGTGGCAGGTCGCGCTCGAGGCCGAGGGTATCCCGATCACACGCGAGCGCTTCCTCTCGAGCTTCGGTCAGCGCAACGAGGAGATCCTCTCGAGCTGGCTCGGGCCGGATGCCGAGCCGGAGCGCATCCAGCGCGTGGGAGACGCGAAGGAGGAGGCGTACCGGGCGCTGGTGAAGCGCGACGGGCTCGATCCCCTTCCCGGCGCCGCGGAGTGGGTGCGGACGCTGCACGAGGGCGGATGGCACCAGGCGATCGCTTCGTCGGGTCCGCGGGCCAACGTCGAGGTGATGCACGCGGCGCTGGGGTTCGGCGAGATGATCGAGACGCTCGTCGCCGCGGAGGACGTGCGGCGCGGGAAGCCGGATCCGGAGGTCTTTCTCGAGGCGGCGAGGCGATTGGGCGTGGAGGCGGACCGCTGCGTGGTGGTGGAAGACGCCCGCGCCGGCATCGAGGCCGCGCTCGCGGGTGGGATGCGGACGGTGGCCGTGCGCGACGAGGCCGGCGAGGACGCGGATCTCGTCGTTGCGTCCCTCGCCGACCTCCCACCCGACACGTTCGACCGGTTGGTGCCGGCGGTCTGAGCGCCCGCCGGCGCGCCTCCTCCCGGCGCTCGCCCGGTCACCGCCCCGTCAACGCCTCCACCGGATCCACCCCCGCCGCCCGCCGCGCCGGCATGTAGCTGGCGAGGAGCGCGATCGCCGTCAGGACCACCGCGACCGCGCCGAACGTGAGCGGATCCAGGGCGCTCACCCCGAACAGGAGCGAGGCCATGAGGCGCGTCAGGCCCGCCGCGGCCAACAGCCCGAGCACGACCCCCGATCCGGCGAGCACGAACGCGTCGCCGAGCACCATGCGGGTCACGTCGTGGCGTTCGGCTCCGAGCGCCATGCGCACGCCGATCTCACGGGTGCGCTGCGCCACCACGTACGAGATGACGCCGTAGATCCCGACCGCGCCCAGGAAGAGCGCGACCAGCGCCGCGATTCCCAGCATGACGAGCGTGAACGACGTCTGAGCCATGCTGGCCGACACGATCTCCGAGAGTGTGCGGACCCGGGCGAGCGGAAGGTTCGGGTTGACGGCCCACACGGCCTTGCGCATGGCCGGCAGCAGCGCGGCCGGGTTCGACGACGCGCTGCGGATCACGAAGGCGCGATTCGACGGCGACATCGTGCTGTCTCCGTAGAAGTGGTCCACGACCTCGGGCCAGTACACGGTGGGCACCGCGTCCTCGCCCACACCGTTGTCGCGGACGTCGCCGACCACCCCTACGACCGTGTACCAGGGGCTCGGTGGGATCTTGTTCGTTCCCCAGCTCCGGACGCGCTTGCCCAATGCGGCCGCGGCGCTTCCCCACGCCGCCCGGGCCAGATCCTGCGTGACCATCACGTCGTGGGCGTGGTCCTCGATATCGGCTCGCGTGAGGGTGCGGCCGGCCACGACGGTGTTGCCCATCGTCTCGATGTATTTGTCGCCGACGAACTTGTAGCGCCGGATGGGCGGAATCTGGCCCGGCGCGTACGTGTGCCCTTCGACCTGGACGGCGTCGTTGCTGTCGTTGCCGTCCATCGTGACCGACGTGGTCATGGCGGCGGAGGTGACGCCGGGAACCGCGCGGATCCGGTCCAGGATCTGCTGGAAGGTGAGCTGCACCTGGTTGGATTCGCTGGCATCGTCCGCCGGCACGGCCACCCGGAACGTGAGGACGTGATCCGGAGCCCGGAAGCCCGGATTCACGTTCCGCAGCGCCATGAAGCTCCGGATCATCAAGCCCGAGCCCGTGAGCAGCACGAGCGCGAGCGCCATCTGCGCGACCACCAGCGTGTTGCGGGCGAGGTGGCGCTCCTTGCCGGCGTCGCCTCCCCTCCCCGACTCCTTGAGCGCGGTCACCAGGTTCGGTCCCGCGTAACGCAGGGCGGGAAAGAGCCCGAACAGCACGCCGGCGAGCGTGGAGATCAGGAACGTGAACGCGAGCACCCGGCCGTCGATGCCGATGTCGTTGAGCCGGGGGAGCGACGAGGGTCCGAGAGCCACGAGGAGCTTCAGGCCGCCCCACGCCAGGACGAGGCCGACCAGCCCCCCGAGAAGCCCGAGCACGACGCTCTCGCCGAGCAGACCCCGGACGATCCGTCCACGCGGGGCACCGAGAGCTGTGCGGATGGCCACCTCCTGCTGGCTGCCTTCGGCACGCACCAGGAACAGGTTGGCGACGTTGGCGCAGGCGATCAGCAGGATGATCGCCACGGTTCCGAGCAGGACCCACAGGACGTTGCCGGTGTTGCCGACGACATCCTGCTTGAGCGGATGGAGGCTGGCCGCGAAGCGGGCCTTCTCGATCATGGCGAGCGAGATCCCTCCCGGGAATTCCTTGGCCGCGATCGGGATCATGCGGTTCACGTCCGCGTCGGCCTGGGCGATCGTCACCCCGGGCTTGAGCCTGGCCACCCCCTGGTAGCTGAAGTTGCCGACGAACAGCTTGGTCTTGTCGAACTGGAAGGGGAGGTAGACGTCGGGGTCGTAGCGCAGGAACTCGAGCCCCTTGGGCAGCACCCCGATGATCTGGCGGCTCTTCGCGTCGACCTTGATCGTCTTGCCGAGGATGTGCGGGTCTCCACCGAAATGGCTCTGCCAGTATCCGTACGAGAGGATGGCGGTCTCGGGGCTCCCGTAGGTGTCGTCCTCCTTCGTGAACGTGCGTCCCATCGCCGGCTCCACGCCGAGCAGCGGGAGCGTCTCGTACGTGACCATCATCGCCGGCACCTGCTCCGGCTGCTGGCGGCCCGTGACCGACACGCTCGTATTGTCCCACATCCCGATGGCCGTGAACGAGTGGTTCTCGGCCGCGTACGTGTACTGGAGGGCCGGAGACTGGTTGATCTGCTTGAAGCCGAGCCCGGGCGCGGTGTGCCAGATGCCCACGAGCCGATCGGGGTTCTTGAACGGCAGGGGCTTGAGGAGCACGCCGTTCACGACCGCGAAGATCGCGGCGTTGCTTCCGATGCCGACCGCGAGCGTGAGCACGGCGACGGCCGTGAACAGGGGGGCCCGGGAGAGCTTCCGGAACGTTTGGCGAAGCTGACCGACGAGAGCGTCCACGACCACCCATCCTTTCCCACGATCCATGCTCGGCGGCCGACGTCGCAGCCGTCTTCGACGCAGACCCCTACGGAGCCCACCGACCCGAGGTTTCCGGTCGGGTCGGATCGGGGTGGGGGGACTTGAGCGCGACGGCCGGGGTACCGAAGATGGGGACCGCACTGCCCACGTTCCGGAGGTATCTCTTGATTCCCGACACTTTGGTGCTGACCCAGGCGGATGTCCGAAGCCTGCTCTCCATGGAACGCTGCATGGACACGATGGCGGAGGTGTTGCGCACGCTTTCGGCGGGGGAGGGGATCAACCCGCTCCGAGCCCTCATGCGTTTGCCCGACGAGAAGGGGATCCTCGGAATGATGCCCGGGCTCTCGGCCGTGCCTGAAGCGCTGGGCATCAAGGTCGTCACGGTCTTTCCAGGCAACCACGGAACCGAGCGGGATGCCCACCAGGGCGTGGTGCTGCTCTTCGATCCCGAGCAGGGCATTCCGGTGGGAATCGTGGACGCCAGCGAGGTGACGGCCATTCGTACGGCCGCGGTGAGCGGCGTCGCGACACGTGCGCTCGCTCGTGACGATGCCACCGAGCTGGCCATCCTGGGCTCGGGTGTCCAGGCGCGGACGCATCTCGAGGCGATGCTCGCCGCACGCCCGTTCGACAGCGTGCGCGTGTACAGCCCCGACGAGGAGCATCGCGAAGGATTCGCACGCCGCGCCCGGGAGCGGCACGGGGTAGCCGTGGAGGCGGTCGCGTCGGCGGAGGAGGCGGTGCGGGGCGCCCATGTCGTGTGCACCGTGACCTCATCGCGCGAGCCGGTCCTCGAGGGCGCGTGGCTCGCGCCGGGGGCTCACGTCAACGCCGTGGGATCGAGCGTGAAGTCGGCGCGCGAGCTCGACACCGAAGCCGTGGTGCGCTCCCGCCTCTATGTGGATCGTCGGGAGTCGACGGTGAACGAGGCCGGCGACTACCTCTTCCCGAAGGCGGAAGGGGCCGTCGACGAGACCCACATCGTCGGGGAGTTGGGAGAAGTGCTGCTGGGGCGGGTGGAGGGGCGGCGCGCACCGGAGGAGATCACCCTCTTCAAGTCGCTCGGCCTCGCGGTGGAGGACATCGCCGCGGCACGGGCGGCCGTGGAGGAGGCCCGGGCGCGCGGGATGGGCACCACGGTGCGCCTGGGTGGCCTTGCCGGGCGGGGCTGACATGTCCTCCTCCCGGCCCCGCATCCCCGTCTTCGACGGCCACAACGATACGCTCACCCAGATCCGTGAAGCCTCGGGCGAGGAGGCGCGCGCCTTCTTCACCCGGAGCGAGCATGGGCACATCGACCTGCCCAGAGCCCGGGAGGGGGGCCTCGCGGGTGGGTTCTTCGCCGTGTTCACGCCCTCCCCGAGCTACGAGCGGGTGATCCGTCCGATGGTCACGGACGAGGGCGCGGAAGTGCCGGGCGGATACAGGATCGATCTCCCGCCGCGTCTGGACCGACGGCGGGCACTCACCTGGACGGTCTCCGTGATGTCCGATCTCTTCCGGATCGAGGCCGAGTCGGACGGCGATGTGCAGGTGGTGCGAACCGCCCGGGATCTTCGGAGGTGCCTGGAGCGCGGGACGCTGGCGGCCGTCCTGCACATCGAGGGCGCCGAGGCGATCGACACGCGTCTGGAGGCGCTGGACGTCCTGTACCGTGCGGGCCTGCGCTCGATCGGGCTCGTGTGGAGTCGGCCGAACGCCTTCGGACACGGCGTCCCGTTCGATTTCCCGCGCAGCCCCGACACCGGACCGGGGCTGACCCCGGCGGGAGAGCGGCTGGTGCGCGCCTGCAACCGGCTCGGCGTCCTGGTGGACGTATCGCACCTGAACGAGAAGGGGTTCTGGGACGTGGCCCGCATCTCCGAGGCGCCGATCGTGGCCACGCACTCGGGGATGCACGCGCTCTGCCCCTCTCCGAGGAACCTCACCGACCGGCAGCTCGATCGGATCGCGGAGTCGGGCGGCATCGTCGGCGTGAACTTCCACGTCGGATTCCTGCGCGCCGACGGCGATCCCGAGGCGTCGACGTCGCTGTCGGAGATCGTGCGGCACGTGCGCTACGCCGTCGACCGGATCGGGGTGGAGCACGTGGGCCTGGGCTCGGACTTCGACGGTGCGCACATGCCCGACGACCTCCGCGACGTGGCGGGCCTCCCCCGCCTGGTCGACGCGCTCCTCGAGGCCGGTCTCGCAGAGGCCGACGTGCGGCGCATCGCGCACGAGAACTGGGAGAGGGTGCTGGCGGAAACGTGGGGGTGAGCAGGAGATCTCCGCGCCTTCGTTGGGGTTCGAAGGGTGGTGCTTGCGCGCTCGAGGGGGGGAGCGGTCTCTTGAATGAGAATTGTTATCGTCGACACGAAAGGCTCTAGCCCCCGGCGAGTGTGCGGAGGGGGCGGTCCGCTCATCCCTCCTCCCGGGGATCGATTGTGGCATTCAGGCGCATCTCCTTGAGTTGGAAGCTGCCCGGCATCATCGCGCTTCTGCTCGTTCTGGCGGTCGGCGGCTTCGGTACCGTCGCCTACCGCTCCGTGGACAGGGCGGTGACCCTGGCGGCCCGAGACCGTCTGCATGGTGCCGCCGACCAGCTCGCGCGGCTGTTGAGCGCCTCGTTCGCGAACGGAACGCGGTCACTGGCGAAGGATGCCGAGGATTCCTCGCTCGTCGAAGCGCTCCGGCGGCACCGCGGTGGGTCCCGGGTCTCCCGGCGGCTCGCGAAGCTGATGCCCGCGAGCGCGTCGCGGGTCGCCGTCGAGCTGAGAGACAGCGCCGACAGAGTCGTGTCCTCGGCCGGGCGCCGGGCATGCGGGCCTGATTCGGCGGCACCCACGCTCGCCGCGGATTCGGTCGCCGTATCGAAGCTCTTCCAGCACGGCGACACCGTTTGCTACAAGCTGTCGATTCCGGTGCGCCACGGCGGTCGCAGGCTCGGGCGTCTCGTCACCGTCCAGAAGGTCGCCATGACGCCCGAGGCGGTACAGCGGGTCGCGCGGCTGTTCGGGTCAGAGGCGTCGATCTCCCTGGGCAATGCCGACGGCTCCGTATGGACGGATCTCGTGCGCCGTGTCCCGCGCCCCTCGTTCGACAGCGTGAACGGCCTCTTCGAGCGTGACGGGCAGCTGAGGCTCGGTGCGCGCGCGCGGGTCACGGGCACGCCGCTGGTGGCCGAGGTCGATCTTCCCGAGGCCGTGCTCATGGAGCCGGTGCATAGCCTCACCCGCGAGTTCGCGTTGCTCGGGATCGTCGTCGTCCTGCTCGGGATCGTCGCGGGCGCGGTGTTCAGCGGGGGCATGATTCGTCCGCTGAGCCGGCTGACCGCGGCCGCGGAAGCCGTCGCGGCCGGTCACCACGACGTGGTGGGGCTCGCTACCGACCGTGGAGACGAAATCGGCCGTCTCTCACGCTCGTTCCAGACGATGGCCTCCAGCGTGCACGAGGCGTGGGGGAGTCTCGAGCACCAGGTCGAGGAACGGACGAAAGAGCTCCGGGACGCGCAGGAAGAGTTGGTGCGGAAGGAACGGCTGGCTACGCTCGGGCAGCTCTCGAGCAGCGTGGGTCACGAGCTGCGCAATCCGCTGGGCGTCATGACGAACGCGATCTACTACCTCGATGCCGTGCTCACGGACGTCCCGGAGAAGGTGACGGAGTACCTGGAGATCCTGCGGACGCAGATCCACCTCTCGGAGAAGATCGTCTCCGATCTGCTCGATTTCGCACGGGTCAAGGCACCGCAGACGGAAAGGGTCGCGGTGCGCGCGCTCGTCGAGGAGCAGCTGCAGCGTGTCGACGTTCCCGAGTCGGTGACGGTTCGCAAGGAGATCCCGGAGGACATGCCCAAGGTACGTGTCGACGCGGTACAGGTCGGGCAGGTCCTGGTGAACCTCTTCGCCAACGCCGTGCAGGCGATGGAGGAGGGCGGTACGCTGACGATCGAAGCCGAGAGCCGGGAGGGGATGGTCCGCGTGCATGTCTCCGACAGCGGCCCGGGGGTCGACGACGAGAATCGGGACAAGATCTTCGAGCCGCTCTTCACGACCAAGGCTCGCGGAATCGGTCTCGGCCTGGCCGTGTCACGATCGCTCGCGAGGGCAAACGGCGGAGAGCTCACCCTGGACTCGCAGCCCGGTGAAGGAGCCCGCTTTACCGTGACCATGCCGACCGGGGGAGGCGTGTAAGATGCCCGGCAAGATCCTGGTCGTGGACGACGACCGGGCCATGGTCGACACGCTCTGCGACATCCTGGAGCTTCGTGGATGGACGGCTGTTCGTGCGTTCGACGGTCAGGACGCCGAAGCGTTGGCCGTGGAGCACGACGTGGACGTCGTCCTGATGGATGTGCGCATGCCGAAGGTCGACGGCGTCGACGCGCTCCGCAGGATCCGCCGGGCCCATCCGCGCACGCGGGTGATCCTCATGACGGCGTACGCCGCGCAGGAGTTGCTCTCGGAGGCCGAGCGTGAGGGTGCGCTCGAGATACTCCGCAAGCCGGTCCGGCTCGACGAGCTTCTGGACCTGCTCGAACGGGCGTCCAGGGAGGCTCGCTCCGTGCTCGTGGTCGACGACAATGTCGACTACCTCGCCACGCTGTCCGATGCGCTCCAGCAACGTGGCATCCACGTCGTCCAGGCCCGCACGCTGCCCGAGGCGCTCGCCCGGCTCGAGGCGCATGCACCGGCCACGGTGCTCCTCGACCTGAGGCTCGACCACGTGGATCCCGAAGCGTCGATGCTGGCGATCCGCGAGATCTCGCCGTTCGTCCTTCTCATTCTGTACAGCGGTCACGACCTCGAGTTGAGTCGGGCCGTGGCGTCCGCGCCGCGAGGGCTCGTCGACGCCGCATTTACGAAGCCGCTCTCGATCGAACGGCTTTTGGAGGTGCTGGATGCTGGCCGATGAGCGTGTTCCGGTGCTTCTCGTCGACGACGACGAGGCGTTTCTCGGTACGATGGGCGACATCCTCCGCCTCCACGGGTTCACTCCCCGGATGGCTGCGAACGGTCGAGACGCGCTGGATGCGCTCGGCCAGGTGGGTGCGCCGCCGGCCGTGGCGGTCGTCGATCTGGGGCTTCCGGACATGGACGGGCTCGATCTGGCGGCACGGCTCCAGAAGCGGCACGAGCGGCTTCAGGTGGTCATTCTCACGGGCAACGCGAGCGTGGAGTCCGCCGTCCGCGCCCTGCGCGATCAGCGCTGTGACTATCTGGTCAAGCCCGTCGCGCCGGAGCAGCTGGTGCAGACGCTCCGGTTCGCAGCCGATCGGTGGCGCCTGCTCGCCACCGAGGAGGAGCTGGAAAGCAGCCAGGCCCTTCTGGAGGCGATCTTCGAGGCGTCTCCGCTTCCGATCATGGTACTCGATACGGACCGGACCGTCCGGCTCTGGAACGGCGCCGCGGAGCGTGTCTTCGGCTGGTCCGCCGAAGAGATTCGAGGACGGCGGTCGCCCACGCTGAGGCTGGACGACGATGGTGACGCCACCGAGACCGCAATCGTGACGGGAGCGCTCGCGGGCGAGAGTTTCACGGGCGTGGAGGCTCGCCGGCGGCGTCGCGACGGGACGATCCTCGACGTCCGTCTCAGCGCGGCGGGGTTGCGGGGGCGGAGTGGACCGGTGGAGGCGGTGCTCGTGATCTACGAGGACATGACGGAGCAGCGCAGAATCGAGGAGCATCTTCGCGAAGCGCAGAAGCTCGACGCGGTGGGTCGACTGGCGGCGGGTGTGGCCCACGACTTCAACAACCTGCTGGCCGTGGTGCTCTCCGAGGTGGACCTCGCGCTCGACTACGACCGGCTGACGGCCGACCTCCGCGACGCGCTACTCGGCGTCCGCCGGACCGTGGAACGGGGAACGGCACTGACGCGGCAGCTCCTGACGTTCGCCCGGCGGCAGTCGACCGAACCGGTGGTCGTCGATCCGAACCAGGCGGTGCGGAGCATCCGGCGCATGCTGCAGCGTCTGGTCGGAGAGCATGTCCAGCTCGTCGAGGACCTCGCCGAAGACGTATGGTCGGTGAAGGTCGACCGTGGGCAGCTCGATCAGGTGATCGCGAACCTGGTCGTGAACGCGCGCGACGCGATGGACCGGAAGGGACGGGTGACGCTGCGGACTCGCAACGTCGCGCTCGACGAGGAAGGCTCCGAGCAGGCGGTGCTCGACCAGGGAGACTGGGTGGTCCTCTCCGTATCGGACAGGGGGACCGGGATCCCCGACTTCGTGATGGAGCGGCTGTTCGAGCCGTTCTTCACGACCAAGGAGGAGGAAGGGACCGGTCTGGGGCTGGCCACCTGTCACGGGATCGTCGAGCGCTTCGGCGGCGTGATCACCGTCGACTCGAAGGTCGGGCAGGGCTCCACGTTCAGCGTGTGGCTCCCCAGAGTCGCTGCGGGCCTGGCCGCGGAAGGCGGAACGGAGGGCGACCGGGCTCCCACGGGCAACGAGACGATTCTGCTGGTCGAGGACAACCTCGACCTCCAGGGGGTGACCCGCCGGATGCTCGCCCGTCTCGGCTATGAGGTCTTCACGGCGAGCAGCGGTATCGAGGCCCGCCGCATGGTCGAAGAGCTGCCTTCCCCCCCGGACCTGGTCGTATGCGACGGCCACCTGCCGGACGACGACGGCCGGGTCGTGGTGGAACGTCTCCGGGAGAGCGTGCCGGACCTGAAGGCACTCCTCGTGTCCGGGTCGCTCGAGCTCATGGACCGCACGCCCGTGGACCTGCCCTTTCTCGCCAAGCCCTACACCTTGCAGTCCCTGGCCAGGGCGATTCGGGAGGCGCTCGCCGGCGAGGAGCCACCGCGCGCGGGGGAGCATCTCTCGACCTGACTGTGATAGATTCACGCGTGGGGCCTTGAGTCCACAGCGGGCCGAGAACCGCAACCGCGAGACACCATGTCCGACCGAAAGAAACGCCTGATCGTCGTGGGAGACCGCGCGCTGATCCAACCCGAGGAGGGTGAGGACCGCACGAAGGTCGGTCTGTACCTTCCGGCGAGCGCGGTCGACAACCAGGCGGTCCAGGGCGGCACCGTGGTGGCGACCGGTCCCGGCACGGCGGTGTCGGCGCCGACCGAGCTCGACGAGGAGCCGTGGAAGATCGGCGCCACCGAGGCGCGCTACGTTCCGTTGCAGGCCCGTATCGGCGACTACGCGATCTTCTTCCGGCGTGCCGCCGTGGAGATCACCTTCGAGGGAGAGCGGTACCTGGTGGTGCCGCAAGCGGCGATCCTCACGCTGGTGCGGGAAGCGGACGAGGACGACGAAGACCTGATTCCGCTGTAGTGAGCCTCGAGCGCTACCGGCCGGTCATCGACGACTGGGCCGGATTCACCGCGGCGGCCGAGCGCCCCGAGCCCACCGTGCTGCGGGTCCGGACGGGCCGCATTTCGCCGGACGAGCTGCGCGGACGGCTGGAGTCGAAGGGCTTCCGGCTGAGCGGCGTGGAGGGGATGCCCGACCTCTTTCAGGTGGCCGAGGGGCCCCACTCGGTCTCGCTCACCCTGGAGCACTGGCTGGGACTCTTCTACGTGCAGCAGGCATCCACGGCCGTGGCGGCCCCGTTGCTCGGCGCCCGGCCGGGGGAGCGCGTCCTCGACCTGTGCTCGGCTCCAGGGGGAAAGACCACGCATCTCGCGGACCTGATGGAGGATCGCGGGTGCCTCGTGGCGGCGGACGTGAGCGAGAGCCGCATCCGTGGCCTCCTGGGCAACGTCTACCGGCTCGGCCACCCGAACCTGCTCGTGGTCGCGGGAGACGGGCGTGCGTTCCCGACCGAGACGCTCTTCGACCGCGTGCTCGTGGATGCCCCTTGTTCGGGAGAGGGGACGCTGCGGCGCCGCCGGGGCAAGCCTCCCCACCAGTCACGGTCGTTTCGGGGCTACGTCACGCGTGCCCAGGAAGATCTGCTGCGTCGGGCCATCCGGCTGACGCGGCCGGGTGGGACGATCCTGTACGTCACCTGCACGTTCGCCCCGGAGGAGAACGAGGCGGTGCTGGACCGGGTGCTCGCCGACGAGCCGATCGAGCTCGAGCCGCTGTCGCTGCCGGTTCCGCACGCGCCGGGTCTCACCGCGTTCGAGGGGCTTCGCTTCGACCCCCGTGTCGAGGGAGCGGCCCGAATCTATCCGCACCACTTCGATTCCGGAGGGCTGTTTCTGGCCCGCCTCCGGCGCCGCGAGGGAGATGCGACAACCACGCCCGAGCGTGCGCGGACGTCGGCTCCCGACCGTGGATGGCGGCCCGTTCCGCCGGTCTTCCCGGGCGACGACCTCGACCTGGAACAGGCCCGGGATCTCGCCGGTCTCGCTGCGGCGAGCCTCGAGGACGAGTTCGGGATCGCGCCGGACGACCTCGCCCCGCTACGGCCGATCGTGCGAGGGGGGCGCCTCTGGCTCCATTCGCTGGAGGAGTGGCCGCTCGAGGCGTGGTCGGAGGGGGGCTGGCGTCCGATCTCCGTCGGCTTTCGTGCCGTCGAGCTCGATTCGCGTGGGCGCCCTCGTCCGACCAACGACCTTCTTCAGTGGGTAGGACCCGCCGTGCGTCGGCGCGTGATCGATCTGGGCGAGGACGCGCTCCTGCGGGCGCTGGGGCGCGAGGTGCTCGTGCTTCCGGACGAGGAGTCGCGGGGGCCGATGGCGCTCCGATTCCGCGGGGAGGTGGTGGGACGTGGAATGGCGACGCGCGACGGGCTCAGGAGCGAGGTGCCCAAAGCCCGCGCCTCCGATCTGGCCAACGCCGTGCGCGCCGAGGCGGCGGCCCGGGACGGCCGTGACGCCGCCTCGGCGGCTACTCCAGGAGCGTCCTGACGAACGACGCGTCGGCCGGCGCGAGCGGAAGTCGGGTCAGCTCGTCGAGCGTGAACCACCCGACGGCGTCGTGCTCCAGCGGCGTCGGGTCGCCGCGCACCTCGATCTCCACGAAGTGGATGAGAAAGGGGGCGTCACCGTCTCTCACCGTGTGGAGCGTATCGCCCTCCGTCGCCACGTCCAGCGCCAGCTCCTCGGCCAGCTCGCGGCGGGCCGCGTCCAGGGTGCTTTCGCCTTCGTGGAGCTTTCCGCCCGGAAACTCCCAGAGTCCCCCGTGTCGCTTGGGCAGGGGACGCCTTCCCACGAGATAACGGTCCTCGCGACGGATCACGGCGGCGACGACGACGATGGGGTCCACGGGTGGGTTCATGCTCCGGACGACTGCGCCGTGGCAAGGCGCATCAGCCGCCGGTCACGGGAGCCGGTACGCCCGCTCTCTCCCGACTTGACGAGTGCATAGCGAAACGCGGGTGGGCCGATGATCTGATTGACCGCGATCATGGCGACGACCAGCGCGGCGACCTCGGTTCCCCACAGGGGAAAGCGTTCGCGGACGAGGTTGGCGACGCCGAGCGTGACCCCGGCCTGCGCCAGGAATCCCATCCATGCGTAGCGGCGAACGGGGCGCTCGTCTCCGGCCAGGCGCGCGCCGAGCCATGTCGAAGCGAAGAGCGCGACGATTCGCGTGAGAATGAGGACCGAGGCGATCTCCCATACCCGAGCCAGAACGTCGATACGGAGGTCCGCGCCCGCGACGGCGAAGAAGAGGGCGTACACCGGGAGGGCGTTGGCTTCCAGCGCCCGCAGGAGCCGATGGCCCTGACTCGAGAAGTTCTGGACCCAGAACCCGGCCGACATCGCGATGAGGATGAACTCGAGGTGGAGCTGCTCGCTCAGCTCGACCACGATGAACGCGGTCACCAGCACCACCAGGATGCGGTAGCCGCCCGCTCTCTTCAGGTACTGGGCGAGCAGCCAGCCGAGCCCCACGCCGGCTCCGATCGACAGGATGATCTGGAGTCCGACCGTCTCCACGGTCTCGTACGAGAAGTGCACCGACGGCTCGGCGACCACGGCGGCCACCGGTATGAGGAGTGCGATGAGGACGAGCACGACCACGTCCTTCACCACCGTGATGCCCAGGACGGTGTCGGTGAACGTGCCGCGGGCCTTCTCCTCCGTGATGACCGCGATCGTGGTGGCGGGTGACTTCGCCACGGCTACGAGGCCGAAGAGAAGGCCGGCGGCGATCGCCACCCGTGGGGGTTGGCTGGCCAGGAACGGAACGAGCCCACGGCTGAGGTAGACGACCCCGACGACCAGTCCGAAGACGACCACGACGTGTGCGACGATGATGAGGAGGATGCTGGGCAGCCGGTCGCGCACGGCTTGCAGGCGCAACTCTCCGCCGGCCGTCAAGGCGATGAGGCTGAGCGCTCCCCCGTTGATGAGGCGAAAGTCCACCACGGTCCTGCCGGGCAGAAGCCCGAGGAGGTGGGGCCCGACCAGAATCCCGAGGATCAGGTACCCGGTGATCTGCGGAAGCGCGAGGCTCCGGCTCACCCGGCCCGCCAGATAGGCGGCCAGGAGCAGGAACCCGAGCAGCATGGCCTGTGAGCCGCCGGCCACGGTCTCCGCCCCACCGCCCAGGCCCCGGAGCACGTAGGTGATGCCGAGGAGGGCGAGAAGCGTGAGGGCCTGCGCCAGCGGCATGGGGTCACTCCGCTCGGAGCGCTTCTACCGGATCGACGCTCGACGCACGTCGGGCCGGAAGCCAGGTCGCGAGCGCCACGACCGCGAGGAGCACCATCGGCGCGAGCACGAACGAGAGCGGATCCGTCGCCGAGACGTCGAAGAGGAGTGAGCCCATCAGGCGGGTCAGCCCCAACGCCCCGACGAGACCGATCGCGACGCCGGCCAACCCGACGGCGCCTCCCTGCCGGAGGACCAGGCGGCGTATGTCGTTCGCGTGCGCGCCCAGCGCCATGCGGATGCCGATCTCGCGCGTGCGCTCCGAGACCACGTACGAGACGACCCCGAACAGACCGATCGCGCCCAGGAAGAGCGCCACCAGCGTGGCGATGCCAAGGAGAACGAGGGTGAACGACGTCCGCTGCATGGAGCGGGACACGACCTCCGACATCGTCGACGTGGCCGTGATCGGCACGTCCGGGTTGGCCTTGTGGACGATCGCGCGGATGGCACCCACGAGCTTCGTGGGATTGCGGTCCACCTTGACGACCAGGTACCCGAGCGCGAGGTCCGGAAAGCCCCACTTGCCCGTCAGGAGCGGCAGGTACGCGTCGGCCCGCACGGGCTCGGTGAGCCCGAACTCTCGCACGTCCTTGACCACACCCACCACCTCGGCCCAGGTGCTGTCCGCTCCTCGCTGCCAGCGGATGTAGCGGCCGAGCGCGTGTCCACCCAGGAGCGTACGTGCGAACGTCTCGTTGACCCAGACGACCGGGACGCCGTCCTCCACGTCCGAGGCCTTTTCGGTGCGCCCGCGCAGGAGCGTCATCCCCATGGCCTCGAAGTACCCGGGGCCGACGGCCTTGTACATGGCCACGGGCGGGAGCGCGTCGTCGGCCGTGGGCTTGCCCTCGATCTCGAACGAGCCCCCGTTCCAACTGCCGCTGCCCAGCGGAAGGGCCGTGGTCACACCCACGTGCTCGACGCCGGGGAGGGCGGCGACCTGCTCGGCGACGCTCTGGTAGAAGCGGGCGGCTTCCGGCAGGTGGCTCCGCACGGTCCGGGCGCCGCCGAGGCTCATCCCGACCGTGAGCACGTCCGCGGGATCGAATCCGGGATCGACCGAGCGAAGACGCTGGAACGTGCGCACCATCAGCCCCGAGCCCACGAGCAGCACGAGCGCGAGCGCCAGCTGTCCGGTCACCAGGATGTTGCGCGTGCGGTGCCGCTCCCGCCCCGCGGTGCTCCCTCGGTTGCCGTCACGGAGCGCTCCGCCCACGCCGCGCCCCAGGATGCGGGTCAGCGGAATCGCTCCGAACGCGAGGCCCGCCAGGACCGAGAGGGCCGCCCCGAATGCGAGCACGGGCGCGCCGACGTTGATCTCCTGGAGGCGCGGAAGGCTCTGCGGCCCGAGCGCTACCAGGAGCTTCACGCCGCCCCACGCGAGCGCGATGCCCACCACCCCGCCGGCGATACCCAGCACGAGCGACTCGGAAAGGAAGAGTGTGGCAATACGCTTTCGACCTGCCCCCATGGCGGCACGTATGGCCACCTCCTTCTGCCGCGACTCGGCGCGCACCAGGAAGAGGTTGGCGACGTTGGCACACGCGATGAGCAGCACGAACCCGACCGTGCCCAGAACGACCCAGAGTGCGGAGGCTACGTCGCCCACCATCTGCTCGCGCAGCGGCTTCAGCGTCACGGACCACCCGGCCTTCTTCATGAACGCGGGCGTCATGTCCTTATCACCGAAGAACTCGGGCATACGGGACTGGATGTCGGTGATTCGCCGGCGAGCGTCCGCCAGCGTGACCCCGGGAGCCAGACGGGCGACACCTCGGATCCCGAAGGTTCCGAATGAACCGTGAGGATCGATGTAGAGCGGGCGCAGGAGCGCCACGCTGGCATCGGGGAAGGAGAAGCCCTTCGGCATGACGCCGACGATCTGCGTGGCGACGCCGTCCAGCCGGACCGTCTTTCCCACCACGTTGGGATCGCGCCCGAACCGGCCGACCCAGGTGGCGTGCGTCAGGATGGCCACCGGAGCCGCCCCTTCGGCGGCGTCCGACGCGTTGAAGGGGCGCCCGAGCGCGGGTTGGGTCTCGAGGACGTGGAAGATGCTCGGGGTGACCTGAATGGCCCGCATGCGGGCGGGTTGGTCCTGGTCGGTCAGGTTCACCGACGACATCTCGTAGCCGGCCAGCGAGGAGAAGAAGGAGGCCTCCTGGCGGTAGAACCGGATTGTCCCCTCGGAGTTGGTCAGGTCCGGCAGGTCGAGCCCCGGGGCGTGATGGTCGACCACCACGATCCGCTCCGAGTCGGGATACTTCAGGGGACGAAGCAGCACCGCGTCGACCACCGCGAAGATTCCCACGTTCGCGCCGATCCCGAGCGCCAGCGTGAGCACCGCCACCGCCGTGAAGCCCGGTCGGCGCAGGAGCGCTCGCGCCGCCAGCCGAAGCTCGCCCATCCCGTTCATCCCCCACCTCCTCGTGGCCGTCCTGGTACAAACGCGATCAACAGAACACCCGCCAACCCGGCGCACCCCGCGCCGAAGTAGAACGGGGCGGCGGGGCCGAAGCCGTGCCAGGGCCCGATTCCCTGCCACAGCAGCCCCGCCAGGAGCGAAGCCGGCAGCCCCATGAAGCCGATCACCCCATGATAGGTCCCGTACGCGATCCCCCGGCGCTCGGGTTCGATCAGGTCGGCTACGAGTGCGCGCGTCGCTCCCGACACTGCACCGTAGTAGACACCGTAAACGAGGAAAAGGGCGATCACCTGCATGCGGGAGTGGGCGACCGCAAAGCCGAGGTAGACGGCGGCGTAGACAGCCCAGCCGCCCACAACCACCCACTTGCGCGGCAGCCGGTCGGCGAGCGATCCCGCCGGAGCGGCGACGACGGTGTAGACCACGTTGAACGCGAAGAGCGTCCAGAGCAGCGGGAGGACGCCCATGCCCAGATTCTGGGCGCGCAGGATGAGGAACGCGTCCGACGAGTTCCCGAGCGTGAAGAGCGCCGAGCACAGGACGAAGGCCACGAACGGCCGGCTCATCCCCCGTAGCGTGATGTGGGGCTTCCGGCTCGACTTGGCCTCGCGGGTCACGGGCACGTCGCGGGCGCCCACGGCCAGAATGACCACGGCCAGGAACGCGGGCGCGAGGCTCCAGAGCACGAGGTGGTGGAAGGTGCCACGCTCCAGCAGCAGGTCGCCTCCCTGCGTGGCGCGAACCACCAGGATCGTGAAGAGGAGGCCGAGGACGGCGCCGGCCGTGTCCGACGCCCGGTGGATGCCGAACGCGATGCCGCGACGCCCCGGAGCGACGGAGTCGGCCAGGAGCGCGTCGCGCGGCGCGGTTCGCACGCCCTTGCCGACGCGGTCCGCCCACCGGATCGCCGCCACGACGCCCCAGTTGGATGCGAGCAGGTAGAACGGCTTGGCGCAGGACGAGATCGTGTACCCGGTCACCGCGAGCCACTTGCGTGCCTTCAGGCGGTCCGACAGCCAGCCGGAGTAGAGCTTCAGGATGCTGGCAGTGGATTCGGCGAGGCCCTCGACGATTCCCACCGCCCACACCCGCACTCCGAGCACGTTGGCCAGGAAGAGCGGAAGGACGTTCTGGAGCATCTCGCTCGAGACGTCCGTGAGGAAGCTGGTTCCGCTCGTGACCCAGACGTTGCGGTGCAGCCCTCCGCCCTCGGACGGCTCCGGTCGGGAGTTCGGCTGAGCGGTCATGGCTCCTGGTGTGGGAGGGTACGCGGGACGTTCCGGAAGGTGATGATTGACATGCGATTCCGCGAGGGTCGATGTTCATCGGATCGACGCCTCATGGGAGCTGATCATGCCGACCACTCCGCAGCACTCCGACTCCTCCTTCGATTCTCGGGTGGCGCTGCACAACGCGGGCGACGACCCCGAGGTCCTCGCCATCGTGGTGGGCATGTTCCTGGAGCAGATGGACGAGCGCTTCGCGCTGATCGAAGGAACGCTCGCCCGAGGAGACGTCGAGGGGTTCGAGCGAGCGACCCACGCCCTCAAGGGAACGGCGGCCACGCTCGCCCTCGAGCGTGTGCGCTCGCTCGCCGCGTCCCTCGAGGAGATGGCCACGTCGGGACGCATGGGAGACGCTTCCGGAGGGGTGGCGGAGCTCTCGAACGCGCTCGACGAGGTGCGGCCGGCCCTGCAGGCGCTGGTGGCATCCACGGGCTGACGCACCACCGAGTGGTTCCACCGCTGGAATGGCCCGGTTCTCCTTTTTAGCTTCCGGGTTCCCCACCATCACGAGTGGACGAGGAATTCCAGGGAGGGACCATGGCGGGCAAGAAAGGCACCATAGCGATCCTCACCGGTGGCGGAGACGTCCCCGGCTTGAACCCCGCGATCCGTGCGGTAACGATCCGGGCTCTGCGCGAAGGCTACCGAGTCCTCGGAATCCGCCGTGGGTGGCGGGGCCTCGTGGACGTGATCCCCGAGCAGGGGGCGGACAACTCGAAGGCGGTCGTGGAGCTCACCGCGGAGATCGTGCACCGCGCGGGCCGGACCGGGGGCACGTTCCTTCACACGTCACGCACCCGTGCGAGCCACCTTCCCAAGGGTGCGGTTCCGGATCATCTGAAGGACAAGTACACGGACGAGATCAACGACGTCACCCCCGAGATTCTCAAGAATCTGGAGTTCCTGGGGGTCGACTATCTGATTCCGATCGGCGGAGACGACACGCTTTCGTACGCTCAGCGCCTCCATCAGGAGAACGTGAAGGTCGTCGCCATCCCGAAGACGATGGACAACGACGTGCCCGGCACGGACTACTGCATCGGCTTCAGCACGTGCGTGACCCGCACCATCGAGCTGACGCACGCGCTGCGCACGTCCGCCGGATCGCACGAGCGCTTTCTGATCATCGAGGTGTTCGGGCGCTACGCGGGCTTCTCCGCGCTTCTGCCCGCGATGGCCGGAGCGGCCGACCGGTGCGTGATTCCCGAGCACCCGTTCGACCCTGCGCTGCTCACCGAGCTGCTCGTCGAGGACCGCGAGAAGAACCCGAGCCACTACTCGGTCGCGCTGGTCTCGGAAGGTGCGACCATGACCGGCCAGGACGCGATGACGTTCGAGAGCCAGGAGACCGATCAGTTCGGGCACAAGAAGCTCGGCGGCATCGGTGACCGCGTCGCGAACGCCGTGAAGGAGCTTTCTCCGCGCTTCAACAACGGCATGGAGGTGAACGTCGTCAGCCAGCGCCTCGGCTACCTGGTGCGCTCGGGAGATCCCGACGCGCTCGACTCGATCGTGCCGATGGCGTACGGCAACCTCGCGCTCGACCTGATCCTCGAGGGCCGGAGCGGCCTTCTGGTGGGCGTGCGCAACGGCGTGTACAGCACGGTGCCGGTCGACGTCGTGGTCGGCGAGAGCAAGAGCGTCGACACGGATCTCTTCTACCAGCCCGACCGGCTGCGGCCCAAGTACACGACGTTCGGATCGAAGCCGCTCTTCATCATGACGAGCCAGGTGTAGCCAGCCCGGGGTGGGGCGGCGGGGCCCGACCCCCCCCCCCGCCCCCCACCTGCCCCGCCGCCACCCCCACCCTCCCCCCCCCACGACCCCACCCCCCCCCCCCCCCCCCCCC
>JBJKRT010000068.1:0-32069 GCA_046704545.1 Longimicrobiales bacterium
CTGTTAGCACTCCACACAAGCGAGTGCTAACACCTCGATCCATATCAATTCCACATCCGCCTCTTCAGCAACCGGAGGAAGGCCTGATGGCAACCAAAGCCGCTTCCCGGATCAAGCCCCTGGCTGATCGTGTCGTGGTGAAGGCGCTCGAGGAGTCCGAGCAGATGCGGGGGGGCCTCTACATCCCCGACACCGCGAAAGAGAAGCCGTCCCAGGGTGAGGTCGTGGCCGTGGGTCCGGGCAGGGTCTCGGACGACGGCACGCGCCTCGACATGGACGTCAAGGTCGGCGACAAGGTCCTGTACGGGAAGTACAGCGGGACCGACGTGACCCTCGACGGCGAGGAGTACCTGATCCTGCGCGAGAGCGACGTGCTCGCGGTCATCAAGTAAGCCAACGCATTCGACGAATCGAAGGAGATACGAATCATGGCAGCGAAGGAGCTCGGATTCGACGTCGAGGCGCGCGCGCGCCTCAAGGGGGGGGTCGACAAGCTCGCCCGGACGGTGAAGGTCACCCTCGGCCCCAAGGGCCGGAACGTGGTGCTCGATCGCAAGTTCGGCTCCCCCACCGTGACCAAGGACGGCGTCTCGGTGGCCAAGGAGGTCGAGCTGGAGGATCCGGTCGAGAACATGGGCGCCCAGATGGTGAAGGAAGCCGCCACGAAGACCTCCGACATCGCGGGTGACGGCACCACGACCGCCACCGTGCTGACGCAGGCGATTTTCGGCGAGGGGCTGAAGAACGTCACCGCCGGGACGAACCCGATGGGCATTCGCCGCGGCATCGACCAGGGTGTCGAGGCCGTGATCGCGGAGCTGAAGAAGCTCTCGATGGACACGAAGGGCAAGAAGGAGATCGCCCAGGTCGGCGCGATCAGCGCGAACAACAATCAGGAGATCGGCGACCTCATCGCCGACGCGATGGAGAAGGTCGGCAAGGACGGCGTGATCACGGTCGAGGAGGCTCGCGGCCTCGAGACCACGCTGGAGACCGTGGACGGGATGCAGTTCGATCGCGGTTACCTGTCGCCCTACTTCGTGACGGATCCGGAGCGCATGGAGACGGTCCTGGATGAGCCGATGATCCTCATCCACGACAAGAAGATCAGCTCGATGAAGGATCTGCTCCCGATCCTCGAGAAGGTCGCCCAGATGGGCAAGCCGCTCCTGATCATCGCCGAGGACATCGAAGGAGAGGCACTCGCCACGCTGGTGGTGAACAAGCTGCGCGGCACGCTCAAGGTCGCGGCCGTGAAGGCGCCGGGCTTCGGTGACCGTCGCAAGGCCATGCTCCAGGACATCTCGATCCTGACGGGCGGCCAGGTGATCTCCGAGGAGGTCGGCTTCAAGCTCGAGAACGCGGTCGTCAACGACCTGGGTCAGGCCAAGCGCGTCGTGATCGACAAGGACAACACGACGATCATCGACGGCTCCGGTGACCAGGACAAGATCAAGGGCCGGATCGAGGAGATCCGCGTCTCGATCGACAAGTCCACGTCGGACTACGACCGCGAGAAGCTCCAGGAGCGTCTGGCGAAGCTCGCCGGCGGTGTTGCGGTCATCAACGTGGGTGCGGCGACCGAGAGTGAGATGAAGGAGAAGAAGGCGCTGGTCGAGGATGCGCTCCATGCGACCCGCGCGGCCGTCGAGGAGGGCATCGTGCCCGGCGGTGGCGTGGCGCTGCTGCGTGCCCAGAGCGCGCTCGACAAGCTGGAGCTCGCCCGCGAGGACGAGCAGATCGGCGTGCAGATCCTGCGCCGCGCCCTCGAGCATCCGATTCGCCAGATCTCGGCGAACGCGGGCGTCGAGGGGAGCATCGTGGTCGAGAAGGTGCGCAACAGCAAGGAAGCCAACTTCGGCTACAACGCGCAGACCGACGTCTACGAGGACCTGGTCGAGGCGGGTGTGATCGATCCGACCAAGGTTGTGCGCAGCGCGCTGCAGAACGCCGCTTCGATCGCCGGCCTGCTGCTCACCACGGAGGCCGTGGTGGTGGAGGTGCCGGAGGACGAGAAGGCTCCGGCGATGCCGGGCGGCGGCGGAATGGGCGGAATGTACTGATTTGCGACACGCCTAGCGCGTCGCAAATCAGGCCGGCGGATTTCCGAAGCCGCCTCCATACGGGTGGCGAAAACCTGGTGGGATGGCGGTTTCGGAAATCCGCCTCGATGGGCGACATCTTTCGGACGTCGCCATCGGGGGCGCGGGCCTTCGGCCGCGCCGGGCGGGCAACCCGTCCGGAGGTTTTGGGGGGCCGGTCACCTCTGGGTGGCCGGCCTCTTCTTGCGTCCGGGAGGGGGCGGTTCTTTCCTGTGGGCTCATTGCGGTGTTGCGGGCTCATGTGCTACATGAGAACAGGAGTCACGCTCACCGGGACGCACGCTTGCCGATACGTAGCTGGACGGTCGGAGCCGCAGGGAGACCCTGGATCGGGGCGCTTCGGCGCTGTGGTGCGGTGTCGCTCTGGGGGCGGAACGCCCGGATCCTGGCGGGACTCGCGGCGGTGCTCTTCCTCACCGCGTTGTCGTCCTGTACGGATCTGACGCTTCCGGGCTCGGAGACGAACCAGCCTCCGCCTGTGGCCTGGCACCAGGTCGAGGCGGGGTCGGACTTCACCTGCGGCCTGCTCGACGACGGCCGGGCGTATTGCTGGGGACTGGGCTCGGACGGGCAGCTGGGGCACGGGGCCACCTGTGACGGGCTGGTCGACTGTGTGGGTGGGCACGGCTACGCCGTCGTCCCCGTGGCGGTGACCGGCGGCTATCGCTTCACCTCGATCACGGTCGGCTGGTACCACGCGTGCGGTCTGACGCAGAATGGACAGGCCTATTGTTGGGGGGCGGGCTTCAACGGGCAGCTCGGGAACGGCCTCGGCCAGGGGTCCCTCGTTCCCGTGCTCGTTTCGGGAAACCATACCTTCACCTCCATTTCGGCCGGCTGGTACCACGTCTGTGGTGTGGTGACGAGCGGGGATGTGTACTGCTGGGGAGCCAACTACGGCGGCCAGATCGGCGACGGTGGCTTCGTGGATGCCGCGCTCCCGACCAAGGTCGTCGGCGGCCACACGTTCGCATCGGTGTCGTCCGGTCAGCATACCTGCGGCTTGACCCCGGAGGGCATCGCCTACTGCTGGGGCACCGGGGTCTACGGAGAGCTCGGCAATGGTTCGTTCCACGGCTCCGGCGTTCCGGTGCGCGTGTCGGGCGAGTACCGCTTCACCTCGATTTCGGCCGGCGACTCCGACACCTGCGGGGTCACCCAGGCCGGAACCGTCTACTGCTGGGGAGACGGAACGCAGGGCCAGTTGGGCAGCGTGAAACAGACCTCGTCGGCCGTTCCCGTGCCCGTGACCGCGTCGACGTTGTTCATGTCCGTCTCCGCGGGATCCCAGGTCTGCGGTACGAGCCCCGACGGAATCGCCTACTGCTGGGGAGGCTCCTCCTCGCACGCCCTGGACGCCGGTGTGTCGGGGCCCGCACCGGTCGCGGGTGGATTCTCGTTCAAGGAGATTTCCGTGGGGGTGGCGCACGTATGTGCCCTGACGCCGGACGGTTCGGCGTACTGCTGGGGTCGGAGCGTGTTCGGCGCCCTGGGGGATGGGGCGGTGACCCCGGAGGCCATGCCGGGCAGGGTCTCCGACCCGCTGCCGACCGGAACCGCCGGCTGAGCGGAAGGGGACGTCCCCGCAGGACGCCCCCTTCCGGTCCGACTCCTCCGCGCCGAGCCCAGGCGCCTACCGACCTCCGGTGTCGGTCTCCGTCTCCGTCTGCTTGCTGCGCATCCAGGTCTGCGGCACCTGGTTGTCGAGCTCCTTGATGTCGACGCTGGTGCGCTCGTCGTGGAGGAGCCACTTGGCGAAGTACTCCGAGCGGAGCCAGAAGAAGTAGTTCGTCATGTCTCCATAGCCGTGTCGCTGTCCCGGAAAGACGAAGAGGTCGAAGCGCTTGTTGGCCTTGATGAGGGCGTTGGCAACACGGAACGTGTTCGCTGGAGGCACGTTGTTGTCGATGAGGCCGACCGTGAGCAGGAGGTGCCCCTTCAGGTTGGCGGCCAGATCGGAGTTCTTCTCGATGTCGTAGATGAACCGGGCTCTCCCGTTGCTCTCCTTCACTTCCTTGATGCCGTTGTACTTCTCGGACCAGTAGGCGCCGTACACGTTGTTGTCGTGGTTGCCCGAGCTCGATACGGCGACCTTGAAGAAGTCCGGGTACACGAGCATCGCGGCGGTGGACATGAACCCGCCCCCCGAGTGCCCGTAGATGCCGACCCGGTCGAGGTCGATGAAGGAGTCCCGATCCGCGAGCTCCTCGATCGCCGTCTTCTTGTCCAGGAGGCCGTAGTCCCGGAAGTTCCCGTACCCGTAGTCGTGGTACCACTTCGAGCGACTCGGGCTCCCGCCCCGATGTCCCACCGTGACGATGATCAGCCCCATCTGAGCCATCGCCGTCTGTGTCGGAGCCAGCGACCAGGACGACGCGACCGCTTCCGTCTGGGGTCCTGGATACACGTAGGCCACGATCGGGTACTTCTTCGACGGATCGAAATCGAACGGCTTGTACATGACGCCGTAGAGGTTCGTCACCCCGTCCGCGGCCTTGACCTCGAACGGCTCGGGGAACCGGTAGCCCGCGCGTTCGAGCGCGGAGAAGTCGGCGGTCTCGAGGTCCATGATCTTGCGCCCGCTCGCATCGACGAGCGTCGTGGCCGGAATCGTGTTCACCCGCGAGTAGTTGTCCACGAAGTAATGGTTCGACGCGCTCATGTCCGCGTGGTGATCGAAGTCACCGGGATCGAGCAGCCGTAGCCCCGTTCCGTCCAGGTTCACCCGATAGAGGTGATTGTAGTACGGGTCTTCGCCCTTCTCGCGGGCGTTCGCATCGAAGTAGACCACACCCTTGGTCGTGTCCACCCCGACGATGTCGGCCACGTGCCACGGCCCCTTCGTCAGTTGGGCCTTGAGCGTCCCGTCGGGTGCGTACCGGTACAGGTGTGCCCAGCCGTCGCGCTCGGACCACCAGATGAGATCTCCGTCGGGGAGGCGCCGGGGCGCCTGGTGCTCCACGTAGGTGTTGAGGTGCTCCTCGATCACGGCGTGGGTCGCGCCGGTGGCCGGGTCCGTGACCATGAGGTCGACGTCGTGCTCGTCGCGGCTCATGCGGTACCAGTAGAGCTGGGTCGACTTCGGCGAAAGCCACTCCCGGATGTGGGGATCCCGCTCGGCGGTGGCGCCGCGCCCGTAGCCGCCCGTGCGACGTCCGCCGGTGAAGTCGGAGAAGACGCCCATATGCTCGTCGACCCACGGGTGGTCGTCGATCTTCTTCATTCGGTGTGTGCGCGTGTCGTAGACCAGCAGGGCGTATTGCGCCGCGTGCTGCTCGCCGGAGAACTGGTACTTCCAGGTCTCGAGCTGCGGACGCTTGTTGCCCACGTTGTGGACGACCCAGAGGTCTCCGAGCTTGCGCTCGTCTCGCCGGATGAGCGCGAAGTAGTGCGAGTCGTGCGACCAGAGCACGCCCGCGCCGTGTCGCTTGGTCCAGAGCTTGGCCGTCTCGTCGTCGGTCTGCCCCCGTCCGGCCGAGCCGTAGCAGTCGTAGCGCTGCCCGTCGGTGGTCAGCTTCGTCGCGGAGACCTGGACCGCGGCCTCCGCGGAGTCGGCCGCCTTGCCCGTCTTGCCCCTGCGCGCCTGGACGATCTTCATGAAGTCGTCCCAGCCGATCGAGTAGAGGTTGCACTGGTAGCTGTAGACGACCATCGAGCTGTCGGGCGACACGCTGGCCCAGCCCGGGTAGAGAATCGGCGCCTTCCAGTGCTCGACCCGATGGAGCGCGTAAGTGTTCAGGTCGTAGCGGAAGTGGAACGTCTTCCTGTGCGGCCGCTCGGTGGGCTCGTGGTGCTCGGCCTGCGCGACGCGCGCGCTGTCGATCGTTTCCTGGTCCAGATGTGCGGAGCGTACCTCGAACGTCACCGTGTGGGGATCGGTGAAGCGCAGGTTCCGGATGGGCAGGTGCTTGGCGTTCCAGGCATCGTGCGTAATCCGGGTCAGCTCCGCCGCGATGCGCGCGTCGTCGAAGATGAGGGTCTTCGAGCGGCGCGCGGGATCGACGAGGTAGTACGACGTGCCGCTCGAGTCCTTCCACTCGTACCAGAACCGGTCGGTGCCCGCGATCCACCGGGGACGGACGGTGGTGCTGTAGAGTAGCGAGCGCGACTTGTACGGAGCCCAGCGGGCCGTAGCCTCGAAGTTCGCGCCCCAGACGCGGTTGCTGTCCGGGCGAGCGGGCGGCCTCAGGACCTGGCCGGCGATCGCGGAGGGCAGGAGGACGGCTGCGACGATGGCGAAGTGCGTGGCGAGGCGCGCCGGCACGGGCAGGGGAGCCCTGGGTTGGGCAGGCATGGTGGTTCCTCCACAAAGACTGGACGAGACCGGACAGACTACGCAGCGAACCGTCTTCGGGCGAGGGGCGGCTTCCCGGCGCGTTGGCCCATTGACCTCGGAGGGTCTGCGATCTAGGCTTCGGCCACGGAACCGAATGCGAGGCGCGGCCCCTGACGCTCGGGGACCGCGCCTTTTTGCTTGACCCCCGGGCCTTCGGTGCCGAACCTCGGATCACCCCGAACTCGAAAGAACGCCATGTCCAGCGAATCCATTCGCCTCACGCTGCCCGACGGAAAGGTCCTCGAGCTCCCGAAGGGCTCGACGGCCGGCGATGTCGCCTCGTCCATCGGCCCGGGCCTGGCCAAGGCGGCGCTTGCCGCCGAGGTCGGCGGCGAGGTCGTCGATCTGATGACACCGATCGAGGGCGATGCCGAGATCCGGATTCTCACCGAAAGAGATCCCGAAGCGCTCGCGGTGCTTCGCCACTCGGCGGCGCACGTGCTGGCCACCGCCGTCCGGGAGCTGCGTCCTGGAGCGGGCATCGGCTTCGGTCCGGCGATCGATGAGGGGTTCTACTACGACTTCGACGTCGATGCGCCCTTCACGCCCGAGGACCTGGAGGCGTTCGAGGCGCGGATGCGCGAGGTGGTCGATGCGGACTACCCCTTCGCGCGCAAGCGCGTCACGAAGGAGGAAGCGCGCGATCTCTTCTCGGACGATCCGCTCAAGCTCGAACGGTTGGAGGAATTCGCCGACGACGAAGTGATCACGGTCTACCGTGACGGCCCGTTCCTCGACCTGTGCCGGGGTCCCCACGTGCCGAGCACCGGAAGGCTCAAGAACTTCAAGCTGCTCTCGGGCGCGGGTGCGTACTGGAGGGGTGACGAGCACCGGCAGATGCTGCAGCGCATCTACGGGACGGCCTTCTTCAAGAAGTCCGATCTGACCGAACACCTGGAGCGGCTGGAGGAGGCCCCCAAGCGCTACCACCGGCGACTCGGACGTGAGCTCGACCTGTTCCATTTCTTCCCTGTCTCGCCCGGCGCGGCGTTCTGGACGCCGCGCGGAGCCGCGCTCTACAACACCCTGGAGCGGTTCGTGCGGGAGCGTCAGCACGAGGATTTCCTGGAGATCAAGACGCCGCTCCTCTACACGAAGCGGCTGTGGGAGCAGTCGGGGCACTGGGGCAAGTACCGAGAGAACATGTTCCTGGTGCTCGACAACGAGTCCGGGGAGCACGACATGTCGCTCAAGCCGATGAACTGCCCCTCGCATCACCTCTACTACGCGTCGAGCACACACTCGTACCGCGAGCTGCCGGTCCGCTACACCACGCTCGACGTCCTGCATCGCAACGAGCTGTCGGGAACGCTCTCCGGGCTCACGCGTGTGCGCCAGTTCGCGCAGGATGATTGCCATGTGTACCTGCGCGAAGACCAGATCACCGAGGAGGTGACGTTCCTCATGGACTTCATCCTCGGGCACTACGACACGTTCGGCCTGACTTCGTCCCTGAAGTTCTGCACGCGGCCCGAGCAGCGCATCGGGAGTGACGAGCAGTGGGACCGGTCCGAGAACGCCCTTCGACAGGCGTTGGAGGCGACCGGACGTCCGTACGAGGTCGAACCGGGGGACGGCGCCTTCTACGGACCCAAGATCGACTTCCACGTCACCGACTCCATCGGCAGGCAGTGGCAGCTCGGCACGATCCAGCTCGACTACAACGCGCCGGAGCGCTTCGACCTGGAGTACGTGGGCGAGGACAATACGGCGCACCGGCCCGTGGTCATCCACCGTGCCGTGTGCGGGTCGTTCGAGCGCTTCATCGCGATCCTCATCGAGCACTACGCGGGCGCCTTCCCGACCTGGCTGGCACCGGAGCAGGTCCGCGTGCTGTCCGTCTCGGAGCCCTGGGAGGCCAGTGCCGCCGAGCTCGTGGCCGACCTCGACGCCGCCGGCGTGCGTGCACGTCTGGAAAGCCGGGAGACGCTCAGCTACCGCATCCGGGCGGCGGAATCGATGAAGATTCCCTACATGGGCGTGGTCGGGGAGCGCGAGGCCGCGGACGGCACGGTCGCCGTCCGCAAACGGGGTGCCGGCCGTAAGCAGGAGGTGATGGATCGGGCGGCCTTCGTGGCGCGCGTGAAGCAGGAGATCGCGGCGCGGTCGCTGGACTGACCGCCCGGTCGCGGAGGCTTCCTGCCAGGCGGTGGCTGAGGCCTGTTGACGGTGCCTCGGCCATCAGCGATCTTGCACATTCGCTTGAGGTGAGCGAGGACAACCCGGAAGTGAGCCGCTGGACCGGCGGCTCCACCTTCGGGGCCCCCCACGGGGTTCCCAAGAGGGTCGCGACGGTCGAACACCGGCGAGGGCCGGTGGCTCGCCCGTGGTCGCGGCCCGAGATAAGACGTCTCGGGCCTTTCGTTTGGTGGGATGCGAGAAGGCCCTGGTGCCCCCCGCGAGAGGACTCCAACGGAGGAAGGTGAGATCAGCGACAAACGGGTTCGCGTCAACGAGCAGATCCGCATCAGCCCGATCCGTCTGATCCAGGACGACGGTGAGCAGATCGGGATCGTGTCGATCGACGAAGCCCGACAGCGAGCTTCGGATCGAGGGATGGATCTGGTCGAGGTAGCACCGGAGGCCCGCCCGCCCGTGGTCAAGATGATGGACTACGGGAAGTTCAAGTACGAGGCGGCCAGGGCTGCCCGAGAGGCGCGAAAGAAACAGCACACGATCCTGGTCAAGGAGGTGAAGTTCCGGCCGGGAATCGAGGAGCACGACTACGAGTTCAAGCTCCGCCATGCCCGCAGGTTCCTGGACGAGGGCAACAAGGTGAAGCTGACGATGATGTTTCGGGGTCGACAGGTCACGCATCCGGAGCTGGGTCTGGAGATCCTGTCGCGTGTGACCGAGGATCTCGTGGACGTGGGAAAGGTCGAATCGCAACCCAGCTTCGAGGGTCGGACCATGTCGATGGTTCTGGCTCCGCTGAAGACGAAGTAGGTTCCGGATCCGGACTCCCGGGATTCTGCCAGGAAAGGGAAGGAAGACGACATGCCCAAGATGAAGACGCACAGGGGTGCGGCGAAGCGCCTGAAGAAGACCAGCACCGGCAAGGTGAAGCGGAACAAGGCGTTCAAGAGCCACATCCTCACGAAGAAGACGACCAAGCGGAAGCGCCATCTGCGCAAGGCGGACCTCATTTCGAAGTCCGACGAGAAGCGGGTCAAGCGGCTGCTCCCGTACGGCGGGTAAGGAGAGAGAACAATGCCTCGTTCCACATCTGCCCCGGCGCGGAACCGGCGGAAGAAGAAGATCTTCAAGGCGGCCAAAGGGTACTTCGGCGGCCGCAAGAACCTCTATCGCACCGCCAAGGACGCGGTGGAGAAGGGGTGGGAGCACGCGTATCGCGACCGGAAGAAGAAGAAGAGGAACTTCCGCAAGCTCTGGATCACGCGGATCAACGCGGCCGTGCGCGAGCGCGACATGTCCTACTCCCGGTTCATGAACGGGCTGAAGGAGGTCGGCGTCGAGCTCGACCGTAAGGCGCTCGCCGACCTGGCGGTGCGGAGTCCCGAGGCGTTCAGCGCACTCGTGGACCGCGCCCGCGAAGGGCTCGCCTCCAAGGCTGGTTGACGCGCTTCTCGGCAAGCCGTCGAGGTCCTTTCTTCCCGAGCTGGTCGTTGGGGGGCTCCACGAGTCCGATCGTGGAGCCCTCCGGCGCAATCCGGACGTATGAGCGACACGCATCCCATCGAAGCCCTCCGCATCCTGGAGCGTGAGGCTCTCGAGGCCGTCGAGTCGGCCGAGGAAGAGCGCGCCCTGGACGAGGTCCGCGTCTCCTACCTGGGGCGCAAAGACGGGCGAATCTCCAGCATTCTCCGAGGTCTCGGCGCCCTGCCCGCGGACGAGCGTCCCGCGGTGGGTCAGGAGGCCAACCGGGTCAAGCAGGCGGTTCAGGACGCGCTCGAAGAGCGATCGCGGGCCCTGAGCGCTCCCGACACGTCGGCGAGGCAGGACCTCACCCTTCCGGCACGCTCGCGCTGGCGGGGGGCGCTGCACCCGGTGAGCCAGGTCGTCGACGAGATCTGGGGCATCTTCCGGGACATGGGCTTCACACGGGCCCGGGGCCCGGAAGCCGACACCGAGTGGTACAACTTCGAGTCGCTGAACACGCCGCTCGACCACCCGGCGGCCGACGAGCAGGACACGCTCTACCTCGTGGACTCCGTCCTCCTGCGCAGCCACACGTCGCCGGTGCAGATGCGCACGATGGAGGCACACGAGCCCCCGATCCGCATCATCGCGCCGGGTTGGGTCTACCGCCGTGACACCTACGACGCCACGCACACGCCGGCCTTCCTCCAGATCGAAGGCCTGGTCGTGGACGAGGGCATCACGTTCGTGGACTTCAAGGCCACGCTGGCCGAGTTCGCGAGGCGCTTCTGGGGGCCGGGAACCAAGGTGCGCTTCCGCCCCTCGTTCTTCCCGTTCACGGAGCCCAGCGCCGAGGTGGACGTGAAGCGCGTGATCGAAGGGCCCGACGGCTCTACCCAGGAGACCGATTGGCTCGAGATCATGGGCGCCGGAATGGTCGACCCGGCGGTGTTGAGCAACGCCGGCTACGACGCCGAGCGCTACACCGGGTTCGCGTTCGGGATGGGGCCGGGCCGCATCGCCATGCTCAAGTACGGGGTCGACGACCTGCGCACCTTCTTCGACAACGACATCCGCTTTCTGTCCCAGTTCGTCCGATGAACGTCTCCTATCGCTGGCTCCGGGACCTGGTTCCCGGTCTGGACCTGAGTCCTGCCGAGGTGGCCGAGCACCTCGCCCTGCGCGGTGCGCCCGTGGAAGGGATCGAAGCCCCGGGAGAGGGGCTCCAGGACGTGATCGTCGCGCACGTCGTCACGGCGGGGCCGCACCCGAACGCGGACCGGCTGTCGCTCTGCACGGTGGATGCGGGCGCCGGCATCGTACAGGTCGTGTGCGGGGCACCCAATGTCCAGGCGGACGGCTGGTACCCGTTCGTCCCCGTCGGCGCGACGCTGCCCGGCGACGTGCACATCCGCAAGGCCAAGATTCGCGGGGAGTACTCCGAGGGGATGCTGTGCTCCGCCCGTGAGCTGGGGCTCGGTGCCGACCATTCAGGGCTGCTCGAGATCGAAGGCGACTTCGAGCCCGGACAGTCGTTCATCCGGGCCCTCGGGCTGGACGATGCGACGCTGGACGTCGAGATCACGGCCAACCGGGGCGACCTGCTCAGCCATGCGGGTGTCGCCCGGGAGCTCGCCTCGCGAGGAGACGGGCGGGTCGAGCTTCCGGAGATCCCGGAAGACCCGCAGGCACGGCTGGTGTACGAAGAGGGTTCGCCCGAGGTGCGTGCCGGAGCCGTGTCGATCCGCATCGACGATCCGGATCTGTGCTCCCGCTACCTCGGCGCGGTGATCCGGGGCGTCCGCGTCGGTCCGTCGCCCGCCTGGCTGCAGGAGCGGCTGCGCGGTGCCGGGGCCCGTCCGATCAACAACGTGGTCGACGCAACGAACTACGTCATGCTCGAGCTCGGCCAGCCGCTGCACGCGTTCGACCTCGCGAAGCTCGAGGGCTCCTCGATCGTCGTGCGCCGGGCCTCTGCCGAGGAGAAGACGTTCACGACGCTCGACGACGAGGAGCGCCGCCTTGGTCCCGACATGCTCATGATCTGCGACGCGGCCCGACCGGTGGCGTTGGCGGGCGTCATGGGGGGACTCGACTCGGAGGTCGACGCGACGACGGCGGACGTGCTGCTCGAGTGCGCGCTCTTCGATCCACGCTCGATCCGCTCGACGCGGCGGGCCCTCGTGATGTCGACCGACGCGTCGTACCGCTTCGAGCGGGGCGTCGACCCGGAGGGGATGCGTGCCGCGGTCGAGCGGGCCGTCGGGCTCATCCTGGCCACGGCCGGAGGAGCGCTGGACGGCCCCGTGCTCGACGTGCATCCGGGCTCGTTCGAGCCGGCCACGGTTCGCCTGCGCCTCTCTCGCATCGAGCGGGTGCTGGGGGTGCCGATCGACGCGAAGCGCGTGCAGGAGCTGCTCGTGCCCCTCGGGTTCCAGATCACCGGCGAGGCCGACGACACCCTGCTGGTGCGCGTTCCGGGCTTTCGGAGCTACGACGTGACGCGTGAGATCGATCTCATCGAAGAGGTGGCACGCACGCACGGCTACGATCGCTTTCCGACCGAGCTGGGCGCCTACCGGCCCGGCACCGTCCCGGACCACCCGATGTTCGGGCTCGAGGACGAGCTGCGCCGACACCTCGCCGCCGCTGGGCTCTTCGAGGCACACACGCCCGCGTTCGTCGCCGAAGGGGAAGGGGATCTGGAGGTCTCCAACCCGCTCAACGCGCGCGAGCCGTTCATGCGCCGTGCCCTGCTCCCGTCGCTCCTGCGGCGGGTGGAGTACAACCTCGCGCGCGGTAATCGCGACGTGCGCCTGTTCGAGATCGGGACCTCGTTCCGGGCCACGGCTTCCGGGGCTCCGCCCCGCGAAGAGACCCACCTGGCGGTGACGATGACGGGCCTGCGCGAGCCGGCGCACTGGTCCCGGCCCGACGAGCCGTTCTCGGTATGGGATCTCAAGGGCCTGCTCGAAGAGGTCGCGGGCCGTGCGTACGGAGGCCGGGCGACGGTCTCCCCGGCGCCCGAGGCCACGGGGCCCTGGGATCCGGCCGCCGCGTTCGTCGTGCGCGTGGGCGACGACGATGAGGTCGTCGGTTCCGGAGGCCGGGTGCGGCCGGACGGAATGGACCTGCCCGTGTGGGCCGGTGACGTGTGGGGTGTGGAGTTGACCCTTCCGGCAAACGGCGCCGCCGCGGCCGTGCCCACGTTCAGGCCGTTGCCGCAGTTCCCGGGCGTGGAGCGCGATCTTGCGCTCGTCGTTCCCGACGCGATATCCGCCGAGGCGATCTTCTCCACGATCCGTTCGGGAGCCGGCGCGCTGCTCGAGGACCTGACGCTGTTCGATCTGTATCGGGGGGAAGGCGTTCCCGAAGGGGCACGCTCGCTCGCGTTCCGCTTGCGTTTCCGGGCTCCGGATCGGACCCTGAAGGATGCGGAGGTGGACCGTGCGATGGCGTCGGTGCGCGATGCGCTGAAGGAGGAGTTGGGTGTCGAGATCCGGGGATGACGGCGAGCGGCCGGAACGCGCCGCGTTCAAGCTGTTGGAGAGGACGGTCGGCGACGCGCTTGACCGGCTCCACGAGCTGCGCACCCGCGCCGGAGAAGCGGAGGGGCGCAGCGAAGAGCTCCAGGAGCTGGTGAATCGATTCACCCAGGACGAGTCGGCCGCGGGCCGCCTTCTCACGAGGCTACGTACGCTGGAGGAGGAGAACGTCGATCTCCATGACCGCCTCGAGAAGGGACGGGAAGGTGTGGAGCGACTGCTCGCGAAGATCCGTTTCCTCGAGGAGCAGCGATGAGCGGCCAGAGAGAATCGGTGACCGTACGGATCGCAGGGGAGGAGCATACGATCCGTGCCAACGCCGAGCCGGAGTACACGCGCAAGTGTGCACGCCTCGTGGACGACCGCATCCAGGAGATCCGCGCCAAGGGTGCGCTGATCGAGGGGCACAAGGCCGCCATCCTCGCCGCGCTCTCGATTGCCGACGAGTACTTCCAGGCCGAGGAGGAGCTCGGACGGGTGCGAAAGGAGGCCGCCTCGCGCGCGACGAATCTCGTCCGCCGCATCGAGTCCGAGCTTGGTGAGGAGGGTCCGGAGACCTGATCCCCGGAGGGCCCGCGGCATGCACGCTTCGGCCCATGCGGGTGCCCAGCTTGCTTTTCGTCGCGTCTAAGTCCTATTGTCTCACCACCATAGGGTAGCCCTCCCCCTGGAATGAGTCGGGAGGGACGACCCGTCCATCGCCCACCTTCGGCTTCCTACCGGAGCCGTTTTCGGAGTCGATACATGGGATCCCCGCTGGTGGTATTGTCGGCGGCGGTCGTCGGAATCGTGCTCGGTGCCCTCCTCGGGGCATCGATCGCGCGAGCGCGAGAGAAGCGACGCCGTGAGCTCGAGCGATCGCAGGCCCAGGACGACGCAGCCCGAATTCTGAAGCGGGCCGACGAAGAGGCGGAGAACCTTCGCAAGGCCGGAGAGTTGGCCGGCCGCGAAGAAGGTTTCCGCCTCCGTGAGGCATGGGAGAAGGAAGAGGCCCGCCGACGCGAGGAGATCGAACGCTCAGAGCGCCATCTCGAGGAGCGCTCCGACGCGCTCGACCGGCAATTCGAGCGCCTGAGCGCACGGGAGTCGGAGATCGAAGGCCGCATCGTGGAGTTGGACCGCCGCCACGATGCGCTCGTGGAAGAAGCCGAGCACGTGGCCGCCGACAAGGAAACGGCCCGACTTCGCCTCGAGGAGCTCGCCGGCATGTCCGCGCTCGAGGCCAAGCAGAAGCTGGTCGAGGATCTCTACGACGAGGCGAAGGCGGAGGCTGCGAACTCGCTTCGTGAAATCAAGGAGCAAGCCCAGCGCGACGCGGACCGCGAGGCCAAGAAGATCATCGGGCTCGCCATCCAGCGCATGGCCGCCGAGCACACCGCGGAGACCACGGTTTCCGTCGTGCAGCTCCCCTCGGACGAGATGAAGGGCAGGATCATCGGTCGCGAGGGTCGCAACATCCGCGCCTTCGAGCAGGCGACGGGCGTGGACGTCATCATCGACGACACCCCCGAGGCGGTGGTGCTGTCCGCGTTCGACCCGGTACGCCGGGAGTCCGCCCGCATCGCGCTCGAACGGCTCATTGAGGACGGACGGATCCACCCGGGGCGCATCGAGGAGATGGCGGAGAAGGCCCGCGCCGAGGTCGACGCGAGCATGATCGAGGCCGCGGAGGAGATTCTCTACGAGCTCGGCATCCACAACGTGCATCCCGAGATCGTGAAGACCCTCGGCCGTCTGCGGTTCCGCACGTCGTACGGCCAGAACCAGCTGCAGCACGCCAAGGAGGTGGCGCTGCTGGCCGGGAACATGGCCGCAGAGATGGGACTGGACGTCCAGGGTACCAAGCGGGCCGGCCTGCTTCACGACGTAGGAAAGGGGCTCACACACGAGCAGGAGGGCACGCACGTCGAGCTGGGGTACCGCCTCTGCAAAAAGCACAACGAATCGGATCTCGTTCTGAACGCGATCCGGGCGCACCACGACGAGGAGCCCCACTTCTTCGCGGAGACGTTCCTGGTCTCGGCCGCGGATGCGATCAGCGGATCGCGCCCGGGCGCCAGGCGCGAGATGTTCGAGGGGTACGTCAAGCGCCTCGAGCGCCTCGAAGAGATCGCCATGGAGCATCCGGGCGTCGAGCGCTGCTTCGCGATCCAGGCCGGGCGCGAGCTGCGGATCATGGTCGAGCCCGAGAAGGTGGACGATGGGCAGATGGCTCAGATTTCCGAGGCCGTCGCGCGCCGGATCGAAGGCGAGCTCCAGTACCCGGGACAGATCAAGATCGTCGTCGTACGCGAGACCCGAGCCGTGGACTTCGCCCGCTGACGTCGGCCTCCAGCGACCTGTTACCTTGTGGGGCCGGATTCCTGGGGGATCCGGCCCCTTCGTACCTACGACCCTCGTGACCCGACATACGCCATGAGCGCAGAGATCATCTCCGGTCGGCAGATCGCCGACGAGATTCGCGCGGAGCTGAAGGCCCGCGTGGCCGAGCTCGCCGAAACGCACGACATCGTCCCCGGTCTCGCCACCGTGCTGGTGGGCGAGGATCCGGGCTCACAGATGTACGTGGGCATGAAGAACAAGGCCGCCCGGGCGATGGGCATCAACTCGCGCCAGATCACGCTGCCGAGCGATACCTCGGAAGAGGAGCTGCTCGGGCTGGTGGCGGGTCTCAACGCCGATCCGGCCATCCACGGGATCCTGGTCCAGCTTCCCCTCCCGGATCAGATCGACGAAGGCAAGGTGCTCGAGGCCATCCTCCCGTCCAAGGACGTGGACGGATTCCACCCGGTCAACGTGGGTCGGCTGTCGACGGGGTCGGACGACACGTTTCCTCCCTGTACCCCCGCGGGTGTGGTCGAGATGCTCGTGCGGACGGGTCACGATCCGGCGGGAAAGCACGTCGTGGTGGTCGGTCGCTCGAACATCGTCGGCCGTCCGCTGGCGTCCCTGCTGCTCCGCAAGGCGCCCGGCGGCAATGCGACGGTGACCGTCTGCCACTCGCGCACACCCGACCTCGGCGCGATGACGCGACAGGCCGACATCCTGGTGGTGGCGATGGGCCGCCCCGAGCTGATCACGGGGGACATGGTGCGCCCCGGAGCGGTGGTCATCGACGTCGGCAGCAACCGCGTGGACGACCCGAGCCGGGAGCGGGGCTACCGCGTGTGCGGCGACGTCCTGTTCGACGAGGTGAAAGAGGTCGCGAGCGCCATCTCGCCGGTGCCGGGCGGTGTGGGACCGATGACGATCACGATGCTGCTGTCCAACACGGTGGCCTCGGCCGCTCGGACCGTTCCGGCGTCGTAAGCGTGTGAGCGAGTCGGAGCCGCGGGTCTGGTCGGTCTCCCAGGTCAACCGAGCCGTTCGCGCCCTTCTCGAAGGCAGCGTCGACGCCCTGTGGGTCGGCGGCGAGATCGCGAACTGGACCCGGGCACGGTCGGGCCACTGCTACTTCAGCCTGAAGGACGACCAGGCTCAGATCCGCTGCGTCATGTGGCGGCAGGACGCCCAGTCGTTGCCCACGGACCCCGAGCAGGGCATGCAGGTGCGCGCGTTCGGCGCGCTCACCCTCTACGAGGCACGGGGGGAATACCAGCTCGCCGTGCGCCGTCTCGAGGCGGAGGGCGCGGAGGGCCTGTGGCGGCTCGCCTTCGAGAAGCTGCGCCGCAAGCTCGAGGAGGAAGGCCTCCTGGACCCCGCTCGCAAGCGGCCGCTCCCACGCTATCCGGCGTGTGTCGGCGTTGTCACGTCGGCGACCGGGGCTGCGGTCCACGATATCCTCAACGTGCTCGGCAGGCGCGCGCCGTGGGTGCGCGTCGTGCTGCGCGGCGTACGGGTCCAGGGAGAAGGCGCATCACGCGAGATCGCGAGCGGCGTGGAGGCGCTGGCCCGAAGCGGGCTGTGCGACGTGATCATCGTCGGGAGAGGAGGCGGGTCGCTGGAGGACCTGTGGGCCTTCAACGAGGAGCCGGTGGCGCGTGCCATCGTCGCGTGCCCCGTGCCCGTCGTTTCGGCGGTGGGCCACGAGACCGACGTGACGATCTCCGACCTCGTCGCGGACCTGCGCGCGCCGACGCCCTCGGCCGCGGCCGAAGCGGTGGCACCGGACGGAGGGGCCGTGCTCGAGCAGCTGCGCGCGCTCCCGGCGAGGCTGGCGAGAGGATTGCGCGGGACGCTCGAGCGCCGCCGTGACGTCGTCGCGGGGCGCCGCGCGAGCCTGAGCTCCGCGATGGAAGCAAAGATGGCCCCGCTCCGACAGGCGATCGACCTCGACCTCGCCCGCCTCGAGCGTAGCGCCCGTCAGCTCGTCGATGGGCGGCGGAGAGACCTGGCGGGGCTCGCAGGAAGGCTCGAGGCGCTGTCGCCCCTCGCGACGCTCGAGCGGGGCTATGCCGTGGCCCGGACGAGGGACGGCAAGCTGCTCCGCGAAGTGCGCGCCTTCCCTCCGGGGCTCCCGTTCGTGCTCCGGGTGGCGGACGGGAGCGTACGCTGCGAATCTAAGGGGCCGTTCGACGAATCCGACGAGCTCCAGGAGGAGAACCGCGCGTGAGCGAGGATCCCGGCCTTTTCGAAGAATCCCCGAGCGAAGAGACGCTCACGCTCGAGCGTCGGCTCCGGCGGCTCGAAGAGATCCTGAGTCGGCTGGAGGCGGACGAGGTGGATCTCGAGCGCGCGCTGGAGCTCTTCGAGGAAGGTGTTCGGCACGTTCGTGAGGCCGAGCGCATCCTCGCTCGTACGGAGCTCCGCGTGGAGGAGCTGCTGGGCGAGGGGGGCGAAGGGCGGACCCGAGCGTTCGAGGAGGGGGAGGAGGAGTCTTGAGCGGCAACGGGGCGTTCGACCTCGGATGCTATCTCGCCGGCGAGCGGGAACGGGTCGAGCGGGCCCTCGCACGCGCGGTGGCACGCATCGAGGCGCGCGTGCCGCAGGACGTCGCGCAGGCCATCCAGCACGGGGTTCTGGGAGGGGGAAAGCGACTCCGCCCGATCCTCTGCACCACGGCCTACCGGGCCTGCGTGCCGGACGTCCGGGGGCGATCTCCCGGCGAATCCGACGCCCTGTACGACTTCGCCGCCTCGATCGAGCTCGTGCACGCCTATTCCCTGATGCACGACGACCTTCCCTGTATGGACGACGCGGATCTGCGCAGGGGGCGACCGACCACGCATCGTGAGTTCGGGGAGGAACGCACGATGCGCGCCGGTCTGGCCCTGATTCCCTCCGCGGCGCTCCAGGCGTGGGAAGCGTTGGGGTGCCTCGGTTGTCCGCGTGCGCGGGCGGTGGAGGCGACGGCCACGCTTCTGCGCGCCGCGGGTGCCGGTGGCATGGTGGGAGGACAGTGGCTCGACCTCGAGGGCGAGGAGAAGGCGCTCGACGCCGAAGAGCTGAGTGATCTCCATCGGCGCAAGACCGGTGCGCTCCTGACCGCCCCCCTCCTCATGGGCGCGCTGGCGGCGGGTGCCGAACCACCGATCACGGACGCACTGGCACGCTACGGCGATGCGATCGGCCTCGCGTTCCAGATCGTCGACGACATCCTGGACGCGACGCAGACGGCGGACATTCTGGGCAAGAACCCGAGCGACGCAGCGCTTGGAAAGTCGACCTACGTGGCGCGGTACGGGCTCGAGGGAGCACGCGAGCGCGCCGGCGCCCAGGCCGATGAGGCCCGCGCGGCCCTCGCAGCGGTGGGCATCGAGTCACCGGCGCTGGAGGCCCTGGCACGCTACGTGGTCGAACGGGAGAGCTGACGGGGACGACGAGCCCCCGCTGAGGCCTCGCACGGCGTGGAGGTCCGCCGAGGGTGTTCCCTGCGTCCGGTCCCGATATCTTACATGGTCTGTCATTGAACAACGGCAAGGAGTGGATCCGGTGTCGCTGCTGGATCGCGTTCGATATCCCGCTGATTTGCGGAAGCTGAGCCGCGAAGACCTCCGCCACCTCGTCGACGAGGTCCGAGAGCGTCACATCGATGTCGTCTCCCAGAAGGGGGGGCATTTCGGTGCGAGCCTGGGCGTGGCGGAGCTCACCGTGGCGCTCCACTACGTCTTCGATACGCCCCGCGACCAGTTGGTCTGGGATACGGGCCATCAGGCCTACATCCACAAGATCCTGACCGGGCGCAACGAGCGCCTCACGACCATCAGGCAGAAGGACGGTCTCGCGCCCTTCTGCCGGCGTGACGAGTCGGAATACGACGCGTTCGGGGCCGGGCACGCGGCCACCTCGATCTCTTCGGCCTGGGGCATCGCCACGGGCCGTGATCTCATGAACGAGAAGTTCGAGGTCGTCGCGGTCATCGGAGACGGGGCGATGGGATGTGGCCTCGCGTACGAGGCGCTCAACAACGCCGGGCACACGAAACGTGATTTCATCGTCGTGCTCAACGACAACGACATGTCGATCGCGCCGCCCGTCGGCGCGATGAACAAGTACCTCACCGGCATGATCACGAATCCGGCCTACAATCGGATCCGGGGCCTCGTGAAGGAGATCCTGCATCGGGCGCCCACGAGCATCGGGGGGGCAATGCAGGAGGCGGCGGGCCGATTGGAGGAGAGCGTGAAGCACCTCCTCACGCCCGGATTGATCTTCGAGGAGCTCGGGTTCCGCTACGTGGGACCGGTCGATGGACACGATCTCAACGCCCTCGTCGATACACTCTCGCGCGTGAAGGGGATGGAGGGACCGATCCTCGTCCACGTGCTCACGCAGAAGGGCAAGGGATTTCCGAGGGCCGAGAACGACCCGTGGACGTGGCACGCGTCCGGACCGTTCGACAAGGTCACCGGTCAGGGCACGAAGAAGGGCGGAGGCCTTCCGCGGTATCAGAAGGTGTTCGGACGGGGCCTGGTGGAGCTGGCCGACGCGGATCCCCGCGTGGTGGCCATCACCGCGGCGATGCCGGACGGGACGAGCACGGACCTCTTCCTGGAGGCCCACCCCGACCGGTACTTCGACGTCGGAATCGCCGAAGCGCACGGGGTCACGTTCGCGGCGGGCCTCACCACCCGCGGTGTCCGGCCGGTCGTGGCGATCTACTCGACCTTCCTGCAGCGGGCGTTCGACAGCATCGTGCACGACGTGGCGCTCCAGGGCCTTCCGGTGGTGTTCGGCATGGATCGCGCGGGCATCGCCGGCGAGGACGGGCCGACGCACCACGGTGTGCTCGACATCGCCTATATGCTCGGCGTGCCGGGCATGACCGTGACGGCACCGAAGGACGGCGCAGAGATGCTCGCGCTCCTGCGCATGGCGGTCGCTCAGGAGGACGGGCCCTGGAGCATTCGGTGGCCGAGGGACACCGTTCCGGACGAGGTGCCGGCGCTCGCGGACATCCCCGAGATCGAGCCGAACAGCTGGGAGATCCTGCGCAACGGTGCAGACGCGGTGATCCTGGCGGTCGGGACCATGGTGATGGCCTCGCTGGAGGCGGCCGAGAAGCTGTCGTCCGAGGGCATCCGTTGTACGGTGGTCAACTGCCGGTTCCTCAAGCCGTACGACCACGAGGTCTTCGAGGAGATGAGCCGAAGCCACCCGGTCGTGCTCACGGTGGAGGAGGGGCAGGTCTCGAACGGCTTCGGGGCGTTCATGGCCCGCGAAGCGGACGCGCTGGATCTCGATCGGCCCCCGCGCATGGCGGCCCTGGGGATTCCCGACCACTTCGTCGAGCATGGGTCGCGCAAGCTTCTGCTCCGCGATCTCGGGCTCGACGCCGAAGGCATCGTGGCCCGGGTTCGGACGCTGGTCGCGCGCCAGTCGTCGGTGGAGACGCGGTGAGCCAGCCTGCGGGCAGGGAAACGATCTCGAAGCCCGTGCGCCGGATCGGTGCGGTCCTGCGCAAGCGCAACCCCGAGCTTCCAGGCGTGGTCGTCCGCCTGGACACGTTCTGTCGCAGTCGCGGGGTGGAGCTTCGGTTCGAGGAGAAGGACCTCGGTATGGCTCCGGACGGATCCGTCGCCCTCGATCTCGATGGAGAGCCGCTCGACCTCATCGTGGCGCTCGGAGGCGACGGAACGCTCCTGAGGGCGGTCCATCTGGTCGCCGGCCGTGACATTCCCGTGCTCGGCATCAACCTCGGCCAGCTCGGGTTCCTGACGAGCACGGCCGAAGCCGACATGGAAATCGGCCTGGCCCAGGTGCTCGACGGTGAGGCGGAGACGGAGCGCAGGCAGACGCTCTCCGCCGAAGTGGTGGGGCCCGGCGGCGAGGTCCGGCTCTCGTACTTCGCGCTCAACGATTTCGTCGTCCATACGAGGGGGGCGGCACAGGTCACGCCGATCGAGCTGAGCGTGGGCGAGGGAGACCTCGCGGAGGAGATCGGGAGCTTCTCCGCCGACGGCGTGATCCTCGCCAGCCCGACCGGCTCCACGGCCTACTCCCTTTCGGCGGGTGGCCCGATCATCGTTCCGGCGATGGATTGCGTGGTCGTGACCGCGATCTGTCCGCATTCGCTCACCGTCCGCCCGCTGGTGGTGCCCGCCGAGGCTCCCATCACCGTGCGCCCGTTGGACCCGGCACACGAGATCCATCTGACGGTGGACGGACAGTCGGCACACAAGCTGGACCCGGGAGAGATCGTGCACGTATCGCGGGGCGCCCACGAGGTGCCGCTGGTGCACCTGAAGGGCCAGACATTCTTCCGCACGATGCGCCGAAAGCTCAATTGGGCGGCGCGGCCTCCGGAGCGGGCCTGAGCGGCGCGCCCACTCGACCATTGAGCGGGCTGCCTCGCGCATCCTACTTTGTTCCACCATGCTCGTCGAACTCCGCATTCGCGACTACGCCGTCGTCGAGGACCTCAGCCTGACCCTCGGGCCGGGTCTGAACGTCCTCAGTGGCGAGACCGGCGCGGGCAAGTCCATCATCGTGGGAGCACTCTCGCTGCTCCTCGGTGAGCGTGCGTCGTCGTCCGTCGTGCGCGCCGGCGCCGAGCGGGCGACGGTCGAGGGCGTCTTCGACGTCTCCGCCGTGCCCTCGCTCGAGGCGCGGTTGGAAGATCTGGGATTCCGGACCGATCAGGGCTTGCTCATCCTCCGCCGTGAAGTCGCGTCCGAAGGACGGAACCGGGCCTGGGTCAACGGCTCGCCGGCGACGGCCGGCGTGGTCGGCGAGCTGGGAAACGCGTTGGTCGACATCCACGGTCAACACGAGCACCAGACGCTGCTGCGGGCCGTGGAGCAGCGGACGATTCTCGACGCGTATGCGGAGGCCGAGGAAGAGGCCGCCGCCGTGCACGCGGTCCACGAGGAGCTGCGCGAGCTCGAACAGGAGCGTCAGCGCCGCGAGGAGCGGGTGCGCGAGCTCGAGAGCCGCGCCGATTTTCTGCGCTTCCAGCTCGACGAGATCGAAGGGGCCGAGCTGGCGGAAGGGGAGGACGAGGCCCTGGAGGCGGAAGGACGCCGTCGAGAGCATGCGGAGGAGCTGCTGGAAGGCGCGAACACCGCCTACGAGATGCTCTACGCCGGAGAGGGCTCGGTCGCCGACAGGATCGGGGAGGCACGGAGCCTCCTGAGCAGACTGGCCCGCTTCGATCCCGAGCCGCTCGAGGAGGCCTCTCGTCTCCTGGACGACGGGTTCCATGCGATCAACGAGGTGGGCCGTCGCCTGGGCGACGACGCGAGCTCGGTCGAGCACGACCCGGAGCGTCTCGAGGCAGTGCGGGCCCGGCTGGACTTGATCTTCAGGCTGAAACGCAAGTACGGTCCCGAGCTGAGCGACGTGCTGGAGACGGGGCGGCGGGTGCGTACCGAGCTCTCGGAGCTCCAGGAAGCCGATCACGATCTCGACGCGCTTCGTGCGCGCGCGGAGCGGGGGCAGGAGGATCTCAGGCGCGCAGCGGCGGCCTTGACGGACATCCGCGCAGCGGGTGCCGCTCGTCTCTCCGAGGCCGTCACCGCGCTTCTTCCCGAGCTCGGCATGCCGGAAGCCACCTTCCAGGCGCACTTGCGGCCCCAGGAGCGGGTCGGAGCACACGGAGCGGAATCCGTCGAGTTCCTCGTGGCTCCCAATCCGGGATTCGAGCCGATGAGCCTGGCACGGATCGCGAGCGGAGGTGAGCTGTCGCGCATCATGCTGGCGCTGAAGGCGATCCTGGCCGATGTGGATCGTCTACCCGTGCTGGTCTTCGATGAGATCGACGCGGGCATCGGAGGTGGTGTGGCTTCGGCCGTGGCGACGACGCTCCAGGAGGTGTCGCAACGCCATCAGGTCTTCGTCGTGACCCACCTGGCTCAGCTCGCGGTGCGCGCGCGAGGTCACTACCTCGTCGAGAAGGAGACGTCCGGTGAGCGGACGTCGACGCGCGTGCGGGTTCTCGACGGAGACGACAGGGTGGAAGAGATCGCACGGATGCTCGGAGGCGATCCCGAATCCGCCAGGTCCCGGGAGCACGCTCGCGAACTGTTGGGAGCAACCTGACCTTCGCTCAGGAGCCACCCCAAAGCCGGTGGAACGCGCGGAGCGCGATCTGGAAGCGGTTCGCCTGCGGGGCCCTGCCGCTGCCTCCGATCGCCTGGATGAAGCGCGCGTCGAACTCGACCGGAAGCACACCGCTCTCGCTACGGGCGCCACGTAGCGACGAATACGTGAGCCCGAAGCCGACCTGCTGGAGCGTCATTGCCGTTTGTTGCTCCAGCACGGACGCGTCGAGCGCAGGAGCGCTGCCCTGCGACGTGGTCAGCGTCGCGTATCCGTCCGCGCCCTTGGTGTAGTAGTCGTAGTCGAACGTGAGCGAGAAGCCCTGGGACAGGTACCAGCGAGGGGAAACCTGGAGGTAGAGGTACGAGCCCGGGGACCAGCGCACGGCCTGCAGGGAGGAGTAGGGAGCGAGCACCCTGCCGGGCGGCGTCACCCTGCGGAGCTGCACGACGCTGCGCTGGATGCCGTAGCGGGCCGTGGATCTCAGCCCGATGTGGCTGCCCACGCGCAGCGCACCGTAGAGACGCCCCTCGAAATCCGTTTGTCCGTCTCCGCTTCCCACGTCGAAGAGGACGTCCGGATTGGCCGGGTGGCCGGTACCGAGCCGGATCAGCCCGCCACCCGCGAGCTCCCACGAGAACCGGGGATTCGCAGCCCCGGAGTCGCGGACCTCCCCTTTGAGCAGTCGGATCATGGCCGTGAGCTCGACGTCTCCCATCTGCCAGAGTCCGTCCACGGTCTTCAGAGGTGTGGCGCGGATGCCCGCCGAGGGGTTCCCCGGAATCTGGTTGAACTCGTCCGCGGTCACCGCGCCCGCGGCGAAGACGAAGGCGGCGGGAACGGAATCGAGGCCGGCGCCGCGGAGGTCCTGGTTCAGCGCCGCGAGCGCGTGGGTCAGGGCGGTCGCCGCGGCCGAGCCTTCCCGGGGAAAGAACGGAGAGGAGTAATAGGCACTCTGCGTCGCGTTCTCGAAACGGGTCACCCGTTGCGCCAAAGCGGTCGCACTCGAGCAGTCGGCACCGCTGGGGTTCGCAGTGCACAGGGTGTTGGCACGGTCCGTTGCGGCGGAAGCGGCATCGCCGAGCTGGGTCACGAGGGTCGACACCCCGTCGTTGCCGGTCACGGCGGGACTCACGCCGATGTTGGCCTGTAGAGAATCCGGCTGGTAGTACGTGTCGATCGGGATGCGCGAGCGGACCATCGGGAGCATGACACCGAGCGTCAGCCAGTTGAATACGCCCAGTCGGGCCCTGAACTCGAGGCGATCCACCCCTTTGGAGACACTCGACGACACCGGGCCGAGAATGGAGGGAAAGCCCGTGGGCGATCCGGTGAGCGAGCGCAGGTTCTGCTCGAGCGTGGTGATGCCGGGAAACAGCGTGGCCGCGTTCGTGCTCGTCAAATCCGCGCCGAGTGGCTGGACGCCGTCCGGTCCGTAGATGGAGCTCCAGGTGCTGTGCGACGGAACGATCCCGAGGCCGACCATCCCCCCGGGAAGAATTGGATCGACGAGCGACTGTCCCGAAAGTGGCGCCCCACCGAACCCTCCGAGGGCGACCGCCAGCGCCACGGCCGCCACGGCCGCACGCGCGCGCTCGTGCAGTCGGCGCACGGGAGCGGCGGACGCTCGACGGGGGAAGGTTCGAGACATGGTCGCGGCTCGGATCCAGGGGGTTCACAGGGACACGACGACGGCTTTGGAGCGGCCCCTTCCGGGGGCCGCTCAGGCGCGAAACATAAGGCGAATCGAGGTCCGGAGGAACAAGATGAATCAGCCTCCCAGGTTGTCTTGACCCTCCATAAACATCTGCCTAGTTTCGTATTCACTTCCTATGTGCGGGAATAGCTCAGTTGGTAGAGCACAACCTTGCCAAGGTTGGGGTCGCCGGTTCGAGTCCGGTTTCCCGCTCTGATAGAAGGGGGGCGACAGATCGGTTCGCCGATGCCTGTGCGTCCCCCTTCGCCTTAGGCGCCGTAGCCAAGTTGGTAAGGCAGAGGACTGCAAATCCTCGATCCCCGGTTCGAATCCGGGCGGCGCCTCTCGAGCGTCTGGTGCGGACGGCCCGGTAGCGATACCGGGCCGTTTTGCGTCTCAGGACGTGGGGGGCGCCGCCCGGATTGGCGCGCCGGCAGGCGCGCCGCACACGACGGAGTCGGGTGCCGAACCGCTCGTTCGAGCCGAGCGGCCCGAGGAGCTTTCGAAGATCGGCCCGGCTCTCCGCGAGACGAGCGAGGATGCGCCCGCAGGGCGCACCGCAGCTCCATCCGGGCGGCCCGAGGTGGCTGTCGAAGACCGGTCGGTTCCTCCGCGAGACGAGCGAGGATACGCCCGCAGGGCGCACCGCAGCTCCATCCGGGCGGCGCCTCTCGAGCGTCTGGAGGGGACGGCCCGGTAGCGATACCGGGCCGTTTTGCGTTTCAGGACGGGGGGGGCGGCCCGGATGGGCGCTCCAGGGTGTCGGTGTGGCGTCCAGCCCCTAGAACGACTCGTTCACCTGGTTGCCGCACACGGTTCCGCTGACTTCCCCGGTCATGTCGGTGTTGATGAGGACCGTGAGACTGATCGGGCAGCTTTGGGAAGCGGACGTTCCCCACTTGATTCCCCCGCCGAAGCTGAAGGTCGCCGCGGACGACATGGCGCCGCTGAGGAAGTTCATGTTCCCGGCCACGGAGATGTCCGGATCGCCGTTGATCACGAGGTTCGAGTCGCACTTCCAGTCTGTGATGGTCTCGGTGACCTGAAGGAGCAGCACACCCGACCCGGAATTGTCGATGTTCCCGGTCATGGATCCGAGGATGTGGAGCGATCCGCCGGCGGTGCAGGTCGTGGTGTGGTCGACCGACACGTTCACGGCGACCGGACGCGGTCCGGGGCCCTGAAGCGGGCTCGACGGCGGGGCGGGTGAGACCCCCGAGAGGCCGTTGGCGAACCCCTGGCTCATCTGCTTGGCGATGATCCCGGCTTCGCCGGAGCTCATGCCGTTTCGGGTACCGGTGACGTTCTTGAGACCACAGCCGGAAAGGGCTACCACGAAGGCGAACAACAGAGTCCGACGCATTGACGATCCTCCGCGCTTGGCGGTTCGAGCCGTGGCAGGGAGGCGGTCCGGACCGACGTGGGTGTTGCATGAACTAGTTCATCCGCCGGACGGCGTACGCAAGCATAGGCGCATCCTTCCCCCAAACCCCTCCCGGCACTATCGTATCGGCGATGTCTTCCTCAACAGCGGACGAAAGCGTGGACCGGAAGGAACTGGAGAAGGAAAGAAAGGCCTCCCTGGAGCGCCGTCGGCGCCAGCTCGAAGAAGCCGCCAAGGAGCGGCTGGCGTCCGAGGGGCCCAAGACCCGCACGCTCTCGCGTGCGGAGCGGCTCAAGCTGCGCGAGGACGAGTTCATCCCACCCGAGGACTAGCGCCACGACGGCTTCCTCACGACACTCCATCCATGTCGTGGATCCTCTTGCTGGTGGTGCCGCTCGGGCTCCTCACCACGTGGTGGGTGCTGAAGCCCTTCAGTGATGACCCGCACTTCGTGCGCAATCTCTTCAAGGAGATGCCGGTCACGATGTTCGCGGGGAGCTCGATGCTGGGTGCCATCCTGCTCTGGCTGATCCTCCAGGCATTGGGGAAGTACTAGTGGACTGTAACACGTAAACGTTTGCATTCGAGCGCCGCTGCATCCGCTGGATGCTTCGTTGCACCTCCTTGAAATAGCGCTGCTATTCCTGCGTCGGCGCGCCTCGCCCCAGCGGCGCTTCGGCACTCTCGGTACTAAACGTTCACGTGTTACAGTCCACCAGGAGCTCGTCCCAGTAATACAATCGGGCTGCGCGCAGGGGTCTCACGAGGCTTGCGGGAGAGGGGCCGACGCGTCACTCTGAGGTGTTGCAGCTATCCCACCTGCCCACACCGCTCGCTCGACTCCGAGAGGACGATCATGTCGCCGCGCACCCACGCGACGGTCCGGTCTCTGGCGCTTGCCCTCGGCGCCGCGTCCATGCTGCTCTGGGGATGCACGGACAGCGCGCAGATCCAACGATTCCCACTGGAGCCCGACCCGTCCGTGGGAAGGCTGACGCTGGCGCCGACCAGCACACGGCTGGGGTACCTCGGTGCGCGAACCACGCTCACGGCGGTGGTTCGAGACGAGAGCGGCGATCCCATTCCGGGGCTCTCCTACGCCTGGTCGTCCTCGAATCCCTCCGTGGCGACCGTGGACGTCCACGGGACCGTCACCGCCGTTGCGGAGGGCTCGGCCCGCATCGTCGTGCGCGTCGTCAACCTGATGGACACGGCCACGATCGAGGTGAAGCGCGTCCCGGCAACGATCGCCCTCTCACCGGATACGATCGTCGTCACGACCCCGGATTCGAGCGTGCAGCTCGCGACCAGCGTCCTGGATGGAGGTGGTCAGCCGCTCACCGACGCGCCGTTGGTCTGGATGTCGAGCGACACCACCGTGGCCACCGTGAGCGCGACGGGACTGGTCACCGCTCACGGAAACGGACGAGCCGAGATCAGCGCACGCTCGGAGAACGTGACCGGAACGGCCATGATCGTCGTGGCGATCGGGCCCGCCAGCGTATCGGTCGAGCCGGCCGCCGTGGCGCTGGACGCGCTCCGTGACACCCTGCGGCTCCGGGCCACGGTACGAGACGCGGTGGGAGCGCCGCTGCCGAACGTTCCCGTCTCGTGGACTTCCTCGGACACCTCGGTGGCCACGATCTCGGAAACCGGCCTCGTGACGGCAATGGCACGGGGAGCGACGACGTTGACGGTCCGTGGCGACACGGTGAAAGCCACCGTCGCCGTCACCATCACGCAGACAGCTGCCAGCGTCGCCATAAGCCCCAAGAGCGCGACCGTGCAGCAGGGGTCGACGGTTCAGCTCTCCGCGTCCGCGAGCGACCGGAACGGCTTCGCGATCTCCAATCCCTCGCTCACGTGGTCCGTGACCGACACCGCAGTCGCACAGGTCTCGCAGACGGGTCTCGTCACGGCACGGTCCGCGGGCACCGTCGGGGTGGTCGCCGCCGCGGGGTTCGTGGCCGACACGGCGTCGCTGACGGTCACGAACGTCCCCGTCGCCTCCCTTTCGGTCTCTCCGGATTCCGTGAGCCTGACCGTCGGTCAGGCGACGCAGCTCACCGTGAAGGCATACGATGCCGGAGGCTCGGAGCTCTTCGGCGTCTCGCCCTCGTGGACCTCGAGGGCGTCCGGCGTCGCATCGGTGTCCACCGGCGGCGAGGTTCAAGCCCTGAGTGCCGGCTCGACGTGGATCGTCGCGCGGGCGGACGCCGCGCTGGACTCCGCATACGTAAGGGTGAGCGCTCCGCCGACCGGGGCGTTCTCGATCGATCTGCGCTATGTCGGGACGCCGCCCTCGTCGTCCCAACAGGCAGCTTTCAGTGCAGCGGTCTCACGATGGGAGTCGATCATCACGGGCGACCTCCCGGACATTCCGTTGAATGCCCCGGACAGTGCCTGCGGGATCCCGCATCCGGCCGTGAAGGAAACGGTGGACGACGTGCTGGTCTTCGCGGAGGTCACGACGATCGACGGGCCAGGGGGGACGCTGGGCCAGGGCGGGCCGTGCTATGTGCGCACCTCGGACGGGTTGACGGTGATGGGCATCATCGAGCTCGACTCCGCGGACGTGGTCGACCTCCAGGCTTCCGGTGACCTGACAGCGGTGATCACGCACGAGTTTGGACACGTCCTGGGCTTCGGCACGGTGACGCCGTGGACGAGCGTCCTGGTCGGGAAGGGCGGAGACGATCCCTACTGGCCGGGCGTCACGGCGGTCGCGAAGTACCGTCTGGCCGGCGGTGCGGCGACGAACGCGGTACCCGTGGCGAACACCGGCGGCGAAGGGACGCGAGACGTCCACTGGCGCGAGTCCGACATGGGGAGGGAGCTGATGACCGGCTACATCAACTCCGGCGCGCCGAACCCGCTGTCGGCCATCACCGTCGGCGCGTTCCAGGACATGGGTTACGTAGTCGACTTCGCCGAGGCGGACCCGTACACGGTCGGTCCCGCCTTCATGCTCCCGGCACGCGTCATCGAGCTGAAGGAGCGGCCGATGCTCGCGCCGCGGGGGGTGGATCCCTCCGGGCGCATCGTTCCACCCGTGGGAGGGTGAAGCCCCGCCGATTCAGGAGATGACGATTCCGCGGCGGTCCGATAGCGTTCGCCGGACGAGCAGCCGGCGCTCTTCGCCGTCCCGGCGATCCCTGCCGTCACGACGCTCGCCCTTCCTGCGGTCCGGCACGCTGCGACGCTCCACGCTCACGGGTTGAACCGTGGCGCGACGGACGAGGTGGCGCCGCTGGCCGTCTCGGCGTTCCACGACGCGGCGATCTTCGGGGGCTCGGCGGTCTTCACCGCTTCTGCGATGAGCGCGTCGGGCGAAGGGCATTCCTGACTCCGGCTTCGGGGGGAGGATGGAGCATCGAGCGGCTTCTCACGCTCAAGATGCACGCACCCTCCCCCGGCCGTCAAAGGTTCTGTGTGGAAGCCTTCAGGATGGGATGCTGTCGGCGGTCACCACGAGGAGGAGCGCCCCGGCGCCTTCGGTCTTCGGTGAGCTTCCGAGCACGAGCGTCTGGCCTGGCCGGACATTGACGGTGGTCTGCAGCAGAAGGCCATGTCGTTGGGCGACCAGTATGACACGATGAAGCCGGATGACGTCGGAGCTGAGCCACTCGACGCTCATCTTCAACTCGTAGGGGACCTTGGAGCCGAGGAACCGTTGCTGCACCTCGGACCGATCGGTCGCCTCCACGTACGTCTGCCCGGCGAGCCGGTAGCCGTGGAACTGGAAGATCTTTCGTAGTGCCTTCTCCACGGGGGCGATGCGCGGGTCGGAGCCCTTGAAGTCGTCGGCCTCGATGAGCTGGAAGCGCAGGCGGACGTCGGGCCGGGGCTTGTCGTATTCCTTCAGCACCCGCGCGATCCGGTCGAGGTTGTCGGGCGTTTCGCGCACAGTGACCGCCGAGGACGTCGCGCTCATCTTCCCGGGATCGCCTTGCCTATCGGTGAACACGTACGGATTGATGAGGTTCGCCGCTTCACCGGAATTCATGTGATGGAGGGCGAAGGTACGTGTCTCGAGCCTGGGGCTCTGCCTGCATCCGGTCGCCAGCATCAGCAGTCCGACGGTCAGGATGGGAAACAAGGCTCTCTTCATGGTCGAACTCCTCCTCAGAAGTACCACACGACGGTGATGTTCGGGTTGTCGGTCGGGATCACGGCCACGTCGTGCCCCGGTGCGGACTCGACGGTGGGCGGCGCGGTGGACGCTACGGCCATCGGCGTCGGGGCAACCGGGCCCGGCGCTCCCGGCGTTCGTCCTTCCTGCCGAACCAGCAGGAGGAGCGCCGCCGCGCACGCCGCCAACGCCACCGCCGTCCACGTGCGGCGTCTGCCGGGGATGCGCCGCGCCCTCCGTCCGGCTCTGGTGAGCAGGGCGTCCACGTCGAGCTCCGGCAGTGGGGCGCCGAGCGCGCTGTCGAGCGATGCGGCTTCCAGCAGGAGCTCGCGCGCGACGACGGCGCACGCGTCGCAATGCGCGATGTGGCGGGCCAGGGGATGGTCCCCGACACCACCCAGGACTTCGGGGCTCGCCGTCAACATCTGGTGCCGCATCGAGTTGCAGTCCTTCACCGGAAGTCCTCCACGAGGTCGGGATTCGCGTTCAGGATCCGCGCCCGGAGCGTTCGGCGTGCCTTGAACAGGTGGGCACGCACGGACACCGGCTCGATGCCGAGCATGGCGCCGATCTCGGGCGAGCTGAATCCCTGGAGGTCCGCGAGATCGAACACCTCGCGCTGCCGCTCCGGGAGCTCCTCGAAGAACGTGCTCAGGAGCGCAGAGAGACGCCCACGGTCGATCGCCCGGTCAGGCGCGTCGGCGGCCGAGCCGGATCGCGCCTCCAGAAGCGCATGGACGTCCACCTGAAGCCGCATCCGACGATCGCTGCGGCGCGGGCGCACGGCGGGGGCGGTGCGGGGCCCCCCGTAGGCCCCCGGTCTGCAACCGCCCCGACCCCCGGAACGTTGGCGGG
>JBJKRT010000069.1:0-24189 GCA_046704545.1 Longimicrobiales bacterium
TCCCCGGACTCGCGCTGGATCGCGTACGTCTCGAGCGAGACCGGAAGAGACGAGGTCTTCGTGCGCCCGTTCCCCGACGTGAACGACGGCAAGTGGCAGGTCTCGACCGAAGGGGGTGACGCCCCGCTCTGGGCGCACGACGGCCGGGATCTCTTCTTCGTGAACGCCAAGAACGAGGTCGTGGAGGCGAGCATCCGCACGAAGCCGTCGTTCAGCGCGGGAACGGGCAAGGTCCTCTTCCATCTGGGGAGCGAGTACGTGATCCCCCGCTGGTGCTGCGACTGGGACATCGCGCCCGACGATCAGCGCTTCCTGATGGCCCGTGCGGCCGGCGCCGGCAACAGCGCCGACCAGCGCACGATCCTGGTCGAGAACTGGCTCCAGGAAGTGAAGGAGGAGACGAAGAAGAAGTAGGGAGAGTGGGGCGCTCCGGCGACCGTGCCGGAGCACCCCCCGCTCACTTCGGTTCAACGAAGCTTCACCGCCGGCAACCCCTGCGCCTTCAGCTTCGCGTTCAGTGCTGCCAGCCCGCTCGTCGAGAGCGCCTGCCAGCGTGCCATCACGTCCTTCGAGTGGCCGCTCGCCTGGTTGCACGCGGCCACCTCACGGGCGGTCGGTGCCACGTCGGCGCTCTGCATGGCCATGGCGGCCCGCATCATCTCGCTGCTGACGCCGTTCAGCGTGGGCGGGCCGGCGGGCTGCGGCCTGCGGAAGAAGAACCGGCGGCTACGGGGTCGAGGTGCCGGGGCCACGGCCTCGATCTTCGCCTTGAACGCTCGGGCGTCGGCGCTCTTCGTCTTGTCGAGCGTGGCCGCCAGGGCCCGCGCCCGCTCGTAGGCCTGGTGGGCGGCAACCGCGCCGTCGTACATCGTCCGGGTCAGCGTCGCGAGACGGTCGAGGTCCGCGGCCGGCGTCTGCACGCGCGGATCGAGCCTGAGCGTGAGCGGCTGCGTGAAGTGCGTGTCGTTCACCGTCAGCCGCACGGTGTACTGCCCGGGCGGTGCCCACGGAGCGTCGGCCTGCGGGTAGGTGCGGTGTGGCACCGCGCCGGTCGCGGGGCCTTCCGCGCGCGGCTCCTCGCCGATCGGGTCGTAGCGCAGGTCCCAGGTGAAGCGGTGCATCCCCTTCTTCGTCGAGAGGATCATCTGCGGCGCGGCCCAGTAGAGCGGTACCGAGCAGTCGGCCGCGTCCGGATCGTCCTGGCACACCTCGCGGTTGTAGGCGTCCGGATCGAGCCCCGGATCGGGCTTCAGCACCGGGTCCGTGCTCGAGTACGAGCGCACGACCTTCCCGTCGGCGTCCAGGATCTCGAGCTCGACCGGGCCGGTGGCGTTCTGGGCCAGGTAGTAGTCGATGATTCCCCCGGGCGGAGGATTCTGACCGGCCGGTACCTCGGGAGGCCAGGGCGTGGGATCGTTCGTGCCGAAGCGCACCCGCACTGCCGTCTCGGGCTTGTAGAGGTAGGCGAGCGGCGCCTCCGCGGCCCGTGCCGCCTGACGGAGCGGCGTCACGTCGTCGAGGATCCAGAAGCCACGCCCGTGCGTACCGGCCACCAGGTCCGAGCACAGGCAGGTGCTGTCGTCCTTGACCGCGATGTCGCGCACCGACACGGCCGGCATGTTGAGCCGGAGCGAGTGCCAGTGGTCGCCGTCGTCGAAGGAGACCCACACCTGGGTCTCGGTGGCCGCATACAGGAGCCCCTTCACCCGGGGATCCTCACGGATCGAGTTGGCCACGGCGCCCGCCGGCAGCCCGTTGTCGATCTCCGTCCACGTCTTGCCGCCGTCGTGCGTGCGCCAGAAATGCGGGTTCATGTCGTCGATGCGCATCGTGTTCGCGGCGACGTACGCGGTCTGCGTATCGAAATGGCCCGCGTCCATGTTGAAGATGCGCGACCACGGCTTGATTCCGGGCGGCGTCACGTCGGTCCACGTCTTGCCGCCATCCATCGTCACCTGGACGGCCCCGTCGTCCGTGCCCGCCCAGATCACGCCGACGTCCAGCGGCGAGGGCGCGAGCGCGGTGATCGTGCCCTGCCGGCTGGACTTCACCTCGGAGGCGTACTTGCCTGCGGTGGCCGGGACCTTCCACGCCGTGCGCGACAGGTCCGGGCTGATGCGTGTCCACGAGTGGCCACGGTCCTCCGTCTTCCACACCACGTTCGACGTGTAGAAGAGCACGTCGGGATCCGCCGGCGACCAGACGAGCGGCATCGTGCGCACGTCGCGGTTGTACGGCCCGCCGCGCGGCCCCATGTCCGGGCCGACGTGCGTGGTCTGGCCGGTCTTGCGGTTGTAGAGCGAGACGTCGGTGCGCGCGCCTCCGTAGACCATGTCGGGATCGCGCGGGTCGGGTGCCGCGATCCCGTACTCCTGGATGTTCACGGGATGCCAATCGTGGAACGTGATCTCACCGTCCATCGAGCGGCTCTCGACGCACGCCGAGCCCGAGTCCTGCTGGCCGCCGCACAGGCGGTACGGGAATGCGTTGTCGGCCGTCACGTGGTACATGGCCGCCGTGGGCTGCGTGTACCAGTTGCTCCAGGAGGCGCCCCGGTTCGACGATACCACGCCGCCCTGGTCCGCCACGGCGAGGATGATGTTCGTGCGGTCGGGATTGATCCAGATCTTCTGGTAGTCGTCGCCGCCCGGTGCGCCGCGCACCGCGGTCCAGGTGTGGCCACCGTCCTCGCTGCGCCACATCACCACCGAGGCGCTGTAGAGCACGTCGGGGTTCTTCGGATCGACCGTGATCGTCGGCAGGTCACCGCCTCCGATGCGCCGGAGCGGCCGGTTGTCGACGTGTCCGGTCGTCGCGCCGGGGAGTCCTTCCGGCACGTCGACCGCGTGCCAGTGCGCGCCTCCGTCCGTGGACGCGTACAGGCCGACGATGCCGGTCGTGCTCTGCCGGCCGCCGCGGCCGCCGCTCGCCGCAGGCTCACCCGCCACCATCGCGTAGATGCGGTTCGGCTGGCTCGGCGCTACCGCGAGGTTCGCCTCGATGACCGCGGGGAGCCCGTCCGTGAGCGGCTTCCACGTGTCGCCGCCGTCGGTGGACTTGAACACGCCGCCCGACGTGCCTCCGAACTCGTAGCTCTCGCGGAAGCTCTGCTGCTGCTGCCAGAGCGCGGCGTAGATCGTATTGGGGTCGGCGGGGTCGAGCGCGAGGTCGTTACCGCTCGTGTACTCGTCCTTGTAGAGCACCTTCTGGAACGTCTTGCCGCCGTCTGTGGAGCGGAAGATCCCGCGCTGCTCGTTCGGGCCGTACGGGTGGCCGAGCGCCGCGACGAAGAGCCGGTCGGGGTTCTTCGGATCGACGACGACGTCGGCGATCATCTGGGTCTCCCGGAGTCCCAGGTGCGTCCACGTCTTGCCGGCGTCCGTGGACTTGTACATGCCGTCGCCCGTCGAGAGGTCGGGGCGGATGATGCCCGCGCCGCTCCCCACGTAGATGATGCTAGGGATCGAGGGAGCGACTGCGATCGCCCCGATCGAGCTCACGGGCTCGTGGTCGAAGAGCGGATGCCACGTGGAGCCGAAGTCGGTCGAGCGCCACACGCCTCCGTTGTCGAAGCCGATGTAGAAGACGTTCGGCTCGCTGGGCACGCCGTCGAGCGCGCGCGCGCGCCCGGCGCGCGGCGGGCCGATCGAGCGCCAGTGCATGTCGGAGTAGACCTTCTGCGTCTGGGCGGCCGCGAGGGTCGCCGAGCCCGCGAGGGCCATGAGAACAAGGGCGATACGGAGCGTGATCGAGCGCACGGGAGCCGCCTCCTGATGGGCCCGGCCACGATCGGCCGGGTGGATGCATCGAGTTCAGGAAGGACAGTTTGGGGCGCTCGGCCTCTCGCGGCCAGACGTGGCCCGGATCAGTCGGCGATCCGCCGCGCCACCAGGCACACGTTCGACCCTCCGAACGCGAACGAGTTCGAGAGCGCATACTCGAGTCCCGGCATCTCGCGTCCCTTGCCGGGCACGCAGTCCAGGTCGCACTCGGGATCGGGGTCGGTGAGGTTGGCCGTCGGCGGGATGCGCCCGCTCGCCAGCCCCAGGAGCGTGATGGCCAGCTCCACCACGCCTGCGGCTCCGACGAGGTGTCCGTGCATCGACTTGGTAGCGCTCACCGCCACTCGGGACGCATGGGCTCCGAGGGCCTCCTTGATCGCGCGGGTCTCCGCGATGTCGCCCACCTGCGTGGCCGTGGAGTGTGCGTTCACGTAGCCGATGGCTTCAGGCCGCACACCCGCGTCGGCGAGCGCGGCGCGAATCGCATGTGACTGCCCCTCCGCGGACGGCTCCGTGAGGTTGAACGCGTCGCTGGATGCCCCGTATCCGGCGATCTCGGCGAGCGGCGCAGCCCCGCGCGAGCGGGCGACGTCCTCCGATTCGAGCACCAGGACGCCCGCCGCCTCGCCCAGGACGAATCCGGTTCGGGCGACGTCGAACGGCCGGACCGACGCGCCCGGCCCGGCCGGGTGCTCCCGAGCGATGACGCCCATCCCCTCCCAGGCGAGCAGCACGGCTCCGGTCAGCATGGCTTCCGATCCGCCCGCGATCACACAGTCGACGTATCCGTCCCGAACCGCCCGGTAGGCCTCGCCGATGGCCGCGGCGGACGACGAGCACGCCATCGAGTACGTGTTCGACGGTCCGCGGATGCCGAAGGCCATCGAGATGTGCGCGGCCGGGGCATTGGGCATGATACGCGGGACGGTCGTGGGACGACTTCTCCGAGCGGTCCGTCGATGGTAGTCCGTGTATGCATCCTCGCACGTCTCGGAGCCTCCGAGCGAGCAGCCCATGTAGATCGCCGCCCGCGAGAGCACGTCCGGCTGGTCCAGGAGGCCCGCTCGCGACAGGGCCGCGCGCGCGGCGGCCACGGCCATCTGGGCCACGGGGTCCATGCCGACCCGCTGGAGGGGGGTGGTCTCTTCCTCGGGGTTCCAGTCCGCCGGGGCTGCCAGGACGTCGGCGGCGATCGCCTCTCTCCCCGAGCGGATGGTCCGGATGGCCGGCTCCCCTGCGTAGATGCGCTCGAAGATCCGGTCCGGATGGGTGCCGTGAGGGGTGACCAGGCCCATTCCGGTCACCATCACCCGCCGGTACGGCACGCTTCAGTCTCCTTTCGCGTCCATGTGTCGGTCGACCAGCGCCACTGCCTCTCCGAAGGTGGCGAAGCCCGATTCCTCCATCCCGATCTCGATATCGAAAGCGTCCTCGATGTCGAAGACGAGCTCGGCCATGGCGAGGGAATCCAGACCGAGGTCGGTCATCGTCGCCTCGGGGGAGATGCGGTCGGCGTCCACACCGTACTTTCCCTCGAGGAGCTCGACGATCTTCGCTTCGGTTCCCACCGTTCGGCCTCCTTGGCGCATCGACACGAGTCGCGACTGCCCGGCCAAGCTAATAGCTTCGGGCTTCCCCAAGCTACAAGACGACCTGGCCGAACTCACGAGACGGGAAGAGGGAGCGAAAGGCAATGAGTGACGCGGGAGAAATCGATTCCAGCCTCCTCACGGACCAGTACGAGCTGACGATGCTTCAGGCGTACTGGGCGGAAGGTCTGACGGATCGAGCCGTGTTCAGCCTGTTCGTGCGCCGGCTTCCAGAAACCCGAAACTACCTCCTGGCGGCCGGGCTCGACGCGGCGCTCACATACCTGGAGAATCTGCGCTTCTCGGACGAGGCGATCGCGTATCTGTCGTCTGCGGGCTTCCTCCGGCCCGACTTCGTGGAGTGGCTCGCCGAGCTCCGCTTCACGGGCGACGTGCGTGCGGTTCCGGAGGGAACGCCTGTCTTCGCGGAAGAGCCCCTGCTGGAGGTGGAGGCTCCGCTGCCCGAGGCCCAGCTCGTCGAAACGTTCGTGATGAACCAGGTGCACGTTCAGACGCTGCTGGCATCGAAGGGGGCGCGGGTGAAGGCGGCGGCCGAGGGACGCAACGTGGTGGATTTCGGGCTGCGCCGCATCCACGGTGCCGATGCGGGTCTCAAGGCGGCGCGTGCCTTCTACATCGCGGGATTGGGAGGCACCAGCAACGTGCTGGCGGGCAAGCTCTACGGCATCCCGGTCACCGGGACGATGGCCCACTCCTACATCCAGGCCCACGACGACGAGATGGAGGCGTTCCGGGCGTTCGTGAGGGAGTTTCCCGACACCGTGCTTCTCGTGGATACCTACGACACGCTCGATGGCGTCAGGAAGGTCGTCCGCCTCGCGGAGGAGCTCGGCGATGCCTTCGCCGTGCACGCCATCCGGCTGGACTCCGGAGACCTGGTGGCGCTGAGCCGGAGTGCGCGAGATATCCTCGACGACGCCGGGCTCCAGCGCGTCCGCATCTTTGCAAGCGGCGGGCTCGACGAGTGGAGGGTGCGGGACCTCGTACGTGCGGACGCGCCGATCGACGGGTTCGGCGTCGGAACGAACATGGGTGTGTCCGCGGATGCGCCCTCCCTCGATATCGTCTACAAGATGACCGGCTACGCCGGGCAGGGGCGCGTCAAGCTCTCGTCGGGCAAGAGCACGCTGCCGGGCGGCAAGCAGGTCTTCCGGATCGAGGACGACGGCGGCGTGGCGGTGCGCGACGTGATCGCGCGCGACGACGAAGAGCTGCACGGGCGCGCGTTGGTCCGGAGCGTCATGCGGAACGGGCGTCGCCTGACGGAGGGGAGCGAAGATCTCGAGCGGGCGCGCCGACGCGCCGCGGACGGGGTCGCACACCTTCCCCGGCGGCTCCTCGAGCTGGAGCCGGCCGATCCTCCCTATCCGGTCGAGATCTCGTCCGACCTGCTTCAGGAGCGGGACCGGATCACCTCGTCATGATGGCCCGGCGGCCGCGAACGTTCGCGGGCGCCGGGCGACCCTCAGCTCTTCTTGCCGGTCTTCACGAACGCGCCCATGAGGACGCGTTCCACCTCGGTGCTCTTGCACTTCGGACACTCGGGGCGGTTCTTCTCGTGCTCAGCCATCCTCTCGATGATCTGGAACGCATGCCCGCAGATCCGGCATTCGTAGTCGTAAACCGGCATCGTCCTCCCCTCCTGAACGGGTTTCACGCGCCTCGATCTCCAAAGCGGTCCTCCCCGCCAGAGGGCCTTCGACAACTACCCGCTTCTACCCCGTGGACTCACGAGGTGCCCGTCACCCCCGGCGGCTTCTGAAGCGCAGGCGCGCGGCCAGACCTTCACCGTCCCACTGCAGCTCCTCGCCGGCTCCGTCCTCCAGCTCCTCGACGTGCGCTCCTCCCGCGAACGCCATGCCCACCAGGCGATCCGCGTAGTCCGGATCGCGCTCCACGAGCGTGCGTGAGATCAGGAGCGTGTCGACCCTCATCTCCGAGAGCGCGCGCTCGGTCTCCTCCCGTCCGAGGCACGCCCGTCCGCCGGCGCGCGCCCGGTCCTTCAGCCTGGCGAGGAGCGCTCCGCGGTATTGGTTCGTCATCTCTGTCGCGATCTCCTCGATCGCCGCCTGAAGCTCGTGAGCCGTCATGTCGACGTGCAGAGAGGGGCACTCCCGAACCTGTCCGTCCAGGCCCTTCGGAGCGAGCGCCGCGGCGGCGGAGACCCGTTCGGGCGTGCCGCCCACGATGAGGAATCCGTGGTCACCGGCCTGGCGGACCGCCTCGTCCATCGCCGATTTGACCATGTGCTCCCAACCGACCTCCAGGTACCGTTGCGCCGCGTCGGACGACGTCTGTCCACGGACGCCACTCCGCGTCGTCGGACGCTTGCCCGTGTGGGCGTCGGAGAGGTCGCCCACGAACGTGTCGGCGTGGAATCCCCGCGACTCCTCCAGGGTGCCGTTCTGATAGCAGAAGAGGCGTGCTCGTCGAGCGTCCACGAGCAGAAGGATGAAGGGGCGCCGGCGCCCGAGCGCACGAATGTACGGGGCGGCACGGATCCCCGGCTCCCAACGCGCGAGGTCGGGCATCGCCACGGGCAGCGTCTCCGCGTAGTGCAGCCCCCTGGGCGTCGCGAAGGCCACAAACCCCCGCTTGGGCAGGAATGTCTCGAATCCGTCGAGCTCGGCCTGCACGCGTCCCACGGCCTCCTCGAAGGCGTCGCGCTCCTCTCCGGAAAGGTCCCTCCGTATCGCGTCGAGCTGATGGGACAGCATCGTCTTCCAGCGAGTGCGCTCCGCGGGATCGTGCTGGTCTCCGTTCAGGTAGACGCTCAGCACACGCTCGTCCTGAAGATCGCGATAGAACGTCATCAGCTCGTCGTGAGTCAGCATGGGAGGATCCTCCGATTGGAGTCCATGGTCGGCCCGAGTGGGCCACTTCTCCACTTGTTGTATGCGCGCCGCCACTGGAAGTGCGCACTGCAAATACCGTTCCCGAGGCTACGACCGGTGGCACTGGCGTATGCGGCACCGGGGGGCTACAACTTCCGGCGATCCCCCGAGAGGAAGGCCTATGAGCAAGCACATTCCGCGCCGTGAGTTCCTCAGGTCCGCTCCCGCTGCCGGGGCGCTGGCGTACCAGGCTGCCAAGCATGGCGCCGGGCTGGCCGACGTGCCCCTCCCTCGCGGCCCGGAAGCCCCGGTGCCGCGGGTACCGGAGGGACGCTACCCGGTGCATGTGAAGCCCTACGACCAGGTTACGCTCACCGACGACTTCTGGAAGCCCAAGGTGACGGCCAACGCCGAGGTGACGATCCCGTTCGAGGTGAAGAAGCGTGAGAAAGCCGGCACGCCGCTCGACGGCGGGGTCTTCGAGGGATCGATCTTCTCGCTGCACACGCATCCGGATGCCTGGCTCCAGCAGAGAGTCGATGCGCGGGTACGCCAGATTGCCGCTGAGCCCCCGAGGATGAGCAATCGCGAGTTCGAGATTGCGGCGACGTACTACCGGATCACGGGCCGTCGCAACCTGCTCGACCGGGCGATCCGGTGCGCCACCCTCCTCTACGACGACTTCAAGGCGCACGACCCGGCATTCCACGGCGGCGAGCGCGACAGCTCCAACTGTACGGCGCTCTACGAGGCGACGGGCGACCCGAAGCACCTCTGGTTGGCGACGCACTACCTCGACATTCGCGGCCGCAAGGACTCCGTGGGCCGGAGTCGCCACAACCAGTCGTACGAGCCCGTGACCGAGCAAAGCGAAGCCGTGGGTCACGCCGTGAACTGCGCGACGCTCATGGTCTCCCTGGTCGAAGCGGGTGTGCTGACCGGGAAGCAGGATTACTTCGATGCCGCTCATCGCATGTGGCTCGATGCCATCACAAGAAAGATGTACATAACCGGGGGCATCGGGTCTACGGGTAACGAAGGTTTCGGTGAGCCGTACTCGCTGCCGAACCTCACCGCGTACTGCGAATCGTGCGCCGTGCTGATGTTCATCACACTGAATCATCAGCTCTTTCTCGCCACCGGCGACGGGCGCTACATCGACGTGATGGAGCGCAGCATGTACAACAATGCCGTCGACGGCGTCGGCGCCGACGGGCACCACTACTTCTACGTCAATCGCCTGGCGAGCGCCGGTGACGGACGTGACCTTCGCTGGGAGCATGCGTCGCTCGAGTGCTGCCCGCCCAACCTCGTGCGCTTCCGGGCGCGCATGCCCAAGTACATCTACGCGCAGGGAGGGGACGGTGCGGTATACGTCAACCTCTACGTGTCGAGCGACGCCTCGTTCGAGGTCGGTGGCAAGACCCTCGGACTCGATGTCCGAAGCGAGATGCCCTGGGGTGGAAGGACTACGATCAGGGTCTCCTCACCCGGCGGGGCGCACGGCGCGATCAAGCTCCGTATCCCGGGATGGACGCGGAACCGGCCCGCTCCGGGAGGACTGTACGCCTATGTGGAAGGATCGGAGGCACGCGCGACCGTCTCGCTGAACGGTCGGGATCTCGATGCCACGCCCGACGCCAAGGGTTACGTGACGCTCGAGCGTACGTGGAGGGACGGCGATGCGATCCAGGTCGAGTTCCCTATGCTGGTCCGCAAGGTGCTGGCCGACGATCGGGTTGCGGAGGACCGCGGCAGGATGGCCGTCGAGCGTGGCCCGATCGTGTTCTGCTGCGAGTGGCCGGAGACGAAGGACGGCAAGGTGCTCGAGCTCCTGTTCGACGACACGAAGGAGATGGAGGCACACTTCGATCCGAAGTTCTTCGGGGGCGCCGTGGTCATCGATGCGGCGGCACGCCGGATCACCGATCCGTCGGCGCGGTTCGAGTCCGTCCGGCTCATCCCGTACCACCTGTGGGCCAATCGGGGGGCGGGCGAGATGACCGTCTGGCTGTCCAGGCGGGAGTATGCGATCGGTGACGTAGGACCGGCCGGTGGGCTGATCTTCCACGAGAATCCGAACTGGTCGCACGACGGCTGGCGATACCTGGAAGCCGCTCCCTACGACCAGAGTGCCGGCGCAAAGTGGGGGTGCTTCCGCCACCACATCGACGGTGCTTCGGGCACGGCGGTGGGCACCGGAAGACAGAACACGGCCGACATGCTCGCGGGGTGCCCCCAGGCCGAGTCCGCGGCGTACCTGGCGGCGAACTTCGTCCTGACCGGTGTGAAGGGCTGGTTCCTTCCATCGCGCGACGAGCTCGCCCTCATGTACGAGAATCTGAGGGCGAGGGGACTCGGCGATTTCCGGGACGGTGGACGGCCCGACAACTTCGAGTACTGGACGTCGACGCAGCACAGCACCGACATGGCGGCGCACATCGACTTCGCCGACAACGGCCGTCAGCACAGCGACGACAAGGACTATCCGCGCCGGGTACGCGCGATCCGGATGATCTGAAGGAGGCGGGGCCCCGCGAATACACTCAGAAGCGAGGTGCCTGCAGGTCGCTCCACACGAGGGGGCGTTCCAGCCTGCGGCGGAGGCGTGCGCACAACAGGAGGAAGAGTGTCGCCGTCGTGAACGCGTCTCCCAGGGCGGTGTGCCGGTCCGTCATGGGTAATCCCAGGTAGGTACAGACCTCCTCCAGGGAGGGGGGCGGCTGACGCGGATACCCGACGCGGTGGAACGCCTCGACCGCGGCGCCCGCCAGGTATCCCGTGTCGACGAGCGGATTCAGGAGTCGCGTTCCGAAGCGTCGCTTGAGCGCCTCCTCGAGCATGGAGGCGTCGAAGCCGACATGATGGCCGACCAGGACCGCGCCCGTGATGCGAGGGAGCAGCTCGGTCAGCACCTGCTCCTCCGGTGCGCCGGCGGCACTGTCGGCCGGCAGGATGCCATGAACGCGCGTGGCCGCCGTGACCTCGATGTCCGGATGGCGGATGTACCAGGAGAAGGCGGACGCGACCTCGACCTCCCCCTTCGCCACGTCGACACCCGCCACCGAGAGAATGCGGTCCCGCCCGATCTTCATGCCCGACGTCTCGACGTCGATCGATACGACGCGAAGCTCGTCGAAGGGGTCCTTTCGGCCGAGGCGCGATCGTGTGCCCTCGGCGTAGGCGCGGGCGACCGGATGGTCCGGAAGCGGGCGACGGAACCAGCTCATCCGAGGCGCGCCGGGAGCCCGAACTCCCCGCGCACGGTCGACTGTACCATGCGCACGATGTCGAAGACGTTGACCAGGCGCGCCCGCTCGAGCGGCGTGAGTGACTGAGGGTCCACGAATCGGCCGGAGTCACCCCGACGGACGCCGTTGAGCGTCCGGAAGCTCATCAGGTCGTCGTAGCCGTCGCGTGCGACCGAGGCGAGCTCCGACCACCCACCGACCTGCCTGCGTACGGAGTCCCACCGCCCTCCGGTGGAGTGGCGACGGGCGAGGCGGTGGCGGAAGGAGAGGAGTCGAGCCGCGTCGCGGAGCGGTGCCATCGCGCGGTTCTTGACGTCGAACTCGCCCGCTCGGCTTCCCCGCTTCTCGACGATGAACCGCCCGAAGAAGTTGAGCGGTGGCGGAGTGTCGACGATCAGCTCGGCGAGCCGGCGTTGGATCATGTCGTCGCCCGCGACACGGTCGAGGGCCGGCCCTCGCACCCGCGCCACCAGGCCTTCGTCGCCTGCGACATAGCGCATGTCGTAGAGGACCACGGCACGCAGAAGCGCTCCGGGCTCGGTGTGCCGGTCGACGGCGGCCAGCTCCTCCGACCATTCCACGTCGGTGCGGCACCATCGCGGGTTGGAGGCCATCACGCCGCCCTGACAGCGCGAGAACCCACAGGCCACCAGGCCCGCGACGACGCGTTCACCGAGGTTCACGAAGCGCTGTCGGTTCTTCTCGTCCTCGTTCGGGTCGCCGGTGGAGCCGAAGACGATCGCGTTGTCCATGTCGGTGCGCAGGATCTGCTCCCGGCGTCCGTCGCTACCCACGGACATCCACGCCCACGGGACGGTGGGAAGGGGGGTGCCCGTTCGTGTCAGGTCCTCCACGGCCAGCTCGAGGAGCCGATGCACGAGCTCGTCGTTCAGCTCGGCGCACATCTGACCGATGAAGATCGCCGACACTCCGGCTTCCAGGTAGCTGCGCACGATCGTCGCCAGGTCGTCCGAAAGCTCCCGGAAACGGGCGGGAGACCGGGCTTCGCGGAACTCTCGAAGCAGGCCCACGGGGTGGTGGCCGCTCTGGGCGAGCAGGTCCTTCTCGGAGCAGATGTCCAGCGCCTGCGACTTCGTCGTCCCGTCCTCGGTCACACACACCTGTCCGATGCGCCGTCGAAGCATGACCAGAAGTGCGGCGGTCGCGCTCGAGCCTGCCGACACGGTCACGACCGGGCTCGCCATGATCGTGTGCACCGGCTCGTCGGACGACGCTTCCCGGACCACCACGTGCCGGACCAGCATCGTGTTCGTCACGATGCCCAGGGGACGCTGCTCCTCATCGACCACCAGGATCGAAGGGACGCGGCGCTCTGCCATCCGGCGAGCCGCTTCCCGGATCGAAAGATCCGGAGCGCACGTGAGCAGCCGGTCCCCGGGCCGTGGTTGGATGAACGTGGCCGCGTCGAGGTGGGCCTGGAGGATGTTCTTGCTGCGCCCGCCGAGTGCGGCTTCCGTGGGTTCGGGAACGGACAGGTCGGCGCCTACACGTGTGGTCCAGGAGAGATGACGCCGGACGTAGTTGCGCGCGGCGTCCTGCTCGTCGAGAAGCACCTGAACCGGAGGCCAGGGAATGACGTAGAGGATGCAGTCCTCTACGACCTGCGCCTCGATCGTGAACGGCTCCCCGGTAATGAGGGCCGTGAGACCCAGCAGGTCGCCGACGTCGCGCACGTCGATGAGCTCGTGTCGGTCGCCTACGCTCAGCACGTATTCGACCCGGCCCCGCTCCAGGAAGATGAGCTCGTTTCCGGGGCGATCTCCCTGCTCCCAGACCCGGTCTCCTTTGACGAGAACGCGAACGGAGACCTCGCGCGCGAGAGCGCGCACGGCGTCGGCGGACAGCATCGAGAACGGCGGAAAGCGGCGCAGCTCGTCCGCGATCCGGTTCGGGATGACGTTGGGTGCCTGGCCCACGTCGGTCATCGTTTCGTGCCGATGTGCTCGCGGTCCTGCTCGGGGAGCATCACGTCTTCCAGGAAGAAGGCCGCCAGCTCGGCCCGTCCGGCCAGGCCGGACTTCTGGTAGATGGTCACCGCGTGCTGGCGGACGGTTCGCTCCCTTCTGCCGGTGAGCTCGGCGATGCGCTTGTGGCTGTGTCCTTTCAGCAGCAGCAAGGCGATCTCGCGCTCGGTCGGCGTGAGTTCCCACGTGCCGAACTGCTCGTCGATCGCCGCTCCGAGCCCGTTCAACGCCCTACGGGCGCGCTCGCGCCAGGCATCGCGCTCCGCCTCACGACGCTCGAGCGAGCTCCGTACGGCCTTCACCGTCTGTGCCGTCTTCCACCAGCCCCGCCAGAGGAAGACGGCGGCTCCCATGGCCACCACGATGCTCGAAAACTCGAAGACCGTGTGCGCGACGGGCCACGGGGTCGGGTCGTGGAGCGCCAGATTCACCGCTCCATTGATTGCCAGCAGCGCGAGGACGCCGGCCAGGATCCCTCGAAGTGCCGTGCCGTTGTCGCGATCCATCGCCGCTCCACTGTCGTATGCCGGATACCGCGGCCTTCGCGCGGCCCACACCTTGGAATCTCCACGAGAACCCACTCGACGACAATCGTCGCCGGGTGTCGGATCCGGACCCTCCCCCCCGGCCACGTTGGCCGTGGAACGCTCCTTCCAACGTCCGGAGATCCTATGAGAGCCCTGGGAGGGATCGCGATCCTCAGCATCGTCGTCGCCGCATGCGGAGGAAAGCCGAGCGAAACCCCTGCGTCGGACCGGCTCGGCTCGGTGAACGCCGCCCTGCAGGCGTTCCAGCCGCTGCCCGCAGTCATGGTTTCGGCGGACAATACGGTCACGCCCGAGAAGGTCGCGCTCGGACGGATGCTCTACTACGACACGCGCTTTTCTTCGAGCGGCGACGTCTCCTGCTATGTGTGTCACCCCCTGCACGACTACGGGACGAGCCATCGGCGCACGGGTGTCGGCCACGACGGACGCATCGGTGGACGTAACGAGCCCTCGGTCTACAACGCGGCGGGACATCTGGCCCAGTTCTGGGATGGCCGTGCCCCCGACGTGGAGGCGCAGGCGCTCGGTCCGGTGACGAACCCGGTGGAGATGGGGATGGGCGACGGTGCGGAGGTGGTCACCGTGCTGAAGGGGATTCCGGGCTACGTACAGGCCTTTGCCGCGGCCTATCCCGGCGAGGTGGACCCGATCAGCTTCGAGAACTTCGGCAAGGCCATCGGGGCGTTCGAGCGCGGGCTGGTGACACCGTCGCGCTGGGATGCGTATCTGAAGGGAGACGAGACCGCCCTCACGAGCGACGAGAAGGCCGGTCTCGAGACGTTCCTGTCCTCCGGTTGCCAGACGTGCCATCTGGGCACGTACGTGGGCGGAGGGATCTACCAGAAGGTCGGTCTGGTGCACCGTTGGTTCGACACCTCCGATCCCGGTCGTCTCTCGGTCACGAAGAACCCGACCGACAGCATGGTCTTCAAGGTCCCGTCGCTGCGAAATGTCGAGGAGACCTGGCCGTACTTCCACGACGGTTCCGTCCAACGACTCGACGACGCGATCCGGCTCATGGCCTGGCACCAACTCGGTCGCAGGCTCACCGATTCGGAGGTCACCTCCATCGCGGTCTGGCTGAAGACGCTCACGGGTCCCGTCCCGCTGGAATACATCAACGAGCCGGTCCTGCCTCCGCCGGCCCAGGCGACCGAGCTCGGAGCACGACCCTGACGACGGGAGGCGAGATATGGCTGCTTTCGACCTGCTCGTGAACGGAGCCCATCGAAGGGTCGACGTCCCGCCGGGAACACCGCTCCTCTGGGTCCTTCGAGATCACCTGGGACTGACCGGCACGAAGTACTCGTGCGGCATCGCACTGTGCGGCGCGTGCACGGTTCATCTGGACGGCCGACCTGCGCGGTCGTGCATGACACCCGTCCAGACCGTCGGCACCAGGGCGGTGACGACGATCGAGGGACTGTCCGCCAACGGAGAGCACCCGCTCCAGAGAGCGTGGGTCGCCGAGCAGGCTCCCCAGTGCGGGTACTGCCATCCGGGCCAGATCATGCAGGCCGCCGCACTGCTCGCGAACAATCCTCATCCGAGCGACGCGGAGATCGATCGGCAGATGGCCGGGAATCTCTGCCGGTGCGGCACGTATCAACGCATCCGGAAAGCGATCCGCACGGCGGAGCGCGAGGGGGCGCCATGAGCACGCGCGACGTGAGCCGGAGGGAGTTCGTCAGGACGACCGGAGCGGCCGGTGCCGGCCTCGTGGTCGGATTCCGCATCCCCCTGGGCCTGGAGCCGGTCGCCACCGGGGAGCTCGACGCCGGGGCGGGCAACGCCGACCTGGCGCCGAACGCGTGGATCCGGATTGCGCCCGACGGGCTCGTTCACGTGGTCTACGACGATCACGAGATGGGGCAGGGGAGCTCGACGAGCTTCCTCATGATGGTGTGCGAGGAGCTCGACGCCGACTGGGCGCGCATGGTATGGGAGCCCGTTCCCACAGATCCGGCGAGCTGGGGGCGCCCGATCTCCACCGGTGGCAGCACCACGATCCGGCAGGCGTGGACGTTCATTCGCAGCGCGGCGGCTCAGGCGCGGGAGATGCTGCGTACGGCGGCCGCTCGTAGGTGGAACGTCGATCCGGAGGGTTGCGTGGCCCGGGGTCACGCGATCGTCCACGAGGCGACGGGACGCACCCTCGGGTTCGGTGCGCTCGCGACGGAGGCGGCCACCGTGCCGGCGCCCGACGATCCGCCGCTCAAGGCTCACCACGACTACGTTCTGGTGGGTCGCGATACGCCCCGCCTGGACATTCCGGACAAGGTCCTCGGAAAGACGACGTTCGGAATGGACGTTCGGCTGCCCGGCATGCTGTTCGCGGCGGTCGCGCGCCCGCCTGCGTTCAAGGGCGGGTTGCGGAGCTTCGACGACTCCGCCGCGCGGGCTGTGCCCGGGGTCGTGGACGTCTTCCAGGTGGACGGCGGCGTCGCGGTAGTCGCGCGTGACACGTGGGCCGCATTCCAGGGCAAGCGTGCGCTCAAGGTGAATTGGGATCCGGGCCCGAACGCGGATCAGAGCTCGGAAACGCTTCTGGCACGAGCACGGGAGCTCATTGCCGAGCCCGGTGAGGTCGAGCGCGAGGAGGGCGATCCCGACGGGGCTCTGTCGCGGGCGGCGCGCACGCTCGAGGCGACCTATGATACGCCGTTTCTCGATCACGCTCCGATGGAGCCCCTGAACGCGACCGCGTGGGTGAGGGGCGACCATGTGGAGGTCTGGTGCCCGACCCAGGGGGCGACGGCCGGGCAAAGGGCCGCTGCGCAGGTGGCAGGGGTGCCGACGGCCAACGTCACGTTCCACTCCCTGCTCTCCGGCGGGGGGTTCGGGAGGAGGTTGAGCCCCGACGAGACGGTCCTGGCCGTTCGGGTCGCCAGGAAGGTCGATGCTCCGGTGCAGGTGGTCTGGACGCGCGAGGATACCTTCGCGCACGGCCGATACCGCCCCTTCACGCTCCAATGGCTCAAGGCCGGTCTCGACGCGGAGGGACGACCGGTCGCGTGGATGCACCGCATCAGCGGCCAGCCGCCACGCGGCACGACGACGGGCGGGGCGGCCCATCCGCCGTATACGCTTCCGAACTTCCGGCTGGACCACCATCTGGAGGACTGGGGCGTCCCGATCGGACCGTGGCGCTCCGTGGGCAACACCCAGACCGGATTCGCCGTGGAGTCCTTCATCGACGAATGCGCGCATGCGGCCGGGCAGGACCCCTTCGAGTACAGGCGCACGCTCATGAGGGGGGCCGAGCCCAGGCTGTTGAACTGTCTGGAGGTCGCCGCGGACAAGGCGGAGTGGGGGCGCCGCTCGCTCGGGAGTCGTCGGGGACGGGGCATCGCGGCGTGGACCTGCTTCACCGGCTATATGGCCATGGTGGCCGAGGTCACGGTCGGACCCGACGGATCGGTACGGGTCGACCGGATCGTGGCCGCAGCCGATCACGGGACGGTGGTCAATCCCGAAGCGGTGCGAAGCCAGATCGAAGGCGGGATCGTGTTGGCGCTCACGGCCACCCTGAAGGCGGGGGTCCACATCCGTGACGGGGGAGCGGTGGAGAGCAACTTCCACAATCACCCGCTCCTGTCGTTTCCCGAGTTGGCCGTCGTGGAGGTGCCTCTCGTGGAGCGGACCGACGGTGGGGGGGGTGTGGGCGAGGCGCCCGTGCCTCCGACCGCGCCCGCGGTCTGCAACGCGATCTTCGCCGCGACAGGCGTCAGGATCCGGAAGCTGCCGGTCGAGCCGACGACGCTGCGTGCGAGCTGACGACCGGGCGCGCGCGCCGTCGACCGCTTCGGATCGGGTCGGCGGCGCGACGCGCCGCCGGCACCGCCCCGGCTTTTCGCCGAGCCGTTAGCCATCTAGACATAAAGATATACCGATACTATTATTTCTCCCGGTTGAGGTCGGATCCACGAAGAGGGAGCTCAGATCCTCCCTCTCTCGACATACGGGAGGAGCACGATGGAGATGGAAGTCGTCTTTCCGGGCGGCCAGCGTGTCGATGCGTTGCTGGGCAACATGACGGTGGTCACGAACCAGGACGGCTCGGCTCCGGCTCCGTTCGGGCTCTTCCTGGCGTCGATCGGCACGTGTGCGGGAATCTACGTGCTCGGTTTCTGCCAGCATCGTGGGCTGCCGACCGAGGGAATCAAGCTCGTGCAGCGCATGCACATGAACCCGATCACCCGCCTGATCGAGAACGTCGAGCTCGACATCGTGGTTCCCCCGGAGTTTCCGGAGAAGTATCATGAGGCGCTGATCCGCTCGGCGAGCCAGTGCGCGGTGAAGAAGCACCTCGAGCAGCCGCCGTCGTTCAACGTGACGACGAAGGTCGCCGCATAGAGTAGCTCCGACATCTCCGGGGTGGTGCGGGGCTTACAAGAGGAAGGCCCGTGCTCCTCGCACTTCTGACCGCCGCGGCGACGGCGATGACGGTCCCGACGCCGCGGCGGGTCTATCGAGGTATCGATCGAGCCACCGCGGTCGACATTCCGCGCATGACGGCGGACGTGAAGATCGACGGTGTGCTCGACGAATCCGTCTGGGCCCGTGCGGCCGAGCTCACCGGCTTTTCGCAGTACCTGCCGCTCGACAGGCGTCCGGCGGAGGACAGCACGGAGGTGCTCGTCTGGTATTCTCCGCAGGCGCTCTACATCGGCATTCGAGCGCAGGAGCCGCACGGAACCGTCAACGCCACGCTGGCCGATCGCGACCGGATCTTCGGTGACGACTACGTCGAGATCCTGCTCGACACCTATCACGACCGGAGGCGGGCGCTTCTCTTCGCGGTGAATCCGTTCGGCGTGCAGGCCGACGGCACCCAGACCGAAGAGCAGCGCTCTTCGCAGATGTTCAGCGCCGAGGACGCCTCGGGGCGCGTCGATCTGAGCCCGGACTACGTGTTCCAGTCGAAGGGGAGGGTCTTCGACAGCGGCTTCGTCGTCGAGATCCGCATCCCCTTCAAGAGTCTGCGCTTCCCGTCGGCGGAGCCCCAGACGTGGGGCTTCAACGTGGTGCGCCACGTCCAGCATTCCGGCCATGTGCAGACGTGGGCGCCGGTGCGTCAGGGGCAAGCGTCGTTCCTCGCCCAGAGCGGTACGCTGCGAGGGCTCTCGGGCATGCGGCGCGGCCTGGTGCTGGACCTGAACCCCGAGATGACCGTCCAGACGACGGGCGCGCCGGGGCCGAGCGGATGGCGCTACGACCGTCAGCCGAGCCAGTGGGGCGGCAACGCGCGCTGGGGCATCAGCACGAACCTGACACTGGCAGGCACGGTCAACCCGGATTTCTCCCAGGTGGAGTCGGACGCGGCCCAGATCCAGTTCGATCCACGCGAAGCGTTGTCATATCCGGAGAAGCGCCCGTTCTTCCTGGACGGCGCCGAGCAGTTCGCGGCGCCCGGCGGTCTCATCTACACACGCCGAATCGTCGATCCCGTGGCCGCCGTGAAATTGGCGGGTAAGATGGGTGGCACGGACGTGGGCTTTCTGTCGGCGGTGGACGGCACGGCGTACTCCGCGACCGGAAGCGATCACCCGGTCTACGATATTCTGCGTCTGCGCCGGCCGGTGGGCACCGGTAGCGCGGTCGGGCTCACATGGACCGATCGGGTCGACGGACACGACTACAACCGCGTGGGGTCGGTCGACGCCCGACTCCAGCGCGGATCCTATACGCTCTTCACGCAGGTCGCCGGCAGCCGCACCCGGAGCGGAGGGCGCCTGTCGTCGGCGCCGTTCTGGTCGTTCTCGCTGACGCGGGCGGGCCGCTCGTTCGGGTTGTCGGCGTCGAGCACCGGCATCGACCCGGACTTCGTGGCGGGTAGCGGCTTCCAGTCGCGCACCGGCATCGCCACGGCGACCGTGACGCCGCGCTACACGCGGTTCGGAACCGAGAAGGCTCGCCTGGAGAGCTGGAGCACGAGCCTGACGTTCAACGGCGTCTGGCTCTACGACCGTTTTGCGCGAGGACGTCCCGACGAGGGCAAGCTCCACTTCAACAACACGCTCACCTTCCGTGGGGGATGGACCCTCGGCGCTTCGTTCCTCCTCGAGAAGTTCCTGCTTCCTCCCGGGCTCTACGACGGCTACGCGATCGACCTCGGGACCGACACCGTTCCGTTCGTCGGACGTCCGAGCATCAACAACTACGACTTCGTCGTGAGCCTCCAGACGCCGCAGATGCCGACGTTCTCGGCCAACGGATTCGTCATCCTGGGCCGCGATGAGAACTTCGCCGAGTGGGCTCCCGGATACATCCTCTGGATCGAGGCGAGCACGACCTGGAGGCCGACCGGACGCGTGCGCATCGAGGGAAGCTACGACGAGACGCGGGTCCTCCGCCCGGACGACCGGAGTCTGGTCAGTCTGGACCAGGTCCCGAGGTTGAAGATCGAGTACCAGATCGCGCGGCCGGCCTTCGTACGGCTGGTGGGTCAATACTACGCATCGCGGCGCAGCGCGCTGCGCGACGACGGACGCACAAACCGGCCGATCCTCCAATTGGACCCGTCCACGGGCCGGTTCGTGGCCACCCGGGCGAGCACCTCGAACGCGATGCGTTTCGACGCGCTCTTCTCGTACAGGCCGGTGCCCGGAACCGTCGTCTTCCTCGGGTACGGAAGCGATCTGGGAGAGGACCGGCCGTTCGCCTTCAGCCATCTGACCCGCCGGGGCGATGCGTTCTTCGTGAAGCTCTCGTACCTCTTCCGGATGTGAGGCCGAGGCACCAAGCCAACCAGCGAGCTCGAGCGGACGCTCGGGAAGGGACCGAAGGAATGGGCATCACCAAGGCGATCGTACGCGGAGGATGTGCCGCGCTGATTTTCGGTGCGGTCGGGGCCGGGGCGGTGTACGCACAGAAGCTGCCGTCGACTACGGCGGAGCGCACGAACTACACGGAGACGTCCACCACGGCCGATGTCTCCGCCTTCCTGGACAGCCTCCAGATGGCGGGCGCTCCGATCACGGTGGGAACGATGGGACACTCCGCCGAAGGGCGGCCGATCTTCCTCGTGATCGCCTCGGACCCCCGCGTCACCTCGCCCGAGGAGGCCGAACGTTCGGGCAAGCTGGTGGTCTATGTGCAGGCGAACATCCACGCCGGGGAGGTGGAGGGGAAGGAGGCCGTGCAGATGCTGCTGCGCGAGATGATCGGCCCCCGCCGCGACCTCCTGAAGAAGCTCATCGTGCTCGTGGCTCCGGTCTACAATCCCGACGGCAACGACGCCATGGGACCGGGGAAGGTCAACCGGCCCGAGCAGAACGGACCCGAACGGGTCGGGCTTCGAGCGGACGGGCTCGATCTCGACCTGAACCGCGACTATCTGAAGGCCGAGGGACCAGAGACGCGGGCGTCGCTGGCGAAGGTGTACGACGCCTGGGACCCGGCCGTGATGATGGATCTGCACACGACGGACGGAACGCTGCACGGGTACCTGCTCACGTACTCGCCGCCCCTGGACCCGAACGGTCCGCACGGCCCGATCGCCTTCACCCAGGATACGTTGCTGCCGGCGGTGCGCGCCGCGATGCAGAAGAAGTACGGCGAGCCCGTCTTTCCATACGGGAACGTGCGAAATCCCATGCGTCCGCAGGCCTGGACGACCTATTCGCCCCTCGCCTGGTACGGGACGAACTACGTAGGGGTGCGCGGTCGCATCGCCGTTCTGAGCGAGGCGTATTCTCACGCCGATTTTCGTACGCGGGTGAAGGTGACGCACGACTTCGTGGTGCAAGTGCTCGAGTATGCGGCCGAGCACGCGGACCACATCCGGAGCCTGGAGCGCGAAGCCGATCGGAAGACGACGCTGGAAGGTCTGGGCCGCGTCACGCGTCCGAAGCTCGCGATTCGGTTCAAGGTGGCATCGCGGGGCGTGGAGCCGGTCGTGCTGCGCCAGGTGAAGCCCGTGCCGGTACCCGGGCGGCGGCGTCCCCGCTACGAGCCCACCGGGAAGATGGACACGGTGAGGATTCCCGTGGAGGACCGCTTCGTCGCCGCCCGCACGGAAACGCTCCCCGGCGGGTACTTCTTGCCGTCGGCGGAAGGGAGTATTGCCCGGCTTCTACGGCTGCACGGAATCCAGGTGGAGCGGCTCCGGACCTCCTGGTCGGGGCCGGTACAGGTCTTCCGGATCGACAGCCTGAAGTGGGCGGCCAACGAGTTCCAGGGACACCACCAGCTCGCCGTGTCCGGTGCGTACGAGGACACCGTGACGACCCTCCCGGCCGGCACCTACTACGTGACCACGGGGCAGCCCCTCGGGCGGCTCGTCTTCACGCTGCTGGAGCCCGAGGGGTACGGTCTCGCCCGTTGGGACTTCTTCGATCGCCGGCTCGGGTCCGAGGAGGGAGCGCTGTCGGGGCTCGTGTACGGTTCGCGACCCAAAGCCATCTTCCCGATCTGGCGGGTGGATCACGATCCGAACGTGCCGATGAGGAGGGTGCGCTGAGGACGCGTCCGGCTCAGCTTCCTCCGTGCTCCTGGATCATCTTGTTGCGCATGGATTTGCTCGCGAAGATCGCGACTTCCACGCGCCGATTGGCCTGACGCCCGGCGGCCGTGTCGTTGGATGCCACGGGCTCGGCTTCGCCGCGGCCGACGGCGTCGACACGGCTTCCGGAAAGCCCGTCTCTCATCAGGCGTACCTTGGCCGAGTTGGCCCTCCGCTCGGAGAGCCGCTGGTTGTAGTCCGCGCTGCCCGTCGAGTCGGTGTGGCCCACCAGCAGGACGTGCGTGCCGTTGTACTGCTGGAGCGAGGAGGCCAGCTCGTCCAGGTCGTGCTCGCCGGCCGGCTGCAGGCGGTCCGAGTTCACGTCGAAGAGGATTCCGGACGCGAACGTGACCTCGATGCCTTCGCCCACGCGCTTCACCTCGGCGTCGGGGAGCTGCTGCCGTAGGGATTCGGCCTGCTTGTCCATCTGGTGGCCGATGGCCGCGCCGGCCGCTCCGCCCACCACGGCTCCGAGGATCGCACCTTTCGCGGTGGATCCGTTGTTCTTGCCGATGAGGCCTCCGATCACGGCGCCGGCGGCGGCGCCTGCGCCCGCGCCCTTTTCGGTGCCGCTCAAGCTCCGGAGCCAGGCGCAGCCCGGAAGCGTGAGCAGCATGGGCAGCAGGATGAGTACGATGCCTCTACGTCCTGGGAAGCGTCGTGCGGCCTTCATATCGTCGTCTCCGGTCCGGTCGTCGAGTCGGATTCTGGTCTTCTCCACGCTGTAACATCGCAGGAGTCGTGCCAGGAGTGACGGAACGAGGATCTCGCGTCACTTTCGGCTTACCTTCGGGATCCGGTGGCCCTCCCTACGGAGATGCCACCCGATACCGCACCAGCCATGGTACCCCGAGGCTGTCGACCGCGACCCCGTAGAACATCCCCAACCGGGACCACCGGATCGACACGGACCGGGGAAGGTCGAACTGACCGACCGGCCCGCCGCTCGCGTCCAGCACCTCCCAGCGAAATGTCGGTTTGCCCTCGTCCTCGCGGCGGAGCCAGACCGAGCCGTCCGCGCCGAGCAGCGCCAGCGACACCGGGGTCTGGAAACGCGGAAGGTGCAGGGCGCCGCGGATGACGCGGGCCACCGCGACACTGTCGAGTCCGGTCGAGCGCGCACCCCAGTGCGCCTGCTCGCCGACGAGGCTCTCGACCAGCGAGGCCGGGAAGCCCGGCGGCCGGTAGCGATATCGCCGCCGATAGACCGTGTCTGCCGGTGACCGGACACGCGTCACGGTGAGGAGCGCGCTGTCCGGATCCGTCACGGCCTTCCGGTCGACCTCCACGAGACCGTCGGCGGCGTGCAGCCGGATCGGGACGTCGGGCGGGGGCCCCGGGACCGCCACCGGACGGCCCTTCAGCTCGATCGTGCTCCGGGCGACGGACGGCAAGGTCTCCCATCCCACGGTATCGATGTGCTCTCCACCGCGATCCGACACGAGCTCGGGGACTTTCCACCCGGCGGTGGCCCCCCTCGCGGCGCGCATGGCGGTTACGTCGAATCCGATCCGCCCGTCGGGGAGGAGGCGCTCGCCCTGCTCGTCGACCATCGCCCGGTCGTCCACGTGGAGCCAGACGCTGCGGGTGCGGATCGTGGTGCGCACGTTCCCCTCGGGTGAGAACAAGGTGATGCGGTCCGCGGCCCCGTCGCCCACCCAGAGCGTGTCTCC